>JAHLWP010000039.1 GCA_019057865.1 Promethearchaeota archaeon
TCGGTAAGCCGATCATTGGAAAAACATTAAAAAAAAATAAATACTTAAATACTAATACTAAAAAAAAGTAAAAAAAAAGAACTCTGAAGATTTATTAATGAAAAAATTAAAACTATAGATGGAATCTCACATCAAATGGATACACATAGTTTTATTGATACTTTTAAGAATACCCACAAAATAAATTTTAAAATATAAAGTGGAATAATTCAATTTCATCTTTTACCTTTACATAGAATATCATAATTAATTTCAGATATAAAAAATATTCAATAAATCTTTTTTGAAAAAATTCAAACTGAATATCAAATTTGAAAAGATTTTCAAAAAAAGTCGTAACTGTCAAAAAAACGATCTTGAAAATGATCATTTTTGATGATATGATCCTTTTTCACCTCTTATTTACCGAAATCTGGTAATGGGATCTATAGGAAAACGTATATCTAATTTATTAACACAAAAATATAAATGATCAAATCACACATATTATTATTGAGTATATTTATATTTTATATAGATTAGGATCTTAAGGATTAAGTTAGTGATATAATACATGGATTATAAGATCATGATTTTCTCAAGTCCAGGATGTAAATATAATGAATTAAATTTCATAGATTTGAAGAAATTTAAAATAGTGGATTCAGTTAGAATTACTAAATTAGAAAATATTGGAACTCTTGATGTTAAGCAACTTTTTAATGCAATCTATAATGGATTCGACGGAATCTTTGTAATTATTAGGGGTAAAATAAAAGGAGATAAATTTATATCAGAATACAATTCATTTCAGAAAAGTGTAGATGAAGCTAATAGAATATTAAAGAAAAGAGGTTTTACTAATCAGAGAATAAGCATTCTTCATTGGAATGGAAGTAATTATAAAAGATTTAATAATGATATCAATAATGTCTTTAGAAAAATAATGAAATGTGGACAGAATCCAATTTTTCAATAAAGATAGAATATTTAGGGTGATTTAAATAAATCAAAAAACTTTGAAAAATAGATAAGAGGGAGGGAAAAATAATGATTGAAAAAGATATAAATTATAATTTCAATATGATTTCTCCAAAGAAAGTGATGTATGCGACCTATAAAGCGTCTAACAATTTTCAATATAGATCATTATTCAAAGCAAAATCAGATATTTTGAAGTCTGGAAAATATGATGAAAAAGAACTCAATGATATTATAGCTTCAATATTTGATGCTGAAACTGCTCGAAAGTATATATTTGAAGAATTAAAGGGAAAAAAACCATTAATGTTAGAAGAAATTATAAAGCTTTTTGATTTTCCAACAGAAAATATTATACGAGATATTTTTTACCTAAAAGAACAAGGATATATTGAAGAAATTTTTGAAGAAGTCCAAAATAATAAATTAAATTATGGAGAATCATCCGAATTCGAGAAGGGGGTATATAAATATAGAGTAAAAGAACACACAGAAAATTTTAGGGAAAATTGTTTTGAACCAGTTTCAATTGTTTATAATAATAGTGTTTGTTGCCATTGTGGGTTATGTTCATCAATATGTCCAATGAATGGAATTGAACTTACAAGAGATTATTTATATATTGATGAGGGAAAATGTATTAATTGTGGTCTTTGTTATAGTGTTTGTCCGCAATCTTTTTCTATAGAAAATCTTTCTCATTTCATTAAAAAATCTGATCCTTCCTTAAAATATTCAGTGGGTTTAGGTTATTATAAAAATTTATATTCAGCGAGAACAATGAAGTATGCAATTAGAAAAGTAGGGCAAGATGGGGGTATTGGCACATCATTACTTTATTATTTGTTAAATAAAAAATTAGTTGATGCAGTAGTGACAATTAAACATTCAAAAGATTACTGGAAACCTAAAGCTAAAGTAATAGATAAAGTGGAAGATTTATATAGAACAGCAGGCACTACATATGTACACACTCCAATTTTATCAGTTTTAGATAAAACAGAGAGATATAATAAAATCGCTATAGTTGCACTTCCATGTAAAATAAAAGCATTATCAAAAGGGGAATTATTTCCAGTAAAATTACCGCTTTTTAATAAAATAAAATATAAAATAGGCTTATTTTGTATGGAATCATTTCCCTATGAAAAATTACTTAAACTTATCAGTAATAAGTTTAGTGCTGATCCTGACGAAATAATTAAGATGGATATAAACAGGGGTAAATTTGTTATAACTCTTGCTTCCATGGAAATATTTTCTCTTCCCTTGAAAGAATGTAATTTGTTTACATCCGATTTTTGTAATTATTGCAATGATTACACAGCAGAAATAGCAGATATTTCATTAGGATCAATTGGTTCAGAATCAGGATGGACTTCTGTTATTACAAGAACTAAAAAAGGAGAAGAAATATTTAATGGAGCTAATAAGGATGGATTGATTGAAATTAAAAGTTATCCTGATAAAAAACCTCTTCAATCAAAAATAGAAAAAGTAGCAGAGTTAAAAAAAGTAAGCTGTAAACCAATTGATTTACATGTTATTTAATAATCAAAATTTAAGTAAATGATAAAAAGTGAGATTTTTGAAGGAGAAGATAAAATATAAAGGAAATTTGACCAATAAGAATATAAATCTTAAGAGCAATCCAGAATTAAGTAAACCAAAATTAATTATAGTCAAACAATTCAAAAAAAATCGAGGTTTAGATCAATCTAGATTAAATATGTTGGATTCAAAAGGCAATTCTATTAATTTATCTAAGGTTTTAAACAATATTTCAGAACTAGACGCTAAATTAAAACATAAAAAGGAAAGAGATGGAGATTAAAAACCCAAAATTAATTGAAAATTATATTTTTATCATCAAAATTAAAAAATTATTAAAATTAGTTTGAAAAAAATGATAGAACATAAAAACTATTGAGACAGATTATCTTGACAATTGATAATAACGATATGACGAATAAGAATTTAGAAAAAAGGATGGAAAGAGAATTCGAAGTACAAAAAAATAAAAATGATCTCTGTGAACTGCCTTTAGTAGAGATTAAAAAAAAGTTTATAAAAACAATAAAAAAGTTTGAAAAAGTTGTAAAGAATTAAATTAATCTTATTAAATAAATAATAAAAATTTCTTATTTAATGGTGAATTGGTCTTCCTTTTTTATGGATTGCTTTTCCTACTACGGCTTCACACCCTTCAAGAACCATTTCTGAAACTGTTGGGTGGCTATGAATAGTTTCTGCAACATCGTGTACTGTTAACCCATGCTGCATTGCTAAAGCAATTTCCGCGATTAATTCAGGTGCTTCGGTACCTATACAGGATGCGCCAATGATTTTATGAGTCTGTTTTTCTGCGAGTACCATTATAAAACCTTCCTCTTCACCCATACACTTAGCTTTACCAAGAGATTGATAAGGAAATTGTCCCATTAAAATATCGATGCCTCGATCTTTTGCTACTTTTCTTCTCAGCCCAACAGATCCTATATTAGGTGAAGTAAAAATGGTTGCAGGAACGATGTTATAATCAGGAGTCATTTCATGAACTGGAAATCCCCCTATACTTGCCAAGGCATTTGCTACTGCTACATCTGCCTCATGATATGCTACATGGGCAAGCATGAGTCCCCCAGTAACATCTCCAATTGCATATATCCCTTTTGCTGCTGTTTCTAAAGTTTTAGGATTTACTTTGATTGCTCCTCTATCAGTTTTAATACCCATTTCCTCTAATCCAATATTACTTGACTCTTTGGCTCTACCTATTGATACTAAGCATAGATCAGCTTCAAAAGTAAATTTTTCAGCACCTTCAACTTGATCTCTTGGGACAGAAGCTGAGCAAGTAGTAACCTTCACCCCTGATCCTGTATTTTCAACAGATAATACATTCTGTGAAACATTTATTTCGATCCCCAGTGATTGAAATTTCTTTTGTAATTGCTTAACAATCATAGGTTCTTCGGTTGCGATTGGTGTGGGAAGATATTCTAACATAATTACATTACTTCCAAATTTATTAAATATATTAGCGAATTCACATCCAATTACTCCTGCTCCAATTATTAGTAATCGTTTTGGTACTATTTTAAAATTTGGATCTAATATATCATCACTAGTTAAAATTCTTTTATGATCAATATTGAATGCAGGAATTAATGCTGGTGATGATCCAGTAGCTATAATAACTCTTTTGGCATTTATTAGTCTATTATCTTCACTTTGAATTGATATTTCAAATCCAGTTTCAGGAATGCCTCCATTTATTTTACCATGCCCGATGAATATATCGTTCTTCCATGCATTTTCTAATGCCGCGATACCCTCGACTAATTCTTGTACAATTTTATTTTTTCTATCTACAGCTTTAGCAAAATCTACCTTAAAATCAGTGATTTCTACACCAAATTCTCCAGCCTCTTCCACTTTCTCAATCATATGGGCTGAAGCATATAAAGCTTTTGTTGGAATGCATCCCCTATTTAAACATGTCCCTCCAACATATTTCTTCTCAATTAAAGCAACTTTAGCTCCATATTGAGCGGCTCTTACAGCAGCATGATAACCTCCTGGACCTGCTCCAATAACGGCAAGATCATATTGTTGTTCAGTCATTTTTCTCAAAAAAGACGCGTATTATAGAAGTAATTATTTATTTTATTGAGTAATTAAATAAATCAGTAAATATTAAGTTTATTTAAACAATCCTTTTTATTGAAAAAGATCAAAATTAGTAAATAAAATAAGGTATTTGATTAATTACATTAAAAGTAAGAAAAACAACTATCATATTCATTAATAGTTGATAAAATTCATTAATTAAAACTAAGATAAGTATATTAATTATAATTGAAATTTTATGTATATCAAAAATACCTCCCAACTCTTTATAAGGCAATTAAACGAAGATCAATTATATTTAAGGCAAATGGGGATAAATTCAATCGAAATTGCGTTAAATTCTGTGCAACCAGCAAAATTAATTCAAAAAGCAGTCAAAATTCATAATAATAAATTATATATCATAAATGATGAATACAATCTAGATGATTTTGATAAAGTATACATAATAGGGGGTGGAAAAGCCACTGCTGAGATGGCATTTTCATTAGAAAATATCTTAGTAGAATCCAATATCAACTATGAGGGAATTACAAACATTCCCGAGGGTTTAGATATAGACCATTCTAAATTATCTGGAAAAATTAAAATTAACTATGCATCGCATCCTATTCCCAATCTAAATGGACTAAATGGAACTAAACAAATGATGGAAATAATTGAGAATACCTCTCAAAAAGATATTATATTCTGTCTCATCTCAGGTGGTGGCTCTTCATTATTACCTTTACCAAAAAAAGGTATTTCTCTTAAGGACTTGCAAGAAATAAATTCACTCCTTTTAGTGTCAGGTGCTTCTATTCATGAAATAAATACTATTCGAAAGCATTTATCAGATTTTAAAGGTGGTAATTTAGTAAAAAAATTATATTATTTGAGTGGTGCTACATTAATTTCTCTAATAATTTCTGATGTTGTAGGAGATAAATTAGATTCTATTGCTTCTGGACCCACTGTGCCAGATCCAACTATATATAAAGATGCTATTGATATTTTAAAAAAGTATAAGATTTATAACAAAGTTCCAGGCTCTGCTCTAAAACATCTAGAGGAAGGTATGCTTAAAGAAAAATTAGAAAATCCAAAACCTAATGATGCCTGTTTTAATAATGTACATAATTATTTAATAGGTAGTGTAATATTTGCTGCCGAAGAAATAAACTCTTATTTAAAAAAGCAATCTTTTATGGTAGAATATTTATCTAATGAAATTGCTGGCGAAGCCAATGAATTTGGATCTTTAATTTCAAATCTAATTTCCCTAAAAATTAACGAAAAATTAAAGAATGAAAAAATCTCAAAGATCGCTTTGATTGGAACCGGTGAATTAACAGTAACAATTAAGGGAGATGGTGTCGGGGGGAGAAATCAAGAAATGTTACTTAGTTTTCTTGATAATATTAAAAATCAAGACCTTTATTACAATTTTTTAATTATAGCTGTAAATCTTGATGGTATAGAGGGTAATAGTAAAGCAATGGGCGCCTTAGTTGATAATTTTGTATTAAATCAAACGATTAAGAAGAATATTAACCCTAAAAAATATTTAGAATCAAATGACTCTAATTCATTTTTCAAAATTTTAAAAAGTGAATTAATTACAGGACAAACTGGTTGTAATGTAAATGATTTAGTACTCATTTTGGTGTCCAAAAAATTAAATAAATAGAAATATATAGTTAATCGTTTCTTGATCTAATTGAAAATCATGAAGAAAAATAATAATAACTTAAAAATAAAGGGATTAGGAAATATATTAATAAAGGTATGCCCAGTTTGTGGTTTTAGCTTCAAACCATATGATCCAAAAACAAAAAAGAAAATATCTATTTGTCCAATGTGTGGTCATAAATTTATGGACCCCAATATCCTTCCTAACAAACCAGATGAATTTGATAAAAAATTTTTTTGATTTTTAGCTTGAAGAAATAGTTTACTGGGATAATTTTAAGTTTTAATGCTAATTAAAAAAAGTCTATTTCTTAATAACTGAATTGTGAGTAAAAAATTTTTTAAAGATTGTGGTTAAATTATTTTATCGATTAATGTTTATTAATCCATAAGTAAATCTTAATTTATAAAAAAATTATATAATTTGGTAAGAAATAATGGGAAAAAAAAAAAAAAAGAAACCAGAACGCCGAATGGGCTGGAGTGCTGAGGAAGCTGGAGAAGAATTAGTTGCTGATGCATTAAAAAGGACTGATTTGGATGAAGGGCGTGTAAAATTAGTTGATAGAGATACTGCTACTCCTGTTATAGAAACTTATGATAAAGACACTGGAGAACTTGAGGGATCAATTATCTTAAAGGATAGAAATCGAGAAGGATTATTAGCGCAAGTGAAGATAATTGAAGAAGTTGATGTAAAACAGGACCACGACGGAAATCTTGAATCCATAAGTTTCGCTGGAAAACTAAATATCGAGAATCCTTCGAAGACTGATCGTATTTGGGATATAGATTTATCGCTTAAAAATATTGGAGGTACGAACTTAAAATCAAAAGATATTTCAATAAGAGAATTAAGTACAGATCCTACTGAAAATATTGACTCCCGCAATTTTCAATTAACTGGAGAGGTTAAAAACCTTTTATTAGTGAAAGAATACATCAGTACATTAACTAATGCCGATGATATATTAAACATACACGACATTGAGAATAATCTTTTGAATTTAAAAGAAGTAACAAGTAAAACTTCAAAGATGGCAAGCAAACCAAAATTAGTGAAGGCTACTGAATATGAGGAAGAAGAGGAAGAAGAGGAGGAAGGTGAAACATGGGAGGATGGAGGAACATCTGCTGAGTCTGGATTAGAAACTTATGGTATTTCCATTGATAAAGAAAATACTGTAACATTTGCTATTGCTGTTAGAAGTGAATTTGATAAAAATGTTTCTAATATTAAAGTCGTTAAAAGCATTCCCGACGATTTTACTAATCCAGTAATTCGAGATACATCAGTAGGAAAAGCTGAAATTGAAGGTAATAAAGTTATTTGGACAATTGATATATTACCTCCTGAAAGAACAGCGTTATTGAAATTTACCTGTTCTATTTTTGTAACTGATATCATTAAGAGAAAAACCGGAAATATTGATGTTACTTACGAGGCAGCTTCTTCATTTGCCGAGGGTTTAGATATAGATAAATTTGATGCCTATACACGTAATAAATTTTATGTTGATACAGTTGAAAGAGATGAGGAACCAGGAGTTTGGGATTGTAAGCTTGTTTTTGATAATTCTTCAGAATTTATAATTCAGCTTTTTAATGCTGATATATACTCCCCAGAAGATGAATCCACGAAATTTGTGGATATTGATCCTGAAGATGTTCCTATGCTACCTGCTGGAGCTCAATGGCACTCAAAGAAATGGCAATATGAAAGTGAAGATTATCCTTCTTTTAGAAAGAAACTAGAATTTAGAGTAATGCCTGATTTCCGAACAATAGTTAATGGCTCAACAGCGATATCTGATGTTATCTTAGAAATAGCTAGTATCACTGGAGAAATGAAATATGATAAAACTGAAACTCCAACTTATAAGGAGCAAGATATTGTCACTACCCTTAAAATGGCTAATAATGGTTCTGCTCCTCTAAATGAACTAAATATTGTACAACAATACTTCTCAGATGAATATCAACCTCCTAAAGCTAGTGAAATAAAAATGGTATGGGATGGAGATGAAGTAGAGTTAGCTCCCGCAGCTGTAACTTTTGAAGCTAATGTATTTACTATATCTCTAACAGATCTGAAAGATAGTAGCACTGGGATGTTTGAACCAGATTCTACTATTGGATTTGAATATCCCGTCCATTGTGTCAATCCTGCTAAGGATTCTACATTCGAATCTGAAATATTCTATCGTGCTAATACATTTCCAGTGAGTCAAGAGTTAGAATTCAAACCTGATGTTCCAATAATCGAAGCACTTCATATTAGAAGGAAATTCAGAATTGGAAAGGAAGTTATTCCTGTTGGTACACTCGGAAATTACAGGATTATATTGACTCTTGAAAATATTGGTGAATCACGCCTTTATAATCTTGTTTTACTCGATAAGGTACCTGATTTATTTGAATACTCGAATTACTCGATGACACCTGAGATAACGGATGAAGTGGGGGCTGATACCCTAAAATGGGAGATAGATACCCTAGAAGTTGGAGATAGGTTAGAAATTACATACGAAATCACTGGAACAGGAAAGTATAGCCCAAGTGAAGCTCAGCTAGGTCTATAAAATCAAATTAAATTTAATTATTTTTTATTTTTTTATTTTTATATTGACATAAGGGTTAAATAGATTTAGGAATAAATATTAAAAGAGTAACCAAAATTTTATTATCTTAATTATTATAAAAAGATTCCAAAATTTAAAGAAATTTTAAAGATGTCATGATAAGGAAACGGTATCAACTAAATTGGATGTTTGAATGTCCTGAAGCGGTTTTAACGTGTTCTATTTTAAGATGTCATAATAATAATTACTTAGTATTTGGTGGACACGATAAGACATTATATCTTATGGACGAGAAAATGAATATTGTAGATGATAGAGCATTTGATGGTTGGTGTCGATGTAGTTATGCTATTGATTTAGATGGAGATGGAATTGATGAGATTTTAGTTGGAGCAGGAGATGGAAGTTTCATGGTTTTAAAGTTAAACATCGAGAAGCAGAAGTTAGTAGGGATTATGCGATATAGATCTACAGGGAAGGTAAATTGTTGTATTGCTGGCGATTTTACTAGAAATAGTAAAGCAGATTTAATATTTGGAGGCGAAGACAAAACTCTTAAAATTTTTGATAGTGTAAGTTCTAAAGAACCAAAATTCGTATTCTATTATGATTCTTGGGTAACAGCTTGTACTTTGGGATATTTAAAATTACCTGATAATAAAATACCTATATATGGATTATTAGTTGGTACTAAAAATGGTTCAGTTCAATTAATCCAAATTCAAGAAGGTAGCCCTGATATTATTTGGCAAAAAGATTTTCATTCCCAGATTAATGATATTAAAGTTGGAGATGTCACAAATGATGGATTTAATGAAATTATTTTATGTACTGACGATTCTAACATTAAAGTCCTTAACAGTGAAGGCGAACTCTTAAAAGAGATCCCAACCGATGAAGGACGGCCACTTTCCTTATTAATTGAAGATATAGACGGTGATAATGCCAAGGAAATTATTGCTGGATGTGCTGATGGCTCATTAAAAATTTTTCACAATCCTTCCTTGAATTCTAAAGAGATTGAGTTAAAATGGAAAACAAAAGTATCCACTTCTATTCAAGACATCTGTTATCTTATGGGGACGGAACAAGATGTAAAACATATAGTATTCGGGGGATATGATAGAGCTATACGAAATCTTACAGATTTTGAATGGGGAAAAAAACCTATTTTGGAAATTCCTCAACAAATTCAAATTCCAGAAGTGCAAATAAGTGAAGAGAAGAAGATTGAAGAAGAGTTTAAAATAGAAAAAGTACCCACCAATATAAGAGAATATATTTTTAAAATCCTAAAAGATGTAGGATTTTTGCAGGATTTAATTAAGGAATTAATGAAGCTAGGATATACTCGTAGTGAGATTCTTGAAGAATTTGAAATAATGAGAACACAGAAAATGATCACCTATGAAAAAGTCACATATCCAGTTTGGAGTTTGCCTGGAGAAGAAAAGCCAGAAAAAGCTGAGGAAGTTGAAATTCCAGCAGAGGAACCAAAAGTTGTTGTGAAACCTATGGTAATTGAAGAAGTTACCAAATCTGATAAAGAAAGATTAGTTGATGCACTTGATCTTTATTCAGAAGAATCTGAAGAAGCTGTCCCAACTGCTAAACCTACTTCTGATAAATCATTAAATAATGTTATTATTGATTATTTAAAACAAAATAAACTTGTTACTACTAAAAATAAATTTGTAGAGGATATAGTGAAGAAAGGATTTAAGAAAAATATTGTTGAAAAAGAAATCGAATCATTGAAAGAACAAGGAATAATTACCTATTCACGAGGAAAACCACGTGGTTGGAGTTTAGCTAAATAATAAAGTTTTAGAATTCTTAAAAAGGAAAACTTATTCGAAGAATGCTTTTATCTCATCTAAAAAAGATTCGAATTGATTTAATTCTGTAAAATCGCTATTGTAATATCTTTGATTAAATAATTCTAAAATAGGTTCTGCAGTATCAAAAAACTTCTTTACTAATTTATCTGGATTCTTCTTTTTTTTGTCTACTAAGCCATACATAATAATAGGTTCTTTTGAATTACTATCGTTTGATTTTATTTCTGAAATTTTGAAAATAAAAAGAATTGAACCCGATTCTAAATATTCTAAAGATGTGTTATTGAATGCGCTTTGAGCAAATGTGTTTATTGCTGAAATAAAAGCCCCTCTTAGATCTTTTGCAACACCCTTTTTTTTTTGAGTAGGTAACTCTTTAAGGCTGTAATTTATAAGCACAAAACCTCGAAAGACTATTCCTAACTCATAGAGATATTCGCTCAAAGGCGCGATAACAGATCCACCTAGTTTAAAATGATGTAAAAAGATTAATTTAAGGTTTTAACAAATTTTATTAGTTAAATTTCCAATAGATCATATTAAGAAATTAAAAGACTTTTTACTATTTAATTTTAAATATAATTTTAAACTTGCTTAAAAATTGCGATTTACTAAAAGATATAATAAATTGTAATATACTTATATGTAAATAATATTAAAATAAGAAAGAATTTCCTACACATATTCTTTGATATTGGTTAGGAAATTGTTCACGAATCAATTTTATGTGTTTTGTGCAATGACATGCTCCGATTACATTAACCCCATTTAAATAAGAAAACTTATCAAAACCATGAAATCCGCCTATTATAGCTGTAATTTTGTATAATTTTTGTGCTTCTAGAATAAATTTCTCTAATCCTGGATGAGCACAACCAACAATTATTATAATTTCATTATTTTTAGTTCTTAAAAATAGAGCCTGTTCCTTTGTAGAATGCTGCCCAAATTGACCTGACGAATATAAATTTTTTCCAATTATGGTTAATTCTGAAATACCATAAACTTTCGATTCAAAAAATGCTTTTTTATACGGTATTAGATTTGCTATAGGGACATATATTTCAATATTAGGGTTTAATTTATAGATTCCCTCTAAACCACCAGCATGGTCGCTATGATTGTGTGAAATTATAACTTTTTTAATTCTGGAGATATCGACATTTAATTTACTAATATTATGAAGTAAAGTCTTGCTATTTCCTCCTGTGTCAAAAAGTAAATAATCTTGAGATGAAAAATTATAAATTAATACCGAAAATCCAAATCCGGGTAAAAATCCTTCCTCTACACACTTATTATCGAATACAATACTAAGTTGAAAGGACAAATTTGAATTCATATATTTTGAATAATGATTCTTTATTCAAAAACTACTATAATTTTTTAATTAAAATAATAGCATTGTTTGGACATTTAGAGACACATATACCACAACCAAAACATCTAATAGAATTGAATTGCAATTCTCCATCTTCTATAGTTCTCGCACCAAAATAACACCAATCTTTGCAATCTTCACAATTAGAACATTTTTCTAAATATGTTTTGGCTAAAAAATCACTTTTTATCATTTGTGGAGATCCACTTGATAGAAATTTATTTAAAATAACACAACAACAAGGACAGCAATTACAAATTATATAATAAAATTGAGGATTTGGGAAGTAAATTAATTGATGAACTAATCCTCTTTTATCACATTCTTCTAATAGCTTTATTATTTTCCTTTTTGGAACTTTTTTTAGATTGTAAGATTTATAGGGGATTTCATATAAAGATTTCCCAAAACTAAGATGAATACAGGTATAAAGTGGATGATCACAATTAGGATCTCCATATTTTCGTTGTACAGATCTGCAATAACACCAACTAATCCCTGCAACCTTTGAACGAGCCAAAATTTCTAATATTTCTTGTGAAGGCACAAATCTTGAATCAAAATTAATATTTTTATTTAGGGGTACAACTCTTCCTCCCCAACGCCCTTTTAAAATATATTTATTGAGTATACCCATAGTATATATATTGAATTTTTTATCGATTCGACGAAAAAATTCGAGGATATAGAATTCAGAGATTCCAAATAAACTTGAAAGTAGTTTGCCAAGAGCAGGAATCCTTTTTATGATTCTATCGATCTTAGATCCAAATAATTTCAATATAATCGAAAAATTAATCCACTCAATTTAATTTTTATTATAAGATAATAATAAATAATTGAGGTTAAAGAAAATGGGAGAAAAAGTGGTATTTATTCAAGGAGAGCAAATAGATTTATTAGTAAAAAATATAGATCATAGTAAGATATATCATAAATGGGTGAATAATCCAATTGTTCGGAAGTATCTATCTGTAGAGGTTCCAGAATCTCTAGAAGTAATAAAAAAGGAGTGGTTTCCAGACTATAGAGATTACAAGAATATATGGTTTGAAATTTGGCATAAAGAAGACCAAATACCAATAGGAATGGTTGGTTTAATTAGAATAAATTACATCTATCGAAATGCAGAAATAGGTATTTATATCGGAGAGACTGAATATTGGGGAAAAGGTATAGGCACTGAAGCTATTAATTTAATGCTTGGTTATGCCTTTAACACGTTGAACTTTCACAAGATAGTGGTGGGTGTTAATGCGAATAATACTCAATCATTAAAAATATTTAAGAAAATTGGGTTTGTCGAAGAGGGGCATCTAAAAGATATGGAGTTTATTAATGGAGAATGGACAGATTTAAAATGGTTAAGTATATTTAAGAAAAATAGAAAAGGTTAGGAAAATGAGAAAGAAAGTAAAAGAATTTGATGAAAATATTTTTATAATTATCGCAAACCCAAAAATTATATTCAATTTCCTTCAAATGTAATAATTATGACGAAAAAAAATATCAATGTTTTATTTGATGAAAAAATTAAAGAATTAGAAGAAATTTTACCTAAAATAGAAACTGATAGAAACTGTGCTGCGCTTACTCTAACAAATATCCTTGAGATTCTTGGACTAGATAACTTTTATTTTTATAATCTTGCGGTCCCTCTAGCAGGAGGATTTGGCGGTTTCAAGTCACTAAAAGGCTGGAAAGGACCTTGTGGTGCAGTTTGTGGAGGTTGTGCGGCAATTGGTATAATTCTTGGAGGGCATAAAAAATTAAAATATGACCAACAATTGGAAGCATATCAAACAGCAGCTAAATTTGTGCATTACTTCGAAAAGAAATTTGGGTCGACCTCTTGTTATGAATTGTGTGGAATAGAGTTTAATGATTTAGATTCTGTGAATAATTATATTGAGAATAAAAAATGGGAAAATCAATGTTATAAGTATGTAATATTTGCTATTGATAAAGTAAGGGAATTAACAGCCTCAGATCTAAAAAAGAAATGGAAATAGCAATCAATAATATCTTGTATATAAAAAATATCATTTAGTCTGAGTAAAAATTATACTTTCGAAATTATAAATTTTTTAAACTAATATTGGTTTATTACAATTATTCAAAAAAAATTATTTTCTATACGAAAATAGGTAATTGATATGGCTTACGAAGAAGAATCAAGATTTTGTCCTTATTGTGGTGTGAAGTTAAAACATCCTTACTGGCAACATGTTCAGAAAAAGCATCCAGATAAATATTCTCAAAAAGAAACTTGGGTTAAATTATATCAAGATTATATTGGTGTAGGAATGGACAAAGAAAAATCTTTAGAGGTCATTTCTGAATTATTCAATGCAACTGAAGATGAAATTGAATCTTTTCTGAGAAATTCTAATGCCTTATAACGTATTTTTTAACATTCTTCAAATAATTTGCTTAAAAAAATATAGTAAAAAAATTAAAATAATTAAGAATTAAATAAAACTTCATTAAAGCTAAAAAATTTGAATTAAAACTCCTCTTCTTCTTCGTCTTCTTTTAGGAGTCCTGCCTGTTTTAGCATGTCTTCAACACTATCCCGAGTTTTAATAACTTGCTCATTTTCCTGGAGATTTAACCTTTCTATCATATCGTCACTAAATTCCACGAATTTTTTTATAGCATCACTTGAAAAATCTTTCACTTTTTCAGCAGTTTCCTCAATAAATTCTTTTCCAGATTCTCCGAAAACACTCCCTACAAAATCTACGAATGCTTGATTCATTTTCTCTAAGAAATTTTCTTTTTCTTCTCCTTCATCACTCATTTTATTTCACTAATTTTTAATGTTTATTATAGTAATTTTTTAAAATATTAAAATCCATACTTCTTTTTCTTAAATCTTAATCTATTTATATAATTTTTTTTCGCTTCAAATTCTTCAGATCATCACTAGTATAACCAAGTAATCCACAATAAATCTCTTCATTATTAGCACCAAATTCCGGACCTGGAGCATTAACAGAACCTTTTGTTTCGGAGAAATTGATTAATCTATTGGGAATTGTTGCTTTTTCAACACCCCATTTGGCAAAATCAAACTGATCACATAACATTCCTCTTGCCCTTAGGTTTGGATGATTATGAACTTCATTAATGGTTAGGGTTTTTCCACATGGAATTCTGAATTCGTCAAGTTGGTTTATAGCTTCTTCTCTTGTTACAGTACTTGTCCATTCTTCTATAATCTTATCTAATTCATCTACGTAAGAAAACCGCTTAATTATATTATTAAATCTATTATCTTTTTGTAAATCTGGTCTCTTCAAAACTTTTTCACATAGTCTTATCCATTGGTTTTCAGTCAGAGTTGTAAATACAATTTTTTTACCATCTTTAGTATTGTATTGATTGTAAACAGGTAGAAATTTCCCTCCTACATCAATTTTTGATGCCAAAGGGATAAATTCTTTTGCTTGAGCTCTAATATTGATGGCAAACATGATATCATGCATAGAAATATCAATAAATTGACCTTTTCCTGTCTTTTCTCTATAATAAAGTGCTTGACTAATCCCAATAGCCGCGATATGACCTGCGGTATAATCTGCAATAGGAAGTCTCGGAGGGCCTTCTTTAAATCCTAAAGCATCTAAGATACCTGCCTCTGCTTGAATAATAATATCGAAAGCTGTTTTATTGATGTATTCTTCTAAACCCTCATTACCATATCCCGAAATTTTGGCATATATTAATTTTGGATTGATTTTTTTTAATATATCATATCCGATACCCCACTTTTCCATTGTTCCTCTTACAAAGTTTTCTAATACTACATCTGATTTTTCCACTAATTTCTTGAAAATTTCTTGAGCTTCTACTTTTCTTAAATCCAAGGAAATTGATTTTTTTCCTCTGTTTAATATAGAAAATAAGGGAAACATGGTTTTATCATATAAAACAAAATATCGGAAACTTTCACCAAATGGCGGGGGCTCTACCTTAATTACCTCTGCTCCTTGGTCAGTAAAAAATATACCAGTCCAAGGTCCAGAGATAAATTGAGAGCAATCTAAAATTCTCAATCCATCAAATATTTTAGACATAAACATCGTAGATATGTTTTATTTATATTTTAAAGTGATGAAATCTTTTTAAAAATAAGTGAAAATATATGAGTGAACATCATTTCCTGCATGGATTTCTAAATCCTAAAAGTATTGCGATTTATGGAGCTAATAATAAAGGTAATTCCTTAGCTGCCCTTCAAATTATGAATTTAATCAAATCAGGATATGATGGAAAGGTATACCCTATACATTTAAATTTAAAGACAGTGATGGGATTTAAAGCACATAAATCTATTGCTAACGTTCCAGAGATTCCTGATCTTGTAGTTATCGTCCTCCCAGCTAAAGTAGTCCCTCAAATTTTTAGGGAGTGTGGAGTAAAAGGAGTAAAAAGGATAGTTTTAATTTCGGGAGGTTTTCGTGAATTAGTTGGAGATCGCAAAAATACCCTAACAGAAGAAATAAACGATATAGCTAAAGAGTATGGAATTAGATTTATTGGTCCTAATTGTTTGGGTGTTTTTAATAATTGGTATGGACCAGAAAAAGAAATAAAATCGTTCAATATCTTTATTTGGGAGAACCTTAAAAGGAGTAAATTTTCAATTGCATCGCAAAGTGGTACACTTTCATGCCACATTTGGTATGATCCAGAAAATTTAGATTTAGGATTGAGTAGATCTTTATCTGTAGGAAATGAGGCTAATATTGATATTGTTGATTGCTTGGAATATTATAAAGATGATCCCTACACAGAAATTATAGGAATATATATTGAAGAACTAAAAAGAGGGAAAAGATTTTTAGAATTAGCAAGAGAAATTAATCCCAAGAAACCAATTATTGCTATGTATGTAGGTGGTACTGAAGCAGGAAATCGTGCTTTACAGAGTCACACAGGAGCACTAACAGGTGATTCAAAGATATTTGATGCAGTGCCTAAAGAAGCGGGAATAATCAGAACAGATTATGTTCAAGAATTTTTAGATATTGCGTTAATTTTATCAAGGGGAATCCTACCAAAAGGCAATCGATTAGGAATTATTACAAATTCAGGTGGTCCAGGGGCAATGGTTGCTAATAACGCTGAAAAGCATGGTTTAGTAGTCCCAGAACTTTCTAAAAGGCTCCAAGAAGAGTTAAAAGAAATTTTACCTGTAACAGCAAGTTTTAAAAATCCTATAGATTGTACTTTCGACATGAATTTAGCATATTTCTACATTGCCTTACCCGAAATCTTAATGAAATCAGGAGAAATTGATGCTATTATTCAATATGGAGTTGTGGGATTTCAGGATGTAATGGATGATTATTTATCATATGAAAAGATTGCTAAACACGCTGAATTTCAGCATCAACCTGAGCAAATTATTGATGCCTTAGCTGAAAAATTAGTTCAACCAACAATAAAAAATTCAAAAAAGTATTCAATACCAATATTACATATAAGCCCTATGAATTATAATACTCCTTGGTCTAAGCAATTAAGGAAAAATGGTGTAATTCTTTTTAGATTATGGGATCGTCCAGTTAATGCTTTAGCAAAAATTTGCGAATATGTTAAGTTTAAACGAAACATCTTAAAATTAAATTAATTTTATTTCAATTATTGGAGAATCATTTAACAGAAATAAGTTGTGAATATTATGAGCGATAAGCGAAAAAAATTATGGGAACCATCTAAAAAATGGATTAAAAATGCAGAAGTGACCCGTTTTATTGAGTTTGTCAATAAGGAATATGGACAGAATATAAAAGGAGGGAAAGATCTATATAGGTGGTCAGTTGAAAAAATATCTGATTTCTGGGAAGCAATGTGGAATTTTTCGGGAATTATTGCTTCTAAATCTTATGAAAAAGTTATTGAAGACTTAAATGTATTTCCCGGTACAAAATGGTTTCCTGGTGCAAAGTTAAATTTTGCTGAAAACCTTCTGAAGTATAAAGATGATCAATTAGCTTTTATATTTCAGGGTGAAACTAAGGTATCAAAGAAAATAACTTACGCAGAATTATACAAAACTGTAGCTCGCCTAGTAAAATCTCTTAAAGATATGGGAATCACTGTTGGTGATCGAATTGTGTCTTATATTCCAAATCTTATTGAAACACCTACCGTAATGCTGGCAGCTACAGCTATTGGCGCGATTTGGGCTTCTTGTGGTGCTGAGCTTCAACCTAGTGCTGTTATTGATAGATTTAGTCAAATTGAACCTAAAGTGCTATTTGCTGTAGATGGATATTTTTATAGAGGTAAAGAATTTGATATTAGGGAGAATATTAAAGCCGTAGTTGATGCTATTCCTTCTATTGAAAATGTTTTCGTGGTGTCTTATATTTCCGATGGTAAAGCTGATGTAAGCAGAATACCAAAGGCAATAAATTGGGAAGATTTTATTTCCCAAGAGGAAAACCCAGAACTTTATTTTGAGCAATTACCTTTTGATCATCCTATTTATGTGATGTTTTCTTCTGGAACAACTGGGAAGCCAAAATGTATGGTACAGAGTGGAGGGGGAGTTCTCATCAATCATTTAAAGGAACTTATTCTCTCTACTGATTGTAAAAGAAGTGATGTGATAACTTATATTACCGCTCCAAGTTGGATGATGTGGAATTGGTTGATTAGTGCTCTAGCAGTGGGTGCAACTATCTTTTTATATGATGGTAATCCCCTTTATCCCGATCCTCTTAGATTTTTTGAATTGATAGAAAAACATAAAATTTCAATATTTGGGACAAGCGCTGCCTATATTCATTATCTTATGGGTCTTGAACTTAAACCTGCGGAAAAACACGATTTAAGTTCACTTAGAGAAATCTCACAAACGGCATCTACTCTATCCCCTGAAGGATTTGAATATGTTTATCGTGAAATTAAAAAGGATTTATTCTTTAACTCGATAAGTGGTGGTACTGATATTAACGGATGTTTTTCGGGGGCAATACCTATTTTACCTGTTTATTCTGGTGAATTACAAGGGAGAGCACTAGCGATGAAAGTTGAATCCTATAATGATAATGCAGAACCAATAGAAGACGAGCAAGCTGAGCTTGTGTGCGAAGCCCCATCGCCATCTATGCCTGTATATTTCTGGGGTGACGATGATAATATGACTAAATATAAGGCAGCTTACTTTGACCATTTTAAGGATACTGGAAAGAATGTATGGAGGCATGGTGATTATATCGTTATTCACAGCGATACTGGAGGAATTACATTCTGGGGAAGATCTGATGCTGTTCTTAAACCAAGTGGAGTTCGAATTGGAACTGCTGAAATTTATAATGTAATTGAACAAGTTCCAGAAATAGCTGATTCGTTAGTGATTGGACAAAAGATCAGTGGTGATATCCGAATTGTAATGTTTGTATTATTAAATGAGGGTTATGAACTAACAGATGGATTGAAAGAAAAAATTAGAAAAGAACTCCGAACAAAAACATCTCCAAGGCATGTACCTAAAGTTATTTTACAAGCACCCCCCGACGGTATTCCATATACATTTAGTAATAAAAAAGTCGAGATTGCAGTTACAAAAATCATCCATGGTATGCCTATTGCAAACCGAGGAGCTTTAAGAAACCCTGAATCTTTGGATTTCTATGAAAAAATGAGAGATGAATTAGAATAGATTCAATTTCTTTTTATTCTTACTTATTCTTTTTGAATATATTAATTTTCTTGATTAGATCCTCTGTTGATAGCACTTTTATGTGATTTTGTTCCTTTTTTAGCTTTTTATCATTTGACCAAACTGCAGATTTAAGTGCTAAAGCTAGTGCTAAATAAACTGAATCTTTAGGATCTGGTGAAAATGCATTCGCTTTTTCAAGAAAGGGAGTAATATTTTTCTGAGGGATAAAAGTAATATATTCTTTTAATATTCGTACAAAATTTCCAAAATTTTCTTTTGATCTGTGTGTTTTTTCAAGAATTTGGTTTTGATATTTGGAAAATTCTTCTAATAAAAATTCTGGCGCAAATAATTGAAGTTCATTACTAATAATTAACTCAGCAGTTAAACCTCTCTTTATTAATGCTGCAAATATAATATTAGCATCAATTACCAGTTTCAATGTTATTACCTCATATAACGCTCAGCCAACAATTTACTTACTTCTTTTCCTAATTTTAGGGCGTCTTCAGGAGTAATTTCACTATCCATACGAAATCCTTTTAGAAATTTAAGATGGGCTATTTTTTGTTTAATAGATGTTCGAGCGACTTCTGACCAATTAATTTCAGGGAATTCTTCCATTTCCTTTTTTAAATCTTCTGGGATTGAAAGGGTTATGTTTGTCATTTTTTTAAATTTTTTTTAATCTATGTGAATTTATGTGAATACACATATTAATATTTTTCTTTTAAATAATATAACTTAAACAAATTGGATTTGTAAATGTTCTATTTTTACTCTTAAAAATTGATTATAAACCTAAAATAAATTTATTTTCTTTTTTTCGTTATTAATAAAAAATATTAGAAAATTAGAAGCTTATTAATAACTATTACTGCTCTAACTATTTGATTTTTTTATTTCAAGTTTTTCCAAGGTTTCTTCTAAAGGAAAACCCGTATCCCAATCCCAACCTCGCTTTTTATAATAAACTTTCAAGTTTTCTTCTAAATCCACAGCAATTCCTGCACTACCACCCGATTTTAGAGCGGTTGATACTATTTTTGGTAGATAATCATCTTCTCGCTTACAACCAAGTTTACACGAAATTAATCTTTTCAAATTTGAAGCTCGTTCTCCAATTTTAAACAAAGTTCCACTACTCCCAAAAGATTGAATCCCCGTAGCTGCTTTGAGTAACCTTGTTAAAGCAATGTCATTAATATGTGTAAAATTGCAAATAACAGCTGAATCGTATATATTAGTTAAATCTTGATATGCTATAATTGCATTCTCTCTTTTATTTACAGTAAATCTATCTTTCTTTCTAATTTTTGTATATGAAGCAGCGTCTCCATCAATATTATAGAAATCTCCTTTATTATGGTTAGCTCCGGTACAACTTGTCATATAAGAAAGAGCCTGTCCTAGATAAGCACGTGGATCATGCATTGGTATTTCTAAACCTTTTACATGTGCAGCTAAATCAGGATCAACTCCAAACTTTTCAGCCATTACTTTTACCCCTTCTGCTAAAATAGCTCCAATCCCTTCTCGTTTGATGATTAGTTCTAGTAAGGATAATACAATTACCTCATTCCCCCAGCGAATATCTTCTAATTTAATAGGGGCTATATATTTTTTAATCTCTTCTATGGCGATTTTATTTTCAACTAGGTAGATTAAAAAGGATATGGACACGCCACTAGAAATAGTATCTACACCATCAAGATTACATATGTGATTTGCTTTTATTATCGGTTTAAAATCTAAGATGCCACACATTGGCCCAAATGCGGCAGTGGTTTCATACTCGGGACCATCAACTTCTATCTCCTTGCCATCCATCTCAAAGAGTGTTGTTCTACCACATCCAATAGAACATCCCGCACAAGCATATTTTAATACAACATATTGCTCTTTTAAAGCTCTTCCTGTTAAATTTTCTGCAACAAATTCACTACTTGTGAAATATTTTGCGGGAACATCTCCAATAACCATACCCATATCTGTATAAATTAGAGTCCCGTAGTGAGCAAAAAAGTTTGTAGCAAATGGGATTAGTATCTTTTCCAGCGTATCTTTACCTTGAATTCTCAATTCTTCACTATCAAAATATTCAATCGTTTGATTTCCTTTAATAGCGATTGCTTTTAGTTTCTTTTTTCCCATCACTGCTCCTAATCCGCACCTACCTGCTGCTCTTCCTTCATCATTGATAATTCCGGCGTATTTTACTAAATTCTCACCCGCCTTCCCAATACAGGCTACTCTAAATTTCTCATCGTTTAAAAGCGCTCTAACGGAAGTAATTGTGTCTTGGGTGTTTTTTCCCCATAAGGAATCAGCATCCTTAATTTCTATTTTACCATCAATAATCACAATGATCTTAGGCTTTTCCGCATTACCAGTGACAACAATTGCATCATATCCACTTCTCTTTAAAGCAATAGGAAAAAATCCTCCTGAAGTTGATTCACCCCAAATTCCAGTAAGAGGTGAAATCCCTGTAACACAATATCTACTACTAGAAGGTGTCATTGTTCCTGTTAATGGACCCGTAGCGAAAATTAAGGGATTAATACTTGAGAAAGGGTCTTTTTGTAAGGTTTGAAAATCACTATCCGAAAGCAAATCATATGTAAGTTTTGCTGAAAGTCCTGCTCCTCCCAGATAATCTTCGGCAATTTTATGGTCAAGATCCTTTACTTCTATTTTCATTGAATCTAAATCAATATACGCAATTTTACCGTTATAACCATTTAATTTTTCCATTTTTATTTCCTCCTAAGAATAATACAAATTCATTAAATCTTCTAATTTATTTTCATAAGTAATTTCCAATATCTTTCTATATTGTAATTCACTGATCTTTCGAGTAGAGGAGAGTGTACAATAATCATTGAAAGCAAAATCGACCATTTGATCCATTTGCGCCATATATTCCTCTTTTGAGATTTTAGGGCTTTCAATCTCCAAAATAGATAAGGGACAATTTACGTTACTCATAAATGTTCTTAAACCAACTAATAATTCCTTTAAAATCTCATCTCTAGGACGGTCTTCTACATCGATTTTAAAAAGTTTTGCAAGCTCATAAAATCGGTTGGTAACCTTTGACTGAAAAGCAATAGAAGCACATAAAAATACTCCTACACAGATGCCATGATGAACATGAAATAGTGCTCCAAATGAGTGTCCTAAAGAATGTTCTATACCTCCAGAAATATTTCCAAAACCTATTCCTGCGATATATGCTGCCATCTGCATTTTTTCACGAGCTTCCATATCATTTCCTCGTTTCACCGAACGAGGTAAATAGTCTAAAATAAGCTCTATTGCTTTCAAGTTATGCATATCAGTAAACAATGTACTCATTGTAAGCATGTACGATCCCATAGAGTGAGCAAGTGCATCCATGCCAGTACCCATGGTTAAGGTTGGTGGCATTGTTTTTACAAAATCAGGATGGAGTACCACAAAATCAGGGCAAAATTCATATAAAACAACCTCCGTCTTCTTAGGTGGATCTCTATCTGTATCCGTTACAACTGCTATAAACGTGGTTTCTGCACCTGTTCCAGAAGTTGTTGGTATCGCTGCTAGAATTTTAACTTTTTTCCGAAGACCTGCATAATAAGGAGCACTCATATTATTGATATTAATCTCTGGTTTTTCATAAAATAATAGAATTAACTTCGCAGTATCCATGGCAGATCCACCTCCTACGGCTAGAATTATTTTAGGATCATATTCTTCACAAATTTTTGCGCCCTCAAGTATCGTATTTCTAGGCGCATCAGGAAGGACATTATCATAAAATTTACTATCAATACCTCTTTGACCCATTCTATCGGCAACCCTTTCTCCGAGTCTTCGCAAATCTTTATCAACGACGATTAACACACGCTTCTCATCATCAGATAAATACGCAGAAATGTGATTAATAAAATCGTTTAAACTATTAGTTCCAACGAAAGTAGTTTTTGGACTTATAATAGGTGAATGGTAACCCCTAAAAGCATTGCTGCCTGCTTTAATATACAGACTTTTAAGCATGTCATTTTCATACCATGCAATATCTCTTCTTGACATAGAAATTTTCCCTTTTATGGTGAGTAAATAATATTCATTATTTTACAATGAATTTATATTTTCATAGAAGTTTAAATTTTATTCCTTTCAGCATTTCGAAAGAAATGGAGTTTTGACATTTTAGTATAATAGATCTTTTGAGTAGAGCCATAGCCCTCGAAAAATCTTTATTATTAAATTTACTTTTCTCATTAATTTATTTATTTCTCAAAAAAAATTCGAGAAGGAAAAAAATAAACAATATTTTTTTCTATTTGGTTGAGATTTGGGAATGTAATCTAATCTAATTTTTTCATGTTGTTCTATGTAATTGATCTACCCAACATTCATATTCTTGAAGTCCGATATATTCCTTAAAAAAACAGTGATATAGAGAAATTTGCCTCCTGCTATGCCAACGAATTTGGCACTCTCATGTTGCCCAAGCTCTTTACTAACTTCATTTATAAATATATTTTCTTTTGTTTAATCAACCCAAAAGTCTTTTGCCAATCGTCTTCTAGTCTGCCACAAGCCATCTTTGCGAATAAATCCGATAACACCCTTTCCTTGATCAGCGTCTTTTATTTTCCACATTCCATTAACAGCTCCAGTCAAGCCAGCTGATAAAACTTCAAAACCTTGAGCAGTATACAAGTCGCATTCAACTCCACGGTTAATTATAAATTTAAGCTGACGCATGCCTTGCTGGTTTTTAGATTTAAGTACTTCCAATAACTTTTCCACCTCATTATCGAGTTGGTCATCAGGAACTAATCTATTCCATAAATTCCATTCGACGGCTTTTCTACCAGAATGAAGTGCACCAAGAAGATTTATTTCTTTCGCCCTCCTTCGACCAATTAGTCGAGCCAATCGTGTCGTACCCCCCCATCCAGGTGTTATTCCAACATCTACTTCAGGCATACCCCATTTTGAGCGTTCAGTAGCGATAACAAAATCACACGCCATGGTTATTTCTAAACCACCACCGACCGCATATCCGTCTACTGCAGCAATTGTAATTTTATCTAACTCTTCAAGTTGATTAGCCATATTTTGATAATACCTTGCACGTCTAGTAATATCGTTTGCATCACCCCACCTCATCATTTCACTAATATCGTCACCAACACAGAAATTATTCCCTGCTCCCTTTATAACTAAAAATTTAAGATTTTTAGATCTTCTGACAATTTCTATTGCTGAAACTATCTCATCAGAGAGTTTCATGCTTAACGCATTCTTAACTTCGGGACGATTAAGCGTTATAAACGCTGTTTTATCCTTCACTTCATATATTAAATTTTCAAAATTCATAATTTACTCTTAATTAAAACATAAAAATAAATTTACCCAGATTTCTACATGTGAGTGAAAAATAACTTTTTTTTCAATATTATTTTAAATAATTAGGATAAAACTTTTAAAATGGAGATATTTGGATTTATTATGGATTCATATGATAAATTACCTGATGTAGAGATCAAACCTGTTGGAAAATTATCAAAAAAGTTTTTAGAGCTAGGTATTAAATCATTTAGAGAAGCCTGCGATTATGTACATCATAGTGAGTATGGGTATAATACCAATGTTGATGATAAAATGATATTTTTTAAGGAAAATATGGGTACGTGCACAACCAAACATGCGGTAATAGCTGGTCTTGCGGAAGAACTTAATATACCACTACATAAACATGTAGGTGTCTATAAATTTACAGAAGAAATCTCTACTGGTGCAAATGAAATTCTAAAAAAATATAATTTACCTTATGTACCTATGGCTCACTGTTTTTTGGTATATAATGATCATCGTTTTGATCTAACAGAAGGTAATAGCAACGGGAAAAATACATCTATCGAGGAATTTATTTACACAGAAAAAGTAGATCCGTTTATCAGCAGAAAAGATGAGTATTTATTGTATAAAAAAGCATTAAAGGAATATGTTCTATCATCTAAGGAAATAGAAGGAATTACTGAGAGAACCATATTAAAGGCAAGAGAAGAATCCATTATTCTTTTAAAGAAAAATGTGGAGAAGCAAAAAAGTATAGTATAGAGTATACTTATTTTTATAAAAATAATGATTTTTAAAATATTAATTAAAAAAAAAAGATAAGGTTCGATAACAATCGCAAAAAAAGATTTTTACTAATTATTATTTAATACTTATACGAAATTATTTCTTTTGTAGATTTATAGTAATTCCTAAAATTAAATCCGAAATCCACTTTTATATGCACTTTGAGGTGCTTTTTCAATAACAACAACATTACTTGCCTGAGGCCCTTTGTTACCTTGAATAACATCAAATTCAACTTTGTCCAACTCATTCAAAGTTAAATATTCATCTTCTCCTCCAGCTAAAGCACTGTAATGAACAAATACATCATTTCCTTCTTCAGAATTTATAAATCCATAACCTTTACGGCTATTAAACCATTTTACTGTTCCTTTGACCAATTTTATAACCAAATTTTTTTTTCGAAATTAATTCTTAAAGTTTTAATACTAAAAGAATTAATTAATGAAAGAATCCAAGTGTAATAAACTTTTGACTTTTTTGATATTATGGGAAAAAAAGAGTTGTTAAAAATAATCTAAAGCTCCGGTGTGCATAATTAATTTCCATTCATTATTAGACATTCTTGTATAAACCTTACACACACGACCTTTCCAATGGTTTTTATTTCCTTCAGAATCTATCCAGAGTGAATCAATATCAACAACTGCAAATGCGCCATCCCCTTCTTTAGAGATTTCAATTTTCTTAATTTCTCTTTTATTATGAACTAGCTTATGGGTATCAAATAGAGTCTTCCACCCCTTTTTCCATCTCTCATAATCATATCTCCCTAATTCAAAATACCATTCCATTGGATCGTGAGAGTGAGATGTTTTTGGGAATGGCCAAACTATATCTGGATGAAAAATAGTCATTAATAAGTCAACATCTTGTGTATCCCATGCTTTTGTCTCTCGATTTACAATTTCTTCAATTTCTTTTTCAATTTCTGCCATATAAATCGAAATAATTTTTTATAATTTATTGTCTTAGCTTTTTTATTAATCTAATTCTTATCGTTTTAATAAATCTAATACTGAATAATTAACATAATTGGAAATCACTGCCTTCAAAATTGAAGTAAATAAAAAAATCTAAAAAATAAATAACTTTATTAATGAAAATAATCCAATACCAATAGCGTATATAGGTATAAAGTACTTCCAAATTTTATTAGGAAGAACTCTTACTAAATAAGGGGCAATAAGTGCCGCAAAAAATCCTCCTGTAAATAATGATGGAAGAAGTACGAGATCTACTTCGATACCAGCAAAACTTATAAGAAAAAACGTTATAATACCTACAATTGAAACAATAGATTCTGCAAAAGATACTATTGCGGTTGCACTTTTTTCATAAACCCCCGAAAATAGTTGACCCATTGTAATAACTGGACCATATCCCCCTCCTCCAATCCCTTTATTAAAACCTGCTAATGCAGAAAAGCCTATTAGCATTTTCAGGCGTTTTTTAGATTGTTCCGTTTTACTTAGTTTTATTCTAATAAATCCCGAAATACCCATAAAAATAACTAAGATTGCTACATATATTTTTATCAACAAATCAGGGAATTTAATTACAAAATAACCAAGAAGAACTGATGTAAATATAGCTAAACAACCAAAAAAAGCAATCATCAGAGAAATTTTTGTGGCATCATTTAAAGGATGGAAAGAATAACGAACATTTTTAAATTCATGATCAAAAAATGTATCAATAAACCCTGTTATTGCTTCTGAAATTAAAATAGCTGGAACAACTTGAAGTGGAGTATAATTAAATAAGAATAATAATGGTGATAATGCAGTTCCGAAACCCATACCAGCCATAGAATCCATAGATTCAAAAAGAAACGCTAATAAAATTATATATAAAATTAGATCCATACCTTTATAACCTTATAAGAAGATACTGAAAATTATCATGGTTATAAAATAGATCAAGGTAGCTCCAACTACTTTTTTAAAAATACTCTTTTCTACTCTTATTCTTTCTGAAATATGTTTACTATCTAATTCCTTAGCCTCTGTGCCAATTTCCCAATTATTATTCATATTTCGTCAAGTTGTATTTAATTATAAAATATTATCTATAATTAAATATAATTACATACCATTATTTAAAACTTTTGAATTTTATAATTGATTATATCTTATACTGAAAAATTAATTATTCACTACTTCATTAATGTGCTTTAAGAAAAAATTTATAAGACATAAAAGATAAGATTTCAATATTAATGATCTCTAATAATTCTGCATTAAGAACATTGTCCAAAGGGATTTTATCCTTAGATGATTTACTCTTAGCAGTTTTATTATTATGAGCAAAACAAATCCACTTAATCTTTTTCTTATAGATTTTTCACGGATTTGTTTGCTTGGTGTGTAATTTTTATAAAAAAAGGTTAAAAATGGGTGATTGTTCTATTGAGATCAAAATATAAAATTAAGATAATCAAGTATTTAGGAAGTATTTAAAATTATGTACAACCCAGAACAAATAGAAAAGAAATGGCAAGATAAATGGGAAAAAGCAAAAGTTTTTGAAGCTAATCCTGATCCAGATAAGAAAAAGATATTTTTCACATCACCTTATCCATATGCTTCTGGTACCTTACATATTGGCCATGGAAGGAGTTTTGTAAATGGTGATATATTTGCTAGATATTATCGAGTTAAAGGCTATAATGTTTTATATCCTATGGCTTTTCATATTACAGGGACTCCTGTTTTAGCAATATCTTCTTCTATCGAAAGAAACGATCAAGAAACAATTGTAAGAATGAAAGATTATGTGTCATTACACACTAAAGATCAAAAGAAGATAGGGCAAATTGTAAAAAGTTTTGTAGATCCTTGGAATGTGGTAAGATATTTTTCTAATACAATGAAGATTGATTTTAAATCAATTGGAATGAGTATAGATTGGAGAAGAGAATTTACTACAGGAGACAAATTATATAATAAATTCATAGAATGGCAATACTATCAATTATCTGAACTAGGATACTTGGAAAAAGGTGAATATCCAATCCTTTATTGCCCACGATGTGAAAATGCAGTAGGTGAAGATGATATTGCAAGAGGAGACGAACTTAATTTAGATATTAATGAATACATATGTATAAAATTTCCTTTTAACGATGCTTATTTAGTTCCTGCTACATTAAGACCAGAGACAATTTATGGTGCAACTAATTTATGGATAAATCCAAATGGAAAATATGTCTATGCAAAAGTAAATGGAGAGAGTTGGATAATATCTGAAGAGGCAACAGATCTATTGAAAAATCAAAATAAAAATGTGAATATATTGGAGAAAATAAAAGGAGAGGAACTAATTGGCAAAAAAGCAAAAAACGTATATGGAAAAAAAGACCTTTCAGTTTTACCAGGAAATTTTGTAGATACATCAGTAGCTACCGGAGTAGTATACTCTGTACCTGCTCATGCTCCCTATGATTATATTGCCTTAATTGATTTACAAAAAAATGATGCAATAATTAAAGAATTTAATCTAAATAAGGAAGAAATAGATGGTATAGTTCCAATTCAAATTATAGATCTAGTCGGATTTGATGATATTCCTGCAAAAATCTATTGCGAAAAATTTAAAGTTCAATCACAAAAAGATATAGAGCAATTAGATAATGCAACTTCAGAAAATTATAAACATGAATTCTATAATGGTATTTTAAATGATAAATGTGACAAATATGAAGGAAAGAAAGTATTTGAAGTAGTAACGGAAGTAATTGACGATCTAATTGAGACTAATAAGGCAGAAAAATTGTACATTCCAATTACTAAAGATCTTAAATGTAGATGTGGAGAACAGATAATTGTCTCAATTTTGAAGGATCAATGGTTTTTGAATTTCAATGCCGGAGATTGGAAGCAGAAAGCATTTGATTGCTTAAACGAGATGGTTATTGCACCTAAAAAGTATAGAATGAATTTAGAAAATGTATTTCATTGGTTAGAGAAAAGACCTTGTGCTAGAAAGAGAGGTTTAGGAACTAAACTTCCATTTAACAAAGAATGGATTATAGAATCTTTAAGCGATTCTACAATATATATGAGTTTCTATACAATATCATATTTGCTGAAAAAGCATAATATTACACCTGAGCAGTTAATACCAGAATTTTTTGATTTTGTTTTCTTGGAGAAAGGGGAACTCTCAGACATATCAAAAAAGACGAAAATCGATTCTAGGCTATTGAAACAAATGCAAGATGAATTTTTTTATTGGTATCCTGTAGATCATCGACATACTGCTATAATGCATATATCGAATCATTTGAGTTTTTATATTTTTCATCATGTCGCCATCTTTCCAAAAAAACATTGGCCAAAAATTGTTTCGCTAATCGAACCTGTGATTATAGAAGGTCAGAAAATGGGAAAGTCGAAAGGAAATATCATTCCATTGGGTTCTATTCAATCAAACTATTCTGCAGATTTATTTAGGTTCTATATCTCTCATAACGCTGATTTTGGAATAAATATGGATTGGAGAGAGAAACAGATTCAAACAGTAAGAAATCATATAAACCGATTTTATAAATTTATAGTTGAAAATATAGAAAAGATAAGAGATATTGAAGGAAAAATCGAAAATATTCAATCTAAATATTCAAAAGTAATCTTATCAAAATGTCTCAGAAAATTTATCGAAGCAGTAGATGGGTTAGAAAAATTGAATTTAAGAAAATATCTACAATTATCATTCTACGAGGTTTTTAACCTGCTACAAGATTATATTAGATATTGTGAGGACCCAGATGATATTAAAATAGTATTCAAAATCATTTTTCCTGATTGGATTCAAATTCTCTCTTTAACTATGCCCCATCTATGTGAAGAACTATGGCAATTGATGGGAAATAAAGGATTTATATCAGAGACGATTTGGGGTGATTTTCACAGTTACCTTATTAATGATAAACTGGAAAAAGAGTATGACTACATAGCAACTGTTATAGATGATATCTCAAATATTAAGAAAATAGTAAAATCTGGAGTTTCAAATGATATTTATTTATATACGGCTCCTAAGTGGAAAATTGCCATCTCAGACATAATCTTTTCAGAGAAAGGGAATTTCAATGAAATATTGGCTGAATGTAAAAAAAATAAAGAGCTAATAAAAAATAAAGATCTAATTTCTTACGTTAAGAACCAAATCAAAAATAGAATTTGGGAAAAAGAACAATTTAACTTTAATGAGAATGAAATTCTAGAAGAATACAAAAACCATATTGAAAAGAGAATCAATAATACAATAATTATCAATTCAGAATATGATCCAAATACTCGTGCCGGAAAAGCTGTACCCTATAAACCAGCAATTTACATAAAAACTTAAGCTTAAAATTCATTAGTTTTCTCCTTTTTCTAATTTGCTTATAAAATTAGGAGGAATAAAATCTGTCAAATATAAATCTCCAGATTCATAAAAAATCATTCCCTCTTTTCTAGCAGTTTCAGTATTTATTTTAAGAATTATCGGATCATTCGTCCTACGCTTTCCTACTAATATAGCATCTTCGACATTGCCTGATAAATGAACATATTGGCGATTCTCACTTTTTAACCCTTCCTTAATTATTCTTTCATATGCTTTTTTAGTAGTCCCATGAAATAAAAAAGGAGGTAAAATTTCTGCTTCCTTCATTTTAATTTTCTTTTTTAGGCTATGACCATAAAATGCTCTAATCTTATTCTCAACTATTTCAAACCTTCTCTTATCAGATTCAAGTATAATTTTTTCAATTAATTCTTCTGTAATTTCTTTATCTTGGTATCTAGAGTTTAGAATTTTCAAAACAGCATTTAAATCAGCATAACCTTCTAAATCAAGCTGTAAATGGAATTTTTCCGGATCATGTCTCAAAATGTATGCTAAAAATTTTGAGATTTTAATATAAAACTCTTTCAATTGTTAGCCTCTATTCTTCTAATCCATACACTTGTTTTGGTCCAAGATACTGAGGAAATTTATCTAATAGAGCTAATCGTGCCATATAACAGAGATGGCACTCATCTACATAGGTGTTTTCATGTTCAATATTGTATTCTCTTACTAATTCAACAGGACCTCCTCTAAGTAAAGGTCCACAAATAGGATGAGTTTCTGGTTTATAATTCTTGATTAATTCTGAAAGTGGAGTTTCCCAAAAGTTTCCAATACTTAAACCTTGACATATATGAGCATTACCAAAGGGATCTATATGAATTCTTCCAAGGCCTTCTAAGTCTTCATAAGTGCATTCAACCATTTCCGTCCAAGGTCTTTGGGGTAATCCTTCAATTAAAGTTTCAACAGCTCTTCCTCTAAACATTGCTCCTCCTCCAATCACGGGCTCTCCCTTTTCTTGATCTTTATCAAAACCCTCCTTAATCGTAGGCTCATCAATAGTAATAGAATCTGCAGGCAAATTCAAATTATTTGCTGCTTTTCGTGCTATTTTTGCTAAATTTTCTGTTTCATCTTCAAAATGAAATGTATCATCACTTACACTAAAATCTGCTATGCCTAATTCAGTAATAGGTTTAAGCCAGAGTTCGGCATTCTCTGTGTTTGTCGCCCAATATGAATTAGTAACAATTCCATTCTTAAATCCCCTTTCTTTAGCAAGTTTCATTCCTTCAAGCATGATTGGATAAAAAAGAAATGGTTCACCACCTTCCCAATATGTCCATTCCACTGTTCCAATCTTCACTGCTTCATCAAGAACTTGTTTAATCTGTTTTAATGTAAAAGTCCCTTTTGATTCAGGACTACAATATAAAAAACAATGATCACAAGTATAATTACAAGAATAGGTTAGAAGAAAATGAATACCTTTTAACATAATAATCCTCATAAATAACGAATTTCTATTATTAAAAACTATTTAGGAAAGCATTTATTCTTTTTACTTTTATGGAAATAGTAAGTATTCAAAAAATAGACTCTAAAATAAAATTAATTAATCAAAATACATTTGATTCTATAAAATTTTATAAAATGTGAATATATATGGCAGAACCAGTAAATATGTATGAGAAGTATTTCAAGGATCCTAAACGAGAACCCGTGTTGGTTGATTATGTGAGAACACCAGTGGGAAGGAGAAATGGAACTGTAGGGCTCCATAGAGGAGATGATCTAGTGGTGCATTGCTATGAAACAATATTAAATCGTATAGAAATTGATCAAAACATAATAGGCGATTCTATCGTTTCATGTAATAGTCAAATTGGTGATTGTGCTTTGGATATAGGAAGAACTGCTGCTTTGGCTGCTCACTTACCAGTAAGTGTGCCTGGAATGTCTATAAACCGCCAATGTGCTAGTGGAGCTCAGGTAGTTATGAGCGCATGGCAAGATATAGCATCAGGAATACATGATTGTGTTATCTGCGGTGGAGTTGAAGTTCAAAATAGATATCCAATAATGGCTGACTCGTATATTTTTGATAAAGAACAAAATAAGCAAGTAATGATAGCACCAAATGGAAAGATAATGACGCATCCTGACGTGGCTCAAAAATTAAAAGAACACAAGACATCATTTGCGGGGCAAATTAATTCTGCCCACGTTATGGGTTTACATTGGATGCAAAAATCTGGAAAAACCCTCGAAGAATTTAGACTAGAAATGGATGGGCTCTCATTTCATTCCCATCATAAAGCTTGCTCAACTTGGGATGAAAGAGGAAAAGAGATTGAACCAATTTGGTGTCCAAAGTTAGATGAGAATGGTAAACCTATTTTAGATGATAATCACCAAGTTGCCAAAGATACGAGTCTTTCAGTCTTAACAGAAAAAGATGAAGCCCCTCGACCAAATACATCAACGGAAAGACTAGCTACTTTGAGAACGATAATAGGGAGGAAAAGCAAGGCTTTTTTAACCGCAGGCAATAGTTGTCCTACAAGCGATGGCGCCGCAGCACAATTGTGGATGACACGTCAATTGGCTGAAGAATATGGATTTAAAATTAGGGCAACAATAGTAAATTTTGCTGTAGTTGGAACAGATCCTATTTTAATGCTCACAGGACCCATCGAATCAATCCCTATGGCTTTAGAGAGGGCAAATATGACCTTGGATGATATGGCTTTCATAGAAATTAATGAGGCATTCAGCCCAGTAGTTTACGCAAGTTGTTATGAACTTGGTCTAGATTGGAAAGATCCCCGTTTTAATGTATGGGGCGGAGCACTAGCATTAGGACATCCAACTGGAGCAACAGGTATGAGATTAATCGGGACCAATCTACATCAATTAGAGCAAACCGGCAATGAATATGCTATATCTTCTATGTGCGTAGGTTTAGGAATGGGTGCTGCAACAATAGTAAGAAATGAAAACCCTAAATAATATTATTTTCTAAAATTATTTTTTTCTATTATCTATAGAAATGAAAAATAGATAAAATCTTAATTTCATAATTTTGGATTTTTAATTTGAAACTTATTTTAAATCAAAGTTATGGATTCTTAGCGAAAAAATAATAAATAATGAAGAAAATTAATATATTAAGGATATAAATAATTAAAACCCTAACAATTCGGATTATAACTAATGTCTGAAAAAAAAGCTGAAACTACCAATAATAGATTTAAAGTGTATAATTTTTCAGAAATCTTTCAATTAATTTATAAAATCAATAAAAAGTACGAAAAATTACAACGTGGTATAATTCAAGAGGAAAATCTAACATCATCTCAATATTCCATTTTGCAACAGTTATGGAAATCAGATAGTAAGCCTTTTAAGGCTCTAGCAACTGCATGTTGTTGTTCTTCATCAACTATTACTGGAGTTATAGATACTATGGAAAAAAAAGATTTGGTTGTTCGTGAAATGAATCCGAATGATAGGAGAAGTCTTTTGGTAGTACTTACTGATAAGGGAAAGACTCTAAAGAAAGTTACTCCTCCTATCGATTCTATTTTAAAAAACTGTTGCGAGGGTATAAAACCAGAAGAAATTGAACAATTAACGACATTATTAAAAAAATTATCTGATTCTTTTGAATTAGGCGAACAAGATGAGTGTTAAATAATTTACTTATTTTCAAGGAGAAAATTTTGATTTTATTATTCGGATCCTAAATATCCGGAACCTTTATATATTGATGTTAATTATTAATATATAAACAAATAAAAATTTTAAATATAATAGATAAACCTCAATAATTCTAAAAACGTGAAATAATAAATGGAAGACCATGAAATAAAAAAGATTGTAAGAGATCGATATGGCAAAGTTGCAAAATCAGCAAGTTGTTGTGGTCCGTCCGAAGCCCCAAGATTAGAATTAACTCCAAAAACTACGAATACTTCAAGAATAGAAATAACTCCAAAAACTACAAATACTTCCTGTAGTTGTAGTTCTGGGATTGGGTACACATTAGAAGATATTGAAAGTATTCCTGAAGGTGCAGATTTAGGTTTAGGATGTGGTAATCCTACGGCTTCAGCAGATTTAAAAAAAGGCGAAACGGTCCTTGATCTTGGATCTGGAGGAGGTATTGATTGTTTTTTAGCAGCTAATAAGGTTGGAGGAGAAGGAAAAGTCATTGGCGTAGATATGACTCCAGACATGATTGATGTAGCACGAGAAAATGCTTTAAAGAGAAATTATGAAAATGTAGAATTTAGACTTGGAGAAATTGAAAATTTGCCAGTTGCAGACAATTATGTTGATGTGATTATCTCAAATTGCGTAATTAATCTATCAACTGATAAAGATAAAGTTTTTCAAGAAGCATATAGAGTACTAAAGCCAAATGGGAGGGTATTAATTTCGGATATTGTTCTAACTAAAGAAATACCTGAATCTCTTAGGAATAATCCTGATGCTTATGCAGGTTGTATTGCAGGAGCAATTTTAAAAGAAGACTATTTACAAAAAATTGCGAATGCAGGATTTAAGGACATTAGTGTGATTGAAGAAAACACTTTTCCAGAAGCAGCTATAGAGGAAGATCCAGATACACTTGAAAAGATTGAAAAAAGTAGCTTCACTCTTGAAGATATAAAAAGTGTATTGGCTTCAACACAAAGTGTAAAGGTTAAAGCAATTAAAAAACCTTAAAATAATTATTTTTTTCTTTTTTTAATATTTAGTATTTAAGTATTTATTTTTTTTTCTATTATTTTCCGTGTTCGGAGAGCCGACATTATTTTAAATTTAACCAATCACCCCCCGTGATTTTTTCTCCCTTGTTAGAAATAGCTGCTTCAAGTAATCCTGATTTTGAACTAAACTCCATTTTCTCCTTTTTCTCTCCCGCGTTCCGGCATTTTTGATCAATTTTTTGTTCATTTTCCACGAATTATAAAGCAGCAGTCTTGCCAGCATGTCAAGATATCGCACGTTATCGTGATTCGATTTCCATCGACGATTGATCCGATTTAAGTCGCTGAATCCCGTTTCGATCAACCATCGTCGTCGATAAAATAATGAAGTGCGGGACGCCCAAGAACTTGTCTTTCCTTTAGGTTTCTCAGTAGTCATGATGGCAAACACCCGCTTCCGGGCATCGTCTAAAGATATTTTCCCCATTCGATAGTCTCGTTTCACGCCCTGAAGAGTGAAACTGCGTTTTGCTTTTATTATCAGGTAAACATGTTGAAAAAATCGATGTTTTGCTTCGGTGGCACTTGAGAACGTGTATCTCCGTACCCGATTTCCTTCTCCCTTTATGTAGGCTTCAATCATCCCCCGAACCTTTTTATATTCTTTGGTTGGAATTAAGACATTACCATTCTTGGCCTTTATCTCATGTAAGAGCACCGCTCTATAAAACTCTCGATCCATTAATACGTAGCTCAACTCAAATCTGAGATCGAGTAGGTGATCAAGGAATTCGAGGATTATGGGTATTTTAGACTGCCCGTTAGCCACGTGCTCCAATCCCGCATAAAGATGGACATTCTTCGACAAAATCGAGAAACCAAGATAATGCCTCATTTTCTTCGTTCCTTTTTGCCGATTGGTACCCTTTATCATTTTATCCTCACGCTTACCATAATAGGGGTGTTCCGTGAAGTCAATGAGGATGTTGACCTTTCTCGAGATGAGTCCAAGTTTCAAAGCTTCCGTTAGTTGAAAATCCAAGCATGTTCGCAAAATATTGCGTGCTTTATTTAATCCAATCCTATGGAGATACTTGTTTACTTCGGTTTGATGCGGAATGACGCGTTTTCTTCTCCCATCAGAGAATAATTTGCGTCTTCCTTTTTTATTCTTTAGTAGATACTCGTTGAGCATTTCACTGGTATCATGAATCGATCTACCGATAATTTCGGAGAAGAAAAACACCTTTAAAAAGTCTTGATCCTCATATCTTGCGTTTTTAGCTCTTTTGAATTTCCACATGCGAGAAACAACTGCATCACAAAACTTTTTAAAAAATGCGAGCATATAATGGTTGGAAAGAAGTGATTTAATTCCAGATGTCTTAACTGAATATGGAGATATATTGTTTGCATGCATATATAAATATAATCACTTCTTTCTAATAAATTTAGCGGTAAATAATTTTATATTTATATTTTATAAATATAATATTTCAAAATATTAATTAAGGTATAGAAATAAATAGAATAAGTCATAGTTCGTTAGGATTCAGACTTCTAAATCCTTTGATACTGTAATATTTTTAAATATATTTGAGAAAAATTCCTAAATTTTATTTCGAACAAAGTC
>JAHLWP010000086.1 GCA_019057865.1 Promethearchaeota archaeon
TCTCTATCTTTACCTAGAATATCTCCAGATTCACATATAGGTCCTGCGATATCATATTTTAATTTTTTTTCTTTTTCTTTTTTGTGGCAAACGATTATATGGTGATAGGAACCATACAACGTCGGTCTTATTAAAGTGTTAAATCCAGCATTTATCCCAGCAAATAATTTATATCCGTTATCTTTTATTGTGTTTATTTGAGTTAAAATAATGCTTGACTCAGCAGTTAAATATCGTCCTGGTTCAATTTTAAATACTGGCTCTTCAATATCTTCAGTGTTAACTAATTCTTTAAATGGTTTAATTACTATTTCTTTGTAAAGATCTAAATCTAAAGGGCCTTCTTCTGGACGGTAAGGAATTCCCAAACCTCCTCCAAAATCTATAAACTTAAACTTTATATTAAGTGAGTCAATAATTTTTTTGATAATTGATAGAAATTTCTTAGTAGCTCTTTCAAAATCATAAGGATTATTTATCCCAGACCCAATATGTTGGTGGATACCAAAATCCTTAAAGCCCAATTTTCTTGCTTTCTTATATGCTTCAATAACTTGATCTTCTAAGATTCCAAACTTAATATCTTTTCCAGCAGTAATATCATGAATATGATGTCCGGCTCCAAATTCAGGATTTATTCTAAAAGATACTGGTTTTTTTTCTTTTTTTAATTTATTATATGCTCTTTCTAACCTTTCTAATTGACTAAGACTATCTAAATTTACAACAACATCATTTTTAATAGCAAATTCGAAGTCTTCATTGGTAAACATGTTTCCTGTATAAATGATTTTCTCTGGAGAAATCCCTGCTTTAAGACATGTGTAAACTTCTCCTTGTGACGTACAATCGAAATGTGATCCCTCAGAATTAAGTATTTTTAAAATTGAAATATTTGAATTTGCCTTAACAGCAAAGTGTATGTCATTTTTTTTATATTCGGAATCAATAACGCTTTTTAATTCATTATATCTTTTTCGAATCATATTTTCATTAATAATATAACAAGGAGTTCCATATTTTTTAGCTAAATCTAATGTATTAACATTCTCAAAATATAATATTCCATCTCGATATTCTAAATCCTTGTATTTTAACCATTCTTTATACTCCATTTTTTCAATACCTCAGAATTCTAATACCATTTAAACTAATTCTTACAAGTGTTAAATAATGTTTATAATTCAATTTTTTCAATTACACCTTTGAAAACCTTCTTAATAGGGCCTTCCATGAATACTTTTTTCCCATCATAAGTTATTATTAAATCTCCTCCATCATTATGAACAATTATGGGAACTTTTTTCTCAAAAAGCCCTAAGATAGATCCTGCTACTACAGCAGCACATGTTCCTGTTCCACATGAATTCGTTATCCCTACTCCTCTTTCAAATACCCTTAAAGTTGCTTCATGTTTAGATAAGACTTTAACAAACTCAACATTTACCTTATTTGGAAAACATTCATGGGATTCTAGTACTGATCCATACTTATTTAATTTATTGTCATCTAATTGCTCATTAACAAACACAACCGCATGAGGATTCCCCATTGAGACTGCTGTAAAATTAAGAATTTTATCTAAAATCACAATTGGCTCATTAATACATTTATATATATCATCCTCTGAGATAACAGGGATTTTTTCACAGTCTAAAATAGGAGAGCCCATATCAATTTGTACACTTTTTACTTTTTTGTTTGAAATATTAAGCTTAGCAATTATTATACCCTTAAGAGTTTCAATATTAATCTGATCTTTTTTTACAATATTATTTTCATAAATGTATTTTGAAAAACATCTAATTCCATTTCCACACATCTCTGCTTCTAATCCATCATTATTAAAAATTCGCATTCTAATATCTGCACTTTTCGAATCACAAACATAAATAAGACCATCTGCGCCAATTGAAAAATGTAATTTACATAATTTAATTGCTAATTCTGATTTCTTTTTCTCAGGAATATTCCATTTAATATCATTTAGAATTATATAATCATTTCCTAATCCATGATATTTCTCAAAATCTAAATCCGTTAAAAATAAATTTCCCATAAATATTTCAACTATATCTTTTAACTACAAATTTTAAAATATAACGATAATTGAAAAAAATTTCTAAATTTAATTTGTATAAATTGGGCTTTAATTCTTTTTAAATTAAGATTATAAAAAATAAATAATTATAAAATGTTATATTTAATATCTATTTCAATAAAAGATAGGTATATCCGTGTATGAACTATAAAAAATTTTTTCTACTAGGCTCAATTTTTCTATTATCATTTCCAATTACTAATATATTGGCGTTCACATACGTAGATAATGTAAAAAATGGTAATTATGTTTTCTTTTTAGTCGATTTAGATGTAGGTGAAAATATTGAGCTAAATGTAACCCATGTAGGAAGCGGAAATTTCACTCTTTTTCTATTTAATAAAAGACCAACTAATTCCTATGTAAGAAATGATAATACTCTTAGTGATAAAATTCTTAGCGTAAGTGTGGCTTATAGTTTGGATGATAATCCTTATATAAATTTTACCGCTCCAGTAGAAAAGATTTATTATATTGAAATTATTTTAATCAGTGGAGGGCCTGATACTTTTACTCTAACTAGTACAAAGGATTTAACACGGTATTATCTTCCCCAAATTCCTGGATATCAACTACCAATTCTTATTTTCTCATTAATTTTTGCCTTAGGTTTAATAATTGTATTATATAAAAGAAAAATGAAGAGAGTTAAATAAGTTACAATTTTATATCTCCTCTTTTTTTATTAAATGCGCTTTATTTAAAAGGGGAAGTTGTAAAAAATTTTAAATAGACTAAATCCGACATCAATGATATTTAATGGATTTTCATTTTCTAAAATTTATCACACACGAAATTTTCAATTTTGATAGAAATGAGCAAAATCGTTGTAAACTGATCGATTTCTAACAGTCAATTTTATATTCTATTTAATAATTTCCTATCTAACAAAATATCAAAAAATTAATCATTGTGATGTAAAATTTCTTTCGAAGAACTTAGTAAAAAATTAACAGAATTAATGAAAGATACTGAATCTATGGAACTTATAGATGTTGATTTGTTTGCTGAATACTTAGAATTCCAGGTCTTACCAGGTATGGTTGCCGGCGCAGCTCAAGCAGTTTTGCCAGGAATTGCAGAATGGACTCCAACTAAATTCTCACTGGATGTAGAATTTCCGGGAAAAATCGAAACTGTCGAATTTATCCGCTCAAATGGGAAAAAAGCTGTTATTGGCGGTGAAGTGGTCCCTCCCTTTTATAACTTCTTAGGACTTGATAAAAGAAATCCTAATCCCCCATTAGTAACCTATGATGTTTTCGATATGGGTGCTGAAATGATTTTACCAAAACCTATTAAACTGGAATATAAAGATGTTCTTGGAGATCCTGCTGCTTGGGCAAAATTTGCTGTTGATAAATTCGGTGCCGAATGTATTACATTTCACTCTTTAGGAATCGATCCTGGAACATTAGATTGGCCAATTTCAAAATCTAAAAAGTTATTTGAAGAAATTCTTCAAGCTGTCGATGTTCCTGTCATTATTGGTTGCTCAGGAAATAAAAAGAAAGATGTTGAAATGTTTACAGAATTAGCAGCTATCTCTGAAAGCGAAGTCTTGATGTTATCCGCAGCAGATAAGGCTACATGGGAAGAAGTAATTCCTCTAGCCGTGAAATATGATCATAATTGTTTATTGTGGACTAGCTTGGATTTAAACAATCAGATCAAGATGAACAAGGATGCTCTTGAACTTGGACTCCCTCCTAACCGAATTGTCATGGACCCAACAATTTGTGCATAATTCATGCCTTTTTTGGGAAATGTGCGACACTCGGTTACGGAATGGAATACAGTTTCAGTATTTATCAAAGAATGCGAGTTGCTGGATTACTAGGTGAAACTGATTTAGCATATCCGATAAGTGGTGGAACTACAAATGCGTGGGGCGCTAGGGAAGCATGGATGAGTGAAAAAACAGCCCCAGGATGGGGTTTAAGACAATATAGGGGCCCAATCTGGGAGGTTATTAATGCACTTGCATTATCTTTAGTTGGTCTTGATCTAGCTATGATGTTTCACCCTGTCGCCGCAAAACATTTAAAAGATATAACAAATCAATTCTTTGAAGCAGTTCCAAAAGAATTGGATGATAAAGGATATTACGATTGGGTTTCTGCGAATTTAAAACGTTAGTATTATTTTTTCTTTTTTTTTCTTTAATGTCAAATAACACTCACCCGACAAAAATAACTTGGCTCTTTGAGCTTAA
>JAHLWP010000008.1 GCA_019057865.1 Promethearchaeota archaeon
GAAGGTATCAGAAGTGTAATACTGCTCTCCCCACCGAAAGAAGAATATTCAGATGAGTTTCTTAATCACGTTAATAAACATCATTCATGGTTATTAAAAAAAGGAGATAAACAGGTTGTTTTTTCTAAGATCATAGGTAATCAGGCGAAGACTCAAAAGGATGTATATTACCTAAAAACACAAGAATATTTTAAAGACATCGTTGATGAAACTTCAAATCAAGAGGGTTTGTTGATATTAGAAGAACTGACAGAGATAATTAACAAAAATGAAAAGTTCTCAAAGATTCTTTATACATGGAGAGAAGTCGAACATGAACTAAGACTTATTAAACAAAATCCTAATTTAACTAAGCCAAATTATATTATTCTAACTGAAGAATATCTAAAAAATCCAAAAAATAGAAACAAAACACATCAAATTTTACAAATCGCAAAAAATCTTGAGATTAAAACTAAAATCGTCAGTCAAGAATCCGAGGCGGGTGCTATCGTAGAGAAATTTGGAGGATTAGTATGTTATTTTAAATTATAGTTGGTTTAATAATTAACTCTTTAAATATCTTATATATGAACTTTTAGTCAGATAATGATTCTAAAATATTAATAAACTGTTTTCCTATTATAATATTTAAGGAAGCCTTTATTATGAAATAATAATAATTTTAAATGAAAAATAAATGACAAGTGAACCAAATAAAAACTTTAGAAAGATAGCACGAGATTTTAAAGGAAGAATAGAACTAATGAAAAAAATTCCAATTGAAACTTCGATATCACTTTTTTTTGAACTATGTAATTTTAATTTGAATAATTACATTAAAACTGAAAAAGAGAGATATCCGAATAAATCAATTAAAGATATCGTCATAAAAATGTACAAAATCAATAAGAAAATAAAATAGAGACAACATATTATGGAAATAAGATATGAAAAAGCTTTTTTTCAAATTGTCAATTTTTTAGAAAAAATTGAGAGAGAATTTGGTATTAAATATTATTTAGTTGGGGGAATTTTAGTAAGCATTTATTCTGAGACTAGAACAACCCAAGATATTGATTTCGTAGTTGATATCTATTCTGTTAATCATAATATAGATACTTATATAGAAATATTAAAAAGGAATGAATTTTATCCAATACAAGATTGGGATTCAGCTTCAAAATTAGCCAAAGATATCAAGTTATTACAGTTTTTAGATAACCAACAAGTTATTAAATTTGATAATTATATTATTGATCAAAAAAGTCTTAGTAAATATAAAAAAATTGGACCAATAGGGCTCAAGAGAAGGGTTAGAATCAATTTTGGAGGATTGGAGTGTTGGGTCACCTCAAAAGAAGATTATATATTAAGTAAACTTGTATTTGGAGGTTGGCAAGATTATACTGATGCATTGGGTTGTTGGTTACGCTTTCAAGATGAATTAGACAAGGAGTATTTGGAATTAATTAGCAAAGAACTTGAAATACAACGAGAATATACATTATTAAAATCTGGAATAGATGATCCAGACGATTTTTTCAAACAATTAAAATCAATTTGAATGTATTAATTATTATTATTAAAAAATAATGAGCTTATTTTCCAATAAAACATGGTTCTCTTTTTTCCTTTAAAGCTTTTAATGATTCTCCAAAATCTCTACTTTGAATTGTCTTGGTCCACATTTTATTTTCCAAATCTAACTGTTTTTCTAAAATATCTCTAACATAGGTATGTATGGTTTTTTTCATTAATTTGATTGAAAGAGATGGTCCCTTCGGTGGAATAAGTCTTAAAGCTTGGTTTCTTGCATAAGGCATCAATTTATCTCTCGGTAATACTTTATTGACAAGACCTAAATTTTCTGCGTCCTTTGCTGTCATCCGATCACCAAAATAAAACAGTTCCTTAGCTTTAATCATGCCTATCATGAAAGGTAAAAGATATGTAGTGGCAAAATCAGGTATAACAGCTCTTTTTACAAAGAATAACGCCCACCATGCGTCCTCAGCCATATAAACTAAATCTGAACAAATTACTGGAAGTGTAAATCCACCACCTACTGCAAAACCATTAATTACGGATATTACTGGTTTTGAAAAATCCCAAAACTTGAGACATAACCTTTTTGATGCCATGTCTCTTAAGTTTATCTCTGCTCTATACTTTTCAGGTATATCCTTCAATATCTCCTCTGAAAAATACCCTCCCGAAGAAAAAGCTCCTGCTTCCTTACAACCAGTTAGTATCATTACTTTAACTTCTTTATCTTTTTCAGCGTGGTCTACGGCATACCAGAGTTCTAAAAGACCTAATGGTGAAAGAGCATTCTTTTTTGCTGGCCAGTTTAAAGTAACCGTTAAAATCCCGTTTTCTTCTTTTCTGTATTTGATTTGGTTAAATTCTTCTGATAGCATTAATTCAATAAAATCAAAATATAATAAAACATTTTACAAAAATTTTTAATAAAGATCAAAAGAAGCTAATTTGAATCTAATTTGAAATTTTAATCTTTTATTATAGATTTTATAAATTCCACTTCTTCAATTGAGGAGTGCCATCTTCATAAAAAATATCATGAAACCACACTTCTGGTCTAGGATCTCCTTGTTTCGAAAACCATGAATAAATTGTCTGGGTTTTTCCAGACAATCAAATTATTATTATCCAGTAAAATTAAATCCATTCAAAAAATTAATCGGCAGATTTTTCGACATGATGGGAACTCGGATGGCGAAGAGTAACTAAAAAATATTAAGCACAAAAGTAATTGATTTTAATCAAGTTGGCATCGCTAGAAGTATGGGTAAAAATAAAGATAATGTTTTGAAAATTTCTGATAATTATTTTTCTAATTACTCTTCTTACTATTCCTAACTAATGCATTTATAATACGTGGTAAAACTTCACGAGGAAGACTATGCCCCATTCCATCCAGAATCAATAATTCTGCACCAGGTATACTTGTTGCGATATCTTTACCCGCTTCAATAAGATTAAATGGATCTTCACTACCATGTATAACAATTGTTGGTATCGCTATTGAAGTTATATAAGGTTTAATATTACCTGGAATCGCCATTGCTGCTAATTGGCGTGCTATTCCATTAGGGTAATAACTCCGATCATACTCGTTTGATCTATAATCTCTTGACTGATTCTCATCATAAGGAAATGCACCGTTAATTAAACTATCTCGCTTGACCATCTCATCAATATATGCCTTGCGTTCGGATGGAACAGGTGCAAAGAATTGCATCAAGATTTCAGGCTTTGAAGGTGGAAGTTCGGGATTTCCAGTAGTGCTCATAATTACTGCGAGAGATAACACACGAGAAGGATGTCTATATGCTATAATTTGTGCGATCATTCCTCCCATAGAAGCACCACAAATATGTGCTTTTTCAATATTCAAAGCATCCAATACACCAATGGCATCATCAGTCATATCTTCTAAAGTGTAGGGAAGCTTGGGTTTTTCTCCACGAGTATAAGCAGCACTAATCTCCATCATATCTGGTATACCTGCATCTTCAAATTTTGTTGACAAACCAATGTCTCGGTTGTCGAATCTGATGACAAAAAAGCCATTTTCGGCAAGATTTTCGCAAATTTCATCCGACCAAGCAAGTAACTGACTCCCCAACCCTGCTATCAATAGTAATGGTTTTGAAATTGGGTCTCCAATTGTTTCATATTCAATCGTTATATTGTTTACATTCGCTTTCGGCATTTTGGAATACCTTGTTCTTATTCTTACTATTATTCTAATAGATATATTGCATATTCATTTTGCATCTTCCTTAATAAAAATTTAATTACCTCAATTTATTAATAATTTTTATCATAGTCTGAAACGCGATATTTGGCTTTGCTTGTTGATTTATAGATCCTGTGATATAAAGATCAATATCGGGTACAAAAAAAGCCACTGAGCCGGTAGAACCACAATGACCAATAATATCGGGAATAGCCTGAAATGGCGAAAGAATGCGAGGTATATAGAATTTTTGTATACCAATACCATATTTAAAGGGAAAGAAAATATTATTCCACTTCTCCAATTCTTTCAGTCTTTCTTTGGGGAAAAAATAACCGCTGAAGAATGCTTTTAAAAATGTCATTTGGTCCTTCGCAGTGGAAATGATATCATTTTTTGTAGAGTTAAGAAAAAGGGGGATAAATCGTTCCTCCGATTTATACCGGATAGGAATAAAATCTTGATTCATACTTTCTTCACAAACATATGTTTTATTTAGGTTCAAGGTTCTAAATAAATTTTTCAGTACAATATTTATAGGTTCTCCTGTAATATTTTCGATGATTAAGCTCAAAATTTGATGGTTTGTATCAATATATTTGGCTTTACCTTTTTTTCCAGGTTGGAAGTGTGTTTTCATACGCTTTATTTCTTGGATTACTTTATTAATTGGCCAAGATTAATCAATACCTGCTTCAAGCTCAGCCATTGCTATTTTCCCATTAGCTTGTTTATCAATTAGATAACCGGGTAGCCCAGATGTATGAGATAATAAATGAGTAATAGTAAGGTCATAAGAATAATCCCTACCTTTATAAATATGTAATCCCTGTACAATTTCTTCTGAGAGATATTTTGAGATTTTATCATGCAAGTTTATTTTGTTTTGAGTATATAAATTCAGAATAATTGAAGAAACAAATAGCTTATTTATACTAGCGATATAATATTGACTGTCTTCTTTCATATTTCCTGATGCACTTATTAATTCAATATTACCGTTCCCAGATGATATATAAAAAACAGCACCGTAAATATATTTCTTTTTACTAATATTACTTACTAGTTGATTTAAAATTGATTGATAATGTTTCTCTTTCATTTCTATCCTAATCGTAATTATTATGTTTGTAAAATTAAGAAAAAAATAAAAAAAATATTTCAATTAAATAAGAAATTAAATTCCGTTTACTATTTCTGATAACTATTCCATTTATCCTCAAGATTAGGATCTTGAAGTGTTTCCATTATATATTTGGCAAATTCTTCACCTGTTGCTCCTGTGTCTCTTCCGGTTACTTCTATTTTCTTTTCATATTGAGCACAGATATCTAATGCCATTTCGAGGCTTTTTGCTTTTGCAGTAAAACCAATATGATTCAATAGCAATGCTGCTGCTTTAATAATACTTGATGGATCAGCAAACTTTGTTCTACCTGTTTCAACCATTCTCGGAGCTGTACCATGAATAGCTTCAAACATAGCGTATTGTTTACCTATATTTGCACTTCCAGCTGTTCCCACACCACCTTGAATTTGAGCAGCCTCATCTGTTATAATGTCACCATAAAGATTTGGCGCAACAAAAACTTTAAAATCGCTTTGACGAGCGGGGTCAACTAACTTCGCTGTAGCTATATCAATATACCAATCATCCCATTTTACTTGTGGGTATTCTTTAGCGATTTCTTCCGCCATAGCAAGGAATTTACCATCTGTAGCTTTTACAACATTAGCTTTGGTTATCACAGAGACTCGATTGATATTGTTTTTTGCGGCGTAATCAAAGGCTAAACGTATAATTCTATCTGAACCCTGTTTTGTGATTACCTTGAAATCTATTGATAAGTCTTCTGTAATATTAATCCCTTTAGAACCTAATACATAGGCCCCTTCTGTATTTTCTCTGAAAAACATCCAATCTATTCCTAATTCTGGAACTTTAACTGGTCGCACATTAGCAAAAAGGTCTAACTCACGCCTCATGGTGACATTAGCACTTTCTATATTGGGCCATTGGTCACCTTTACGAGGAGTTAATGTAGGTCCCTTTAATATTACATGGCATTTCTTTAATTGTTCAAGAACATCGTCCGGTATTGCTTTCATATGTTTTGCTCTATTTTCAATTGTTAATCCTTCAATATCTCGTATCTCAACTTTTCCTTTTTCAACTTCCTCTTTTAAAAGAAATTCTAGAATATTACGTGCATGCTTCGTAATTTCTGGACCAATGCCATCCCCTCCAGCAGCTCCTATAATAATTGGCTCTAATTTTGAATAATCCTTCCAACCTTTTGCTTTTTTCATTCGTTCTACTCGTTCTAGTTGTTCCTCTACAAGGTTTCCAAAGTGTTCTTTCGCTCTTTTTACAATATCTCCCATATTTATTACCTCAATATCTTTTTTTTGATTTGTCGATTGTATTTTAAATTCTTGACCTTTCTTAAAATTTATTATTTTATGAATTTGATAAAAAAAAAATAGTGAATTAACTACTAAATAAAATTTCATCCCAGGGTTGTCTATATAAACCAGCACGTTGCCGTTTTTGATCAAAAACATGCCCCATCATTCCTATAGAACGCCCAAGTACAAAAAGACCATTTAATGCTTCGCTGTAGATTACATCTTCAATTTCTTCAGGAGTATAATCTAAGTTTTCTAATAAGTCCAGAAACGTAATTCCTATACATCCATCAACATTTAATATTAAATTATTTCTTTTAGCAGTTGTAATTTTCTCTACTTCTAAAGCAAAATCTAAGTGTGGATGTTTTGGAAAATTTTTAAACACAAATTCTTTCAATAATTGAACTCTTACGTCTGGATTCTGAACGGATTTAATTCTGTGACCAATTCCGGGAATATTAATTTTAGCAACATCTTTCATATATTTAACAAATTCTTGTGGTTTCATCCCTTTTTGCAGAGCGTCTCTTACATATTTCGCAGCATCGGATATTGCTCCTCCAAATCTAGGACCAATAGTTAATATCCCACTTGCTAAAGCTGACATAAGATCTTTTCCTGCTCGAGCAGTAATAATTGCATTATGAGCTCCTGATACTGCTGGACCATGATCTGCTGTTAATTTTATCACAATTTCGATGAATTCCTGAGCAAATTCGGGCAATTCTCGTTTAAACCACAGAAGACCGATGACATAACCAATTGATTTATTATCTCGGATTATCGTATCTAATCCAACACCAGCAAAAGTAGGGACATCTCCACGATCATCACTAATGGTAACAATAACATCAGTTGGTCTCCTTACTAATCCTAGTCTTATTGCGTCATTGAAATTGACAGGAATTTTAGGTGGCTCGAAATCTTCAATAGGTTCGATTTTTCCTTCCTGCTTTAATTTATCAAATGTTTCTCTAATCTTCTTATCTAAATCCTCATAGGAACCCGGTACAATTGCTCCTGCATCTCTTAAAGCTTTATTCTTAGCTTCTGCAGTCTCCATATCACTTCCTGCCATAGCACCTGCGTGCCCAAATTGTAAACCACTTGGTAAGATTTTAGCAGCAGTTCCAGCAACCCAAATTACTAGTGGTTTTGTTATCTTTCCTGATTTAAGAGCATCAACAATAGCATATTCATCCTTACCACCTATTTCACCTAATGAAACTAACATCTTAATCTTTGGATTAACTTCATATCGCATTATATGATCAATTAAACGTGAACCTGGGTATCGATCCCCGCCAATAGCAATTCCTTCATAAATTCCATCGGTACACGTACTTATCATAAAATTCATTTCATTTGAAAGACCACCAGATTTACTTACAAACCCAACTGAACCTGGTCTATACAATTTTGAAAGAATTATATTTTCAGTAGTACCCGCAGTGTTACCAATTTTAAAAGCTCCCGCCTTAATACCTCCGACAGTAGCAGGACCGATTATTCTTTTATTTTTTTCCTCAGCAATTTTAATTAAGTGTCGACTTTGCCTTTCAGGCACACCTTCTGCTATTATTACTACTGTACGGATTGTATCTGATTCAAGTGCTTCTTTACTTGTTGGAAAAGCACTTCTAAAAGAAGAAAAATTGATCATTACATCTGCATTTGGATGTTTCTTAATTGCCATTTGTAGTGTTTTATAAACAGGAACAACAACTTCTTTACTACCCCAAAATGCTTTATGATATGAAACTGCTGCTCCTTGAGTAGGTCTTATTACTGCAGCAACTGAAGGCGTTTCGCGTTTACATAAGAAATCAAAATCAATCATCCTCTGGATTGCTCTTTGTTGAAAACCATAAATTATTGCCTGTGTACTTCTGTCAAATAAATCATAATCTTCCATTTTTCTTTCTTACCTCCTTTATGTTTTTCCCTCTTCTGCTCTTTTAATTAATTCAACAACTCTTGTCATGTGTGTATATCTATCATAAACTTCAATAGGTATTCCAGTTTCTTTCCCTACTTGCTCCATTAACTCTAATCCTTGCCTTTCATTCGGTCCGCCCCTTCGTACAAAGATTTTCACATTCGCTTTTTTCAACTTATCAACTGACTTTTTTATAGCACTTACTATCCCTGTAAAGGTGGCTTTCACGTCCGTAAAGTTTGCTATACCCCCTCCGATGATAAGGTATTTCGCTCTACCTTTTGGATCAGGTTTTTCTGTTATCAAATCAATAACAGTTTGAGCATAAATTTCAGTATGCTCTCGTGAAGGATTACCACTATACTCTCCATAATTCCCCAATTCAGTACCCAATCCAAGATCAACTACAGTATCAGCATATATAACACTTGCTCCCCCACCAGCTACCATTGTCCATAGACGCCCTTCTCTATTTAATATTGTTAATTTAAGAGAGGCTCCCGTTTTTTCATCCAACTCACTAATCATAGCCTCTTCTTCTGACATCTTTTGTCCAAATCCTGCTGGAAATTCAATCGGATTGTTAGGATTTCCCCATGTATCAGGGTGAAGAAAGGCTGCAGTATCATCTAAACGAGCTTTTATATCTAATGGTACAATATTTTTATCTTCAGTAATCGCAAAAGGATTAATCTCAAGAAAAGCAAAATCTTGGTTGATATATACTTGGAATAAGCTTTTAATAAAAGATATTAAAACTTCTTTTAAATCGCCTAAATCAGGCATTTTGCCTACTAAATCGAAATCTTTTATGTTAGTTCCCAGAGGGATAGGAAGATGGGTTACCTTATCCCAATTTTCCTCAATAAATATACCTCCTTCAAAACTAAAGTGGATAATATCATTTTCTCTGTCAGAGGTAATAGAAACATAATATTCTTTCTCATGAGGAATAAATGGTTCAATAAGTAAACGGGTTAACTCTCCTTTTACACTTCCGATTACAAACTCTTTATTTAAATTATCTTTACAAAATTTCTTTACTTGATTAAGATCAGCATCTAATAAAATTAATTTTGCTTTACCTCTCTTTCCAAAGAGTTGGTCAGGTTTAACCACTACTTTATCTGGTTTAATCCAAGGATTTTCCGCAACTAATTTATCTAATTCAGTATCACTTTCTATGATTGCTATTTTATTATGATAATTAAACTGAGGAAAATATTTAGGTAATTGATCTGCTAAAAGTTTTTTAGCATCATATTCATAAATATTTTTCTGTGCCAAAATTCTCTAACTCACTCTGTAAATATAAAAATCTGATAATAAAGTATAATTTAGTTAGAATCTGTTTTCTAATAAATTTTTCTTATATAAAAAATGTGGGAATTCCTTCCCTTAATACACTTCTTTTATTACTACTTCTTTACAATATAATCTAAAATACAGGTACGACCAGTAGTAAAATATTTACCCTTTAGAATACGTCTTTTTTCCTTATAAATGATGTGAAATTTATTGAAATATTCATCAGGTTCTTCATCTTCATAATAACTATGAACAAACTCTTCGTTTCCATGTTTATGAATGATTTCACCAGGTTTTGTTTTTTCTTTTTCATTGAAATTAACATCATCTTTAGAAAGGAAGTTTAGATAACATAATCCTCCTTTCATTAAAACACGATACATTTCGTTTACAGCGATGGCAGTATCATCTTTACTCAAATGAACCATTGAGAGATATGAATAAACATAACCAAAAAAATTAGAGTCAAAAGGTATATTTCTCATGTCTCCTTTAATAATATTCAAATTAATGCCATGCTGTTTACAATATCTTTCTGCATCAATGATCTGTTCATCAGAAATATCAATCCCATATGTTTCAAAACCGTTTTCAAAAAATAAGGCAAGTTTCGGATCCGACCCACCTGCCCCGCAATCCAATATTCTTTTTTTAATAGGATTAGATTTTGTAAACCTAAGAAAAAGATATAATGAAGATGGATAAAATTTTCCAATCATTTTAAAAGAAATTTAGTTTGCTTTATAAAATTTCTTTAAATATGTGAGGAATATCCCAAGGAGCATCAGCAATGTAGGCTCCAGCATTTTTTAACGCTTTTATTTTTCCTTGAGCAGTGCCAAGACCATTTTTACTATTAAATAGATTACATTAATAAATAGTTAAATGGATAAATTAATAACAAAAAAAGCGGTAGAGAATTAACCATGAACCCATTAGAAAAAGATTTGAAACCTTCTAAAGTTGAAGATACAAATACAAAAAAAATGATAATGTTCTCTTTAGGATACTTTTTCAATGCTTTTATGATTGTAGCTTTCAATACCTATGTCTGGAGATATTATGAAGGTGAACTAGGGTTAATAAATATTACTGCTTTATGGTATATTTATTTAGCAATTGCGAATGTAATATTTACGATATGGAGTATGGTCACTAATCCTTTAATAGGTTACCTTACTAATAAACCAATGAAATGGACAAGAAAAAGAGGATTTCATTCGCCATGGATAATAATTGGAGGTGTTCCAACTATAATATTGTTTTTCTTACTCTTTACACCGCCAATTGTAATGGGAATCGAAAGTGTATTACCCATCCTGATATACTATTTGGTAATATCTTGTCTATACGATACAGTTTATTCCCTTTTCCAAATTCATTCTTTTGGAGCCTTTCCTGCTCATTTTCGGGGAGATTTAACTCGAAGAAAAGCAGGGGCTATAACTCAAGTCTTTACATTCTCAGCAAACTTTTTTGTGATTATGATATGGTCTCAAATTATTATGCCTGGTGATAAAACATCATTCACTATAGCTGCCTTTGTAAGTACAATATGTTTGGCTGTTTCCTTGGTAATTTTCATACCAGGATCGAAAGAATCAGATGAAATTAAAGAACGGTTTATTATAGGGTATGAAGCAACTGAAAAAATGTCATTTCTCAGCACATTGAAAATGGCCATAAAGCAAAAAAACTTTATGTTAGTTCTTATTGCATATCTTTCTTTCATGATTGCATTAGGTATAACAAGCATGAATGCTGTATCTTTTGTTGATGATGTGCTACAAGAGGAACAACATATCAGAACAATTGGATCTCTTTTTATGCTATGTTCTTCCTTTTTGACAATGCCTTTATGGATTCGGGTTGCTAAAAAAATCGGTCATTCTCGTGCATTTACCATAGGGCTTATATTTATGGGGGTTAGTTATTTATTATATATGTTTATTGTAGATGTATTTGGATTTTATTTAGTAAGTATTTTGAATGGTATAGCTTTCACGATGTATTTAATAATGCTATCGCCAATTTTTGCCGATTCTTATGATGAAATCACCGTAAAGACTAAAAAGCACCATGAAACGACTCTAGTAGGTATTCGCAACTCTTTCATTAGAATTTCACTAACAATCCAAAGCTTTATTATAGCAATTATTCATACAATAACAGTTTATAACCCAAAAGATCCTATACACAGTAAGGAAGCTTTATTGGGGCTTCGCTTGATCCAAGGACTTTTTCCATTTATTTTCTGCCTTATAGGAGCTTTAATCTTTTATAAATGGTTCGATATGAAAGGAAAGAAAAAACAAGATATCATGAAGAAATTACAGGAAATGGGTTTATAAATTAAATATACCTCCTAATATAACCTAAATATAAACTTTTTTTATTGTTCTTTTCCTAATTACATTAATAGAAAATACTATACTTAATGAGTAAAAATTGAGTTTTCGTATAGAAAAGGATGTATTAGGTGAAATTGAGGTTCCAAGTAATGTATATTGGGGAATTAATACTCAAAGAGCGATCCAAAACTTTCAAATAAGTGGAAAAACCTTTCCGCAAATATTCATTATGTCATTAGCCGAATTAAAAAAAGCTTGTCTACTGGCAAACAAAAAATTAGATCTAATTGATAACGAAAAGTGTAATGCTATACTTCAAGCTGTGAATGAAATTTTAGATGAAAATAAATATTTAGATCAATTTCCAATAGACATATATCAAACAGGCTCTGGAACTCAAACTAATATGAACATGAATGAGGTATTAGCCAATCGAGCGAATGAAATCTTAGGATTTCCAATGGGTAAAAAACATCCTGTGCATCCAAATGATCATGTCAATAAAGGACAATCTTCTAACGATGTTATTCCAAGCACAATGCATATCTCAGCATTACATGTAATAAATGAAAAACTTTTTCCCATATTAAAAAGATTGATAGAGCACTTGGCAAAAAAGATTGAACAATTTAAAGACATTGTCAAAGTTGGAAGAACTCATTTACAAGATGCCGTACCAATCCCCTTATCTTTAGAATTTGAAGTTTACAAAAGGCAAGTTGAAATGAATGTGGATCGATTAAAGAGAGTACGTGAAGAATTATACTATATTCCAATTGGAGGTACGGCATTAGGAACTGGAATAAATGCTCATAAAGAATTCCCAAAACTTACGGTTTCTCATCTTTCTGAGATTACTAATTTACCTTTCAAAATCAATCCTGTAAAAGCAGAAGGAATAGCTTCTCATAATACAATAGTAAATGCCAGTGGAGTTCTACGGCAATTAGCCCTATCATTATTAAAAATGGCAAATGATATTAGATTGATGGGAAGCGGCCCAAGAGCAGGGTTCTCAGAATTAATTTTACCCCAAAATGAATCTGGATCTTCCATTATGCCTGGAAAAATTAACCCTACTCAATCAGAGGCTTTAATTCAAGTATGTTTGCAAGTTCTTGGGAATGATTCGGTTATATCATTTGGAGAAGCCTATGGAAGTATTTTAGATTTGAATGTATGTAAACCATTAATGATTTTCAATTTTATTGAATCTGTAAATATTATGCATGGAGCTGTTAACTCTTTCATCGATTATTGCTTATTAGGCTTAAAAGCAAACAAAGATCAAATAAATTCTCAATTAGAAAGAATGCTAATGATTGTGACCAATCTAACCCCATTGATAGGATATGATAAATGTTCAGAAATTGCACAAAGAGCTTATAAAGAAGGAAAATCGTGTAGAAAAGTCATAAAAGAGATGGGATTGGATATTAATGATAAGGAATTAGATGATTTATTAGATCCAAAAAGAATGGTATAATTTCAAAATAGTATTAACTGATCTTAACATAGATATTTTATTAGTTATAAATTAAACTTTGCTCAATTTGAAAATTAGTTAAAGAATGCAAGTATAATTAAAAAGTTTTATTTTAGGCTAAAATACCATAATATACTTCTGTATTATATTCTAGTCTTACAGTTCCATTCTTTTGATATGTTAAAAAGATTTTTTTCAAATCTTCTAACATTTTATTAAATCGTGGATTATCCTCTAAAGGAATATAAGATGTAGATAGTAATCTACCCTTGAATCCGTCATAATCTAATTCTTGATAATTATAGAATACTTTCTTATTGTGTTCATAAAATTCATTAACATTTTTTTCATTTTTCCTAACTTCTTTATAATCTGTTCCATATTTTAATACAAGCTTTTCATAATCACTAGATAAATTATCTCCTGATTTTTTACGATTATTCCATATTAAAACAACATATCCATTAGGTTTTAATATCTTTTTAAATTCCCTTTTTGTTTTCTCAACATCAAACCAATGAAATGCCTGACCAGCAGTAATTAGATCAATAGACGATTCCTTTAATCCCGTTTTTTCAGCTGAGCCACCAATACTTATAAAATTATTATATTTTTCTAATAATTTTTCAGCAGCTTTTCTCATATCAAGATTAGGTTCTACACTATAAACTTTATTACCATTTTTTAAAAATAATTCACTTAATATGCCTGTGCCTGAACCAATATCAGCAATTGCAATATTTTTGTTTAATATTTTCTTTTCTGTAAGAAATTTGATAATCTTTTGAGGATAACTTGGACGATATTTAATATAATTCTCTACTCTGGAAGAGAATCTCTTTTTAGGATCAGATTTATATCCGAGTTCATTCATAAAATTCAATTAAATATAAAATAGAAAGATAAAAAAAATTTTTCTTAACTAATTATTGACTATATTTTTGCTTAATATAAGTTAGTTTGCCTCCCGCTTTCAAAACCTCAATTTCAGTTTCACTTAATGAATGAGTAAGAGCAACTTCTATATTTTTAGTATGGTCTTTTAATTTCACTTCGCCAGTTTCAATAGTACTAAGATCAATTTCAAACTGATCTCCTTGTTCTAGTTGATTATAGTCATCTTTATTAACAAAGGTTAATGGTACAATTCCAAAATTTACTAAGTTTGCTAAATGGATTCGAGCAAATGATCTCACGATAACAGCTTTAAGGCCTAAATATTTTGGTGCTATTGCTGCATGTTCTCTACTAGATCCTTGCCCATAGTTATCTCCACCTATAATAAATCCTCCACCTTTTTCAAGTGATCTATCATGAAAGGATTCATCTACAATATTGAAGACAAATTTGCTAATCTCTGGAATATTGGATCGAAGCGGTAAAATTTTTGCCCCAGCAGGCATTATGTGATCTGTAGTAATATCATCTTCAACTTTAAGAAGAACCTCTCCTTCTAATTTATCAGGCAAAGGATTAAATTCCGGTAAGGGTTTAATGTTTGGCCCCCTCACAATATCTACGGTTTTGGCTTTTTCGGGTGGTAATGGTGGAATAATCATGTTATCATTTACCATAAATTTCTTAGGCATATCAATTTTTGGTAACTTCTCAATTGTCCTTGGATCTGTTAGTTTACCTGTTATTGCTGAAGCTGCAGCAGTTTCAGGGCTTACAAGATAAGCCTGAGCACTTTTGGTTCCTGATCTTCCAAGGAAATTCCTATTAAAAGTTCTTAAAGTCACAGCATCACTTTTAGGTGCTAAACCCATACCAATACACGGACCGCATGCATTTTCGAGAATTCTAGCTCCTGCTTCTACTAAATAAGCCATCTCACCTGATTTTACCATATGATTTACAACTTGTCGAGAGCCAGGTGAAACTGTAAGGACAGTGTGTTCATTAACAGTTTTTTCTTTCAAGATATTTGCGACTACTTTAAGATCCCTTAATGATGAATTTGTACAAGAACCGATACAGACTTGATCTACAGCTAATCCTTCAATTTCTTTTACAGTTTTTACATTACCAGGACTATGAGGTTCAGCGATAAGTGGCTCAAGTTCACTTAGACTAATTTCAATTGTTTCGTCATATTCAGCATCTTTATCTGGTTCTAATTGAACCCATTGTTCCCCTCTTTCTTGAGCTTCTAAAAATTCCTTAGTAATTTCATCTGAAGGAAATATTGAAGTAGTTGCTCCAGTTTCAGTTCCCATATTTGTGATTGTTCCTCGTTCTGGAACAGATAAGTTTTTAATACCTGGACCTGTGTACTCTAAAACTTTATTAACAGCTCCTTTTACACCTATTCTCCTCAAAACCTCTAAAATGACATCTTTTGCTGATACAAAATCAGGAAGTTTTCCGGTTAGATAAACATTTACTACATTAGGCATTTTTAAATGAAAAGATTCTCCTGCCATGGCCGCAGCAACATCAAGACCTCCTGCACCAATAGCAATCATCCCTACACCACCACCCGTAGGGGTGTGACTATCAGAACCTAATAATGTTTTTCCAGGTCGTGCAAATCTTTCTAAGTGAAGTTGATGGCATATTCCATTTCCAGGGCGAGAAAAAAACAATCCATATTTTGCTGCGATGCTTTGAAGATATCTGTGATCATCGGGATTTTTAAAATCAGTTTGTAAAGTGTTATGATCTACGTAACTCACTGATAACTCTGTTTGAACTCGTGAAACACCCATAGCTTCAAACTGGAGATATGTCATCGTGCCTGTTGCGTCCTGAGTAAGCGTTTGATCTATTCTAATTGATATATCAGTCTCTTTTTCCAATTTTCCTTCTAGTAAATGTTGCTCTAAGATTTTCTCGGTTAAAGTTTTTCCCATAACTTTCAACTATTTGTTATTTTTATTTAACGTTTAATCAATCGAATTATTAAATTTATCAATTCATTTTATTTTTGGATAAAATAGATACAAGTATGAAAAAAATAAAATTCTTATAAACCTTTTCTTTAAGAATATCATTAAATTTTCCCATCTTCATCCCAATTTTTTACATTTTTCTTCTGATGGATTTACCCCTTTTAAATAAAAGCTCTAAATTTATTAACTTATCAAACTAATATAATTCACATTAAAGATTTATTAGTTAATTTAAAAATTAACATTTGATTAAAAATCACTAAATTTTTTGTAAAAATCGAAGGTGACAGGTATAACTCAGACTGATAGGGCAAATTCTACTGATATAGCTACAAAAGCTGAAAATTTAGTAAGGGAAACAAAAGTACTTAATATTACTAGACTAGCTAAAATGTTAGTAGATCTGTTTGGATCAGATGAGCCTTTCAAAAAGATAGGTAAGAGAGAAGGTCAAGAAGTAGAGATGTATTTAAAAGAATTAGATGGCTATATTACTTTTATCCTTACTTCAGATAGGAACAATTTTGATTGCCACGCGGAAAAAGCTAAAAATCCTGTATCAAGAATCATAATAAACGTTAAAGAAGAGAAAATTCTTCAAGTTATAAGCGGTATTATACGTTCTAAGAATAATCTATTTGGATTATTAAAACTCTTAAAATATATTATTCCTGGAAAGGCAAAAATTAAAGGATCGTTGGTGGCAACACTCAAATTAGTAAGATGTTTGATGATTGGCAAACATGAGATATATAAAAAAGGTAAGGGAGGTGCATAATTATGAGTTTACAAAACGATCCTTTTCTCAACATTTCCAATTCCATAAAGAATTCTTACATTGAAGAATGGCAAAAAAATAATAAAAAAGTAGTAGGGTATTATTGTACCTACATTCCAGAAGAATTACTTTATGCTGCTGATTTATTACCTTTCAGAATTAGGACAACAGGAAATAAAGACACTGAATTAGGGGATATTTACATGGTTAGATTTACTTGTTCTTTTGTTAGAGCAACTTTAGATATGGCTTTAAAAGGAATTTATGATTTCTTAGATGGCTTTTTGGTTTGTAATAGTTGTGATCATAGCCGCAGAATGTATGAACTTTTTGACCTTAAAGTGTTTAATCGAGAGAACTTCAAAAAGAAAGTTTCCCGGTTTTATCTCGCATTACCTCATATTATTACTAATGAGGGTTTTGAATGGTATAAAAAAGAAGTAGAAGAACTTAAAGAAGAGCTACAAGAGAATTTTAATATTGCAAAAATATCAAATGAAAAACTTATAGAATCTATAAAAATTTTTAATGAAAATAGAAAAATTCTAAGAGAAATTCATGAATTAAGAATTCAAAGTAGCCCCAAACTTACAGGAACTGAAGCTTTACAAATAAATATGGCAAATTCATCAATTCCTAAAGACATTGCTAATCAAGAATTAAAAAGAATTTTAACTTTCTTAAAAGAACGTGAAGAAATAGATAGTGGAAATAAAAAAAGAATTCTATTAGTTGGTAGTGTTGTTGATAATATAGATTTTACCCAGTTAATAGAAAATTCAGGAGCTTTTATAGCATCTGATATCTTATGTTTCGGAACACGAAATTTTATGGATGATGTTCAATTAAAAAATGGTGAGAATCCTTTAGATAGTATAACAAGGCGTATATATTACAGGTTATCTTGTCCAAGAATGATGGATGATCATCAAAGAAGACTAGACTTCTTAAAAGAAGAAATTAAAAGAGCTAACATTGAAGGTGTTATCCTACAACGTATAAATAACTGCGATCTACATGGTTGTGATAACATGCTTTTTACTCATGAATTAAAAGAATTGAAAATTCCCGTTCTAAATTTCGATAGAGAATTCTATCAGGCAGATACAACGCGTTTACAAACACGGATAGAAGCATTTTTAGAAATGATTTAGAAATCTAAAAAGAGTGGATTTCAAGTGTATATTAAAAATGAAAATCAAAATCGAATTATTCCTTATAGAATGTTATTAAATGCTACATCAACAACAAGAGAATTAGTAAAACAAATTTTACCTGAGAATGGGGTTCCTCCAATGAAAGTTGGTCTGGAAAAGCTTGAGTTCGTTCTAGAATCTTCTATAAAAAAAGCAGAAGATGGACTTCCTATAGTTGGCTATCACTTCTCTTTTCCACCTGAATATCTTCAATGTTTTGATTGTGTTCCTATTTGTGTTGAAGGTACTTCATATTTCCTTGCTGCCTTTTTGGAAGGTGGTTCCGAGAAATATTATGATCTTATGCATCATTATGGACATCCGTTTCATACTTGCACTTCTCAAAAAGGTACAATGGGAATGACTTTAGATAATTTATTCAAGTTTGATTCTTTAATTACACCTTCTGCCCCTTGCGATTGTACAATAGCTTCTTATCCATTTTTTAAGTATGAAAAGGATATACCACTTGTATTAATGGATTTGCCATTTTTACGTGAAGAAAAAAGTTATATATACTTTGCTGATCAACTTAAAACGGGATTAATAAAACTCGGTGAGATAATAGGGCAAGAACCAGATTTCCATAAATTAAAAAAAGCAATAGAGTTAGAAAATCAAGTTAATAAATTAAAATTGGAAATTTTTGAATTAATTAAAGCTACTCCAAGTCCAATATCAAATCTTTACAATGCGATTTCGGCAGGATTGAGTATTTTTATTGCGGGTACTCCTGAGAATCTTTCATATTATGAACAAATGCTAGATATAGTTAAAAGAAGATATAAAAATAAGGAACACTATGGGGGAGAGGAAAAAATTAGGTCCATCTGGCCTTATATGATAACCTTCTTTTCTATTGATTTAATGGAGTGGTTAGATAGAGAGTTAGGTTTAAGTGTTTTATTCGATATTTTTAACTATAATTTTTATGATCCTATAAACACTAAATCGGATTTGAATACAATGTTTTATGGTATGAGTAGAAAAGCTATGGGATTACCAATGGTTAGGCAATCTACAGAGTTTTTTGGACCTTTTATTGAATATTGTGTAAATTTTGCTAAAAACTTTTCTGCGGATTGCTTCATTTATACACAGAGTATAGCATGTAAACAATTCGGTTCGGTTCCGCAACTTTTAAGAGAAGCATTAAAAGAGGAAGTACGAATTCCGATGCTGCTTATTGAATTTGATGCCGGAGATGCAAGGATGACTTCTCTAAAATCGTTTAAAGAAAAGATTAGTATGTTTACTCAAACAATATCTTGAAATTTAATAGAGTAATTATTAAAACTTAGGAATATAATATGGTTAATAAAGCAGAGATGGAAAATAGAATAATTCCATATAAAATGTTATATGAAGCGGTCACATCAACTTATGGATTAGTGGAGGGAATTCTCCCTGATCATGGAATCCCATCATTGCGAATTGGATTAAAACATTTAAAATCAGTAATGGAAGAATATATCCAAAAGGCAAGAGAAGGCTCACCAATAATTGGGCATCACTTCTCTTTTCCTACAGAATACCTTTCTTGTTTTGATTGTGTTCCGGTCTGTATAGAAGCTGTCTCATATTTATTAGCCGCTCTATTACCGCATGGTTCTGAGCCGTATTATGATTTAATCACCAATTGGGGGCACCCGTTTCACACTTGCTCCTCTCAAAAAGGTACGATGGGAATGACTTTGGATGATCTTTTTAAGTTTGATGCTATTATAACTCCAACAGCTCCTTGCGACAACACGTATGCTTCATATCCCTTTTTCTCTTATTATAAAAAAATCCCCCTTATAGCACCAGATTTACCTTTTTTAAAAGAGGAAAAAAGTTATCTTTATCATGGAGAGCAAATTAAATTAGGATTAGAAGCGTTAGGTAAAGTTATCAATCAAGAACCTGATTATAGTAAATTACGAGAAGCAATTGAATTAGAAAATCAAGTCTCTAAAATGCAATTGGAAATTTTCGAATTAAAAAAAGTAATACCCTGTCCGGTAGAGAATATGTTTAACGCGATGTCAGCAGCAGCAGCAATTTATTTTTCTGGACGTGGTGAAAAAGTAAGTTATTATAATGACATGCTAGAAATAGCAAAAAAACGGTATAAGAATAATGAACATCATGCTGGAGAGGAAAGGGTTAGGAGCATTTGGCCATATATGATTATATTCTTTGATCTAGAACTTGGAGAATGGTTAGATCGTCATCTTGGAATGTCAATTTTATTTGATATTTTTAATTATAATTTTGCTGAACCAATTAATACAAAATCAGATTTAGATACTATGCTTTATGGTATGGCAAGGAAGTCAATGGAAGCTCCCATGGTTAAACAATCTGCAGAGTTTTATTATTCTTTTATTGATGACTGTATACAATTAGCAAAAGACTTTTCAGCAGATTGTTTTATTTTTACTTCTCATATTGGTTGTAAGCAATTCGGAAGTGTACCTCAAATTTTAAGAGAAGCATTAAGAGATGAAGTTGGTATACCAATGCTCTTAATTGATGTGGACGTAGGTGATGCTCGTTTTGCTTCTGAAAAAATTATAAGAGAAAAAATTAAACTATTTACTCAGACTCTTATGTAAAAAAGGAATTTGAATGACCCTTAGGGAATTCCCATAATTTTTTTATGTTCTTAAATTTTACATCTCAAGTTATATTTTTACATTGAGTATTGAATAAAATTGAATGAAGAATTAAAAAAGCTCTCAAAGGAAGAATTAATCGAATATATTGAAGATATTTCAAAAAATTGGTTAGCTATTGATGGAACGTGGTTCCAAACTGTTGAAAAAGAATATGGACTTGAGAAAGCTATGGACCTTGATGTTAAACAATGGAAAAAATTTACGGTTATAGAAGCTAAAAGAATTAAACAACGGTTTAATCTTCCTGAAAGGGGAGGAATCCCTGCCTTAATGAAGGCATTACAATTTCGAATATATGCTAATATTAACGTACAAGAAATAGTTGAGGTCTCTGAAAAGCGATGCGTTTTTCGAATGAATAATTGTCGAGTTCAATTTGCGAGGAAGAGTAGGAATCTTCCTGATTTCCCGTGTAAGCCAGTTGGAATTGTAGAATATGGTGAATTTGCTAAAACCATTGATCCGCGAATAGAAACCAAATGTATTTGTTGCCCACCAGATTCGCATCCAGATGAGTATTGGTGTTCATGGGAATTTACATTAAAAGACTAAAAAATTACATAAGTGTAGTCAAATTCCTATAGAATTAATATTTAAGACTCATTATTCAATTCATTATTCAATATTAAGAAAAAAAAAATGAGCTAAATATGTTTGATAAATCAAATTGTGAAAATTGTGAAAATATTGATTGCTTAACCCGTTGTCAGTGGATTGATTTTGAGAGCGTCGAGGAGGCAAGAGCAGAACAATTGAAAATGATTAATGGAGAAAATTCTCGTGTGTTGAGTGAATGTGTTACATGTTTTGGGTGTGATGAATACTGTCCATATGGATCTCATCCATTTGATTTAAAGGTAGAACTACAGGAGAAATATAATTCTCACAATATAGCACAAAAATTTATAGAAACGTCAATAAATAGGTATAAACCTCACGATGAATTAAGAATAAAACATATAGACTCAGGAAATCCAGTTTTAAATAAATGTGCTTTTGTAAAATCTCACGCTAAACATATAGAAGGACAACTTTTTGAGAACTTGCAATACGTTGCTGGTCTTGATTATTTTTGCAATCTCGCATACCACCATATGGATAGAGACTCAGTTATCAGGGAAAGGGTACCACTCATAATTGAAAATATTCAAAAACAAAGCATACAAGAGATGATTTGTTTTCATGATGAATGCTATGGATTATACACTTCATATTGTCCACGAAATAATATTGAAGTTCCTTTTAAACCTATTCATTTATTCGAATATCTTTACAATTATTTAAAGGAGCACGAGTCAGGTATAGAGCAACTTAATATGAAAATCGCATACCAGAGAAACTGTTCTAATCGATTTATTCCTGAAACAGATAAATGGGTTGATAAAATCTGTGAATTAATTGGGGTAGAAAGGGTTGCTAGAGAATATGATAGAGAAAATGCCCTTTGCTGTGCAGCACCTTTTGGAATGATAGGGAAAGGGAACTTAGTGAGACCGACACAAAATAAAAACGTTAAAGATATGTTAGACCATGGATCAGAAGCTTGTATATTCAATTGCCCGATGTGTTTAGATATATTAGGCGCTAAAACCGAAAGGAAAGGATTAAAAAACTATTTACTAAGTGACCTATGCCGCCTTGCCTTAGGAGAAAAATTAGATTACTGAATAGATTAAAATATTGTATAAAATTTTTCTATAATCTAAAAAATCTATTCTATTTTATTTTTATCTGGAAATCTTTAACTAGTATTAAAATTAATTATAATATCTAAAAGTAGCAAACAACTTTCATACATTAAATTTAGATTATCGTTAGGTACAACGATAAAATAAAATTTATAATTTAGAAAAAATAACTAAACCTAATAGAAATACGAAAAAATTCATAAAGAAGTTTTAAAATGACAGAAGAAGAATTAAGGATTCAAATTAGTGATAAAGAAGACGACATAACCAGAATAGAAGAAGATGCTGCAAAAAAAGAGGCTGGGGCGGAAAAAGAAATTGAGGCCGATTGGGATGCTGATATTAATGATACAAAATCTAAACTGGAAGTTTCAGAAGTTGATTTGAAAGAAGCTAAAGAAAAAGCATCAGAATGGGTTTCTAAAAGAGATAAATTAACAAATGAGGTAAATTCTTTAAGCACAAAACTTACAAATTTAAAGAAAGGAAAAGCTAAAGCCTTAAAAAAGAAGCTAAATAACATAGATAACGAAAAGAATACAAAGATTAAAAAAATCGATAAAGAAATCAGAACCATAAGAAATAAGCTAAAGAAGCTAGAAGCCGAAAAGTTAAAACAACAAGAAGGCTAAATAATCCCTCATTTAAGCCAATTTTTATTTTTTTAAATTTTTTTCATTTATTTCTTAACCACGGAAATTTTAAAAAATGATAATTCTAACTGGTTTTGAAAGATATGGTAAATATTCATATAATCTTAGTAGTGAAATTGTAAAGAATTTTAAAGAACAATTAGATGATTATTTAATAAAAAAGGTTATTTTACCAGTATCTTGGGAGAAAAGCATTAAAATTTATAAAGAGATATTATTAAAAATTAAAAAAAATCCAAAATTAGTAATTCTCTTAGGAATTTATTCGAATAATTCGATATCTATTGAGAAGATTGCATGGAACTTTGCAATAGGAAATGATATAGAAAATAAAGTTAAATTTGGACTCATTAAATTATATTCAAAACTTTATATTAAAACAGGTTTAGATTTAAAAAAGATCTATTCTCTTCTCAGAGATAAAATGAAGATTCAAATATCCTACTATCCGGGGTTATATTTGTGTAATTATCTTTATTACTGGGCTTTATATTTATCAAATAAAAGATATCCAGTTATTTTTATACACATACCTCATAAGGGAAAATCAAATAGATATATTCAGATAATTGAAATAATTATAAAACTAATAATTAAATTAAGTAATTAGGAAGGAGTTTTTAACCATTTAAAGGTTAAGTGGTAATTTTTGCCCTTTCTCGTTAATAAAATCTCTGTATTTATCTGGATGGATATGAAGTTCCTCATATAACCAATTTAGAAGTCGCATTTTAGAATTATAAATCTCTACTTCTTCTTCAAATAATTCCATTCTAAAACACTTTTAATAATTCTGTTTATCCTAACCCCAATTTATTCAAAAATACATATTTACTGATATAATATTCAGAGGATATCTAATTCAAAAAATGCCGAATATCTTTTTGAAAATAAAGAAATTTATTGAAAATTAGGATTTCTTATAATTTTTTTCTATTTTTTCAAGATCATATGCAATATTTTCTATAGGACTTCCATTTATCACTTGATGTAATTTATCAAATAATTCTTTTGGAAACATTTTAAATTGAGCCATTAAATCCTTGTATTCTCTAAACTCATCAGTAACAGTGTATTCACTTGTACTTCTCTTAGCATCAAATTCTTTCATTACGATCTTCACAAATGAATCAATCATTTCATTGTTGATATCATTTTCGAATTTTTCTACTTCATAATTAATCTCATAAATTAAATGGTCATATTTTTTGTTAACTTCTGCGATTTCTTCTTCCTTCTTAATATTTAATTCTTCGATTTTTGGTTGAACTTCTTTCTTTCGTCGTTCTAACTCTTCAAGTTTAGATTTAAATTTATTAATCATAATACATTTAATAATAGAATTTATTTAAAAACTTAATTCTATATTTATAGTCATATAAAAATAAAAAACAAAATACAATAACAATACAGATTCTTAATTTGTAATAATTTACAGATTATTTTAGGAAAAATAATACTGTTGGTACTAAATGCCCTTTAAGTGATAAATTCTCGTTTTTTGAAAGATTCACTAAATTTGATGCCATTTTATTAATTGTATGTTCAGCGGAATCGAGGTTGAATAACCTTCTAAGTTTAGGATCATCTGGATTTGATAATATTAATTTTTGCCACTGTAAACCTAAAGCATTTGCTTGGAGCTGTAATCCTGCTAGTGCCATTCCGGCTTCAACCTCGGCCCAATATTTGGTGTTCATAAATAATTTTCCAATTTTACTATGCGTAAACCCAGAACACGGTTTTTTTCTATCTATACATAATAAAATTATGTAGTTTGAAAAATTAATACCGAATTCTTTTTCTATTTCAGCTTTGGAATTCTTAGAGGTAAATTTTTGTAGGAAATGATCATAATTTAATCTATCATGTAAACGAATCCATCTATTTAGTCCGGAAAATCCAATTGGGTTGTAGAAATAAGCTCCTTTTGGCAGATCGGCGATATTATTCACAATAAGTATTGGATATACAGCATATCCCGCACAACCCGTTGCATGGACGCGACCATAACCATTTTTTTCTAAAACATCTCGGTTACCATGAGTCGTATGATCAGTTTCTCCCTGGCAAGCCCAAAGTAATTGGGAAAGTTCATGGATTGATGATGGTTTGGGCGATTTTTTTTCAATTTGATTGAAAATCGCAGCATCTAATGGAACACCATGGTATCGATTCTCATAAATTGCTCGATTTTTATAGCAATCTGGAGTATCAAGGAGATAGATTCCCTCCTCAAGCTCTTTCTTAAGGAATTCTGATGGGTCCTCAACTAGAGCCTTACGATCTCTATCTCGGACTGCCACCGAATATATAAAAATATAATTTTGTTTTGTGACACTATTAAGAAGTTTATTAATTTTTTTAGGTGCCCTTGCGCGTTGTGATACTCCAAGTCCTATACTTCCCACTTTTAATGAAAGATATTGCCAAATAAGTCCTAAACGAATCAATTCCTTTAACTCGATTGATTCTTTCCAAATCAATTCTGGGTAGAGCTCCATGCTATATCTTGTTTTTTCTTTATCAGTTATTAGAATAAACTCCTTATTATTATACATATATATACCACCTTTATAATCACTACTATCAGGAAGCACAATAAATAGAGACTTTGAGGGCGCTGCTTGGTGTGTCGAGTTACAAATATCTAAAACCTCAGTCATCGGTAAGGGTCGACCTTCACCTGAACAATCTTTACGACTTGCTAAACATTCTTGCAAACTCATTATCATATCATTTTTTCATAATTTTATTACATTTTAAATTTATCAATCATAATTTTCATTTAAACGATTTGTATTTATATTCTGAAAATATATTTTTTTTCATTCCTAAATAAAAAAACTTAAGGTTTTTTATCAAAAAAGTATTTTTCAAAAAAAATTTATGGAAATGAGTTAATACGATCTAAATTATATAAAAAAATAATAAATCTGAAAATAGATTTTCAATATCAAAACGATTAGATTTAATGATATAAATTAAAATGTCTAAGAAGAGAATAATAATACCAGAGCCAGAAGAAGGATTAAAATTTATTGATGTACATTGTCATTTACCTTTTCCAAGACCTAAGAAGAATGACAAATTACCTTCTGATGAGGAACAATATTATAATTATTTTAAGGACGGGGGTGTCTTTTTAATTACAAGTTCTATCGATATGAATACATTGAAAATGATCTTAAGATTTTTAAAGGACAAGGATAAGATCGGCTTTTCATGTGGTTGGGCACCTCAAACAGTTACGTACACACCAAAAAATAAATATGATCAAGAATGGAAAGAATGGATAGATTTCATAAAGGAGAATCCAGAGAGATATCTAGCCATAGGAGAAATTGGCTTAGATTTTCACCACGCTCGAACATTGGATAAAAGAAATAAACAGGTCGAAGTATTTAAAAAAATTATTGAAATTACCGAGGATCTTCAAAAACCCTATATTTTGCATGTGAGAAATGCTGCTGAACATGAATATGATAGAGATAACCCAAAACATCGATATAATAAAAGAGATGGAGTCAATCAGGAAATATTGAAAATATTAAAAATTTATAATATAGATCCAAAAAGAGTTATGTGGCATTGTTTTTCTGGTCCAGAACAATATGGGATGAATTTATCTAAACAAGGCTTTTTACTTTCTGTTCCTAGTTCTGCATATGGAAATAATAGATGGCGTAAAGTAACAAGAAATGCTTCCCTGGATTCTTTAGTAACAGAAACAGATAGTTATTATCAACATCCATTCCTTAGAGGACCAGTTAATGTACCATCAAACGCGAAATATGCAGTAGCTGCAATTGCATATTTACATAAAGTTTCACAAGAATTAGTCAGTAAAAAGACTATTGAAAATGCTATAAGATTTTTCGGCTTAGAATTAGAATAGGTTTTTATACAAATTTCGAATTTTTAAAAAAATTTTAATTTAAATTAAAACTTTAACCTTTAACTTAATTGTTATGAAAAAGGTTGATAATTTGAAAATATTAATTACATATTTTTCTCAAACTGGTAATACAGAAAAAGTCGCAATGAGTATGAAAGAAACTTTAACAGGTGAAGAAGTAGATCTAATCTCTGTTAAAGATATAGATCCATCCAATTTAAGTACCTATGATCTAATCTTTTTAGGCTCAGGAGTTTATGCCAGCCGGGTTCATAATTCAGTTGTAAATTTAATTAAAAATACTCCTGAACTGCCCTCTAAATTTGCTTTTTTCTGTACTCATGCAAGTCTAGAATTTTATCAAAAGCCATTTGATAAGATTAACAAGGTACTTGAAAAGAAAAACTGTACAGTATTAGGAACATTTGATTGTGTAGGAGAAAACCTAGGAATCCCTGAAGAAACTCAAATTGCAATGCTTAATAGATTACCAGATGATCAAAGGAAAAAAGCTGAAGAAGACAGGAAAGAGATTAAAGGTCATCCTAATGCGGAAGATTTAGAAAATGCAAAAAGCTTTGCAAAAGCAATTCTTAATAAACTTTAATTTCTCTTATTTAAAAAAAATTCAATAAAAAAAATTTTAATTATTATATTTAGTATATTTCTTATTTTATCTTAGAATGTTAAGATTGAAACCACTGGTAAATGATCAGAACCAAATTCAGCAGGATCATCATCTATATTTGGATTAAAATCTCTAATTACATAACTATCTATTACACTACTATAACCTGTAGCAAAAATATAATCTATTGATGTTTCTGGAACGTCATATAGATTATAACTAGGAAAAGTAATTGGATCAGTATCGAATCCATCCATCGTATCATTAAAAACTTCTCTAATGGTTTGGATTTCTGCTGTGTTATTGTCTAAATTAAAATCTCCCATCAAAATTTTCGGATTTACTACAGTTGCATTAGTTTTAGAAAGAACAAAATCGACTTGCGCAGTCAGGTCTTCATCACGTTCAATAAGTCCGAGATGTGTTACAAAGACATCTAAACTTAAAGTAGAATTTATTTTTATAGTTCCATGAATCAAAACTCTTTGTAAATCAATGCTAGGAATCATATAGCCCTTTTGAAACGTAATTGGATATTTGCTAAGTAGAGCACATCCCAGAGTATGTTCGTTTTCTGCTGGAAAATAAAAGTAATACATTTTAAGTCTATTTGCCAGCCAAAGAGCCATATCAATTCCTTGAGTAGTTATCCTCCCATTATCTACTTCTTGTAAGCCTAATATATCGGGTTTGTCTGTCAAAATATTTTGTGCTATTCGCTCTAAATTTATTTCGTCATCCATTCCCTGTCCAAAATGAATATTATAAGTCATAAATTTAAATTGTGTTTTTGTAGGTGTTTCAATCGGAATTTCACTAATACCATACATTATGAATGCAGATATTAATGGTGAAAAAAATAAAATTACTGCTATTATTTTATACTCTTTTTTCATCGTTTGAGCTCCTCCTGATTTGATTTAAATATAATTGCACAAAAAGTAGAGATAGAAAATATAATTCCTGCTATAAGCATTATAATAGGTCCTAATCCTTTAAGAAATTCACCAATAGTAGCCCATTCAGTTGTAAAGATATGAAGAACACTGAATAAAACCATAAAAAGAAGACCAATGGTAAAGCCATTAGATATTGTTTTTACTTTCTCCCATTTAAAGTTAATTTTAGCCATTCGAGAAAATAATAGATACAAATTTATATACATGACTATTAATGAAATTGAGATAAAGATACTTGCCACATAGGTTAAATCCTTTGGAAAAAAGAAAAATATTATCAAGGATATTATTAAGAATATATTTAAAACTGCTATAATTTTAAAATTTGAAAGAAAGTCTGATTTTACAAAAAGGATTATGCAGATTGATCCCATTAGCGAAATTATATTCAAAATATTATTGAAATAGTAGTTTGTTGCTGTAAATTGAGCAATTGCATTTGGATATATAAATAGATTAAATTGAAGAAAAAGAAATAATCCAATTCCTACAAAAATTAATGAATATTTTGTGCTATAAATTCCATTATTTTGTAGTTTTTCAGGTTTAATCTCATTAGAAAATCTCACAAAGTGTTTTTTTGTTAAATAAATACATAAAACACTTAAAGGAACTTGAATGAACAACCAAAAGTATTGGGTTATCATCCAATCAATTATCAATCCCGGAGTTACCAATGATAAATCTAAAGTTAACCCTATAGTTCTAATAAAATAATCAATTAAAATAGCAATAAAGATTGATAGGACAAAAAAAACAATTTTATGGTTTGTATCAATATCGTCAGTTTCTTTAATCCATAAAGTAAGGAATGTACTCATAAAAAAACCATAAAAAGTTACAATCAATCCAGCAAATATAGTTTCTAATTTAGAATGCAAATGAAAAACCATCAAAAATCTAACTATAGCAATAATATATATAGATAAAATCATTAAACGATTTAATCCGATTTTTTTGCAAATAGTATTTGTTAAAGCAGGTAGAAAGAAAAATACGAAGGCTAGTAATATTATTGTATTAATTAGAACATCTTCACCAAATACAACGTGGGTTAACGATACATAAATTGCCGGTATAAATGCACGCAATGCTTGAATGAAAAACAAATTAATATATATCGTAATAAATCCAAGACATACAAAAGTTTTAGTAGATAACTTATTTTCTATTTCTATTAATGAGAAATCAGATTTTACTTTTGATGTCATTCTTCTCAGATTTTTTTTAATAATTCATTATTGAATTAAAAAATAGTTAATTATTTTATAAGTCTATATTCTTTTAATAAATATCGCTTATTTGAAGGCGAAATATTTGAAGTAAGTTTTCGTTTATTGGAAAAAGTATAGGCTTTTAGATTATTAAAATTCTATTTCTTTTATTAATAAAATGTCCTTACTAGGGGGCTAGAATTTTCATTCTTTTGATATTTTACACTAAAGTTCGAAAATTATTTAATCTCAATCATCTAATACATTTAATATTAAATACTGAAATTATTAATTTTTTGTTAGTGATTAAAAAATGAATAATAGTAAAGTAGTTTCAGAATTAGAGCAAATTGTAGGAGATAGATATGTATCCGATGAGCCAGAAATACAATTCTTATATCATTATGATTTTATAACAGCAGAGCCAGAAGGCAAATGTGATATTGCTATTATGCCTGAATCTGCTGAGGAAGTCCAAGAAATAGTTAAAATTGCTAATAAATATAAAATTCCAGTTGTTCCCTGGGTTTCAGGAATAAACTTTGGTTCGATTGCTACACCCCGAAAAGGAGGAATTGTTGTAGATTTACGGCGCATGAATCGAGTGCTTGAAGTAAATGAAGATGATATGTATGCTGTGGTAGAGGGTGGAATAACTTGGGCAGATTTAAAAGGATATCTCGATAAACATCATCCGAATTTTAGGGCAGGTATCACTTATTCTCCTCCAGGTACAGGTGTTATTCCCTCATGCTTATGTTATGGAATGTTTGATCTTGGAATGATCGGTGGAACTGGGGCAGAATTCATTAATGGATTGGAGGTTGTATTACCTACAGGAGAATTAATAAGGACTGGTTCATGTAGCCTCTCTAAATATTGGTTTGGAAGACAACCATTACCAGATATCTCTGGTTTATTTATAGGTTGGGAAGGTACTACAGGGATAGTTACAAAAGCAGCGATAAAATTATGGCCAAAACTTCCATATCGAACAGATTTTTTACCTATTGCTTCAAGAATGGAAGTTGGTGCTCCCATGATGGTAAAATTATCAAAAGCTGGATTGGGAATTGTGGATCTGTGTATGATTAATATGGGATGGACTCAATCACTTCAATGCTTTAATCAAAAAAGTGTAGCAAAAGACCCAGTGGCTCTTGGTATTCCTGATTTCGTAGCTTTAATTACAACACAGGCTTATACTGAAGAACAACATAAAGCTCAATGTGAAGCTATTAAATCAATCTGTAAGGAACATAAAATCGAACCTTTTACAGCGGAAGTACAAATAAGAAACTTTCCAAAAAATATGTGGGGTCTTATTCCTCATATTTTTCCATCTACAGGAGGACAATTACCTATGCATTTTTGGACTTGCTGGGATTTTTCAAGAGGAGGAGGAGGAGAATGGATTGGATGTTATGTTTCAATCCGTAATATTGTGAAATATTATAATTTGGCAAGAGAGATATGTCTTAAGTATGATAAAACTCCTCAATTCTATAGTAGAATTATGTTTGGAGGGCATTATTGTGTAGCTCGTATAAATGTGAATTTTGATAAAAATGACCCTGAAGATATTAAAAAGACCAGACAAATTTTAAAAGAAATTCATGATGCTGTTCAACAGTTAGATGGCGTAATTATGTATAAACCTCCAAAATGGGTTGTTCAGTATTATAAAGACAAGACACTTCCAGCTACAAATAAACTAGTTGAAAATGTAAAAAAGTTTCTCGATCCAAATAATATTATGAATCCAGGACAAGGTATTGGAGAGGATTGATTTGAAAAAAGAAAAAACAACTAAATATCTTGAAGATAGAGGAATATCCCATATTACTGCTGTTCCTGATCAGCAAAAACTTGATAGGTATAAAAATTTAGAATATTACAAAGATATCTTATATCAATGTGGAAAATGTGGTACTTGTAGAACTGCATATCACGAAGAAGGATGGCCTCACGTTTGTCCTTCTGGAGAATTTGGAAAATTTGAGGCATACTATTTAGGAGGCAAAAATTTACTTTCCTGGGCTTTAACCACGGGACGTCTTAAATGGACTGAAAATATGGCAAAGATTTTTTATCAGTGTTCAGTCTGTATGGCATGCATGCAGCAATGTCAAATTCCAGAAATTCATCATTATGCGGGAGAATGGCTCATGGCAATGAGAGAAGAAGCTGTTCAAAAAGGTTTTGGGCCAATGCCAGAACAACAAAAATATTCTGAGCATGTTACTAAAGAATATAACCCTTATATGGAAAAGCATAAGGATCGGACGAATTGGATAACTTCAAATATAAAGGAAACCCCAGATGCAAAACTAGCTTACTTTGTCGGTTGTACTACTAGTTATAGAGAACAAAATATAGCTATTGCTACAGCAGAAATATTGAATTCACTTGGGGTTGAATTCAGGGTTCTTAAGGATGAACGCTGTTGTGGTTCTCCTGTATACATGACAGGTCAAACTAATAAAGCAAAAGAAATTGCTGAAACAAATATAAATACTTTTAAGAATGAAGGGATTGAAAGAATTATTACATCTTGCGCTGGCTGTTATAGGACTTTAAAAGAGATATATCCTAAGAAATTTGGTTTTGAACATGGTATTGAGGTTTTGCATTTGCCAGAGTTTCTATTAGAGAAATTAAATAATGATGAATTAACTTTCAATAATAAAGTTAATATGAAAATAACGTATCATGATCCTTGTCATATCGGTCGGCATATGGGTATTTATGAACCACCACGAGAAGTTCTAACTAAAATACCTGGAATTGAATTAATAGAAATGGCAAGAAATAGGCATAATGCATGGTGTTGTGGATCTGGTGGAGGGGTACGTTCAGCATTTAAAGATTTATCAACTTTTGCTGCAAATGAGAGAATTGAGGAAGCAAAAGAAACGACTGCCAGTGCAATAGTCTCATGTTGCCCATTCTGTTTAAATCAATTTAAAACAAATATTGATAATAATGAAATTCAAGCTTACGATCTATCTGAGTTGATTAGAAAGGCAATCTAATATCAAATAAAAACCATTTTCAATTTTTTTATTCTTAATTTTTAAAAAATTTTAAAAATTTTTAAATTTCTTAAAGGAGAGAATATTAATTATTAACATACCCTAAATAATAAGAAAAGAGTATATAGTGGAAATTTATAGTGGAAATTAAAAGGATAATTAAACAAATAAGAAACTTTGTTAAAGAACAGGACCAAAGTGGAATAAAATTAAATCTCTATAAATCAGTATATGATTTTTCTCAATACTTCAAAGATTTAGATTTAAGTGTTGATCTAGATAAGAATAAGGAAATTATTCTTCAAGAAGAGACTCAACTAGAACTTGGAGGATTGAATAGAAAATCTTTTTCATTAGTATACCCTACAATAGAATTGAATCAGATTGAAGATGGAAAAATATCTTTACTAGGACCTGAAATACAAGAAATTAAAGAACCAAGTGTTGATTTTGGACTTTTTCTTTTAATACAAGTAAAAAGTTTATCAGAAAAAGAGTTTAATAATTTAAGGTTATTAAATTTCATTTCTAATGGAATAGAAGGATTCCTAATTCGAACAATTCCTAGAAAATTTTGGTGTAGAATAAGCACAGACGTTATAAAGAAAAACTTCTCTTTTGAATTTCTAGGAAATGCGATTTTCTATTTATATAAGCAAAAATTCAAAAATTTAATTGAATCTATGGAAGTTCTTTTTATAAATTCTTATCCAAATCCTATAGATGAGTTTATGAGTATCGTTTCTGAGATTATTGCTCATATCAATGATCAATGGATAAAAAAGATTGAAGAATGGAGAAAAAGAATAGATTGTGAGTATGATTGGGGATGTGAAATTTGTCCTTACCAAGAAGAATGCTATGAGATAAAACAAGTTTTAATTGAAAGAGAAAAAATAGATAATATCCCTAAAAGTTAGGAGAAAATTTTAATGGGAGAAGATATAGGTTTAAAGAAACCACTGGTAATCGCAGTCGCCGGGAAAGGGGGTGTTGGGAAAACCGTAATTACAGCGTTACTTGCTAGAACTATTTCAAAAAACTATGATTACAAAATGCTTTTAATTGATGCTGATCCAACACATCCCCATTTAAGTAATATGGTTAAATTAATTCCAAAAAAAAGCCTTGAAAAAATACGAATCGATGTTATTGTTAAAACTCTGAAAAAGGAAAAAACAGCTCAAAATTTAGCAGAAAATATCGATTTTGAAATCTATAATGCTATAACAGAAAGTAAGGAATTTTCTTTATTTTCAATTGGTCAACCAGAAGGACCAGGTTGCTTTTGTCCTTCAAATGCTCTACTAAAAAAAGTAATTGAATCTATTTCACAAGATTTTGATATTGTGTTAATAGACTGTGAGGCTGGTCTTGAGCAAATTAATAGAATGGTTATTAAATCTGTAGATATAATTTTAATAATTACTGATATATCTTTAAGAAGTATAGATACAGCAGATTCTATTAGAAAGAGCGCTAAAAAATTTACAAATTATAAAAAATTAGGTATTATTATTAATAAAACTAGAGGGAATATTGATGTTATTATTGAAAAATTAACTAAATTACACTTACCTATTTTAGGGCAAATCCCAGAAGATCAGAATATCATAAAATATGATTTGGTTGGTAATTCAATAATTGATATCCCCGAAAACGCACCAAGTAAAGTGGCAATAAATCAAATGTTAAAAGAAATATTTAGCTTTTAATCCTATAAAATACATAAGACCTGAATAAGGTTAATTCAAGAAAAAAATCCTCTTAATTCTATGGTTTTAGTAATCTTTAAAACTGCTATGATGTAAGCAGCAGTACGAAGTGAAATATTTCTTTCTTTTGAGACTTTATGTATTAACATACTATTGAGTATATAAATTGAATAGGGTAACTAATAAAATTTAAGTTTAAATTTTAAAAAATAGATTAAAGATTCACAAGACAGTATTGAACAAACTTTAATGGTTCAATCGCACATCCTCCTGAATCTAATCCTCCAAGCTCATCTATTAAATCTTGAGGAATCTCAGTATCTTTAATCCATAGATCTTTTAAGTTTATCAGAGATTCCAGACCTTTAACACTTCTTATCTGGTTAATACTTAATTCTAATGTTTCTAATTTCGTAAGTGGTTCCAAACCTTTAATTTCAGTTATTTTATTTCCAGAAAGAAATAAGCTCTCGAGATTTGTTAATGAATATAATCCTTTAATATGAAGAATATCATTTTCTTTTAAGTTTAAAATTTTTAAATTTGTAGAATTTTCTAACTCTTTTATTACTTCAATTTGATTTGAATTGAGCCAGAGGTTATTTAAATTTTTAAGTGCTTTTAGTCCTTCCATTTCTTCTATTAAATTGTTATTTAAATAGAGTTCTTGCAAATTTATTAAATTCTCTAGATTTACTATTTCAGCAATCTGATTTCCTCCAAGGTTTAATATTTTCAAGTTCTTTAAGTTATCTAAACCCTCAATTTTTTTAACTTGATTACCAGCAATCCATAAAACTTCAAGATTTTTCAAATTATCTAATCCAGATATTTCTGTAATTAAATTCCAAGAAAAATCTAATTTTTGTAAATCTTTTAGATATTCAAGACCTTGAATTTTAGCAATTGAATTTCCTCTTAAATATAATTCTTTCAAATTAGTTAAATTCTCTAATCCTTTAATCTCAGAAATTTGATTACTTATTAAGTGAAGAATTTCTAGATTTTCTAAACTTTCGAGACCCTTTATTTCTGAAATGTTATTACTGCCTAAATTTAAAATTTCTAAGTCTTTAAGGTTTTCTAATCCCTCTATTTTTGATATTTCATTAGAGCTAAGTTCTAAATGCTTAAGATTTTTTACTTTCTCTAGTCCTTCTATTTCATTTATATCCTTAATTTCCAATAAGCCTAAATCTAGAAAACCATCCTCTATTTCAAATTTTGAACCTGCAAATTCGACAAATTTCATAACTTTCACATAGAAATAACTTTCTTATATTATAATAATCCCTAATTTTTAATTATTGCAAAATTAAAATGTTTATACACTATAAAATTAATATTTAAAAGATACAAAAGTATCTATTTATTGTTATATTATGGTTGTCTGCCAAAAATGTGGAAATTTATTAAATAAAAACGAAAGTGGATACTATTACTGTACTACCTGCAAAAAATTAACTTATTTTTTAGAATTTGTATCCAAATGTTAATCAAATCTGAGGTTTATACTCGTTAATAATTTATATTCAATTACTTTAAATTTAAGATCAGAAATATATTTAATATGAACGATGAAGAACCTCCAAGACCTAGTGGCTTATCTATAGGTACAAAAGCCCCACTCTTTATTACACAAGATATATATGGAAATGAAATGAAATTATCCAAACTTCTCGAAACTTATGATGGGGTAATGATAGACTTCTTTCGGGGAAATTGGTGAAGTCATTGTAAAAAACATTTAAAAATTTTGACTGAAAAAATATCAGAATTCAAAAAAAGAAATATAAAGCTTATCTCTATAGCTAGCGACAGTGTAAGATTATTAACAGAATTTAAGGAAGAAAATGGATTTACTGTTGACATTATCTCTGATCGTGGAGCCAAAATTGCTAAAGGATATGATGTTTATTGGTTTGCTCCAGGTGGAGGTAAAAATTACAAATTTAAACAAGCCGTACCTAGTAAATTTCTGATTAATAATGACGGAGAAATAGTATGGACATATATTGGTAAAGATAAAACAGACCGACCTTCGATAGAATTAATGACAGAAATTATTGATAAAAAAATTAAAAATCCTGAATAAGAATGAAGCATGTGTAAAAAAACGAGACATATGTGGACAACCTTGCAAGGGTTTTGGGATTACTTTCGATTTTTTTTTTAAATTTTTTATTTATTTATTTTTTGGTTTAAGGACTTATTATTAATTCTCTTGAAAAAGGACTTATTTCTAATCTATAAAAAGAATCTATTAAAATCTAGTTTGTTACATAACTAGTATGAATGTAATAGCTTGTAAAAAATGTGGTTTAACCATAGAGAATAAGGAACCTGGTACCTATTATTGTGAAAATTGCTCTAAAGATATGAGATTTTTTAAAGTGGATGCATTTTGTGGAGGGAAACCAGGAGAACTTTATGATCATGATGATGATCATGAAGATGGAGATCATAACGTTATACACTAAAATTCAAATTTATTTTATTTGATTTAAAATATTTATAAGTTTAAAAATTAGAATAACTTTAAAGCTAAATCTTTTTTTTGAGCTATGAAAAAATATGCTATTTGTAAAAAATGCGGATTTACTATAGAAAATATCGATCCTGGTAATTATTACTGTCCCTAGTGTAAGAAAGAAGATCAATTTTTCAAATTAGAATTGTTTGATGGCTCTAAACCTGGTAAAATATATGAAAAGGATGATTATGATTATAATACCAAATCTTAATTAGATAATTTTACAATAATATTATAAAAATCCTTTCTTTTTTGTATATTATGACAAACGCATTATACATGGATGATAGCTATTTAAAAACTTGGAAAGCTAAAGTTGTAAGCGTAGAAGATGATAAATATATCATTCTTGACAAAACAGCCTTCTATCCAAAAGGGGGAGGGCAACCGTGGGATGAAGGTTTCTTAATAAAAAATGGAGATAAATTTAGAGTTGTTTACGTTGGTAAGTTCTCTGGTGAAATTAGCCATGAAGTAGATAAACCTGGTCTAAAAGAAGGAGATGAAATTTCCTGTGAACTAGATTGGGAAAGGAGATATACTTATATGAGATACCATACAGCATCTCATCTAATTTCCAATATTCTGTATAGAAGGGCTAATGCTAAAATAACCGGTAACCAAATAGAGATGGATAAAACAAGAATGGATTTTTCAATGATTGATTATTCACCAGAAAAGCTGCGAGCTTACGTTGATGAAGCAAATAGAATTATTGACCAAAACTTGCCTATTACAATAGGCTACATGTCTCGAGAAGGAGCCTTACAAAAGCCCGAATTAGCACGCTTAGCTATTGGATTACCAAAAAATATTAAGGAGTTTCGTATTGTTAGAATAGGAGATATCGATGAGCAAATAGATGGTGGAACCCACATTAGTCATCTAAAAGAAATCGGTAAGATTGAAATATTGAAGACAGTAAACAAAGGTAAAAATAATAGAAGGATGTATTTTATACTTAAATAACAATAATTATCGGTTAAATATTGAAATCGTCCTCAAAATCATCATATTCTACCTCAAGACGTTTCTTTTCATCTTCTTTCTTTTCCTTCTTTATTTCTTTGCGTTCCTTATGTTTCAGTTCATCATATCTTTTTATATAGATTTGTTCATATTTTTCTCTTAAGGTTTCAACATCTTTAACGGCTCCTATTTTGTCTTCCAAACCATCTTCAAAAAAATAGTTCTTCTTGAATTTGCTTGCCGGAATCCCAGCATATATCCACTCCCTTTCTAAAACTTGCCCAACAGTAGTAACTGAATTTGCTGCTAATATGCATTTTTGACCAATTTTAGTACCTGGCATAACTATTGAATGGGAACCAATTCTTACATCGTCTTCAATAACAGTCTTCCTGATTATTAAGAGATTGCCAATAATACAAGCAGATTGAATAATTGCTGCCTGACCGACAACCACATTTTTGCCAAAGTCAATAAATTCGGTGTCAACCCATCCCTCGAAAAGTGAATTTGAGATTTTTGTTTTTACTCCAAACGCTTTGAAGCATATATTATCTAAAATTCCAGGGAAAGGAAATCTGTGGGCAAGCCAAATAGGCCACCTCTTAATCGTATTACGAAGACTCCAGTACCGATAATCTTTATCAGCAGCAGTTCTTAAAAAAACACCTTCTTTGGGATGGTGAATAACATTAACTATAACCAACAAAATCTTTGCAAAAAATATTGCCGCAAAGACAATTGTGACATACATCAAGATAGCTAAAAGAGGAAGAAATGTATAAAAATGGATGGGTCTTTCGTAATTCCATAGCAACCGCCAATAAACCCAAAATTCTAAGAGAAGCGGAATTATACTTGCCCATATAAGGAAAAAGTAAAAGATTAAATATTTTTTCTTCACTAAAACTGTTGGAGTAAAAGGACCCAACCTCATCGTGTTTGGTACAGACATGCTTTTACATCTCCTCAACTTTTTTATTATCTTGGTTAATTTCTTTAGTTTTAATCAGTTCTTTTTTATCTTCATCTATATTTACTTCATGCTCAATTTCAAATTTCTTTTCCTCATCGACATCTCTTTTCATCAGTATTTCCCTGCGGGATAATGCATATTTATTTGGTTTGAATTTAAGGACTGGTATTCCAGTGTAAATCCAACCCGGCTCAAGAATTTGATTCACTGTAGTTGTACTAGCCGCACCCACCATTGTTTCTTTACCTATAATTGTACCTGGGACGATAGTGGTCTGTGCACCAACCATTACATAGTCGTCTAAAATTACACTTCGAATTAATAGATATTTTCCAACGATCATCGAGGACATTATCACCGTGGCCTGACCAATTAAATTCTTTCTCCCAAATTTAATAAACTCACCATCACACCAAGTATCATTAAGATGGCTAGAAGTATCCATATTGATTCCTAAAAGCTTAAAAGCTAGTACGTCCGTCCATGTAAATGGCGAATTTCGAAAAAGCCAAAAAGAGAGTTTCCTTAACTCAGTTCTAATCATCCAGAATTCAAAATCAGTGTTTTTAATTTCAGCCTTGAAAACACCTTCTTTAGGTTTATGAAGTAAATTTATGAGAATTAAGAATAGTTTGCTAAATATGAGACAGGCTAAAGTAAAAAAATAAATTGAGCCAAATATGGCCAGAGGAAGAAATGCTATAATAGGAATCCAATTTTCATCAAGAAAATACCAATACCAAAAAATAGCAACGAGAAATCCTGAAAGAAAAAAGATGGGAAGATAGATTGCTAAAAATTTGATATTCACTCTACTTATTGCTGAACTTGTAGTAAAATCAATAGCTAAGTCTTCATCCGTTAAAGAATTTATATCAATTTTATCCTCAGGTAATTCAGCAATTAGTTGTTCTTTATCATCTTCGGGTTTATTATCATTTAATTCTTCAGCTTTTAATTTTTTCAGTAGCTTTTTATCTTTATACCCTTCAATATTTTCATTTCTCTCTAAATCTTTCTGAGATACATCTAAATAACCCATTATTTTTCTCCTAAATATCTTTCTTAATGGCATGCCCCAGTAAAAGTTGTTACCTTTTATCAGACTATGTTTTACGGCTGAAGCCCAAGGAAGTAAATAAGAATTATCGTGTATTTCTGATCCAGGACCAACCAGATTGGTTGCGGCAGCGGTTACATTATTTCCTACTTTAACTTTAAAATATGAGATATTTCCGAATATTCCTTCCACCACATGAGTCCCTAAAGCTGAATTCACGCCGAAATAGCAGTTTTCGCCGATCTCGAGAAACTTATCATTAACTATAGATTCCTCAAAGGTAGTTCCTGTCCCTATTTTACTTGCCCCCAAAAAGTTAAAAAACCAATTGCTAAGCCAGGGAAAAACGCCTTTCGCGAAGGAATTCTTTCCGTATTTAAGTATGAAGGATCTTATATGATAGTAGTTTGCAGCTTTGCTTCTTATATTTCGTGGAATTATTCCTTCTTTGGAGGGAGAGATTTTTTCAGTTATTTTCCATAATAATCGAGTAGCTAAAGCTAAAAAGGACAAATGAAGTAAATAACACCCAATAAGAACAAATGGCATAGATAGCAGAGACAATAAGGGTTTAAGTTCTATGAAAAGTGATAAGAAATCTGGTGTTTCTAAAACATTTGGAAGAAAAAATTGTAGAACATAATAAAAAAAGATTATTCCAGAAAACACCCACGATATATAAAAAATAAAGGCAAATAGAGTTATATAAACATGATAATGGAGCTCAACTTCTTCTTTTATGATTTCATCCTCAGAGTCATTCGAATTTGGTGAATCACTATCTTCAGCTTCTTCGCTCATTTTTATCATTAAATTCTAATTCCAAACTATTTTTAATAAATTTTACTTTATTAGAATGCAATTGAAAATTATAATACTTTAATAGATATTTTTTTCCTTTTAAACTTATAAATCTTAAGTAAAAATAAAAATTTATTATGAGAAACAAATGTGAAAATTGCGGAAAGTGTTGCTTAGAAACAGAAATGATTCTTTCTCCACAAGATATTAAAATAATAATAAATAGTTTGCCTAATAATATAAGAAAAGAAGATTTTACATTTAAAAATATTAATGAGCAGTATCAATTAAGAAATATTGAAGGCCATTGCTTTTTTTTAGATTATTCTAATAAGGAATGTAAGATCTATAAGTTTCGACCTCAAGGATGTAAGTTTTACCCGTTAATATATGATATTAATAAAAAAAAGTGTAGACTTGATGAAGAATGTCCTAGAAATAACCTTTTCTATAAAGACAATCAAACTTTAAGAAATGAATGTCAAAATGTAAAGATGTTTTTAAAAAATCAATTAAATATAAAAATCAATTAAAGAGCAAGATTATTTAGCAGATTTCAGGTTTATGGATAATTGGGAAGATTTTGATGATTTTTAATAAATAAATTTTTTTTTATTTTTTTTCAATAATAACGTCATTATCAATTATTAATTCAATAATTGGAACGTTAGGAATGGATGTAGGAAGAGCCGATACATCAGTGTTCAATAGCTCTATGCTATATTGTACACCTTTTATTTTCCCTATTTCACTGAAGATCCAATCGAGATTTTTAGATAAATCTGGATAGCCTTGAATTTCAATTTCTACCAGATCCTCAGTAGGATTAACAGAAAATAAAAACGATTGATCATACAAATGATCCACTGGTTCACATGGAAAATGAGGCTCTATTTCGAAATTGAGCTCCAATTTTGTTATTATATTTTTAATTTTCTGAAATTTTTTAGGAAGCATCCGTAATAGTTCTGATTTAGAAAAAGTGATTTTGTCTCTTACAAAAAATATTTCATACCAAAGTTCTGACAGATCACTGTATTCTTTAAACCACGTATTTTTTAACTCCTTTACTATATTTGGATCATTTAAATTTCTTAGATCGCTATTTCTTGATTTAAATCGTCTCGTAACTTCCTCCTTATACATCCGCTCATCAATTATTTCGTCACATCTGAGGTGGAGGATATCTCTTATTGATAGAGTCTTTAGCATATCTTTCAAGGTTTTCGATCCTAGCATCTTTTTGAACTTTTCTTTGTCTTGGTCTACAGAATTGCCTAGATGACGTACATCAAGTAAGGCATTAAAATATGTTCTAATCTCTTTTTTCGTCGTTTCGTCCATGACTTCATATCTTTTAAGGAGCGTCAATGATAGATTATAAAAGATAAGTTCTTTTGTGACCTCTTTAACTATTTTAAACAATAACTGCTTTAAATCAGATGACCAGTAGACAAAATTACCTGCTTCGCTTCCAAGTATATAGTTGAGTATATAAACATCACTGCTAATACTAACATCTCCACTAAATAAATCTTCCACTGGTCCCTTAAGATTTGGAGCTATGATAGCAGATGCCTCTTCTATGGATAAGAAACCAAAATCTTTAAACATAAATTCTTCTTTCCAAAAGGAATCCAAGTACCCATACTCAAGTAAAAAACGAAAAATTCGAAAATGATGAGGATTCCACCACTCAAATCCGACAGACAATTCCTTGACTATTGCTTTTGAATTTGGTATGATGATCTCAGATATATCTTTCTTAGACAAATAAGCTAAATAACCATGCTCTATTAAAATTAGAAACCTATAAGAATCCCACTGTTTAAATCCGTTAGCCAATTCTTTTTTGACTATCGTTATTAAATCTTTATCTTCGTACAAGTACATATGCTCCAGTAAAAAATCTACGCTTTTGAGAGGAATTTTTTGTAAGATATCTTGAGTTAGTATCGCTAATTTTTCGTCCTTATTCAAGAGGTTGAAATACCCACCATTGCTAGAAAATAGAAAATTTAAGAATCCAGCAGATGAGTCTTCTTTAAGCATCTTTGATACTTCCTCTTTAATAATGATTAATAATTCTTCTCTGTCTGGTGCCGTTTTCAATTTCCTCAACTCTTTAAACACACTATCAAAATCGTAAAGGGAATTCAGATCTGTAAAGTAATATTTTTTATATAATCGAAAATTTCTTCGGATTAATTCTTTCATTACAGTCTTGAATTCAAACGGCAAACTTTTCAAAATTTTTTTCGACGCATTGTGTAAGATGTCTTGAGTTAACACAGTTGATAACTCTTCTTTCTTTAGCAAGAAGAGATACTTTTCAAAGTTAATATCCATTTTTACAATTTTAGACAAATTCGGCGTTATAATCGCAGATAATTCTTCTATTGATAAAAAATCTAAATAATTATACTTAATTAGAATGTCAATCTTCTTAGAATCCCCATGATCAAATATTTCAGTTATTTCCTCTTTGACCATCGTTTTTAACCATTCATTTAATGATTTACCAAGTAAATAACCGAGTATGGCGCGATCACTGACACGATCTCTGAACACATCTTTCAATAATTTTTTGAATTTCGGAGTTATAATCGCAGAGAGTCTTTCTTTAGAAATATATTCCAAGTATCCACGCCGATAAAAAAAATAAAGAGTTTCTAAGGATTCTTTTTCAAGTATTTTGGCTAAAGCTTCTTTGACCATCGTTTTCAAATCTTCATTTAATGATCTTTCAAGTAAATAGCTAATCAGTTGGAGATCTTGTTTCCTACCTCTTAACAAATCTTTTAATAATAAGTAGAAATTCGGAGGTATGATCTCAGATAGATCTTCTTTGGACAAAGATAAGGAATCCAAGTGTCCGTGATCAACTAAAAAACGAATCATATCAAGATCTCCCCGTCCTAATCCTTCGGCTAATTCCTCTTTGAGTATTGATTTTAATTCTTCATTTAACGATCTCTCAAGTAAATAGTTGAGTAGTTGGTGATCTTCTTTAGAAACACTTCCTGTAAGGACGTGAATTAATTCTTTAAAATTCGGAGTTATAATTGCAGATAAATCTTCTTTAGACAAAGAATCCAAGTATTCGTGTTCAAATAAAAAACGAATCATCTCTACAGATCCATGTTCAAATCTTTTAGCGATTTCTTCTTTTAGTATCATACTACTAACGCATCCTTCTTCAACCAACTTCTTAAGCAGAGAAAAGGATAAATTACTGTGCAACATTCTAGTATTAAAGTTGTTTTCTACCCAGGCTTGTAAATTGGAACAATGGACGAAAAATCTGGTTTCTGGATCGATTACAATAGTCTTAGGGGATTCTTTAATATCATCGATTGATTCTAGCAGTAGTACATTTTCAATTTCATCAGTGTGAACGGTAGTTAACACATGGGAACATTGGATAAAATGATGTCCATTTATGTAAATTGCGGTTTTATCATTCTCTGTAAGAACGACTTCTAAATAGTCCGTGATTGGGAAACGTTTTTTAATCATATTTAGACTCTACTCTATAAACAGAACTACAGTATTTAAAATTATGCGCTAATTTACAATAGAAAAAGCAAGGCGACAGTTAGTTAAGGCGCTCGCCGCAAGTGTTGCAATATATATCATTTTTTTCCACTACACTTTTACACGTTTTACAATATATCTTTTTTTCAATATAAGTTTTTTAAGCAAGATCTTTTTTCTCTTCTTCGATGTTAACTTCATGTTCAATTTCAAACTTTTTACGCGCATCTACATCTTTCTTAACAATAAGGTCCCTACGAGATTCTGCATATTTATTAGGTTTTAATTTTCTCACTGGCATTCCAAAATACACCCATCCTGGTTCTAAAACTTGATCATATACAGTAAATGACATAGCACCAACAAAAGTCTCATTGCCTACAATTGTACCTGGAGCGATTGTGGTCTGTCCGCCAATAAGAACGTAATCACCAAATATTACCTTCTTGATAATCAAATATTTGCCAACAACCATGGAAGACATGATAGTTGCCGCTTGCCCGATTAAATTTCTGCGCCCGAATTGAATAAACTCTCCATCACACCATGAATCATACAGACCACTCGAAAAATCCATCTTTACTCCAAAAAGCTTGAAAGCTAGTACATCAGTCCATGGAAATGGCCAATTTCGTACGAGCCAAAGGGAAATTTTTTTTAGCTCAGTTCTTAACATCCAGAATTCAAAATCTGTATCGCCAATTTCAGCCTTGAAAACACCTTCTTTGGGACGATGAAATAAATTTATAAGAATCAAAAAAAGCTTGCTAAAAAAGAAACATCCAAGTATAAAAGTTAGATGCATTATTATCAACATCGCAGGCAAAAATAAGAGCATTAAATACAAGTTTGCAACGAAATAAGTGTACATATAGAAAAGCATTGAAACTAAAAATCCACTACAAAAAAATATTGGGATATATACTGCTAAAAATTTTATATTAACTCTACTGATTGCACTACTCGTTGTGAAATTAAGCGATAAATCTTTAATATCATCCTCCTCATTCTGGTTTTGTGACTCAAGCGGTGGAGTATCAGTTGAATCTTCAACGTCCTCTAATTGTTTTAGGCTTTCGGGATCTATTTTTAAATAGTTCTTGATTCTTCTTTTAAATATTTTCCGGAGGGGTAGTGCCCCTTGCGAAAAATAATAACCATTTCCTTTTATCACACTATGTTTTGTGGCTGAAGCTAAAGGAAGTAAATAAGAGTTATCATATATTTCCGATCCTGAAGCAATTAGGTTCATCGCTGCTGCTGTAACATTATCTCCTACTTTAATTTTAAAGTATGAGATATTACCGAATATTCCATCGACCAGATGGGTCGCTAAAGCTGAATTCACGCCGATATAGCAGTTTTCGCCAATCTCGAGAAACTTATCATTAACTACAGATTCTTCTAATATCGTTCCTTTCCCAATTTTGCTTGATTTTACAAAATTATAAAGCCAAGGCACTAGCCATGGAAAAAACCCTTTCGTGAAAGTATTTTTGGGATATTTCAGCAGAAAAGATCTTATATGATAATAGTTTAATGTCTTACTTGGGAGATTTCGAGGTATTATTCCTGATTTCGAAGGAGATCTTTTCTCTGTTAATCCCCAGAACCAGCGAGCAATTAAAGCAATTAAAAATAAGTGAATTAAGTAGCATCCGATAATGACTAATGGCATAGATATTAATGCCAAAAGGGGTTTAAAATTGATAAAAAGTGAAAGAAAATTTGTTGTTTCTAAAAAGTAAGGTAAAAAATAAAACAATACATATGTCATGAAGATTATTACTGGGACCAAATAAGATATTAAATAAATAGTAAAAAAAATAATTAAATACCAGAAATATTGAAACTGGACATCTTCTTTTATTATATTTTTGATTGAAAGACTTGGACTTACTTTTTCTTTTATTTTAGGCATATAATAAATTTTATATTAATAATTTTCAGATATATTTACTAGTTAAGTATTTTTTTCTAAAAAACTCTGATAATAATTAATAATATTTGTTATATTAAGTTGAATCTTTAGAATTTTTAAATAAAATGGACTCCAATACCCTTTGGATACAGATACTTTAGATAGATATTATTGATTACTTTCAGAAATAAAAAATAAAGAAAAAAATAAAGAAAAAAATAAAATTAAGATTTATTTCTCTTTCTTATTAAGATGAAAGCTATGACACCCACCACCTCCAAAAGTATGTACACATCATAACCAGGAATTTCAGGTGATGGTTGCTTAACCACATCCTTTATCATGATATTTTCCGCAGAAGTCTCAAACCCTAATGAATTGTTCACATAAAATTTGAGAGTAACAGCTCCATTTTCTCGCTTATTCCATTCCGTCTGGCTAATTTGTCCTGTGGGTCCGGTGAAAGTAATATTTATCAATATCTTTATAAAAAAAGCTATCCTATATAGTTTGAAATCTACAATTTAGTAATATTTCAATATTCATTGTAGAGGATGAGAAATCTTGAAGAAAAAAAATTTTAAAATCTTAATATTAATAATAGTTGTAATTTCAACAGTATTTTTTATAAATAGATCTTTTGCAACTAAAAATCAAACTATTGGAGAATCAAGTGTAACTAACATTGAGATACCTCAATTATCATTTGAGACTTTATGGACACCTAATGGTATGGCCATATGTACAGCGGAAGATAATCAAAATTTCCCTCAAATATGTAGTGATGGGGCAGGGGGAGCAATCATTACTTGGGTAGATGATAGAAGCTCGGAATTAGATATTTACGCTCAGAGGGTTGATTCAGATGGAAATATTCAATGGACACCTAACGGAACAGCCATCTGTACCGCAGACAATGACCAAGAGGATCCTCAAATATGTAGTGATGGGGCAGGGGGAGCAATCATTACATGGGATGATCAGAGAAGCTTATCTGATGGAATTTATGCTCAGAGGGTTGATTCAACTGGTAATATTCAATGGACGCTTAACGGAACAGCAATTTGTACAGCACCTGAGTTCCAATCTGGACCTCAGATATGCAGTGATGGGGCAGGGGGAGCAATTATAACATGGTTGGATACTAGAGGAGGTAGTGATAATATCTACACACAAAAAGTTAATGCAACTGGAGATGTGCAATGGGTCATCAATGGTATAGCTATATATATAGAAGGTTTTATCCAATTAGCCCCTCAAATATGCAGTGACGGAGCAGGAGGGGCGATTATTGCATGGGATGATCTTAGAAGCGAATTAGATGAAGATATTTACGCCCAAATGGTTGATTCAGATGGAGTTGTGCAATGGGCAAGTAATGGTACAGCTATATGTACGGCAAATAATGAACAACTGTATTATCAAATATCTGCTGATGGAGCAGGGGGGGCAATCATAACATGGTCAGACTATAGAATTAATCCGTCAGGTGATATTTACGCCCAGAAAGTAGACTCGTCCGGGAATGTACAATGGACTACCGATGGAATAGCTATATGCACGAATATTGACGGATTCCCCCTAAAATTTGTCCCCCAAATCTGTAGTGATGGAGGAGGAGGAGCGATTATCTCATGGAACGGTTATGGCATGGGTATGGATATCTATGCTCAGAGAGTTGATTCAACTGGAAATGTACAATGGACTGTCAATGGCATAGCTATATGTACAGCAGATGGAAGGCAAGTTGATCATCAAATTTGTAGTGACGAAAATGGGGGTGCAATCATTACTTGGACAGATGGTAGATACTCAATTAGGGATATTTACGCTCAGAAAGTTAGTGCTAATGGAAATACACAATGGACGTCTAATGGGAAACCAATATGCACGGAAAGCAATACCCAAGCATACCCGCAAATTTGCAGCGACGGAACAGGTGACGCAATCATCACCTGGGAAGATCTTAGAAGTGGTGCAGACTACGACATTTACGCTCAGTGTATAAAAGATGTTCCATCGAAAGGAGGAGGAGCAATTCCATTTGGAAATTACTACCTCCTTTTTACTTTGATTAGTATACTTTCTCTAGTAATTCTTGAAAAATGCCGAAATATCCGCAAATTCAAATCCTAAATTAAACCATATCCTAAATTAAACCAATAATAAGCTTAAATTTTTTTTTCTTTCTTTCAATATATTTTTACATTAAAATACAGAGATTTAGTTTTTAATTATGAGAAAGGGTAATAGTAAGGCCATCCACCTTTATGAATCGCATAAAAGAATAATAATTATAATTTTTAATAGGAATATAGTTAAGCAACATTTATTTCTTATTTATTTAAATTATAAATAAAATAACTAAGTGAACTCAAATTGAAAGATAAATTTAATTTAATAGGAAAAAAAATCAAGGAATTTTCACTATCAAATTCTAGAGGGGAAACTAGAGATATCCGTGAATTTGAAGGTGAAAAAAACGTAGTAATTGTACTATTCAGGAGTAAAAGTTGACCTTATTCTAAAGCTCATTCAGAAAAATTAGGAAATGACTATGAAAAATTCATAGAACTAAATACAGAATTGTATGCAATCTTACCAGATGATTTCAAAAATGCTAAAAATTTTGAATCGAATTTTGCGAAAAAGTATCCTATATTTTATGATCATAAAAAAAAGGTAAATAAAATGTTAAAACAAGAAGTAAAGCCATTAAAATTAGGGAGAATGCCAGCGCTTCTTATCATAGATAAACAAGGGATTATAAGATATGCATATTATAGTGATTCTATGGATGATATCCCTGAGAATGAGGATTTATTTGAGGTACTTGAGAACTTGAATAACTAAAACGATTTGGTATGAATAAAATAGAATAAATTTTTGAATTTTATGCATAAAAGTTAGCCACACTTTACCAAATCAAAAATTGTTGCCATATTACCACCTTAAGTAATAATTTGAATAATGGTAGAATGGATTAAGAAAATAATATTAATAAATATTACAGAACCATTTATCAAAACTATTTATTTCAGAATTTAACTTAAGTAATAATCCTTTCTTCTGTCATAAATGATATCATTGAATTCATTCAGTTTCTTATCTCTAACTTTTTCTATATCAATTTCTACCAAATCTATAGATGCTTTATCTGAGGGGGCTGATGATAAAACTTTTCCATCATATGAAGTAATCTGACTCTCCCCTGTGAATTTAAAATTATCCTCGCCCCTTGTCTCTCGTCCAATTCTGTTAGCTGTCACAGCATAAACTCGATTTTCTAAACATCGCGTAATTATTGCTTTTTGACAATAAGGAAGTACAAGATTTGCTGGATGAGCGATAATATCGGCCCCAAGAAGAGTTAGAGTTCGAGCAGTTTCAGGAAAGAACCAATCAAAGCATATCATTATTCCTATTTTGATTCCATTGATTTCATATATTTTTAATGGTTTGTCACCAGGAACAAACCATAATTTTTCCTTGTAATACAAGTGAAGTTTTCTATACACTCCTAACAATTCTGAACCAGATATTATCATAGCAGAATTAAATATTTTATCTTTATCTTTTTCTATAAACCCTCCAACTATAGTAGCCGAAGCCTTTTTAGATAAATCCTTTAAAAATTGAGCAGTTTGTCCATCTAATCCTTCTGATAATGATTCAGCTTCCTTTTTTGAAATAAATGTGTAACCTGTAGCAAATAATTCGGGTAAAACAATTAAATCTGCTCTCAATTTGGCTGTTAATTTTTCAATTTCCTTAAAATTTCGCTTTTTATCTCCAAAGAATGGTGATGTTTGAATATATCCAACTTTCATTTTACATCAAATATAATTTTATTTTAATAGAATAAGAAAATAAGGTTATTTTAATCAATTTCAGTTTCTTTATCCCTTCGCATTGTGTATAAATCCTCATATTTTGCAAGCGTTTTTAAATCCTCTTCTCCTTTCCTATCAATTATGTCTTCTAAATTATCTTCAAAATATACATTTTTCTTGTATTTCTTTGCTGGTGCTCCTAAGTAAATATAATTTTCTTCTAATTCTTGACCAACAGTGGTCATTGAGTTACCTCCTAATATAGAATTCTTTTTCATATGCGTTCCAGGCATAACAATACTATGGGCACCAATGACTGCGTTATTCTCAATAATCGTTTTCCTTATGATAAATAAATTTCCAACTATGATTGCTGATTGGACAATTGCGCTCTGTCCACAGACTATGTTTTTACCAAATTCTATAAATTCTGTATCTACCCACCCCTCAAAAAGAGAATTAGAATATTTAGTTTTAACACCAAACATTTTTAAACAGATATTATCCATAAAAGGAAGGGGAAATTTATGAGATATCCAAAATGGCCATTTTTTTATAGTACTTCTTAAACTCCAATATCTATAATCTTTATCAGAAGGGTGCCTAAGAAAAACCCCCTCGCGCGGTTTATGAATAAGATTAACGATAACAAGAAAGATTTTTGCAAAAATTAAAGATACCATTATGGATGTTAAGTACATAACAAATATTAGAAGAGGTAAGAAAAATAAAAAATGAATAAATTTCCAGTCATATAGAAGATTCCAATACCACCAAAATTCAAACTGAATTGAAAAAATACTAATCCAAATTAAAAAAATATAGAAAGCTAAATATCTCTTTTTTACTAAGACTAACGTAGTATTTGGTCCAACTTTTAAACTCGATGGCACTGACATATTTTCAATCCTCCTTATTATCATTTATTAGCTTTTTCTGCTCCTCATCAATATTAACTTCTTGTTTAACTTCATATTTTACTTCTTCATCTACATGTTTCCTATAAATGATATCCCGTCTTTGTTCTGCGTACTTATTAGGTTTTAATTTTCTTGAAAATTGTGGGCCTAAGTAAATCCAAGCCTGCTCTATAATTTGATTTGGAATTGTTGTAGAAAAAGCAGCAAGGATTGATTCTTTACCCATAATAGTACCAGGAGAAACATTTGATACACCACCGACAACTATATGATCTCCAAGGATGATCTTTTTAATTATCAAATAGTTTCCTACGATACTAGAGCTCATTATCACACTTCCTTGCCCTACCGTAATGTTTCGACCAAATTCTATAAACTCTCCATCCACCCAAGCATCTTGTAAGTGGCTAGAAAAATCAATTCTTACTCCTAACCACCGGAAACCCCACATTACTACCCATGGGAGTGGACCGTTACTCATAAACCAAAGTACTAGTTTTTTAAGTTCTATACGTAATCTCCAAAATTCATAATCTTGATTACCTTCTTCTGCTCGAAATACACCCTCTTTAGGTTTATGAACCATATTTATGATAAGAAGGAATGCCTTTGTAAATATAGCAATTCCAAATATAAAAATGAAATATAAAATGAATGACCATACGGGAAGTAAGAACATATTTATATACCATGGGATATATTGTGATGCGTCGAAGAAAACCGCAACCGCCATGTACCCTGAAATCCACATGATTGGGATATATAAAGCAAGAAATTTATAACCAATTTTGCTAATTACACTACTTGTTACAAAATCAATTGTATAATCTATTTTATTAGCATTAATTTTTTGCTCTTCTATATTCTCACTCATTTAGTCTTTTCTCTCTTCTTCTTTTTTGTCTGTTCTGATAAATTTTTTTTTAATTCTTCTGCTCTTTTCAAATCTTCCTCTGTGACTTGTAGATATTCCATAACCTTTCTTTTAAACACTTTCCTGAGGGGAGTTCCAAAATAATACGAGTTCCCTTTCAAGATATTATATTTTGATGCTCCTGTCATTGGTAACCACCAAGAATTATTTCCCGTATCTACACCAGGACCAAAACAATTAAATCCCGCAGATGTAACATTATTTCCAATTTTTACTTTAGCAAATGAAATATTACCAAAAATGCCTTCTACAGCATGGGAGCTAATACCTGGATTTGTACCAATATAAACATTTTCTCCAACTTCTATAAATCGATCCCCAGCAAGTTGTTCCTCAATAACAGATCCCTTCCCTATTTTATTAGTACCGACAAAATTATACATCCATTTCAATAGCCAGGGGAATGGGCCCCGAGAAAAAGCATTTTTGGGATACTTGATAATAAAACTTCTAAAATGGTAAAAATTCAGAGTTTTACTGGGTATATTTCGAGGGATAATTCCTGATTTGGAGGGTGACTTATTTTCCGAATAGTTCCAAAACCAACGAGTTATTAGAGCTACAATAAACAAATGTATTAAATAACATATTATAATTACAAACGGTATTGTTATGGAGGCAATGAGGGAAGGTAAATTAGTAAAAATAGATATAAAATTTTTTATTTCCAAGAAATAAGGTAAATAAAAAAGCATTATATACATCATAAAAATTATACTAGGTATTAAAAAAGAGCAAAAATAGATAACATAGAACGCTGGTAACCATAAATACAATCGTAAACTAATTTCTTCTTTAATAATATTATTTCCGGAATTTTCTATCTGATCTGAACTTTTCGATTCCAACTTTTTTCCCACAAAAGTTATATATTTCTTTTTTTAGCGCTTTTCTTGTATGTTTCTTGATTATATACTTCTGAATATTTAAAAATTTTCAGATTCAAAATCATAGGATAAGTGTAAAAAAAAGTATTTATTTTTATTAATTGGATTTAACTTAATAAAAAAATTAGAAAACATCTAATCAGTTTTTGCTTTAAACGTATTAAAAATATTTATAATATGTTTCTAAACGACAATATTTCGACAAAAAATAAAGAAAAATTGATATCGCATAAGCGTTAAAAATTTATTTTTGAATTATCGTTAATATCATAGATTCTAAAAAACATCAAATTAAAAAAGTAAAAGAGGTTAATCAATCGATTAATAAAATCCAAACATTAATTTTATATTGTATAATATCATTAAGTTATAGGTAGGTTAAGGCAATTTAAATTATATTTTAATATATTAAGCCGATAAAATCTAAATTAAAAATATTCTCATAATAATGGAGGAAAATAATGACCAATAACTCATTCTCGTTAACAGATCTGTACCCAAAATATGTAATCAATTCAAAAGGCGAAAAGAAAAAATTCGATGAGAGTAATATTGCTAAAGTACTAAACAAAGAGACAGGCTTGGATATGCACATTGCTGAAAAAGTTGCTGAAGATGTAATAAGAAAAATAATAGGTCTTGGAATAGAGGAGATTACCACTAATTATATTAGAGAACTAGTTTGTGTGGAATTAACTCAACGCGGCCTGAATAAATATAGAAATCTGTTCGCTCGAGCTATAAATTTGGAGAATATCAGCTTTAAATTAGATGAGACTTTTATTGAAAATTATGTAGGAAAGCGGCCAACTTTCGGCCCATTAGGTTACATTACATATAAAAGAACTTATGCAAGATTTATAGAAGCAGAGAATAGAAAAGAAGAATTCTGGGAAACCATTAGAAGAGTGGTTGAGGGTTGTTATTCAATCCAAAAAGAACATTGTATTAAACTTAGCTTACCATGGAGCGATGCAAAAGCACAAAAATCTGCTCAAACCATGTTTAAAAAGATATGGGATTTCAAATTTTTGCCTCCTGGAAGAGGTTTATGGATGATGGGAACAGAGTTTATTGCTCGCCATGGTTCTATGTCTCTTAATAATTGCGGATTCGCCTCTACAGAAGATATTGATCTAAAATATTCAAAAGCCTTTGAATTTGTAATGGATGCTTTAATGTTGGGGGTTGGAGTAGGTTTTGATACAAAAGGAGCAGGAAAATTTAAAATCAAAAAACCACAAGAAGGTCATTTTGACTATCAAATTCCTGATAGTAGAGAGGGTTGGGTTGAGGCTTTAAAACTAGTACTTGAAGCTTATTTCTTAGGGAAGCAAGTTCCAACTTATGATTTTAACCTCATTAGACCGGCAGGGAAGCCAATAAGAGGCTTTGGAGGGATTGCCTCCGGACCAGGTCCTTTAAAGGAAATGCTCGAAGATATTCACAACATATTAGAAGCTCGAGTTGGGCAACCGATTACATCTGTTGATATTGTTGATATAATGAATTACATTGGTAAATGTGTTGTGGCGGGTAACGTTAGAAGGAGCGCAGAAATTGCTTTAGGAGATCCAGGTGATTTAAGTTTTGTGACATGTAAACAAGATCAAGAAAAATTATATTCTCATAGATGGGCTAGTAACAATAGTGTTTTTGCTGTAAAAGGCTTGGATTATTCATTCATTGCAAATCAAATAGCTGTGAATGGAGAGCCTGGAATTTTTTGGCTAGAAAACGCAAAAGCATATTCTCGAATGGGAGATAAGCCAGATTATAAAGATAAGAAAGCTGCTGGCGTAAATCCTTGTGGAGAACAGTCCTTAGAATCTTTCGAGCTGTGTTGTGTCACAGGAGATACAAGAATTCAGATCAAAAATGGTGCTCCTCGAATCTCAGAGATGGTTGATAAAGAAGTAGAAGTATGGAATGGAGATCGTTGGTCAAAAGTCATCCCTTTTATAGCAGCTAAAGATAAGGAAATTTATCGAGTACATATATCAGATGGGTCTTATTTAGATTGCACTCTGGATCATAAATGGCATATCAAACCATCAACTGCCAGAATTTTTCGATCAGTCCAGACAAAAGAGTTAAAACCAGGAGATTATGTAGTATCATTCGAAATTGATAAAGAATTCGGTGGTATCTATGAACCAAATGCATTTGAATATGGTTTATTTTCGGGTGATGGTTATATTGATAAAAATTATCCTATGGTTTGTATTTGTGGAGAAAAATCAAAATTAAAAGATCTTGATGTTAAAGGAACTTGGTATAAGGAACAAATAAAAGAAGGTTATAAAGAACCTTATAACCGACTGAATCTTAATGGTGTTATTGAATTAGAACTATCACTGATTCTGAACGATAAATCTAGTGGCCTTCCTGATATTATTTTTAGTTGGGATCGTGAGTCAATATTAGAATTTATTGCAGGATTAATTGAGACTGATGGAAATTTATGTCATCAAGTAAATACAGATAACTATAGGATTTTTGGAAATGAAGAAAAAATACGAGATCTTCAGTTACTTCTTAGGAGAGTAGGAATAAATCATTCTAGTATTTATTCTGCAGGTGAAGCTGGAGAAGAAACGAATTTTGGAATCAGAAATTATAGTATTTATTGTTTATTTATTCCATCATATGAATGTGGGGATATTCCTACTAGAATTAAAAAAGCAACTCGTATAGGGAAGAGGTATGTTATAAATAATCGCCATCCAGAGGGGAAATTTATTGATAGGGCTAGGAAACAAAAAATTATAAAAATCGAGCAATCAAATAAAAAACAATCTGTTTATTGTTTTACAGAACCCAAAAATCATATGGGCGTATTTGGAAATGTTCTAACTTATCAATGCTTGGTAGAGACGTTTCCTTCGAGACATGACTCTTTTGAGGAGTTCCAAGGAACTTTAAAGTATGCTTATTTATATGCCAAATCTGTTACGCTTGTAAATACGCATTGGCAAGAAACTAACGCAGTAATGCTTAAGAATCGGAGGATGGGAATTTCCCAAACAGGAATAATAGAAGCTTTTGTGAAATATGGAAGAAGGGCCATATTAGAATGGTGTGATAAAGGATATAAATATTTACAGGAACTAGACGAACAATACTCTGGTTGGCTTTGTATACCGAGAAGTATAAAACTCACAACTGTAAAGCCAAGTGGGACCGTAAGTTTGCTCCCAGGAGTACCACCTGGTATTCATTATCCTCATTCTGAATATTATATTAGAAGGATACGCATTTCAAAGAATTCTGACTTAATTAAGCCACTTAAGAATGCGGGTTATTATATTGAAGAAGATTCATATTCACCAAATACGGTTGTTGTCGAATTCCCTGTCCATGAGAAATATTTCGATCGTTCAAAAAACGATGTATCTATCTGGGAACAAGCAGAGAATGCTGCTGCATATCAAAAGTATTGGTCTGATAATCAAGTATCAATAACGATTACATTTAAAGAAGAGGAGGCAGATCAAATTGAATATGTTCTTGAATGCTACGAAGATAAATTGAAAAGTGTAAGTTTTTTACCAATCAAGGAACATGGGTATAAACAAGCTCCATATGAAGAAATAACAAAAGAAAAATATGAGGATATATTATCAAAAATAAAACCTTTAGATTTAGATACTACAAAAGATCGAGCAATTGGAGAACGGTTTTGTGATACTGAAGCTTGTGAAGTTCGATTCTAGCTTAACTTTTCTCAGCTCGAGCTAATTCCGCTTTTTTATCCATTATTGCTAAATAGGTATTATATGAATTTTTTGGTGGAATAGTCTCTTTCTCTTTTTTATGAAGAGACATTGCTTCTGAGGTACAAGTTGGTATACAAACACCGCAACCTATGCATCTTGCCTTATTTATATTTGATATATTATCTTCTATCGTTACAGCATCCATATTGCAGCGTTCTTCACAGATTCCACAGCCTGTACATAGATCTTCATCCACTTCAGCATAATAATTAGTTGCAAATAATCGAGCAGGCTCCGGAAATTTCTTTTGATTTACAAGGACTTCACAACAACAACCACAACAAGTACAAATGGATCGTGGTTTTAAAGAGTTTGCTGGTTGAATTACTAAGCCATCTTCTTCAGCTTTCTCTAAAACCTTTATTGCTTCTTCTTTTGAAATTTCTCTACCTAGACCTTTTTCTATATACATCTGTGCAGCTGTCCTGAACGAAAAACATGACTCACGAAGATTCGTCTTCTTACAAGGATCTCCAATAAGGTCTTTACTCTTTCTACAGATACATTCAGCTAATGATATTGGACCTTTAATGTTCTCAATTATCGCTCTTAAATCATCATAAGTAGAAATAGATTGCTCATATTCAATACTTTGCTCTATTGGTATAGTACGTAATTGTGGAATCCCTGTTTTATTAAATTCTCTCTCCCAAAATGCTTCTTCGAAATATTGATATATATCTTTAACAAAATCTTCTGTTAATCGATTTAATTGATATTCAAACATTCCGACCACTATTGGCGCAGAACCATAATATTTTACCTCTACGCTGCCTTCCTTCCTCCTTCCCATATTAATTGTACCTTTTTGATACATCTCATCTAATTTCTTTTCAAGGTCTTCCATTGAAATACCGCTTTTTTTCACTCTTCTATAAATTGCTTTTAATGGCTCAGGTTGAAAATTTAAATTTATTGCTATTCTTGCCTCTTCTGGAGTAAAGAGATGAGATAAGATTCGTATTTCTACTCCAGATTCCGTGGCAGGATACCCAACTGGCATCTTATCGAGATGCTGCTGTAATTCTCTATAGACATCTAAACTTACTTCATTCATAATAAATATTTATATTTTTTTTATAATAAAATTAATCAAAAGTATGTTTAATTTAAATGAAAATATTGAAATTCAATTCTCTAAACAAGATCAGTTACTTTAGTAAATACACATTGGTTAGAAATAAATGCAGTAAATATATTCTATTTTTCATTTTTTTAAAACAATAAGAAATTTATAATTAATTATCTTATATAATTTTATTAAGATTTTTGGTGAAATTTAATGAAAAAAAAAAATATATACTTGGTTCTATTAATTTTCCTATTCTTCAATACAGCATACTTTAAATTCAACATTTCTTATGCTGATCAACAAAATATTAATAAAAATGCTAAACCAATTTTATCAGATGTAATAGTAGGAAATTACACTGTTCCAGGTATTTCAGTACCAATACCAATAAGTCAGGTAATAAAGATTGGCATTCTTGATGATATGAAATATATTACAGGTGAACATGCATGGAATGGAGCCATATTAGCTGCTAAAGAAATAAACCAGGCTGGAGGTGTTCTGCTTAATGGTACTATACATTACGTTGGTCTTGTAGCTGAAGATACTGACGAAGCTAATCCCAATTTAGAAATAATCGATGGAATTCTCGCTGCAACAAAAATAATAAGCAATGATCCCCACTATGTTATAGGGGGGTTTTTAAAAGAATCATTGCAAGCATATTATGAAGTTATTATGGATGCTAAGATACCTTTTCTTTGTACAGGTTGTCCTTCAGATAGTTTTTGTGAAAATGTATATAATGACTATAATCGGTATAAATACTTTTTTAGAGCGTCCCCAATTAATGGAACTAGTCTAGCACGCGAACTAATATCTTATTTAGTCTATCTTACATCTTTTTTGAAAGCTGTTTATGGACAAGATGCTGAGAAGTTCGGCATTCTTCGTGAAGATCTAGCCTGGACAATGCCTATAGCAAATATCTTGAAATCAATTCTACCTGTGTACATCCCAAATTATACTTTGGTACAGGAGGTTGTATATCCAATTAGCGCTGTTCCAGTAGACTTTGATACTTATTTAAATATGTTTGAAGCTGCTGGTGCCCAAATAGTAATTCCAATAATTTCGGGACCAACAGGAGCTTATTTAGGTGCTAGATACGGACAATTGAAACCTGAATATCTTTTATGTGGGATTAATTTTATTGCACAAAGTGATACTTATTGGGATCTAACTGCTGGGGGCGGTAGGTATGAAATTACAATGCAACCTATTCATAACACAAATAAGACTTATCTAACGATACCATTTTGGGATACCTTTCTAGCGGAGTATAACAAAGAACCAATTTATACAGGAGTAGGTTCTTATGATGCCGTTAGAATGCTAGTATATGCAACTAGCCAAGTTCAATCATTTAATGCTGATATCATTGTATCGGAATTAGAGCAAATTAATCAGAGTAATCCATTTGCGGGGGTCTCTGGAAATATTGCCTTTACAGAATCCCATGATTTACTAGAAGGTTGGCCCTATTCGACAGAATTATTTTGCCAATGGCAAATGGACGGAAACAAAGTAGTACTTTCCACAGGGAATTTAATATATCCTAATTCTATTGTAACTGGCTCATTGTCAATTCCATATTGGGGTATTTATAATCTTGTAGATGATTATTCATATAAATTACCGGGTAATTTTTCATTATTTAGTGATGCTGATGATCCAGATCCTGATGGTGCTTTTGATCTTATCTGGACGGATTCTGAAGGAGCAGATAATTATTCAGTATACATGTTCGACAAATTTATAACAGAAATAAATGAAAGTCTTACTTTACATGCTAATCAGACTGCTATATCCCCCTTCCCCATATCTGGATTACTTAACGATGAATATTATTTTACGATATTAGCATATAATGAAAATGGAGCAACAATGTCAAACAATGAATATATTATTGTTTACTTACCTGATTCCAATGGTGATAAAATTATAATTCCCGGATATAGCTTTATTTTGATTTTAAGTATTGGATTTATTGTATCGCTATTATTAGTAAAAAACACACTACACAAAAAAATTAAATAATAATTCTTATTTTTTTATTTTCTTTCTAAATATAATACCTACTATTTTGAGTTCTTAAATTTGAAATCTTCAGATTAAATTCAGCTAATGGTATTTCAAAAAAAAGTTTTTTCTCATTTAGATTTAGAATTTTATAAGGATTAATCAATAAAAGTTTAAAGTAAAAATTATATAGTATCCAAATGAAAATTACATTAACAATATAATATTTTAATAATCAAAAATTTGAAAGATGTGATAATTCATGGCAAAAAAACAAGAAACTGAACCAAAACCAAAAAAAACAAAAGCAGCCAAAGCTAAACCAGCAGAACCCCCAAAACCAAAAAAGATCGTATATAAAAAGATAAAAGTAAATTTCTGGAGGACACGCTTACATGATGAAGAATTAGGAATTCATCAACAACTTAAATATCAAGCAAAAACGCGTTATTTCTCTAAAAATTTTGATATTGAAGGTGTTATCGAATATGATGGTAAGAAGAAATACATTGTTGCCTTTAGCAAGGATAATTGGGAAGAAAAGCCAACTCTCGAGAAAAGACTTGTTTGTCGTTTCTTTACTATTATGGAAGAATCGATGGATGCTACACCGAAAGGAGGAAATTTTAAAGGAGGATTAGAGCTAAGTGTTACTCACTCTTTAATACAAAGTTATGAAATTAAACACCCAGCTCCTGTCTTTTTCATGCAATTGCCAGGTACTCTTACATTAGTTCGAGTAGTTAGGGGTTGGAGACTTGTTGGAACAAGATGGACCTTCCCATTAATTCCAGAAGAAGCAGGGGATAAATTACAAGTGGTAATGGCTAAGGGAATTGTAGGGCCTGGTAGAAATTATAATATCTTTCTTGGGGACAAAAAGATCGCAAGGATTGATGGACAAGTTGTGCAAAAGAATTTTGAAGTTGAAATTTATGATGAAAAATACGCAAAAGATAAGTCATTTATAATGTATCTTACATTATTTGGCGCTATTTGCAATTTTATGAAAGGTGCTGAAAAAATGATTAAAGAATTATATAAAAAGATGAAGAAGACAGCAACTACAAATTTTAAACCACCAAAACAAGAAATAGATCTGTTCAGGAACCCAAGAATGATGAGACGTTAGTTCAAACTATTTTAACGCTACAGCTTTAATATAAATAACGTAAAAAAAAATGTAAAAAATTAATTTTTATTTATTATTTTTTTAGTTATGATTTAAGTTTCGCTTTCCATTCTTTATATCCCCGTGTCTCCTTGCCTCTATAGATTGCTTTTTGTCCAGTCTCTTTCTTATATATGTCTCTTAATGTCCTTTCATCAGCATTCTTTATCGCGTCCTTTTTAATCTGTTCTTCTATCTCAATTTCTTCTTCTATTTCTTTGACATGTCTTAGAACCCAAAAAACACCATGATTCCAAATATAAAATCCTAAAAAGATCATAGCAACAATAATGAAAAGAATCCCCCCTACCCACATAATCCACATCCCAGGTGTAAACTCATCTACCATATAACTCCAAACTTTTTTTACAAATGTAAGAAATGTGGTTGGTAGCAACCCGATAATAAGGCTTATGATTGTTATATATAGACCCATCAGAGCTATTCCTATAAGCATTCGCAACCCGTAATAATCTTGCCATTTATTTGCAATTGCTCGATCTTTAAACATAAATTGGCATAAACGCACCATTCCTCCACGGAAAAGAGTATAAAAGAGAACTAATAAGAATAAATGACCAGTAACTGCTCCAGCAATGATTGCAATCTGATACCCAAGTTGATATCCTAAAAATGTATCCCATGCACCACCTGCGAATACAAATCCTAAAATTACTCCCCATACACCAATTACTAATACTACAGTGGCAATTATCAGTCCATAATAAACAGTTTTTGCAAATCTTAAGTCCCACGTACTATATGCATCTAGCGGGTCCTCTCTATCAGGTGCTTTTCTAGCTGCTCTTGGCATAATTTTCTCATCTTTTAATAATATTTTTAAAATTTTTAGGTTTTCAAATTTCTATAATTAAATATTTAGTTATACTATTATTTATTTTTAATAGTTTATTGATATTCAGAAAATATTTTACATTAAATGCACTTTTAAAAAGTTAAAATTTTAACGTAGCTTGACAAGCTGGACAATTTGGATAATCTTCATCCAATTCTTCTCCACAAAATGGGCAATAATTCTTTTTTTCTTTTTCTTCTTCCTCTTCCTTCTTAGGTTTCTTTCCAGCGGGTTTCTTTTTTTCCGGTTTTTTTTTTTGTGGTTCTTTTTTAACGGGTTCTTCTTCTGGGCCTTTTTCTTCTTCAACTTTTTCAAGTACTCTCTCTTTAGGTGTCATAGCTTCGCGTTTCTTTTTTGGTTTTTCAAAAGGTTCATCTGAATATTTTAATTTAGTAAAACAATCTGGGCAATAAGCTTTAGTTTTATTAGCAAGATAGATTAGATATACAATTACTGCAATACCGAGTGTTGCAATTATGACTATTTTCCATCTTGTTTTTTGACTTCTATTCAGTGGTTTTCTACTTGCTTGCTCGACTTCTTTCTTACATACCTCACAATATGCATATTTGATTTTTTTTGGCATTTTTCCCCATCATTTAACGTTTAAAATGTGCTTTTTTATTAATAGATTATATAATTAAAAAAAGTTTTTAATACCTAATAATCAAGTTCTTTTATTTTTATATAAATTTATATGAATTTATCTTGCAAGAAAACTCATTTTACATTGAAACGTATGGATGCACATCTAATAAAGCAGACTCTTATATAATTTCTAATGCCCTAAAAAAATCAAATTATACACAAACAAGCTTAGAAGATGCCCAATTTGTAATAATAAATACATGTGCCGTTAAGGAGCAAACGGAGAATAAAATTAAAGCACGTTTAAAAAATTTATATGAATTATTTCATAACAATCCTAATAAGCATACTATTATTGCTGGATGTTTACCTCATATTGCCCCCAATTATATCGAAGTTATTAAGAAAATTGTCCCAAATTTTTCTGCAATTATAGATTTGGATAATATACACGTAATTCCAGAGATATTTCAAGATATTAAGGAAGGAAAGGAAAATCTAATTTTTAAATCAGAAAAACCAATAGATAAAGCAGAATTTTATATCGATCATGAACCAGGAAAAATTACAGGAATTATTCCAATTTCAGAGGGGTGTTTAGGCTCATGTACTTATTGTTGTGTTAAAAACGCACGAGGTAAGTTAAATTGCTACAATCCAAAAAGAATTGTTGAAAATATCGAGTATCAATTAAATCAGGGAATTAAACAAGTATATTTGACTTCACAAGATTGTAGTACATATAGATATAATGGCACTAATTTGCTTGATTTAGTTAAGCAAATCGTCAATTTAGACTTCAGGTTTTTTCTGAGAATTGGAATGATAAATCCCAGTTTTTTAATTGATAACATTTATCAGTTGATTTCGATTTTTAAATTAAACAAAGTGTATCAATTTCTACACATTCCAATTCAATCTGGTAGTAATAGAATTTTAAAAATAATGCAAAGAAAATATCTCATTCCTGATATTGTCAATAAAATTGGAATTTTAAGAGACAGTTTTCCTAATTTAACTATATCAACTGATATTATCTGTGGATTTCCAGGTGAAACTGAAGATGACTTCTATAGAACTATTGATTTTATAAAATGGTTAAAGCCAGAAATATTGAATATCTCAAAATTTACTCCCCGTCCTGGAACAAAAGCGAAGGATATGATGCAATTAGATAGTAGAATAATAAAAGAAAGATCAATCCAATTATCAAGAGTGTTTCGTAAGAGTTTAACTAATATCAATGAAAAATGGAAAGATTGGGAGGGAGAGGTCTTAGTTTTACATGAGGGTACAAAACGAAATCAAGCTTTTGGGAGGAATATAGCATATAAAAATATCTTTATAGACAAATTTAAAGGAGAGTTTGGGAATTTTGTTAATGTAGAAATTCATAGAGTTGATGGTTTTAATTTATTTGGAAAAATTTTCTAACTAATAATTAACTTTTTAAGCCATTCCAAAATATTCTAATGCTTTTTTTGCTATTTGATCACCCCATTCTTGGACAAAATGTCCTGCTTCCTTAATTCTTCATACACTTTAAGGCTATCAATATAATGACGTTTATAGGGAAAATAGGGAGATTCTCAAACCTTTCGCCCGGAGTTCTTAAAAAATTTATCATTTTAAGACAACTTAGTTATGCAAATTAATTATATATAAATTTGAATTATATAGATGATTTTAAATATAAAAATATTTTTAGATTATCCAAAATTATATTTTGGTCAGTCATTTTCAATATAATATAATCTTGGATATAGAGAAATATCTTCTCAAACTTAAAAGTGGAAAAACTTCAGAAAAATTAAAGGATAAAGAAATCGGAGTACAATTGAATGATGATATAGCAAAATATAAAACTCATCCGAATTGTAAGATACTATATTGTTTTATCTACGATCCTCAAGAATTAATATCTAATCCTGATGGACTTCAAAATGATTTATCTCAAGAAAAAGAAGAATTCAAGGTAAAAGTAATAATAACCCCAAAGAGATAGAAATAATTTATAAATCTAACATTAAATCAAAAGGATTCATTCTTTATTAGAAAAAAGAGAAGTTAGATGAAAATATTAAATAGTAGTATGTACTATTCTTCTATTATAAAGATAGAGAATCTTATAATGTGATTTCCGATGTCAAATAATTTTAAATCAGATAGAAACTCCAGAATGGAATATACTTATATATATATATATATGTATACCGAATTTTACGGAAAAACGAGTTATTTACATCGCCCACCGATTATTAAATTAGAAATTGCTTAAATATGCAAAATTGTAATATTTATTTTTATTCGAGTTAAAGAATAAATCTAATAAAATTGAAATGTAAATTTAAAACTTAGGTGATAATTTTTCTTAATATATATTTATTTCTTGGAGAAAAGCGACAAAATTCTTAAAATAAGTAAATAAATTAAACAATGGATAAAATTAATAAATATATAATATAAGAAACTGAACTTAGGATGATAATAAAATTTAAAATAAATTTAATTTTAAAAATTAATTCTAATATATTGATAGAAAAAAAATAATGTTTTAAAAATTTTGGAATAGAAGGTATTTATAATGATAATTGAATCTTACGAGCCTTTCCATGTTGGTTCAAAATTTAGATATTATGTTGATAATTTAATTTTAGCTAAATTGTATGAATATTATGAAAAAAATAAAAAAAAAGACTTTGAATTAAATTCAGATATTCTTAGTGGAGATAAATATATCTCACCAATATTAAATATTATTACGAATAAAAAAGAAAAACTAACAATTCAATTGAATCTTTCTGCAAATGCTTTGAATTTTATTGGAAATGAACCAGAAATGGTAATTGAGTTATTCACTGAATTATTAGATAAGTTACCTGAATTGGGATTTGAATTAAAATCAACTTTTTCATTTTATGAAATCATAACTAATATTATAATAAAATTAGAAGAACAAGATAAAAAACCAAGTGAAATTTTTGAAAAATTCTCATCGTTGGCCCTTACAGAATTAAATCATATTCCAGATTTGGGAATTAATTATATTAGATTTTCAAATAAGTTAGTACAAATGGACGATGATGAGCGTTTTAATTTAGAAGTATCACCAAATCGAACAAGTCCAGATAAAAGAATAATTTTAAAGATTCTGAATAGATCAAATGATTATAAGAAAATTATTGAATTTCAGAAGAATTTAGAAGAATCTATTAAAGAAATTTTTAATAAATTGGTGGAGTGATATTGTCGAGTTGTGAATTTGAGGATCCATCATTAACTAATACATCAGACCAATCTAATCTAACGCTTTTGGGATTAAAAAGAAAAATCCCTCTTTATAAAACGAATATCGAGATTGAATATGATACTTCTTCACTAATTCTGACTTATGAACATGATATAAGATCAATGAATTTAACTTTTGAGCCTAATACTGCGATGGTGGGTCTTTCAGAGCCAGATATATTCGTATTAGAAGCAATTGAACCTATTATAAATAAGATAAAGTTTATTGAACCGATTTATACTATAAGGGAGAGTGTTGAACCAGTTATATCCTGGATGAGATCTATTGAATCTGCTTTAACAATGACCAGAATTGTTGAACCATTTATTCCAATAGCAAAATGTATTGAACCAATCAATACAATAGTAAATATATTAAAGCCAATTAAAGAGATTATGAAACCCTTTGAACTAATTAATAAGTTGGTTGATAATTTTGAAGTAATGAGTTTTACAAAGTTAGAATCAGAAAAGGAAAATATTGAAGAACCAGATGACTTTTTTATTTTATCCAATAATAATAACGATCTCTTTTTAAGCTCAGAAGAAGAAATAGATGCTCTTTTAAATGAGTTAAAAAATGTCAAATATGATGAAGAATTGGCAAGATTTTTTTCTGAATATGAGAATGATATAGAAGATTTAACGGAGTAATACTTTATTTCATAATTTGATGTAAATCAAAAAACATTTTTATTGTTCTTTTTTTTGGTTTTGCTCCATTTTTTAATTCTTCAAGAATTTTTTCTCCTAAAATCGGCTTAGTAAATTTAAATTTATATTTTAAATAAAAATTAATTGATTTTAAATTAGTCTTAGCATCAACAATCAAGAATCGACATCCCACATCAATAGAAATCTTTTTTGCAACATTAACTGCTTTTTTTATAAGATCTAATCCAAAACCTTGTCTATGAAATTTTCTATCAACTGCTAATCTTCCAACTAATAAACCAGGTATACTTTGTAATTTTTTCTTTATTGCCATTTCTTCACTAAATTCAACAACACCACACGAAATAGCGATGTAACCAATAATAATAATAGAATTATTATTCTCCTTTATAAAATAAATCTGGTCATAACTTTCTTTTAAATAATCTATAGCGTCATTATAAAAAAAATCGTTTAATTCTGGATTTCCACTATCAAAAGAAGCCTCAGCTATAGGAAAATTAACATTAATTTTTTGGAGTTTTGGCATATTACATACATTTATTGTTTATAAGGATTTTAAATTTTAGGATATATTATCATAAAAAATTAATTAAAGATTAAATCTAACAAAATTGAAATGTAGATTTAAAACTCTTATTGGAAATTAATGATTTCATAAAAATCATAGTCTTGGATTTTTGATTATTTAGAAAATTAAAATCTTTAGAACTTATATGTAATCAAAGATCAATTCAAATTTTTTTGGAAAATTAATATGATCATATAAAAAACTGAAAAAATTTATTTAATTCAATTTATATAAATTTGAAATATATTTGATTAATCTTATGTCTAAAAAATTATTTTGGGAGAATTCATATGATACTAAATTCAGCGCTAAGGTAGTATCAATTGGAGAAAAAGTTATTTTACTTGACAAAACTTTGTTTTATCCTGAAAGTGGAAATCAGTTAAGCGACCGTGGGTATTTGGAAATTAATGACCATAGATTTAGAGTTGAGAAAGTCACTAAGGAGGGAGAAGATATATTACATCATATTTCTCCTGATTTTAAAAATAAAATTAATATTGGAGATGAAGTTGAAGGAGAAATTGATTGGGAATTTCGATATGGTTTAATGAAAGCCCATTCCTCTCAACACATTTTATCTGCAATAATTAAGAATAAATACAATATTGATACTGTCCGCGCTAATCTTAATCTTGAAGACGTCAATCTACAATTATCCCAAGAAATAAGTTATGACCAATTAAAAGAAGTATTACTTGATGTAAACACAATTTGTACTTCAAATGATCTTAAAATCAATTCAAAAATCGTTCCCCATGAGGAAGCTGAAAAAATATCTGAAAAAATTAGAAGTACAATTCCTAATGAATCTCAGGTTCGATTGATGGAAATTGAAGGTTTGGATTTAGTTTGTTGTGGAGGAACTCATGTTAGGAATACTTCAGAAATTGGAGAAATTTTTATCTATGATTTTAAAAAAGGAACTGAGATAAAATATTTTGTGGGAAATAAAGCCTTACAGGCGAGTTCAACTAATAACATTGATATGGTAACTCTAGTTAATAATTTAAACACTCCTATCGGAAAACTTAAAGGAATCATTGAAAAACGTTTAGAATACATCGAAAATGTTCAAGACCGACAAAAAGATTTATCAATCAAGTTACTAGAGTTTATTTCAAAGACACCCTTTAAAATTATCAAAAATATCCCACTCTTCTATATTGATTTTAATATTGACATAAAGCTTCTTAGTAGTATGTTAAATCTTTTTCCGCAAGATTCAATCATTATTGTAAGAATGGACTTCAACAAAATAAGATTACTCTCTTTAAGTGAGTTAATAGATGCTAATGAAATCTTAAAAAAGTTGATTATTGATTACGGTGGAAAAGGAGGAGGTAATCCTAAATCAGCTCAAGCATTTTTAGAAAAAATTCCTAAAGATCTCTTATCTAAGATAGAATTACTTATCTCAAACTCTATTTAAAGAAGTAGTTTTATTGTAATTGTTAAAAAAATTGAATGTTATATTTTATTCGTGCCTACTTTATGTTATATTTTTCTAGCAATGCTGTTAATCTAGACCTATGAAACTTTAATCCGAGGTCATCTGGATTCTCTCCAAATGCTAAAGCCATTAGTTCAGTTAGATATATTATTGGAATATTAAAAGTTTTGTTCGACTGAGTCGCTGCTTTCTTTTGATTCGTATCCATTTGTTGAAAGCAAGCAGGGCAAATAACTACAAATGCTTCAGCTCCAGCATCTAGAGCACTAGTGAATTTATTGGCTAAGACTTGCAACGAGGTTTCTTCCTCAGTATTTCCTACCCCCGAACCGCAGCAAAGCATTTCTTCAGCATAATCTATTGGAGTTGCACCTGTGGCAGCAACTAGCTCTCTTAATTTTACTGGTTCCATTGGATCATCAGTTTGCATGATTTCTGAAGGTCTATTATAATGACATCCTGTATGGCATGCTATTTTTAATCCTGATAAATCACGAACTATATTTTCCTTGATTTTTTCATCTTCTAACTCGTGTAAAACTTCGACAAAATGTTTTACATTGATAGTTCCTTTAAACTCTCGCCCAACCGTTTTTAAAATTTTATTTATCTTTTCTTTTTCATGATCATTATGAGATAATTCATGATTTACCGCTTTTAGAGTTTGAAAGCAACCATTACATAAGGATACTATATTTTTACCTTCTTCTTCGGCAATAGTAAGATTACGTGCACCCATTGCTAACCAACTAGTATGATCTACAGCATTAAATCCAACCGGGTCTGGACAACAAGCAAACGGAGCATCAGATGTTTTTATTCCCAGTTTATCAAATACTTTTCTTGCTGAAGCTTCAATAAACGGAATTCTATTTCCAATTGTACACCCTTGGAACATTTTATATTCTTCTGCTTTTGCCATGATAAGTATCTTCCTTTCTTCTTTATTAATTATTTTATTTATATCTAAGTTGGATTATATTGAGTAAATTAAAAAATTTGTTAATTCAAATTTGTTAAGTTTATTTATATAATTAAAAAAAAAGTATAAGAAAATATTTTTTCTGAAATTGTTATTAATCTTTCTTTAATTTCATTCGGGCAATAATAGTTAATATGACACCTAAGAAACCATAACTACCATGGATAGTTTCAATAACAATTTGATCCAGTTCCTCGAGAATTGAACCTTCAACTATACCTGTGATTAAAAAAATTAATAAACTAATCAATCCCATACCAGCCCCGATTCCAATAATAAATTTACCTAATCTATAATGATCCATTGCAACAATTAAAGAACCGACTATAACAGAGATTCCTCCTGCCATGGCGATATATCCTAAGATTTGGATAACAAGGGAAACAATTTTAGCCACATCTTCTCCAACATCAGCTTCAATTAAATCAAAAAGAGTTTCAAAAAATGTAATACTCCCTATAACAGAACCGATTATCATTAAAATTCCGCCAATTATACATAGTAATATCCATTTTTTATTTTCCATTGTTTTTCTAACCTTTTTTAATTAATTTTTACTATATTTAAAAATTCAAAGTATAAATTTTTACAAATAATTATTAACTACTTTAATTAAGAGCATTTAAATATTTCTTTAATAAAAGATTAGAACTAAATTAAAATTCTTTCAGGATGAGAATAAATATTCATTCTTGCTCCCCTTACAAATCCTATTAATGTAATTCCATAAGCAAAAGCTAACCTTATACCGGATTCTATTGCTGCTGATAAAGATGCAACAATCGGAATCTGGGCCCTAATTGCTTTTAAAACAGAATCTCCTGTTAATCTGCCTGTTGATATTAATATTAGGTTTTGAAAATGATGTTCTTTTAACAATAAATCCCCTATGACTTTATCAATTGCGTTGTGTCTACCAATATCTTCTTTGACACTTATTAAATTGCCTTCTAAATCAGAAATAGCGGCACCATGACATCCACCAGTTTCCCGATATAATTTTGTTTTTATTTGCATTTCTTTAATAGCAGAATATATTATATTTGATTTGATTTTAAAAGTTGATTTTCTTTTAAGAGATTCTTTTACTTCATACTTTTCTAAACTGTTCTTTATGATATTTCTCCAAGGAGATGAAATTCCACATGTTGTATCAACAACTCTACTAACAGGGTTTATCTCAAGATCTTTCAAACTGAAATCTATAGAATCATCTAATTCAATGAAGATTTTCTTTTCCAACTCTTTTACATTAATAGATTTTACTTCTTTTATTGAATTGATTATTCCAATAGAGAATAAAAATCCAGCACTCAATTCTTTAAGATCTTTAGGCAAACAAATAATATTAACTAAGGATTCAGAGTTTACAATTATATCTATAGGGCTTTCAATAAGAATTAAATCATCTTCTTCACTTCTTTGATTTTTCTTTATCCGAGTAATATTTACCTTTCGCTGAAACAAAATTCTGACCTTGAGATGAATTGAATTCCTTTTTTTAGGATTTCAATATCTTTTTTATCAATAATATAGTTTTTATTAAAATAATAAGTGAAAAAATAAATTCTAAAATTAAATTTTAACTAAGTTCCTTCGTTTTCTTCAAAAATATCTTCTTTTTTTTCTAGTTTTACTTCTTGTTTTACTTTTTTAGGTTTTTTAGGTTCCTTAGGTTCTTTAGATTCCTTAGGTTTTTTAATAAACGATCTTCCGATTATTGCAACTAATACTCCTGTAAATGCTAAGCCCGTATTATAAGAAAAAAAATCTTCTAGTCTATCTAAATAAGCTATAATTTCTGGATCAGTGACTATGTCAGTTCTATGTACAACTTCAGAAGCAATCCAGATAATAAGAGCTAGCGACCCAAATGTTAAACCAACACCTATGAGAAATTTCCCTAATCTATACTGATTTACTAAAATAAAGAGTGTTCCGACAATGACTGCAATACCTCCGGTATCTGCTATGATTCTTAGAACTATTATTGCAACTTTTCCTATTGGTACATAGTCTGGAGGAATTTCTTCAGACACATATTCCCAAAGAAATTCATAAATACCGATAGATCCAATTGCAGCACTAATGACCATGCAAATTCCGCCCAAAAACAACATAATTATTCCTGTCTTATGTTTCATTTAAACACCATTATAAACTTGAAATTTTTAAATAATACTATAAAAAATTATAATTTTATATGGCAATATATATTTTACCAGTTGATTCCTTAGTTACCGAATGATCTCCACTATACTCAATAAACTTACCTGTAATTTTTTCTCCATTCGGTAATTCAATTTCTTTCACTTCACCTACTTTTTTAAAGGAGGGAAGTCTTCTTGAAACTTTACCTTTAATAACAATAATACCTCGCGCTTGATCGGCACCAGCACACCTATCGCAATCTCCTTCTACAACAATAGTACCACCATGGTTATGAATCCCAAGAAGTGCTCCTGCACTTCCACAATATAATGTTGGCCATCTATTGTTTGGTTTTGAACTTCTTGCCCAAAGCATGGATTCATTTCCGACTTTACCTTTTACCTTTATTACTCCATTTTTCATACCCTGCCAATTGCCTCTATACGCTGCTCCGACATAATGACCTGCATCTCCCATTATTTCTAATTCGCCACCTTGGAGCATGGCACCTGCCCAATCATCAGCATTTCCATTCACTAAAATTTTTCCCCCAAACATATTATTTCCCACATGCATTCCAACATTACCATTTATAATTATCTCACCACCACTCATTTGCTCTCCAATTCTTTTCACGTTTGATAGATCTCCATCAATAATTATTGTAGTATCATTAACATTACCTGATTTTCCAGAAACACTAAAATAATCTCCTATTACAATATTTTCATTTCCATGGTATAATGGCAACTTTTTAATTCCATCAAGAGTTTTTCCAGCAAAATTATCTGGTGTTATACTTTCTGCTTCTAAAGGGAATTTAGGCTGCTTTTTTAATTTCAACTTTATCTCTGCCATTACTTACTCTCCCATTTTTTCCTTTATTTTTTCAATTAATTTTTCCAATATTTCTTTATCAGATAAGCAATCTTCAGGAGCATCTTTCACTTTTCTTAGTCTTATAGGAACATTATCCATGCGGTAAGCAGTTCCTTCACATTCAATTCCTGCAATTGCTGCTGGGAAATTAATGTCAGCATTCACAGAAGTTGGTGTTTCGTGGGGTTCAATAGAAATTAAAGGATGTTTAAATAAATTTTTAACGGAAGCCGCTGGAAAATTACTCGCAGGATCAGATGCTACTATTAAGGATGCATCAATTTCATCTTTCATTAAAAGATCTACTGCTGAAAATTCTCCGGGATTATATCGGGGATATCCTTTTGAGAAATCAATAGAATAAGCATAACCAGTATTCCAAGCAAAAACGGTATTAGCTCCAGTTACATTATAATGACCTCGCATAGGCATTAGTAGAAATTTAGTATGATCGTTAAGTTCTCTAACTAAGGAAATGGCAGCATCTATGTTTCTATGGTGAGCTAATGAATGAGTTAACCCCATACCAAAAAATATAACTCCAAAGTTACATGTCTTTAAAATTTTAACTAATTCTTTGATCTTTTCCATTGGAACACCTGAAATTTCCTTTTCATCTAATTCTACTCCTCTTAACATTGCTCTAATAGCATTTATTAATTCATAATCTTCGTTAGGCTTTATCTGAACATAGAGATCTGCTATTTGGGCAGTGTGAGTGTTTCTGGGATCAACAACGACAATATATCTGTCATATCTGCCATCTTTTCTAAAATATCCTCTTACAAACTCACTATACCTCCCAAGATGCCTTGGATGAGCATGAACTGGATTGGATCCCCAAAAGATCACAAGATCTGCCCTATTTTTAAAATCACCCAAAGTTGCCATAGGAGCTCCCACATCTTGGATTGCCAATAAACTAGGACCATGACAAACTGAAGCCGTGTTATCTAAAATTCCACCTAACAACTCTGCTAACTCAACACCTTTACTTTGAGCTTCGCATTCTGTACTAGAAAAACCATAAAGTAAGGATCTTTTGGTATTAATTAAAATTTCTGCGGCTTTATCAAATGCTTCATCCCAAGATACTTCTTTAAATGATTTATTGTCTCTGATCCGAGGTTTGGTGTATCTATGTCCGCTTGGATTTGATGAAAAGAATTTTTTTGTGCCAATTTGACAACCATTCCTTACTTCCACAATCGTTTCTTCTTTAATATCTACATCAACTTCTAAATCATCGCATAAAGTTCCGCAAAAGGGACAGACAACATCTAAAACAGTCCTTAATTTCCTTTCCACCATTATTATGCCACCCTTAACGTTTTTATTAAATCAAGAGCATCTAAAACATTACCATTTCTAACTACTTCTACTTTTGCTTTCATCCCTTTATAAGTTGGCGTACCACATGATTGAGTATCGGGATTTACAACTTGGTTTGCCCAAGGTCCCAGAGGCATAAATATTATACCCTGATGGGGACCTTCTTCAGAAATAGTAGAATAAGCCATTACTTCTCCAAAATCAGTAATAACTTTAACAGGAGTTCCTACAAGACAGTCTAATTTCTTAAAGTCTTCTTTATCAAATGTACAAATAGCAGCTGCTCTTACATTTTCTTTAGTTGTTTTACCACCTTCGAGAGCAACTCCTTGATTAATTGTCCTTCCAGTTAATAAAATCAAATTGTTTAAACTCATTCTTCTTGTTCCTCTTTTTCACTCCATCTTAAAGTCTTTAATCTTTCTAATAAAGGTTCCCAAAACATCTCAACAAATTCACCAGATGTCTTAACATCTGTAATTTCTAACTTAATTGCTCCTGTCGGACAACCATTATCGCAGGAACCGCAGAAAATGCATTTCTCTTCGTCTACAACTACATTTGGGACTGTTTCCCACCCTTTATCAGACTTTTCTGGGACTGTAATTGCTCCAGACGGACATACTTCGTAGCAGGTTTGACATCCACCAGGGCATTCTTCATCAACAATACTTATTTTACCATCGGTATATTGTTTAGCAACCCTTTCAATTCCATCATAGCTAGTAATCTTCTTAGCTTCAAATTCCAGTTTGGGGACAACATGCTCTTTTACAATTTGGATATCATCTAATTCAATTACTTCCCCGTCCTTTTTCAGCGTTAGAGCACTAAATGGACACATGTACACACAAGTTCCGCAGAAGACGCAAGCTTCTGGGTCATAAACTTCAGGGATTATATCTTCTAAAGTCGGAAATCGACGGGATGTTCCAACTGGACCGCGAGAAATAGCATCCTTAGGACAAACTCTAGCACAGGTTCCGCAACCTATGCATTTGCTTTTGTCTAATATTAATTCTAAACTTTCAGTTAAAAACTGAACCTTTACATGTTCTGTCTCTTTACTAATCGATCTTGATATTTTTGGAAATGAAATTTTCTACACCTCATTTAACTTCTAATAATTCTAATTTGATTGCATTTACAGGGCAAAATTTGACGCAAACTCCACATCCATCACAATTATGGGTTCTATTCTCATTAAAGATATCATAAGCCATCCCATTTTTGACTAAAATTACAGCATTCTCTTGAGTTAAATAACCCATCTCTTTTAATTGATTAAAATTTATAGGACAAGAGGTTACACAGATATTACATCCTATACAAGTGTTCTTATTTATTTTTAGTCGATAAACCTGCATCTCTTTTCCTCATTTTCAAATAGATTAGTCGATGATTTCTTACATAGGCGTAAAATATTTGTAGATTTATAAGTATTTAATAATATCCGTCAATATTTTAAATTTTATAATTAACTTAGATTGTAGAAAGTATATTTTTTTAAAAAATTTGTTATAGGAATTAGTAAGTCATAAATTAATATAAAATTCTAAACTTATTTGTTAATTTAAATTTATCATATTATTTTATAATATAAATTATCCTTAGTTTAAAAGAAAAAAAGAAATAAATATTATTTAAAAGTTCATTCATTATTAGGATGAATAGGCTTCAAATATGGAAGATTTTTTATTTCCATCAAAGTTCCGGTAGCCTTGATCAATTTTCTGAAATCAGGTCCGGGGATTTGTAAAGTTTCGGTATTAACATTTGGATGGCAACAAACCATTTCGGCATTCCATATCTGTTCATCAACCATGAAAATCACCTTATTATTAGTATCATTAACTAATGCAATCGGAGATACAGCACCAGCAGTAATACCTAATATCTCAGAAAGGTCTTCAGGTTCGGCAAAGCGAACTTTTGGAGCACGTATCAATTTACGGAATTGGTTTAAATCCAGACGCTTTTCATGAGGTATGGTAACTAAATATAATTGCCCGGATTTTTTATTCTTAAGAAACAAATTTTTACAATGAGTACCCGGGATGTGTCCACAATGCACTCTCGCTTCTGGTACAGTGAACACAGCCGGGTGAGTATGTAAGACATATCGAATATAATGGTCAGCTAGCCATCGCTTTAATGAATCTTCCATTTTTCTTACATTTAAATAAAAAATAACTGCGTTATAAGTTTTAACAATAAATTCAAAAAAAGAAGCTTACAAATTATAAAACAAATGTTTTTAAATTCTTTAAAATCATTTCATAATATTAAAAATTAAGGTACTTCAAATAAAGAAATCTGATATATAGGGATTTAAGTTATGAAAAATAATGTATTTACTTTTATTGTTGGTGGAAAAGCTGGAGAAGGTGTAAAGAAAGCAGGATCAGTAACGGCACATATTTTTTCAAGTATGGGAAGATATGTTTTTCAAATGGATGACTATATGAGCTTAATAAGAGGAGGTCATAATTTCTCAGTTGTTAGTACTTCTCAAAGATGGATCAGCAGTCATTATATGAAAGCAAATTTGATAGTAAATTTTGATAAAAGAAGCTGTGAAACTCATATTAATGATGTTGATGAGGAAGGGATTATTATTTTTAATTCAGATGAACAAGAGGATGTAGAAGGGATTGGAGTTCCATTAAGCTCGATAGCTAAAAAATATCCCCTTAAAAGCTTAATGTATGGAGTTGGGGCTGTAGCGGTTTTATCTTCTGTTATAGGTTTTAAAAAAGAAGAAATGAATCAAATCATAAAAACTGAGTATCCAAGAGGTATTGATAATAATATTTCTTTTGCAAGTGAGATATATGATATTGTAAATCCTAAATGTGGAAGTAAGTTTCCTTTAGAAAGAGGAGACTATAAGAGACCAATCATAACAGGCAATGAAGCAATAAGTTTTGGTGCGATCGCTAGTGGATTAGATACTTATTATGGATATCCAATGACTCCAGCTTCATCAATTTTACATTTTTTAGCTAAGCAAGCCGAAAATTTTGGTTTAGCAGTTGTTCATGCTGAAAGTGAAATTGCTGTGATAAATATGGCTATTGGTTCTGCATTCACAGGGACAAAATCTATGGTTGGTACAAGTGGAGGAGGCTTTGCACTTATGACAGAGGGCTTTTCTTTAGCAGGTATGACAGAAACTCCCTTATTAGTGATATTATCCCAGAGACCCGGACCTGCCACTGGTGTACCTACTTATACAGAGCAAGCAGATCTAACATCTTCTCTTTCAGCTGGTCATGGAGATTTCCTGCGAATTGTAGCATCTCCTGGAACCATAGAAGAAGCCTATTATTTAACAGCGGAAATGATGGACATTGTGTGGAAATTTCAAACACCAGGAATCCTACTTACTGAAAAACATTTATCAGAAAGTAGTATAACAGTTGATATTGAGATTGAAAAGGCTAAGTGGGCTGAACCTAAGATGCATCAAGGTGAAAATTATAAGAGATATCTTGATACGAAGGATGGTATTTCTCCTATGTTATTTCCTCCATCGAAAGAAATCATAAAATGGAATAGTTACGAACATGATGAGTTTGGAATTACAACTGAAGATGCTAATCTGATAGAAAAGATGCATGATAAAAGAAATAAAAAAAATAGAGTAATTCAAGACTATCTGATGAACTTAAATACTGTTAATGTTTATGGAAATGGGGAACCGATAATTTTTTCCTACGGGTCTACTACCATGAGTGTATTAGAAGCACTTAAATACGGTAATATTGAAGCAACAGTAGTTCAACCTATATATTTAAATCCCATACCTATCTGGAATCTTGAAAGTTATAGAGATAAAGAGAATTTAGTCGTGGAAATGAGCTCAACAGGTCAATTTGCAACTTTACTTAAAGAAAAAATAGGGATCTCTCCTAAAGCAGAGTTAAGGCAATATAATGGAAGGCCTTTTGATCCTATTGACTTATCTAATAAAATAAAAGAGGTGTTTTAATAAATTGGAAGATCTTAAAACTAGTGCCGAAATTACTTGGTGTCCAGGATGTGGTAATTTTGGAATCTTTACTGCCATTCGTAATGCAATTCCAATATTAGAAAAAAATGGAATTTCGAGAGAAAAGATTGTAATGACAGCGGGTATTGGATGTCATGCTAAAATATTTGATTACTTGAATTTAAGTGGCTTTTATGGACTACATGGAAGGAATACTTCAAACTCAGAAGGTATAAAGATTGCAAATCCTGATTTAAACATAATTAATTTTTCTGGAGATGCAAATGGATTAGCAGAAGGATTAGCACATACAATGTTCGCAGCAAAAAGAAATCAAGATATGACATATATTTTACATAATAATAGTGTATATGCTCTAACAACAGGGCAATTCTCTCCATTAGCAGAAAAAGGTTGGAAAGGGCCCTCTACTCCCAGAGGAAGCTATGAAGAACCATTTAATCCAATGTCTTTAATGATTGAGGCAGGTGCTACTTTTGTTGCAAGAGGTTTCTCTGGAGACATAAAGCATCTCACAGATATTATAGTACAAGGAGTTGAGCATGAAGGTTTCTCTTTCATAGAAGTATTACAACCTGCTGTCCCATACCATAAATGGAGAGAATATCGAGATCGTGTTGAGTATCTTGAAAAAGAACCAAAAACTTATTTTGAAGCTATTAAAACTGCCAAAGAAAAACATAAGTTTACTTTAGGAATGTTTTATAGAACTCAACGATCTGTTTATCACAAAGAATTGTACGGTGATCATAATCCCATAACTCAGAGAATAACTCGAGAAGAGAGATTGAAAAAAATTAGAGCTATACTTTTTCTTAAATAATAATTTTCCATTTTTATGTTATTTTTAACAGTACACTTATTAATTCTTGCACGAATTTTTAATTAAGCATATATTTTCTTATAAAATTCTTAGTTAAAAACATGTGTTAGGAAGATAAGTATGGAAATAACTAGAAGTGAGGACTGTCTGATATTTAATGGTCTTACACCTGAAATTACTAGGATGAATAGAGTCTATGATGCATTCGCAGAATTTATGAGCAATAAACAGGCTAATGATCCATCCGATAGATTTAATTTTATTGTATTTCAAGAAGATGGTCCAAATTATTTAAATAATTTCACATTATATCCTGAATATATTATAGATACGTTGAAATCGTTAAATGCTACAATAACTAGGGCTAATGTAGCGGGAGGAATTTTTGTGGCTGTAACATTCATAATTGATGTATTTAAAAAAATTTCTGATAAATTTTTTCGTTTAATTATTCTTGTGGATGAAGGTTCTCGAAAAATTCCGCCTCAATTTATTCCTGTTTTGGAAGACCTAATTTATAAAGTTAAAGATATGCCTTTTTTCATAGACGTTATACGTATTAATGACTATAATCTTCAAGAAGGAGAAAAACTGAATAAATTGGCTAAAATATGTAATGGTAAATTATATGAAATACATAGAATTCGAGATCTTTTTCCGTTATTAGAAAAACTTTCAGAAAAGAAATATATTAAAATACCTGAATTTTATTTTAAACCAAGTGCCCCCCACATTCCAAACGAAAACCAGCCGTTTTATATTAATCTGGCTGATGCTCCAATAGAGGTAGAAAAAACGTCAACATGTGCTATTTGCTTTCAAAAAGATAATTATAATATTGTACAATGTCCATCATGTGAAACTTTAGCACATAAGACATGTTGGGCTCAGTGGGCTAAAACTACTAATATTGGAATTCCACATGTTTTTAGGTGCCATAATTGTTTTAATATATTAAAACTTGATAGTGATTTTGTTCATGATGTTCAAGCAGGGAGGTTACCTACTGCAGAACAATTAAGAGAAGTAAAAGTGCGGAATATTGTTGAATATTTACAGGATTTAGAGGCAAAACAAAAACCAGAAATAATTCATGTTCCTGACCCAATGGCAATAGAAGGGGTAGCTACTGAATATATTGAAGAAGGTCCTCTGGAGGATAATATTTATGAGAGAAAAAAATCTGAAATAAATGTAATAATTTGCCCTAACTGTAGTAAAATTGCTACAAGTATGAAAAAAAATTGCCCTTACTGTGGGTTTGAATTGTTTTAATTTATCTAATTTCCTCGTATTTTTAGCTTATTTTTGAAATATTTCGATTTTCAGATTAAATCTATTCGACCTATTGCTCTAAATGGTAATTCACTATGGAATTTGTCGTAATCAAAAATTCTCCTTCCATCTATGAGATTATAACAATTTTAGAAGAGAACTTTTGCTATTTTTTATCTTTAATTGAACTCTTACCAAAATATCAAAATAAAGGGATTGGTACTTAATTAAATAAAGATTTAATATTAAAGACAAATAAAAGTAATGAATGTATTAAATTACAAGTACTTAAAGTAAACAATAATGCTCAAAGACTTTATAAGCGTTTAGGCTTTTCAATTAAGGGCGAATCAGAAACACACTTTCAAATGATATACAAAAAATAATTGTCTTCTTAAAGATAGACTTAATGATTTTGGAAGCTGGGAGTTTTTAGATCCATTATTTTATATTTGCTGGGGTTAAATATCCATTCGTTTTTACATTTTTTAGAACAAAAATAGTGCTTTGCAGGTTCTTGAGTGATATTTATAAAAACAAATTTGTAAGGTCTATCATAGTTACCTTGATACTTTTTTACAGGTTTTCCACATAATTCACATTTTTTTTTCAAGAGAATCATACTTCCATTTATTTCTTCTGCGGAATCTTTAAATACTTTCATTTTTTTGATTTTCTAATATTTTCCATTTTATCTTCTTCTACTCTTAATAGTATTCTAGTTTACCTATAAAATTATTGTTTCTGTTAATAATAAATTAAAAGATGAATTTGCGAATCTGTTCCATTCTTAGTTCAAAATAGTGGTATAATTCACTTAAATAGCCCATCCACAAAATTGTCCAAAAAAATCTCTATTCAGTTAATTGAGGTTTACTTTAAATTTATACGACCAATTGCTCTAAATGGTAATTCACCATGGAATTTGTCGTAATCAAAAATTCTCCTTCCATCTATGAGATTTGGAGTTTTCATTTTATTCTTAAAATCACTGGGATTTAAGGTTTTGAACTCATCCCACTCAGTGACTAAGAAAGTACATTCAGAATCTTTTAATGCATCTTCTATATTTTCAGCATATTGAATTCTATCTCCAAATACTTCTCTAGCTGTTACATTCGCTTTAGGGTCATAACCTATAATATCAGTAACATTTCGTTTTAATAATTCATTAACAATCCTAATACTTGCTGCTCCTCTCATATCATCTGTGCCTGGTTTAAATGAAAGACCTAATAATGTAACTCTTCTTCCTGCTAATTTACCAGCTAATTCTTCAGCAATATCAACAATTTTAACTGCCTGATCATCATTTATAGCCAGAACTGCTTCTAATAATCTAGAATGATATCCTTTAGCTTTTGCCCACGCTTTAATAGCATTTACATCCTTATGAAAGCAAGCACCACCGAAGCCAACTCCAGCACCTAAGAATCTTGGATTAAGTCTATAATCTAACCCTACGCCTTTCATAACTTGGACAACGTCAACATTGGGAACTAATTGAGCAAAATTAGCAAATTCATTAGCATAACTAATTTTAGTAGATAAAAGACAATTGTTTCCGTATTTTACTAGTTCTGCACTCTCAAGATTCATTCGTAAAATCGTACAATTTTTTAGATGATCCCCATAGAAGTACTTATAAAATTCTTGAAGCATTGCTCCACTCTTTTCATCAAATTCTCCAATAATGATTCTATCTGGGTGTAAAGTATCTTCAATAGAACGACCTTCAGCTAAAAATTCTGGTTGCATACATAATCCAAAATCTTTCCCTGGTTCTTTCCCTGATGTTTCTGTAATAATTTTACCCACTAAATTTCTTGTTGTTCCAGGAACAACTGTAGATCTGACAACAACCAAATGGTATTTATCTATTTTCTTTAAACTTTCACCTATTTCTCTTGCTGTATTCTCAATGAAACTTAGATCAATACTTTTATCTTGTTTCATTGGAGTCCCTTGGGTAATCATAGAAATATCTGTTTCTATTATTGCTCTTATAGGATCTGTAAGACATTGTAAAAGGTGGGGTTTTTTTTTCTTAATTTCATCCATCATTTCTTGTAAACCTGCTTCAAAAAAAGGAGCTCTACCTCCGTTAATCATAGCAGCTTTTTTTTCATTATGAGTAGAAGCCAATACTTTAATATCTTTATTAGCAAAGCAAGCAGCAGAGCATAATCCAATAAATCCAGTCCCTAGGATTGAAACACTATATTTATACATAATAACTAGTTTTCTTTTTTTTTGATTATATCAGATTTATAATATTAAAGTTTTAATATTTTTTTCCACATTAAATTAAATTATTCTGAAAAGGAAATTTCAAAAATCTTAAAATAATAAGAAAATAGTATTACATTTATGAAATTTCAAAGGAGATTTTAAAAAATGAAAGAATTGAGAAAAAAACTAAAAATCACAAAAAAAGCGTTAGATACAGTAAATAAATTTCTTGTTGATGAGGATAACATTTTAATTAATAATTTAATTGATATAATCGAAAAGTATGGTGGCGTTGATGACATCAATAAGAAAGCTAAAGAAGCAAGTGAATTAGATAATCTACTAAGTAAACTAAAAAATAAGAAGCCTGATTATGCGCAGGATATAGAATGGTTAATTGAACAAAGAGATAATAACGCTTTTATTAGCATACCTGAATATAGAAAGAAAATCCTTGGAGAAAAATTTTCAGAAATGAGCTTTAATAAGGATTATGCTGTTACATTAGAACTTTCAGCTTGCCAATATTTTCCATTTTTTATGGATATAACAAGAGCAGCTATTGAAGATCAGAATTTAATGCCAGGTAGAATAATTCGTGTAAGAAAAATGAAAGAACAAGAAGAAGATGGTGATCTATTAGCAATGGCGGCTGCCATGCAAATTATTGGCGCAACTTATGTAGAAACATTAGATACCAAGGGAACTGCTCCTGGTCCTGATGGATTACCAGTAAATGTACATCTTGGTGGACCCGAAACCATAACAGGTTATTTTGGAGGAGTGGGGCAACCTAATGATTTTGCATTAAAGTGGGTTGATGAATATCTTTATTATTATACTAATTATGGTATCAAGCAAGTTCTAAATATTAATCCTGGAACGGTTTTACTAGGATATTATATTCATAAATTAGGGATTAATAACGAATTTAAAATATCAGTATATATGGGAAATGATAATCCATACGCTTGCCTGTGGACTCTTTTAACAGCTAAATTATTCGCCAGAGAAGATGGAACAAGCCCGTTGATTGGTTTTAATCTTGCTAACTCAGTAAATAATGAAACAATTGAACTCACTGCTCATATTAGAAAAGCATTTGATTTTGAAGATGTTATCAGATTTGAACATCATGTGATTGAAACACAGAAAAGTATTGTACGCCAACCATATGATCGAAGAGAAGATTTATTGGAAGTTGCTATGAAAGTGAAAAATATCAGTGCTAAACATGAAGGTGGTGATGTAGAAATAGATAAGAATAGAGAACATCCTTCAGATATTTTAGATTATTTTAGGGATAAGCAAGAGATTATTGATTCAGGTCATTGGGAATTTATGCGTAGAAATCACCTTGATAGATATATTGCTATTAATACTACAGCAAAAGTATTAACTGAAAACGGTATTGATATTATTGCTGCCCAAAATCTTCATCAAGTTGATTAAATAATAGAGGTTTAAAGAAAAGATGAGTAAGTTTGATTTTAGACCCACTGGAGTCATGGTAGCACTTGTAACGCCATTTAATAAAGATGAATCGATAAATGAAGACCAATTAAGGAATTTAGTTAATCATCTGATTGAACAAGGGGTTACAGGATTAGTCCCTGTCGGTACTACTGGAGAGTTTGTAAATATGACTTTTGAGGAACGTATAAAAGTAATTGAAATTGTAGTGGATGAAACAAATGGTAGAGTTCCGGTAATAGCAGGAACAGGAGAGACAGGAACCAAATTAGTGATTGATGCTACAAAAGCCGCAACTGATATAGGTGCAGATGCAGTTTTAATAGTCACACCTTATTATTTAAAACCGAAAGCAAAGGGATTATATGATCATTACTACACTATTACTGAAAAAACAGATATACCTATAGTACTCTATAATATCCCTGCTTGTACGGGTGTAGAATTACCTTGGACTGTTGTAGAAGATCTCGTAGATATCGAAAATATTGTTGCTATTAAAGATTCTAGTGGTGATTATAAATATTTTTCAGCATTATTGGAAAAAGTAAGTGATAAGATTTCAGTACTTATTGGATGGGATGAAAATGTTTTAGGAGCTTTAGCTGGAGGTGCTGCTGGCTGTATCTTAGGTTCTGCAAATGTTTTCCCTAAAATTTGGCTCGAAATTTATAATCATGTAAAAAATAATCGTCTAGAAGAAGCTCAAACACTTCAAAAGAAGGTCCAAAAAATAGCAAGACTTTTAATAAACTCAGGAGCATTAGGAGTTAAATCTTGCTTGAATATGATGAAAGTACCGGTTGGAAAAACTAGGCAACCAATTGTTTTAGGAGATGCTCTTTCTTATGAAATAAAAGATGAATTAAGAGTTGAGCTTGAGAAATTAGGATTGATTGAAAAAACAGAAGTCCAATTTGAATTTGGAGAAAAACCACTAATAAGTCGTTTCTATGCTGTTGGAATTACACCTAAGAAAATCACAGATTTTAAGTTAAAAGTAGGGGAATCATTAGTAGGAAATCGTGTTGAGCTTGCACATATTGATCTTCTAATTGGTGAAAAAGGTGGACCTGTTGGTAATGCTTATGCTCAAGCTTTAACTAATCCAGAAGAAGGACGTGAAGGTCTTCAAGTTATACTTGAGCCTAATATGCAAGTAAAACCACCAACAATTATGATCCCTACAGTTCGTCCAACTTCCCTTCGTCATGCTAGTCTAACTTATGGACCTGCACAAGCTGCAATAGCCAAAGCTGTAATGCAATGTGTTATAGATGGAATTCTCCCGAAAGAATTAACAGATGATATTCTAATAATCGTGAATGTTTTTGTCCATCCAAGTGCTAGTGCAAGAAAGAGAATCTTTATCAACAACTATAAAGCAACTCGTAATGCAATTCGAAAAGCAATGGAAGGCTTACCAACGGTTGATGATGGGATAGAAAATGCTGAAAATGCACGCCATCCTTTTCGTAACGATCCTTAACTTTTCCTAAAATTATTTTTTCAATTTTTTATATTTTATTAATTAAATCTTTCAAGATTTTAAATTTATAAACTAATTTTGTAGTTATTTAATACATTATAACCCGAATATTGATAATCTCAAATAAATATTAGAAACTAATAATAATATCAAATCCAAAATTGTAAAGATAAAATGAGATGAATTATAAAAAATGTCAGAACAGATATTTCATTTAAAAGTGGGTGTAGAAGCTCCTGGATTTTGTCTTCCAGATAAAGATAATAAGGAGGTATGTTTGAAGGATTTTAAGGGTAAATATGTAGTTCTTTATTTTTATCCAAAAGATAATACACCAGGATGTACAACTGAGGCTATAGGTTTTACAGGGATTTTACCAGAATTACAAAAATTGGACGGTATCGTCATTGGAATTAGTCCAGATTCTCCTGAATCACATGCGAAATTTATTAAAAAGAAGAATTTAAAAGTAATCCTTTTGAGTGATGTTGATAAGAAGGTATTAAAGGCATACGGAAAATGGGGTAAGAAGAAATTTTTGGGTAAAGAATACATAGGTGTTACTCGAAGTACTTTTCTACTAGATCCTAATGGAAATATAGCACACATTTGGCCGAAAGTCTCTGTAAAAGGACATCCAGAAGATGTTGAAAAAGTAATAAAAGAACTAATAAACTAAACTTCTTTTTTATATTATTTTTTATATGAAATTATAATTATAAAATCAAAATTACCTTTAAATTATGAATGTTATAGATGCTATAAAAGAAAGGAGAGCCTATCGTTCTCTTGAATTTGTTGAAATCTCAGACGAATTAATTAATGACTTGGCTAATAAAGCACAAATTGCTCCTTCATGTATGAACAAGCAACCTTGGAATTTTATTTTTATAAGAGAAAAAGAACAACTGGAAAGATTATTTACAGCTCTCTCTATTGGAAATAAATGGGTTGAAGATGCTTCAATGATAATTGCTATATTCAGTAAACCTGAGAATGATTGTATAATTGGTGAACGTCTCTATTATCTATTTGATATTGGAATCGCTGCTGCTTTCATTATATTGCGAGCCACGGAACTAGGATTAGTAGCCCATCCAATAGCCGGTTTTAAAGAAGAAATAGCAAAAAAAATTTTAGAAATTCCTAATGAAATGATATTGATTACGCTTATAATCATCGGAAAACATTCAAAAACTATTAACCCAATTCTTTCAGAACCAATGAAATTAGGAGAAAAGCAAAGACCTCCAAGAAAGCAATTAGGAGAGTTTATATTCCTTGAACGTTATAATAATAAATTTATTGAGAAAAGAGGTAAACAATAAATGAATGATGAAATAATAAAAAGTTATAAGAATCATTTATCAAATGAAAGAAGCCCTTATCTCCTTGAACATGCAAATGATCCCATAAATTGGTATCCCTGGGGAGAAGAAGCCTTTAAAAAAGCTAAAGAAGAGAATAAACCAATATTTCTATCAATAGGTTATTCTAGCTGTCACTGGTGTCATATTTTTCAGAAAGAGTCTTTTTCAGATTCAGAAGTCGCATCTTCAATGAATGAAGTATTTGTTTCAATAAAAGTGGACAGAGAGGAACGTCCAGATATAGACAAAATTTATATGACAGTATGCCAAATGATGACAGGAAGTGGAGGATGGCCTTTAACTATAATAATGACTCCTAACAAGAAACCATTTTTTGCAGGTACATACTTTCCGAAAGAAAGCCGCTTTGGGCGTATAGGGCTTATTGATTTAATAAAAAGAGTAGAAAATCTCTGGAATAATAATAAGGATGAAATATTAAACTCTGCTGATCAAATTACAATATCTCTCCAGAATATTGATCAAGAAGCTCCAGGAGATAAAATCAGTGAAAAACTTTTAAATAAGACGTATAATCAGCTAAAAAATCAATTTGATGAAAAAAATGGAGGTTTTAGTGAACATCCAAAATTTCCTACTCCTCACAATATATTATTCTTGCTTCGGTACTGGAAGCGAACAGGAGAGAAGGAAACTTTAGAAATGGTAGAAAAAACACTCCAAGCAATGAGAAGAGGTGGAATTTATGATCATATTGGTTTTGGAATCCATCGTTATTCAACAGATTCAACTTGGCTTGTTCCTCATTTTGAAAAAATGCTTTATGATCAAGCATTAGTTGCCATGGCGTATATAGAGGCATATCAAGCTACAAAAAATCCGGAATATAGGAAAATTACTCAAGAAATTTTTGAATATGTTTTACGTGATATGACTTCACATGAGGGAGGATTCTATTCGGCAGAAGATGCTGATAGCGAGGGAGAAGAAGGAAAGTTTTATGTATGGTCAAAAGATGATCTGGAAATTATTCTTGATAAGGAAGAATTTGATTTAGCTATGAAAGTTTTTAATGTTAAAGATTCTGGAAATTATTTAGAAGAATCAACAGGAAAAAGAACTGGACAAAATATATTACATATTAACGATTCTTTTACAAAAATCTCAAGCAATCTTAGCATTTCGGAAAAAGAGTTAGTATCAAAAATTGAAAACATTAGTAGAAAGCTGTTTGAAGTACGTGAGAAGAGAATACATCCTCATAAAGATGATAAAATCTTAGTAGATTGGAATGGGTTAATGAATGCAGCATTAACTAAAGGAGCACAAGTCTTTAATGAAAATAAATATTTGAAAGCAGCTAAAAAAGCTACTGAATTTATATTATCATCATTACGTTTACCTAATGGTAGACTACTGCATCGATATAGGGAAAGTGTAGGTGAAATTAATGCATACTTAACAGATTATGCTTTCTTAATTTGGGGTTTAATTGAATTATACGAAGCTACTTTTGATATTTATTTTCTCAAAACTGCGCTTGAATTGCATGAAATTCAATTAAAGCGTTTTTGGGATAATAATATTGGTGGATTTTTTTTCACGGCGGATGATAGTGAGGAGTTATTAACTAGACAAAAAGAAATCTATGACGGTGCTATTCCATCTGGAAATTCTGTAGCAATGTTAAATTTATTACGTTTAAGTTATTTCACAGGTAATCACGAATTAGAAGAAAAAGCAGATATAATAGGTAGAGTATTTACAGAAAAATTAAGTAATATACCTGTAGCTTATACAAATTTCATGATAGCGGCAGATTTTGCAATAGGACCGACATATTCTTTGGTAATTGCTGGAAATACAGACAGTGATGATACTAATGAGATGGTAACAACAATAAGAAATGAGTATATTCCTAATAAAGTTCTAATGCAAAGAAAAACAGAACAAAATCCACCAGATATAGACAAATTCTCTAACTTTGTTGAATATTTTGATAATCTTGAAGGGAAAGCTACGGCATATGTCTGTATTAATAAAACATGTAAACCTCCTACCCATGATCTGAATCAAATGATTGAATTTCTTAAATCAGATTGGAGCAATTAATTTTTTAAATGGTTAAAAAAATAAGATTTAAGGTAATTTTTCAAACTTTTTATCAACAATTTCTTTTAATTCATCAATTGTTTTAACATCATTCATCTCGTCTTGCGAAATAAAAAGTTCTAATCCATTTTCAGTTTCTATATATGCTGAAGGATAAATAGCGCCTGTAATCTCATAATTTTTCTCAAACTCATCTTTATGTAAAAATTCTACATCAATCTTTAGATTATTAATGAACTTTTTCCAGTCTTTTTTCATTCCAAATGCTCCAAAGGTTTGCATACATAAATTACATTGATAACTGCTTGGACGTAAAATTTTTTTCCAAAAATCTTTAACTAAATTTATTACTCCCGAATCAGCATTATAAATAAATACTAATTTTTTTTTATTACTCATAAAAACCCCTCTTAACTATACTTAACCTGAGTATATAACAGATATCAAAAAATTTTAATCTAAGCTTAATTGAATATAAACTTTTTAGCAATTTTTAAAACAATTTATATGTTAAAATAAAGAAAAATTATTAATTTATTCAGATACAATCTTTTTCTAAATAATTACTGATTTAAATAAAGCTACAAATCTAAATAAAGCTGTTCGAAATTCAACATGAATATTATTATTTGTTTCTGTGATTATTTTTGAATTAGTCAAAGAAATTATACATCGAGAATATCTTTAATGTCTGGATTAATTTTTGCTGGATCAAAATAGGATGTTTTACCCGTTTCTATAAATATTTTTATTTCTTCAGCATATCGGTCTTCAAAATCATTAACAAAATATATTAACCTTTCTTTTAGGCTTTTTTTAGCAGGTTCAGAAAGAATTAATGCTATCTTTATCCAATTACCATATGCAGCATGAATAGAAAACCCTTTATAACTAATTGCATCCATAGCATCTGACCCTCCTATTTCAGATACAAATGAATCCATAGCACTTAAAAACCCAGAAACCAAATCTTGTTCTATTTTTAAATCATCACGAGAGTAAGTTAGTAAAGGTAAACCAGAAGATTTATCAATAATTAATAAAGTTCTAAAAATATCTCGATATCGAGGTTTCCTAGCTAAAGATTGTTCTTTTTCCAAGGCTTCTTCTTTGGGTAGAATTTCATACATAATAAATTTTTTTGGGTTATATGAATCTGATTCACTAAATTCATAATCTGATATTTTTGCTAATCTTGATTGGGTCCTTATTGGTTCACGGGGTAGTTTCTGAATATATTTATCTCTGAGTGTAATATTATGATTTTTAGATTTCTTTCCTTTCGTGATACCTAACACTCTCTGATGCATAGGATCCACAACATAAAACCAAACATTTAATTTTTTCATATCAGATATTAGTCTTTCTAATCCTATATTATAGACTCCTCTTGGAGTAGTTACAAAAACCGTCCATGAAGCAATTTTTGAAACTTCATTTAACAAGCAGAATGTATTTTTATATTCCTCCTCATTCATTTGTGGACCTGTTCGTACGAAAACGGCTTCAGTTCTTAATAAAGGCTTTTTTTTAATCAGATATAAATCTACATTATACTTAATTTCATTAATATTAGAGGTATCATAAACCGAGATTCCCATATCTGCGCAATAATCGGCAAAAACATCTATTAATTCATGTTTTGCTATGAAATCAAATCGAGATAAATATTTTTTTATTTTATCGTCTTTAAATAGCATATCTGCAATGAAATCTAAGCAAGTGGGATAAATTTGCTGAAGTTCCTTAATATTTTTATATTTATTATAAAAATGAATACCTATATAATCAAGATAATCTAATTTCGTGAGATCCTTTCCTTTTGGGATGGTTATTCTATTTATTTCCACAAAATCCTCTAATTCTTTAAATCTAGTTCTTACTATTAAACAGTTAAGACAAATAATGCCAAATTTACCTTCGATTTCTTGACGAATGATTTCTTGTATCTCTTCTGGACTTTGTGAATTTTCTGCATTCATAATCTAAATATTATAGGTATTGATTTTAAAATATTTTTATAATAAAGTTTGAATCAACTTCTCTTTTAAATCTAATTTCTATAAATTAAAATCAATTATGCTTTAAATAAAATATATGCATCCCGAAGACGTAAAAATGCTGTTATAAATACTAATATCGCAAATAACCATAATAATTCAAATCGCCAAGGATAAAAAAGGGTCATACTTAAAAGAAATAAAAAAGTTTCAGAACGCTCAATAAGTCCATGTCGATAATAAATTACTTTCTTATTTTCTTCTAAATCTTCGGCTTTTATTGCTCCTCCTACTAACAAAAACATACTAATGCATAAAACAATTGATCCCAAAGAAAATATTCCTGGCCATATTAAAATTGAGGGATTTGTTGATATAAATGCGATAATGATGGATATTTCTACTGTTCTATCACAAAAAATATCTAATATTCCCCCAAATTTAGTAATTCCTTTCAATCTTGCCATGGTTCCATCGAGAGCATCGATAAAAAAAGAAGTTCCCATTATAATAGCAGAAATTATGATAAATATTAAATTAAGTTCTTTAAAAAATCCACTTAAAAAAATTAGGAAAGCAGTTAGCAAACCTAATATTAAACCAATAATCGTGAGAAGATTAGCAGAAAAATGCTTGTAAAAAACTCTTCTTACAAATCTCTCGATTAATTTATTAAGTTGCGACTTTGAGAGCAGTTTATCAATCATGGAACAATAACACCTTATTTATTAAAAATAAAAAGTGTTTTCTATCATTTCAAAATTATTATTATTAGGATGTTAATCTATTCAATTTTATATCCATTTTCTTCCCACGCTTTTCTCATTCTTGGATTGTTTTTAAGAAATACATCAACTATTTCTTTTGGAACACGATTCAAAGGGCATGAAAAATTAATACAAACAGGACAAGTTTTCAATTGTATTATCGTAATCCATATTCCTATTCCTATTAAAGTCAAAATCAACATTAAAAATTGCTTTCCAATAATTAAAAATGGTATTGGATATCCAATGAGGATCCCAGCTCCAATTATAAATTGAATTTTTTCCGATTTTTTCAAAGGCTCAGGATGAAATCTTGATATCTTATAAGCACCTCTATTTATATCACAATGAAGAGTTTTTTGAGTATCATTCGCGTAATAAGGGCAATGACTGCATAATATCCTGCTTTCCCATACACAGAAAAAGAAGAGAGCATAAATAATCCACCCTATTAGAATGATGAACAATAAATTGATTTCAAATTCAGAAAAAAAGATTCCAATAAGAGCAGGAATAATTGCTGCAAAAACACCCAAACCAAAATATAAACTAAACTTTATATGCACATGACAATGTAGCTTATCTTTAATACTACAATTGGAGCATTCTGATCTATCTTTCCAAATACAAATTCCTTGAGTATTTGTATCTTTTTCTCTCTCTACTGTTTTAGAATTAAAATTATTATTATTTTGCATCAAACTAGCAAATATTTTAGTTAAAAAATGTAAAATTCATGCTTACATTAAATTATAAAAATTAAAAAAAAAAATTTTAGAATTTTTTAAAAAACAGAAATTATTTTTCTCTAAAATCTTCTCCCTCGACAACTTGCATTTCTGCGATGGAGTCAATTCCGATTCCTTTAACGTTCTCATTCCATATTTTTTGGATTGATTCTGCATCTTTCGCATTCCATTCACAATATAATTTTTCATGATCTAAAACTGCCCAAGACTTTACCCAATACGCATCGAAATTACAAGCTTTTCTCACATCAATAATCATTTTATTTTTTTCTGGGGGGATTTCTGCCATTTGTTCCAACTGTTTTCTTGGTACAGAATGAACTACAATAAATTTTGGCATTTTCACACCTCTCATTTTTTTTCTTAATAAAAGTTTTGTTAAAAATTAGTGAATTTCTTGATAAAATTAAAGTTATTTTTCAAATAAGTAAAAATACTTTAAAAATATTTATGATGGAATCGTAATCTTAACTTATCGGGAAAGATTGAGAAAAACCATTTTAACTATTTATACTAATAATATTCATAAAAAATCATTTATAATAATCACTCTTTTTAAAAGAAAACATAAATTAGAAAAATATAGTAAATTTATCTTATACAGATTTTAGAAAAATAATAACATCTAAGGATAGGATTACTAATAATTAGTAGGTGAATAACATTTCAGGGGATATAATAAAAAATATAATTGCTATGGCAAATTATTGTTATAGTTGTAATCGATGTGTTAATGTATGTCCACTTTCCCATATAGATGTTTTTTATCCCCAAAAATTAGTAGTAGATTTACTTTTTTCACCATTAAAAGAAGTTTTAGAAAATCATAATATATGGGATTGTCTTACGTGTGGTCAATGCTCCAATTACTGTCCAATGACTCAAGAAAAAGTTGGTGTGAGATTTCCAGAATTAATATTAGAATTGAGAAAACTAGCTTTTAATGACATAACTCAATTAGACAAAATCATTCAGTGTGAAACACATGATGAAATATTTCCACTCATTTCAAAAATTATGTCGGATGATAACTTACATCCCAATAAATTAGAATTTTTGGAAAAGACCTCTTTAAAGACGACAGATTCAGGTGAAATCGCATATTTTGTTGGATGTTTACCTCTTATGGAAACTATTTTTTATAAATCAGATATCAAATATATAAATACACCAAAGACTATAATAGGTCTACTTAATGAAGCAAATATCATGCCAGTTGTATTGAACGAAAAATGCTGTGGACATGATACTTTATGGAGAGGGGATATTAATACCTTTAAAAAGCTCGCCGAATATAATGTTAAACTTTATAGAGAAGCTGAGGTTAAAACAATTATCTTAGGATGTGCTGAAGGATATAGGACCTGGAAGTTTGACTATCCAAAGATTATAAAAGATTATGACTTTAAGATTATTCATTTCTCTGAGTTTTTTCTCAAAGAAAAAATCCTTGATGATGTTAGATTTCCACAAGAAACAAATATAAAAGTTACATATCACGATGCATGCCGATTAGGACGCTTAGGAGGAAAATTATATGATGCTCCACGGGAATTACTTAAACAAATTCCTGGAGTTGAACTAATTGAAATGGAAAATATTAGAGATGATGCAAATTGTTGTGGGGTCTCAGCTTTTATGGGATGTAATGAATCAACTCGAATTTTTAGACAGAATCGTATTAATGAAGCATTAGAAACAGGGGCTGAATATTTAATTGTACCTTGTCCAAAGTGTTTAACACATTTCGATTGCTATCTTAATGAACCTTCCTTAGAAGATGAATATAAAAATTTGAAAAATAAAATTAAAGTTATAGATTTGGCAAGCTTTATTGGAGAATTACTTTTCCTTGTTTAGAAACGCTAGGGTGTAAAAAAAATGATTTATAACTTTTTTTAAAATGAATGAACTTAATGAATTTTCAATAATGGAGGGATATAATTGAGCGAAAAAAATAAAGTTGGGTCTGTAATGATCGTTGGAGCAGGGATAGGGGGATGTCAAGCGGCATTAGACTTAGCAGATTCTGGTATCAAGGTCTATCTTGTTGACAAGGAACCTTCCATCGGAGGAGTTATGGCCCAATTAGATAAAACATTCCCAACAAATGACTGTTCAATGTGCATTTTAGCTCCAAAACTCGTCGCTGTCGATAGGCATCCTAATATTGAATTGATTACTTATGCAGATGTCCTAAATCTGGAGGGTGAAGCGGGTAATTTTAATGCAACGATTAATAAAAAAACAAGATATATTCATGAAGATAAATGTACGGGTTGTGGGGATTGCGTTCAGGAATGCCCTGTTCAAGTTCCTGATGAATTCAATCAGAAATTGAATAATAGAAAGGCAATATATCTTCAATTTCCTCAAGCTGTACCTTTTAAAGTATTGATTGATAAGCAGGGGATTCCTCCCTGCAAAGATGCGTGTCCTGCTCATGTAAATGCCCAAGGATATATTGCTTTAATCTCTAAAAAAAGCTATCAAGAAGCCTTGGAACTAATTAGAGAGAGATGTCCCCTTCCTTCTGTTATAGGTCGTATTTGTCCTCGTTTCTGTGAATCGGTGTGTAACAGAGCAGAAGTAGATGCTCCTATTAATATTTGTGGTTTAAAAAGATTTGTAGCTGATTATGTAAGAGATAATCTTGAGGAAGAGATCACATTCTTAGAAGACAAAAAGGAAGAAAAAGTTGCTATTGTCGGTTCGGGTCCAGCTGGACTTACTGTTGCATATCACCTAGCAAGACTTGGGTATCCCGTCACTATTTTTGAAAAGGAACCTTTTGCTGGTGGAATGCTTAGACTAGGGATTCCTGATTACAGGTTGCCTCCAGAAATTTTAGAAAGTGATATTGAACATATTAAGAAATTTGGTGTTGAGATAAAAACGAATACACCAGTAGGTCCTGATTTAACTTTAGAGGATTTGAAAAAACAGGGGTATAAAGCTATATTTATAGCCATAGGTCTTCATAATAGTCGTAAAATGGATTTTGAATGTAAAGATATTGAAGATGTGATATATGGTGTTGAGTTTCTAAAAGAATTAAACTTATCCAGAAATGTACCTAATCTTAAAGATAAAATTGTAGGAGTAGTGGGCGGAGGAGATGTTGCAATGGATGCAGCACGATCATCTATAAGATTAGGCGCTAAAAAAGTTATAATTATCTATAGACGATCTGAACAAGAAATACCCGCTTCAAGGGAAGAAATAGAAAGAGTAAGGGAAGAAGGTATTGAATTTAAATTTTTAACGGTTCCTACCAGAGATGCCATTGGCAAAGGTGGTAAACTCTCTGAAATTGAATGTGTGGAAATGAAACTTGGTGAACCGGATGAATCTGGAAGGCGAAGACCCATTGAAATTGAAGATTCTGAATTCAAAATGAAGATAGATACTTTAATACTTTCAATAGGACAAGAACCAGATTGCTCTCTAATAGAATCTGCTTCTAAAAAGAAATTAAATATTAATAAATGGGGTTACATTGAAACAGATAAAATAACTTTTGAAACCAATATCCCTGGCGTATTTGCTGGTGGAGAGATCATCACGGGTGCTGGTTCTGCTATAGAAGCGATATCAACAGGAAATAAAGCTGCTATAGCGATAGAGAAATATCTAAAAGGAGAAGATATTTCCGAATTAAAAGAAATCATTCCAGATTATAAAGTAACGGATATAATTACTAGTGCTGGTATTCAAGATATTGAGCGTTTTTCATGTCAAGATAGGAATGAGTTCACAATATGTCTACCAGAGGAACGCATATACAACTTTAATGAAGTTGCTAGTGGTATGGATGAAGAATCTTCTATTGAAGAAGCATTACGATGTCTCAATTGCGGATCTTGCTGTGAGTGTTTTGAATGCGTAAGGGCATGTCAAGCTGATGCTATTGATCATAGTTTAACTGATGAGACTATTTCTATCAATGTTGGGGCTGTGATATTAGCTCTTGGCTCTGATGAATATATACTAAAAATAGGGAATATTTATGGATATGGTGAATATCCAAATGTTATAACAAGTATAGAATTAGAACGTATACTCAATGCATCTGGTCCATTTTTGGGAGAAGTTATTCGTCCTTCAGATAACACACATCCTAAAAAAATAGCATTTCTGCAATGTATTGGTTCTCGAGATAAAAAAATAGGTCATGAATATTGTTCTTCAATGTGTTGTATGTATACTACAAAAGAAGCTGTTATAGCTAAAGAGCATTTGAGTACTCTTGAACCCACTATTTTTAGTATGGATATAAGAGCATACGGAAAAGATTTTGACAAATATATTGAACGAGCTAAAGAAGATTATGGTGTAAGATATATTAGAAGTAGAATAGCAGCTATCAAAGAAATACACGACTCTAATGATTTAAAAATTAGGTATGAGACTGAAGAAGGAAAAATTATCGAAGAAATTTTTAACATGGTTGTTCTGTCTGTGGGATTACAACCTAATCCAAATACTGCAGCATTAGCAAAAAAATTAAATATTGAATTAAATGAATACGGTTTTTGTAAGACTACTAATTTTAATCCAATTGAGACTTCACGACCAGGAATTTATGTATGCGGAACATTTAAAGAACCTAAAGATATCCCAGAAACCGTTATTGAAGCTAGTGCGGCTGCTGGAGCTGTAAATGTTCTATTATCTGATGTTAGAAATACATTAATCACTGAAAAAGAATTACCAAAAGAAATTGACATCAGTGGAGAGCCACCTCGAATTGGAGTCTTTATTTGCCATTGTGGAATTAATATTGGAGGTGTTGTTGATGTTCCTGAAGTAGTTGAATACGCAAGCAAATTACCAGATGTAGTATATTCTGAAAGAAATTTGTATACTTGCTCAGCTGATACACAAACGATTATTAAAGAAAAAATAAAAGAACATGGTTTAAATAGAGTAATCGTTGCTTCTTGTACGCCAAGAACTCATGAACCTTTATTTCAAGAAACCATTAGAGAAGCAGGTTTAAACAAATATCTTTTTGATTTAGCAAATATTAGGGATCAATGCTCATGGGTACATAAGCATGAACCAGAGAAAGCTACAGAGAAAGCTAAAGATTTAGTTAGAATGTCCGTTGCTAAAGCTAGAAATTTAGTTCCTTTAAAAGAACAAAGAGTAGAAGTAATCCATAAAGGAATGGTTATTGGAGGTGGCGTAGCAGGAATGATTGCTGCTTTAAATTTAGCAGAACAGGGGTACAATATATATCTAATAGAAAAAAGTGATAAATTGGGTGGTATCGCAAATTCTATTTATCAAACTTTGGAAAATAATGATGTTCAAAAATTAATTAGGAATTTAATAGAAAAGGTTAATAATCATAAATTAATTACCGTTTTTCTCGAAGCTAATATTAATTCTGTAAGTGGATATATTGGAAATTTTACCACAGATATATCCTATGGCAAAAAAAGAGAAGAGAAGAAATTTGATCATGGCATAATTATTGTAGCTACAGGAGCAGAAGAATATATACCTAAGGATGATGAATTTCTATATGGTCAAGATGAAAGAATTACAACCCAGTCAAACCTCGAAGAAATTCTCTTTACGAATGAAAAAATGATAAGAGAATTGAAATCAATTGTAATGATCCAATGTATTGGCTCTAGAAACGAAGAACATCCTTATTGCAGCAGAATGTGCTGCGCAGAAGCTATAAAAAATGCGTTAAAAGCAAAAGAGATCAACCCAGATATCAATATTATAATTTTATTTCGTGATATTAGGACTTATGGCTTTAAGGAAAAATATTATAATTTAGCTAGAGAAAAAGGAATTCTTTTCATCAGGTTTGATGAAGAAAAGCCACCCGAAGTTGTTAAAAAGGGTAATCAATTACAAGTCTTATTTAATAAGCCTGATGTAGGAGAACTTAAAATTAATTCAGATTTAATAGTATTAAGTGCAGGAATTGTGCCTCCTGAAGGAAATTCAGAGTTAGCTAAAATACTAAAAGTCCCTCTTAATGAGGATAATTTCTTTTTAGAAGCTCATGTTAAATTGAGACCATCTGATTTTGCAACAGATGGAATCTTTTTATGCGGAACTGCACGAGGAGCGGCCAATATAAGCGAAAGTATAGCTCAAGCGAATTCTGCAGCTGCTAGAGCAATGACAATATTATCAAAAAAAATTTTAGAAACAGAAGGCATAACTTCCTATGTTAATGAAGATAAATGTATCGGTTGTGGTCGATGTGCTGAAGTTTGTCCTTATAACGCTATTGAATTGGTTGAGATTACAAAACAAATGGGTTTATATAGTAATGATATAAAAAATGCTCAAGTAATTAAAGCTCTTTGTAAAGGTTGTGGAACATGCTTCGCAGAATGTCCTACCTCTGCAATTTCCATGAGTCATTTTGGAAATGCGCAGATTAAACCAATGATTGAGGAAGCTGTGAAATCTGATAAGATCGGTTGGGAACCACGAATAGTTGCATTTCTCTGTAATTGGTGTTCTTATGCCGGAGCGGATTTAGCAGGTGTAAGTCGATATCAGTATCCTCCAAATGTAAGGGTTATAAGAGTAATGTGCTCGGGAGGTATGTCTAAAAGTTTCATTTTACAAGCGTTTTTAGAGGGTGCAGATGGAGTATTTATAGCAGGGTGTCATCTAGGTGATTGCCATTACATTAGTGGAAATGAAAATGCCTATCTCCGCTTGGAAAATCTTAAAGAATTGCTAAAAATGATTGGAATTAAAGAGGATAGGATTCAAATTAATCAGATTTCCGCGAGTGAGGGAAAACAATTCTCAGAACTTATATCTGAATTTACAGATAAGATCAAAGCATTAGGAGAATCGAAGATGCCTAAAAAAATAGGCAAAATAAAAATTGAATCTAGTTAGTTAAATAATAAAAAATTTCTTAGCTAATATTCATTAGGCATTTTTTGGAGCTCTGCCAGAGAGAACACAGGTCCATCAATACAGACAAATTTATTTCCGATGTTGCATCTTCCACATTTGCCAATTCCGCACTTCATTCTCATCTCTAATGAATTTAAAATTTGCTCGTCCTTCCAACCTAGATTTACCAATTCAGCCACGGCAGTCCTAATCATTATGGGCGGCCCACAGACTACCGCCATAGCGTTATCAGGAGATGGAGCAACCTTCTTAACTATTGCCGCAACAAATCCAACTTCGCGAGTCCATCCTTCCTCTTCGCGATCAATCGTTAGGACTACGTTAATATCCTCTCTTTTTTCCCATTCTTCAAGGATATCTCGATATAATACTTCACCAGAATCACGGTTACCATAAATCACAGTAATATCTTTATAATTTTTTCTATATCTTTCATCTAAAATGTATATGACTAGAGATCTTAAGGTTGAAAATGCGAATCCACCCCCAATGACCACAATATTTTTGCCTTTCATTTCTTCAATTGGCCAGCCATTACCTAAAGGACCTCTTACCCCTACAGTATCTCCAATTTCAACATTGTGAAATCCTGTAGTGACTGTTCCCATCTTCTTGATCGTAAATTTAATAGAACCTTCTTCAGTTGGAGATGAGGCAATACCTATTGGGCATTCTCCTTTTCCAATTAGACTAATTTCTGCGAATTGTCCTGGATTGTAATCAAAACTTTTCAAATCTTCTTCTTTCTTAAATACTAATTCGAGAGTTTTTATATCGTTTACTTTATTTTCTGAAACAACAGCTTTAATTTTGGTAAGCATGGGAATATATATATTAAGCACTAACTTTCCCCTCCCTTTTTGGTTCAATTTTCTTAATTTTTTCAATTATTGTTCTAAGATCATTATTAACGGGACAATTTTGAACACATCGTCCACATCCAACACACCCTAACATGCCGTAATTCTCAGGATAATAACAAAATTTATGTAAAATTCTATTTCTAACCCTTTGTATACAGCTATTACGTGGATTATGACCACTTGTATGTAAAGTATAAAGGCAAGAATGGCACGTGTCCCATATTCTAATTCTTCTTCCACGATTCTTGTTTGGAACATTTTCATCAATTACATCAAAACAGGTACATGTTGGACATAGGAATGAACATGTTCCACATCCTATACAAGTTTCACTAACTTCTTTCCATATTGGATGTTCAAAATTTGGATCTAAAATTTTATCGATATTCTCTAAATCTAATTTTGTTGTAATTGCTTCTTCTGCCTGTTTTTTTAATTTTTGGGTCTTTTCTAAATCTATCTCTTTTGCATCAGCAAGCCACGACAGCTTTTTAATTAAATCTTTACCTTTATCACTAATTCCCTCAACAAGATATTTATCTTGCAAGTCAACTAAAAATATATCCACATCATCCTTTTGAAATGGATTTCCTTCTACTGATGTACAGAAACAAGTACTTTTCGGAGTATTACAACCAATTCCTATCAAGGTTGTATTTTTCCTTCTATTTATAATAATTTCGTCTTTGAAATCTCCTTGAGAGAAAAAATTCACTAATAAGACAAAACTATGAGCGTCGCAAGGTCTTATCCCAAAAATTATATTTTTATCATTTAAATTTTTAGGTTCTTCAAACTCTATCTCATTATCATTAATTTTGTATTCAAAAAGAATATCTTTCTCCGGAAATAATATTTCTTTCGGTGGTACTTTAGAGTTAAGATAGTCCAGCACTATTTCTTCTGGATTTGTTATTTTTCTAAAAACAATGTTTCTCTTTTCCTTAATTGGTGCATAAAAATTATAATCTTTATTTAAATCATTATATAACCTTACGATTTGATCTTTTTTTAAAATTTTATGTTCCATTTTTCAAGTCTCCTTTTTAATCTTCCTCCATCATAAATTCTTCTTTATCCTCCATATCAAAAGCCATCATAGGAGGTAAGATTCTTGGATCAATGCCGGTTGTAAAATTAAACCTTTCTTTTGCAATTTTTTCTAAAGATCTTGTTATTAAATTCAAATCAATTCCCATCGGGCAAACACTACTACACGCGCCACATGCTACACATCGACCCGCTAAATGCATAGCTCTAACTAAATGAAATACAAAGATATCAGAAAAATCTATTGTTTTTCCAAACCAAATAGGTTGGTTTTGGTCTACAAAGCACAGATTACAATAGCACATAGGACACGCTTCTCTGCAGGCATAACATCGAGTACAAGTCTCTAAAAGACTTTTTATATATTCCCATTTTTCTTCAGTAGTTTTTGAATCAAATTCAGCAATATCTGAGAAATCATCTTCAATGACAGGATTTTCTAAACATTCACCCACACATATATCTTCTAAAAATGGAGGTGATTTAACTTGGCATACTTTACATAATTCATTCATATATTCATTAAAAGGAAATACTTTTTCGAAGTCCCTCCCTTTTACTATGATATTATCACCAGATACTGAGATATCTAAGATTTCTCTTTCTCCGATTTCATCTTCAATTTTCTTCCTATTTATAATTCCATTACAGGGAATTCCAATTATTTTTATGTTTTCAAGATCGAGTTGATGCTCTACCGATAAATGAATTAAAGCTCTGCCGACACAACCTTTTGATACAATACTAACTTTCAATTTTTGACCTTCTTCATTCATAAGTGTTGGTATTCGAGGGACCAAATAATTGGCCAAATTTATATAACATAAATTATTCCAAATTAATTTATCTACTTCCTCAACTTTATCTATCACAATTGGTGATGAACTTAAAGGAACAGTACCTTCTGTGTATCCAATAATAACATCAACTTGTTTTTCTTCAAGTAGTTTTCTAGCTAAATCTCTTATTAATTGCTCAATTTCTTTATTTTCATTTTCAATTACCATAAAAATCACCACTCTGTTTCAAATTTTTTGTTTGGTCCAAGTTTCTTTATATTATTTGTTACTTTTTTAATTAAAGCCGCAAATCTATCACCTTCTGATGCAGAAGACCACATGAAAGTAACTCTATCAGGATCTATCCCGAAAAGTTTTAATAAATCTTGTAAAATCGCAAAACGTCTTCTTGCAACTAAATTTCCGCTAACATAATGGCAATCACCTGGGTGACATCCCGAGACGACAACACCATCCCAGCCTCTTAACAAACTTTTAATTATGAAAAAAGGATTTACTCTTCCTGAACATGGAACCCTTACTATTCTAATATTTGAAGGATATTGAATTCTACTTACACCTGCTAAATCCGCTCCGGCATAAGAACACCAATTACAGAGAAATGCAATTATTTTTGGTTCCCATTCTTTATTATCTTCTGATTGTTCTGACTGTATTTGTATTTTACTCATTAAAGTTCACCCCCATTATTATTGAAAATATTTGTTCGCCAGTAAAACCAATGATATCTATTGCTGAAGATCTACAATTACCAGAACAAGCACCACACCCTTTACATAGAGCTTCATTTATTTTAGCTATTGTACCAAACCATTTATCCTCAACAAGCTCAATAGCCCCATAAATACAATTTTCGACGCACATTCCACAACCAATACAACGTTCTGGGCGAACGACAGCAAAAAATGGTTCTATCTCAACTTCACCTTGAGCCATTAACACAGCTGCACTTGAAGCGGCTCCTTTAGCCTGAGCAACAGCATCAGGAATATCTTTTGGGCCTTGCGCAACACCAGCTATAAAGATACCCTCTGTTAAAGTGTCAACTGGTCGTAATTTTGGATGGGCTTCTAAAAAAAATCCATCAGCTGATCTTTGAATTCTTAGTAGAGAAGTTATTATATCTGCATCTGCTCGAGGCTCTAAACCACAAGATAAAACAAACAAATCTACTGTTAATTCAATTGGTTGTTGAAGTAATGTATCCTCAGCTCTTATGATAATATTGTGCTCATCATCTTCGATTACCTCTGCTATTCTTCCTCTCATAAAATTGATTCCATAGTTTTGTCCTGCAGATTCGTAAAATTCCTCATAACCTTTTCCAAAAGCTCGAATGTCCATATAAAAAATATAAATATCTGCATCTGAATGCTTTTCTTTATATTGCCTTGCTTGCTTGGTTGCATACATACAGCAAACTCTTGAACAATATTTATTTCCTCCTTCTCTGAAATTTCTACTTCCCACACATTGAAGAAAGGCAATGCTATGGGGTTCTTTAAGATCCGAAGGTCTAATAGGCTTTCCTATAACTGGTCCAAAAGAACTTAATAAACGTTCCATTTGAAGTCCAGTAATAACATTAGGGTATCTCCCATAGCCATATTGTTTGAGCTCAGTAGGATCATATAAATCCCATCCTGTAGCAACGATTATTGTGCCTACCTTAATTTTTAAATATTCTGGCTTATCATCAAAATTAATCGCTTCAGGTTCACATACATCTATTCTTGCACATATTCCGCATTTAATACAATTGACCATATCAATTGTATATTGTGCAGGTATAGCTTGAGGGAATGGAATATAAATTGCTTTTCTTGTGGCTAATCCGAGTTCAAATTCGTTTCCAACGACAACAGGACAATAATCAACACATACTCCGCAACCAGTACATTTCTCTTGATCTACGTAATGTGGTTTTTTTAAAATAGTAACTTCAAAATTTCCTATAAAACCAGAGACTTCTACTACTTCAGAATAGGTTAAAAGTTCAACATTTTTCTCACGCGAAATCTCAGACATTTTGGGGGTAAGTATACAACTCGAACAATCCATAGTTGGGAACGTTTTATCAAGTTGAGCCATATGACCACCTATTGTGGGAGTTTTTTCAACTAAATATACTTGATAACCCTCTGTAGCAAGGTCCAATGCAGCATTCATTCCTGCAACTCCTCCTCCTATTATTAAACAAGAGGGTTCTACTTTCACTTTCTGGACTTCTAGTGGTTTTAACTCCCTTGCTTTTGCTACAGCCATTCTAATATGGTCTTTAGCGATTTCATATGCTCCTTCTGGGTCTCTCATATGAACCCATGTTGAATGTTCTCTAATATTTGCCATTTCAAATAAAAATTGGTTCAAACCAGCTTCTTTACAAGTAATTCTAAAAGTGGGCTCATGCATTCTTGGAGAACACGCAGCAACAACAACTCTATTTACTAATCCCGCTTCAATATCCTCCTTAATAATCTTTTGACCTACATCAGAACAAAAGAATTTATATTCTTGTGCTACTTCTACGTTTGGAAGTGTTTTTGTATATTCTACCAAATCTGGAACTGAAACAACACCACCAATGTTGACACCGCAATGACATATATAAACTCCAATTTTAGGTCTTTCATTACCTGTGACTTTTATTTCTTTTTTAGCTTCTGTCATATAATTCCTCCTAAATTAATTGTTCTTTAACTATATTTAAGAACGGATCTATAGAAATAAACGGAGAAACACCTTGTAACTCATGATTTTTAATTAATCCTAATAAATTAGGATCCATTCCGAAGGCTACTCCCAGAAGTTGAGTGATGTATATTACAGGAATGTTAAATGGTTCTCCAATAATATCTGCATAGATATTATTTACCTCAACCTGCCCTAGGTCCAATTGAAGGTGGCAGAAAGGACAGCAGTTAATAATAATATCTACACCTGCATCTCTCATATTCACTAATTTCTCCCGTGTAAAATCGGCTGCAACCTCTTTAACAGCAGTTCTAACAGCTCCACCAGCTCCACAACACATATATTTATCTTTATAATTTATACTTTTAGCCCCTGTAATTTCAACAATCTCGTCAAGAAATCTAGGAGCCTCATATTCACCATTCCAAGGTCTTTTTTCACTTGGTTTTACAATATGGCAACCATAATGTACGGCTACCTTTAAATTTGAGAATTTAAGTTTGACAAAATCCTTTAAATAGTCCAATCCCATATCAAGATAAAAAGCTTGAATAACATGCTTTGGTTCGAGATTACCTTTATATGTACGTCCAATTTTAGCAAGATATTCATTAACTTCTTTTTTTTATTCATACTCATGTTCAAGTTCATACCAAGCATCTCTAAGAGTTCCATAACAGCCATTACAACCTGTAATAGGATTTACTCCCAATTCTTCTGCAATAGATATATTTCTAGCAGCAATAACAAGCCAAGTTGGTATATGAAATGCTCTAAATACACCAGGGGCAGGACAACATGAAGCACCGGGTAAATCTAAAATCTCGGCACCAAGATAATCGAAAACATTTCTAATCGAGGCTTCAATCATTGGATAACGATTAGGTATTACACATCCCAAAAAAAAACCATATCTCCATTTGTAATCTTCACTCATATTTATTTCTCCTTATCTGTTTCCTCAGCTTTTGCCCTTTCTTCTTTCAATTTTGCTGCATTATCCAATAATTTTTTAAATCCAACAGCGTTCATCAATTCTTGGCATTCTTTTACCGCTTCAGGATAAGAATGGACAGTAGGTGGTAATGGCGGCAACCCATAAGATTCCCTTAAATCCCTCCATTTTTTATTATTTTCACCAGTTGCAGGAACACCGTGTCCTGTAGCATAAAAAATATCATTAGCTAATCCAAAATGAGAATCTAAAATATAACCTTCTTCCACCGCAATGTTTCTAAGTTTGATTATCATATCAGTGACAGGAATATCTCTAGGACAGCGCTCATAGCAATAATAACAAGTTGAGCATAACCATATATCAATATCTTTTAGTACAGATTCATCTCCAGTTAAAGCTCTTCTAATAGCAGAACGTGTTCGATAAGCAGTTCTTCTACCAGAAGGACAACTACCAGTACAAGTACCACAATTTATGCAAGCTCTTATCTTTTCTAAACCAGCGTCAACAAATTTTTGAGCAATTCTAGAGCTTGTAGATTTGTATACTTTTCTTTTGATATACTTTTCCACATTTTCACTCATGTTTAATTCAAATCACTTAAATAATTTTAAACTTGATTTGCAATTTTGTAAAAAAGTCTAAGCTTTACTTTTTTAACTTGTTTGATCAAACAGTTTTGATTAACAATCTTAAGAAGTGAAAAGTACTTTTATTAAAAAAATTTGTTATCGATATTTAATAACCAAATTGATTGTATTAGTTATTTCTTATATCTAATAATTTTATAAGAAAATTGGATTTGGATTCAAAAATTAATTTCCTCAATTATAAATCCTATACAATTCTTCTAAATATTTGATTTGCTTTTTCTCAGATAAAAAAGCAAGTTCTTTTATTATAGATTTCTTCTTTTTTTCAGAAATATTTAAATTCTTCAATTTTTCTCGAATATCTTTTCGCAAAACTGAATAGATTCTTTTCCAATAAGCTTTAACTTCTTTGATTTCTTCAAAATCTTCATTACTTATATCATCACTAATTTTTAACACCAAAAATTATCTTTTTTATAATTTTCATTTTTCTGATATAATTATGCTTCTATTGTTTAATAAAAAATTTGTAGTCCAATCCTTCAAAAATCAAATTATTAGAAAAATTAAATATCAATTTAAATTAGAAAATTAAAATTTAAATTCTAGGATTAAGTGTGTCTTACTTTTAAATCCTCCCATTTTCTGAGCTGCTTTCTGGTTAGCAATATTTTCTGCACCTACTGGCCAATATCCCCATCGAAAAAAACTTTTAGTCTTTCTATTAAAACCTCTTAAAGAAGTTTCTCCATACATTAGCAATGCTAGTCCTTTTCTCCTATGATTTGGATCTACTACCCAATCATGGAAGCTAACAGAATCTAATCTTCCGTGTTTATCAGTATGAAAGATATTAGGAACAAGATATCCAGATGCTACTATTTTTTCGGTTGGCTTATGATATACAACCCATACCATCCATTCACGGCCATAAGAAAAAATAAAATCAACTAAAAATTTGAGGTTCAAAGAATTTTTGGGGGTTATTTGGGCAGATGGAGGTTGGTATTCAATGTGAAGTCTCAATATTTCATCTATGACATCCCAAATTCCTTCTTTACCAGGAATTATATATTCATATTCAGTAAAATCATAACTAGGTAGTTTATGTGGATCTAATTTTAATCCAACACAATAATAACGATCTTCTTCAAACTTCACATAGAATCTCTTTTTAAGAAAAGTTTCTTGATAAATAGGTGGATTTATAGGACATCCAACAAATAAATCCTTACTACTCCCCTCAACCATAAAACCCCATCCGTATATAACTGTAGGAATATTAATTGGACCTCTTATTTCCTTATATTTATTTCGCCTTGCATACTCGATTAATTCATTGACTAAAAATTCAATTTTATAGGCATCATGATCATACACACCAAAATAACCAAAATATAAAGTACTACCTTGATCATCGTATACAATTACAATTCCTACAACTTTATCTGTATTTTTATTAAATCTATTTTTATTAATCTCTTTTTCAAGTAATATTGCTTTAGCTTTAAATGATTTAAAATCCACCAAAACATATTTATGAAGTTCAGGTAGAATTGGAAGATTTATCCCTAGATGTAAGTATTTTAAGATCTCATCTAATTTTTCTGTAATTCGAATACTTAATTCTGCTTTTTGCGTTGAATGTACCATAATAACAATCTATTTTAATTAATTATAAAAATCTATTTTTTAATTTATTTAAATCTTTATAATATGGGAATAAAAATGTTGAAGATAATATATTTTCTTAATAATTAAAGATTGCTATAATCTATGTACCCACGCATAGTAGATTAATCCGACACATAAGAGTGTAATAACTGATGTAGTAATACTCCATATTGATCTGAATAAAAGATCATTGGAATAATTATAGTAAACCATCCCATACAAAGTAAATGCAAATCCAAATATTCCTAAAAAATAGTATCCTAATTTTTTTTTTAATTTAACATCTTCAAAGCCTTTGTATAATTTTAATGATGTTATGATAAAAGGACTTAACATAAAAATAGTAATAAAAAAATAGAGAACAATAAGGAACTCCAAGGCAAACTTTGGCCTCCAGTTTGGATCCTTAACGAAAGTAATTCCTCCAGGTATATTTAAGCAAATAATAAGTGAAAATGTATATAAAATTATATATGAAGCCCACTTTCTTAATAAATTCTCCTTACCAGCTTGAAGGAGATTTATATTAAATAAAACTAGAAAAATAGGAGAAAGCAGTACAACATAAGCGGCAATAATATATATGATTGACATCAATAACTCATTATCTAGAGGTGGATAAACAGCATTAAGAATAAACCCAATAGAAAGAGAAAAATAAAAACCACTCAATGTTAATGTTAATCTGTTTCTATTTCTCTTTAAGATTTTGTACGCTATAATTAAAAAGATACCTGTAAATATTAATTGCGTAAGATATATAGTTAATATTCTAGCAAAATCGTTTTGTAATAACATTTTAATTTCATATAATTAATGTTTTATAATCTAAATATAGTATTCTAAATTAGTGAAATATATTAATTTTTATCAATCAGAAGATAATTTGATGTTTTATCGATTTTTCTTCTTACAAATTTTTAACCTTTGAAAAAATTTGTTTTTGTATAAGCATTAAAATTTAAAACTTTAAGAAGTTTTGAAGCTTCTGGGATTATTTTTAGGTTATTCTTGATATTTCCTTTATAATAGTTAAAAACTATATTATCTTCAAAAATATTTTTATTCTTTTTATAATCCCAACTAAAAATATAACCCCTGGGCTTAAAGCCAGCTTTAAAAAAGATTTTTTGATGTAATGGTTCGAATGATGAGACAAAACATTCAAAATATCTAACATCAGAATTCTCTATTAATTTTTTAATTTGTTTAATGAACACATGTAATTCTTCTAGATTCTTAACTTTATACTTTGTTTTTTCTATGGATTTAGTATACGGATTATAGATGAATTTAAAGTAGGAATCTGAGTTTTTATATAATAAAATCATTGCTTTAAAACCGAATCTATCTTCATCAATTTTTTTATATAAATTCCTTTCTATTTTCTTCATTTTAAGCTCATCGAAAGATATCTTTGGATTTTCTACTTTCGGGGACCCTAAATGAAATCTGCTATTGGAATAATTATAACAACCTAACGCTTGACGAATAATTTTCGGTTTTTTCTTATCACGATATTTATCCAAAGCATTTTTATCATAGATAATGTGCATGAAATCCGATTCAATGTTATTAAAAAACACATCTTTATTCGGAAAAAATGCGATGGGTTTTAATCCACATAGAGAAGTTAATAGTTGAGGAATATTATCATATGTACGTACATCTGCGTACCATACTAAAATTTTATCTTTATTTACTTTCCATGCGTATAAAATACAACCAATAAAAGCTTTCAAAATATTAATAATTTTTTGATATTTTCTCTTTATTGCAAATCCATATAGTAACCCCCGTTTCTTCTCAAATTCCATATGAGCAGCAAAACAACCAACTACTTCATTTGAATTTAACTTGAATAAGAACCAATGATAATTGGAATCCATTATCATATTTTTTATTTCTTGAACATCTTCCATTTGTTTATAAGGATATGTACCTTCGTACACATCTTTAAAAATTTGGGTTATAACTCCAGCATCAGCTGGTTTTGCTAAATGAATAATAGGACAAATTCTTTGATTATCTCGATTTAAATCTAATTCAAAATCAAGGTTTAGTATATTTTTATAATCTGAACTAAAACTTCCATCATAAAGATCTAAAAATTCATCCAGTGTTATAATTGGTTTTAATATTAGTTTACTTACCTGCATTTTTACTATTTATTTAATCTTATTATGTTAAAAGATTTTAAAAAAATGGACCATGCTTAATATAGGATTGAACTAATGTATGACGTAAAAATTGGATTTTAGTATTATTTGGATTTAACCGTCCTGCAATTGCTATAGCTTTTTTAGCCATTTCAATATTACCTTTATCAAGATAAGTGATTGTTAATAATCCCCATGCTTCCTCTTTAGAGGAATTATATTCTGTTGCTGCTTTAAAGCAATCAATAGCTTTATCTAATTCTCCTAAGCGTCGTTTTGCTATACCAAGGAGAAGCCAGGCTTCGTCATTTGTAGGTTCAGTTAAAACGATTTTACTTAGAAATTTCTCTGCTTTAGCATTTTTTTTTTCGTCTAAATATTCTGTAGCTTTATCGATTTGCTTATCTAATATAGGTTTATTTATCTGCATAATATCACTTTCTTAAAAATATAATACTATTAATTTAATTATATCTGATTCACATATTTATAGATTTAACTTTTTTTAAATATTTCCAATTTAGTTAAATTTTTTCCCAGAAAAATAAAAGATTGAGAAGTATATAAAGGAAAAAAACATCCACATACTTGTATTATTAATTTTAAGATAAATTAATTTGTGTGTAAAAATTATTATCATTAGAAGTAAAAAACTAAGATGAAATTAATCAAAACTTCTTTTAACTTTTACATCATAGAAAAAATAGTGAAATCTAAAATGATATTTAATATGAATCAGTACTCAAAATCCTTGAGAAATCTATATTAACTTATGAAATTTCTGGATGCTTTTTTTCAATATTGTTTAAAGTATAAACTAATTCAGTAAGTAATTTTTCATTAGGATAAGCATTTATCGTTTCGCTTAAAATATTTAGAATTTGATTAGCAAGAGATTTTTCTTGTTCGGTAAGTATAGATTTGCCATTGAATAACAAATCGAATTCCTCTTCAAACCATAGTAAATCTCTTCTAAATTCGCTCTTTAATATTTTATGATAGTCATAACTTAAAGTCATACGTCTCCTCAAACGCATATAAATTCAAATAGCCTAACATAATAATTAAAGTACCCATTTAAAAATTTATGCACTTAAATGGTTTTTCAAGAAAGTAATTTGAAAAAAAAGAATTTAATCTTAAATAGTTAAATTACGTCGGATTTATTAACAATTTTCCTTTAAGATTATAATTAAACATGATAAAATGTTTTGATTAATTTATACAATCTTTTAATCAGAATAACCATTAGAAAGGAAAATTCGGATTTACTTTAAATAGATCTTTACCATGAATAATATTTTTTAGTTCGATTATAATTCTGTTTACATCATTATTTCCTTCTATTTTTGAATTATAGATCTGAGAAAATTCTTCTGGAGTATGTCTACTATTCTGAATTTCAAATGAGCTGATTGAATAATTTTCTTTTTTATGAGAACCTGAAAGCACAAAGAGACGAGGATATTTTCTTTTCGGAAAGGGCTTTTTTTCTCTTAAAGTAATTTTAAATACATCATCAGAATCTTTAACATCTTCTAAAGATATATTTTTCCACTTTTCAATTTTCTTAATAAGATTTCTAAATTCACTACTAACTTCTTGTTTTCTAGTAAATATACCCATTTGTCTCCTCAAAAACCAATATAAACCAAAAATGTTTATGGTCTACCATAAATAATAAAGTTCATATTTAAAAACCTATTTTAAATTACAATTTTTCGAAATAGTAATGCGAAAAAAAGGAAATTCGATAGGTTTATTATAGTAGTAGATAAGATATTAGTATTCAATTTCTTGTTCGTGGAATAGAAAAATAAAATGTACTTCCCTTATTTTTTCCCTCTGATTCAACCCAAATTTTTCCGCCATGTAATTCAATAATTTTCTTTGAAATATATAATCCAAGTCCAGTCCCTTCTATCTCCACATCCCATCCTTGCCCGTATCTTTCGATTTTACCAAATTGTTTAAACAATTGACCTTTTTCTTCTTCAGTAATTCCAATTCCACTATCTTTAACAGAAATTATAAAAAAATTATCTTCTATTTCAGATTTAATAGTTATATTTCCACCCGGGGGTGTATATTTTATTGAGTTTATTAACAAATTTGAAATTACCTCATGAATCCTTTCTTTATCAAATTCTGCTTTTAGCTTGTCATGCAAAATAAATGATAAAGCTTGATTTCTTAATTTGGCTAAACCTTGTAGCTCTTTTATTGAATATTTAATTAAGAAATTCAAATCTTCTTCAGTAATATTTAATTGTAATTGACCTTGGTCTAGCTTTGAGCCTTGTAAAAGTAGATTAATAATTTTTTCTAATCGACTACTTCCGTCTTTGATTTCTCCTAAAACTGTAATAACATCAGTATCAAATTTAGATTTGTGTAGTGTTAATAAAAGTTCAGTAAATCCTTTAATTGAAATTAATGGGGTTTTCAATTCATGCGAAGTTCTTGATAATAACTCTGTTTTTAATTTATTTATTTCATTTAACATAATATTTTGTGCCTCTAAGTCTTGTTGTACTTGCCATCGTTTCTGTTCAATTTCAATAGCATCGCAGATCAAAAATAACACTAATTTATCTTGATTAGTTATTATCGGATTGTTTTTATAGAATATACAAACTCCACTATTAAATTGATTTTGAGAAGGAATTAATTTTCCATAACATCCTATTAAATTAGTATTTTCAATAAATTGATCAATTTTAGCATATTTAGTTTCATTTATATTAAAAAATGTTTGAGGAAAATCATGACTTTCATGAAATAATTCACTCACAAAAAGTTTGTCAAAAAAATCATCAGGATTGTAATCAAATACTCTTTTATCTGAAGTAATTATCTGATACTGTTCTTTTTCATTATAAATACTTTTGTGTACATATAAGATAAGATCCCCGTTTAATAATTTATTACAAGTTTTTAATAATAATTGGATATTCTTTTGGATCTTTGTTGTAAAACTTAAGAAATTAATATTTAATTCATAAATTAATTCTTCATACATCTTCTTTTCAGTAACATCTTCCACCCATAATCTAAAACTAATTAATTCCCCTTTTTCGTTATAATGGTTCACTTTTTTTCCAGAAAGCCATTTTAATTTTCCTTCTTTATGAATTATCCTAAATTCTAATTCTCTATCTTCCATTGATTTGAAAAATTTATTGATATCATCAGGATGGATGAGATTAACCATCATTTCTTCATTTTTCAATTCATCATGCTCATAACCAAATATATTCAATAATCTTGGATTAATATAGGAAATATCTTTATTTACTAAATTAACTTCCATTACTCCTACTGAGGAAGTATTTAATAAATCTCTATATTTTTCCTCTGATTCTCTTAATTTTTCTTCTGCTTCTTTTTTTTTAGTAATATCCTGAACAATAGCTTGGAAAAAGGTTTTATCTCCGAAATCTAATAAAGTTATTTGTGTATTAACCCACATTGAAGTGCCATCTTTTTTAAAAACTTGAAATTCAGTAGGTTCTACTTTCTCTCCTTTATATATTCGCCCTAATTTTTTATTTAGAATTGTATATATTTCTGATGGATGAAGAGGTAAATGTATATAGGATTTTCCTATAAATTCTTCCTTAGTATATCCAAATAATTTTTCTGTAGTAGAATTATATTCAATGATTTCACCTTTTAGATCAAAAAGAATAATAGAATAGGGAGAAGTTTCGATTAAATGACGATATTTTTCTTCAGACTCTTTTAGTTTTTTCTCTGATAATTGCCTTTCAGTTATATCTTCAAGAGTGACTAAAATTCCAGCAACTTTATCTTCTGAATCGTAGAGGGGTACCCTATTTGTATCAACCCAAATCAATTCTCCATTATCTAATACCCAAGATTCAACTTTATGAAATTCAGGTTTTCTTGTATCCATAACAATAGTTTCATGCTTCTTAAGTTGATTTACTTTATCTTCATTAAAGAAAATGTCAATATCAGTTTTACCTATTATATCTTCAGCTTGTTCAATATTTACAAGTTTAGTAAAATTATGATTACAGCCTAAATACACAGAATTAATGTCTTTCCAATAAATATACTGAGGTATGTTTTCCATAACCATCTGTAGCATTTCATAAGAGCTTCTTAATGCTTCTTCATATTTTTTTGGATTGATTAATTTCCAAAAACGAATTTCTGGAATCGTTGTAGTCAGTTTTTGGAATCTTTCCTCGTTCTCATGTAATTTTTCTTCCAAATCTTTAATCTTAGAAATATTTTTTAAAACAACTAATAATTTTTTTTGATGATTTTCATCTTTAATTTTTTTTACTTTTATTTCAAACCATATATGTTTGTTGTTTTTATGCTTAACCCTAATTTCTTGTGAGTGGACTTCAGATTCAGTTCCTCTCTTTAAAACCTTAATTACTTTCTTTATATCATCAGGATGTAAAATACTCAAAATTGATTTGCCAATTAAATCTTTATTTGAATATCCCAGCATATTTTGATAATTATGCTCATTAATAAAATCAAATTTGAATTCATTATCTATTTCCACAACACTTATTAAATCATTGACGTATTCAAGATAGGTCTGCGGCTTATAATCGCTCAACGTCTTAATTTTAAACCTAATATATAGTATGTTTGAAAATCTATTCCTTTTTATAAATGTAAAAAAAACTTTTAAATATATATATTCGCTTATTTAACACTTACGTAACAAATAAATATGCAAAAAATCTAGTTTGTAAATATGAAACTAAGTAGTGATGATTTTAAAAATAATGAAATGTTGGATAAGAAATTTTCATTTAGAGCTGATAATATATCTCCGCACTTAAAATGGGAAGATGCTCCTGGAAATGCTAAGAGCTTTGCTATTTCTTGTAATGATCCTGATGCACCTGTAGGTGATTGGATTCATTGGTTAGTACATGATATTCCTGTCAATGTAGAAGAGATACCTCAAGGTGGACCTGTTCCTGGAATTGAAATTGAAAATGATTACAGACAAAAAGGCTATGGTGGTCCCGCCCCACCTTCAGGTACACATCGATATTTTTTTAGGGTCTATGCGCTTGACATTGAGGAATTAGAGGGAGTCACTAAAAATAATTTTATCGAGAAAGTTAAAGAGCATACAATTGAATCTGCAGAAATTATTGGATTATATAAATCTAAGTGAAGTAATAGGTTTTGTTCAGATTTAATATTTTCTTAATTGGTTAACGGCTTTAGTTATATCTTCAAAATTATTATAATAATTAAATGCAAATCTTAAAAGTGTGCTTCTAGAGAAATGTGGATATTTTTTTAAAGTCACATATATATTGTTTTTTACTAAATGTTCATAAATTATTTCTGCATTCTCATGTTCAAGAGTTATAATTCCGGATCTGAATTCAATTTCAAGAGGGGTAATTATTCTATAACTCAAATTTTTTATTTCATCTAAAAATTTGGTTGTTAATAATATTATTCTCTCTTGTATTTTTTTAACCCCATTTTGAATATTCCCATTTCCTATTTTAATTTTAATTAAGTCTAATCCCCCTTTTAATGATAGTAGTGCAGCAAAATTGGGACACCCTCCAAAAGCATCCATATATCGTGTTTTATTTAGAACTCTCATATTTTCATTATCGAGTGAATATGGATCCTCAACACTCAACCAACTTGAAAAAGGGATCCCCTTTTCTTTAATCAGTTTTTCATTTATATATAAAATTCCTGCCCCATAACCACATGCTGCCCATTTTACAGCATTACTAACAATTATATCAATATTTTGTTTTATAATATCAATTTCAAAAGAAAAAAAAGATTGCGTAGCATTAATTATATTAATAAGTCTATGTTCCTTACAAAAATCTCCTAATTCATTAAGATTTTGTTTAAAACCAGTAAGAGATTGAACATGACTATGAATGATATATTTAGTATTTTTAGTAATCATTTTTTTAAAATCATGTACTAAATATTTATTATTCCATGGAGGAATTTTTTTACAAGTAAAGCCTAATCGTCTAAAGATATGAATTGAAGCAGGAAATTCAATAGAGGGATATAAAATTTCGCCTTTTTCTAATAGGCGCGCAATAACATTCATACCAGAAGATGTGTTAGTTAAAAGTGCTATTTCTTCAGGTTCAGCATTAATATAATGGGAAATATTCTCTCTTGCTAAATCAATCTCATCCATAAAATCTTCAAAATGAATATCTCCATAACTTAACATATCATTAAAATAAGCAATTCCCTTCTCGTAAGCACTTTTACTTATTGGAGATGCTGAAGCAGCCATAATATATACTAAATTTTTAAGTGCTGGAAACTGATCATTTCGAATTTCTTCCCAATCGACAGACATATTATTTCATAATTAAGGCTTATTTATTAAATAAATGATCTGGTTTAGTATATGATAGAATTCAATTTAATCTTGTAGAAATTTATGATTTATAACCGTTAAATATTTGAAATCAATAGGGTTAATTCTTTATATATCAAAATTAAACATCTTTATTCAAAAAAAAAAGTGAAATAAATGGGGATGGAGGATTTTCTACAATGTTTAAGTTGTGGTAAAAAATTAGGTCCTAAATCAAAAGAAATGGCAAGTCAATGTACAGAATGTATATTAAAATTAGATTTTAAAACAAAAGATTTAGACCATATTCATATAGATAGAAATCTTCAGAAAATTTTAGATTTTTTCATATCTGACGTAAATGCTGCGTTTAATAAAGATCCTGCAGCTCATACTTTAATTGAAGTCTTAACTAGTTATCCAGGAATAAAAGCAGTATTATTATATCGGATTGCACATTTTTTTTGGAAATTAGGAATGCCCTATATTCCAAGATATATATCTGATATTGCGAGACAATTAACAGCTATAGAGATTCATCCTGGAGCTGAGATTGGAAGTGAATTTTTTATTGATCATGGCGCAGGTGTTATTATTGGAGAAACTGCTGAAATTGGAAATAATGTGACTTTATATGCAGGAGTGGTTTTAGGAGGAACAAGATTGGAACGAAAAAAAAGGCACCCAACCTTAGGAAACAATGTTGTTGTAGGAACTGGCGCTAAGATATTAGGACCCATTATAATTGGTGATAATGTAAGAGTTGGAGCTAATTCAGTTGTAGTAAATAATGTCCCTTCAAATTCTGTTGTAGTTGGAGTTCCAGGCAAAATTATTTCAAGAAAGGGTGAAAAAATTGAGAGAATTGATTTAAGACATGGAGACCTACCAGATCCCATAACAATCGCAATATCAAGCTTAGAGAGACGAATAAGAGAATTAGAGAAAAATTTTCCAAACAATCGGCAAATAATAAGCGAAGATATAGAAATTTTTTATGAAGAAGATGGTGGAGGTATATGAAAAAAATGGTAAATTTTTATAATAATATTATTGAGACGATTGGAAAAACTCCCTTAGTAAAATTGAATAGAATCGTTAAGGATATTGATCCAAAACCTAATATCTTTGCAAAATTAGAATATTTTAATCCAGGTGGTAGTGTTAAAGATAGGATTGGAATGGCTATGATTGAAAAAGCTGAAGAAGAAGGGATAATAAGTAAAGATATCACAATAGTTGAACCCACATCTGGAAATACAGGAATAGGTTTAGCATTTGTATGTGCTTCTAAAGGTTATAAATTAATTCTTACCATGCCAGATAGTGTCTCAATTGAAAGGACACAAATTCTAAAAGCCTATGGAGCAGAAGTACTTCTTACTCCAAAAGAAAATGGAATGAAAGGAGCAATAGCTAAAGCAGAGGAATTAGCAAAAGAAAAAGGAAATACTTTTATCCCCCAACAATTTAAAAATTTAGCAAATCCAGATATTCATCGAAGAACAACTGCTAAAGAAATATTTAATGATTTAGCTGGTCAAGTTGATGGATTTGTTGCTGGTGTGGGAACAGGAGGAACTATAACTGGAGTAGGTGAGATATTAAAAGATAGAGTAGGGGCAAGATTAAAGGTATATGCAGTAGAACCTAAAGACTCACCAGTTTTATCTGGCGGAAGTCCTGGGCCTCATAAGATACAGGGAATCGGAGCAGGATTTATTCCAGAAGTCCTTAATACAAAAATATATGATAAAACTATTAAAGTTGCGTATGAGGATGCAATTGTTACTGCTCGAAAATTAACAAAATTGGAAGGTATTTTCGCTGGAATTAGCTCAGGAGCAATAGCATGGGCAGCTATTTATGTAGCCTCAAAAGATTTTGAAGATGGGGAAAATATTGTATTTATTACCTGTGACACAGGAGAAAGATATTTATCAACTGAATTGTATCAATTTTAATTTTTTATGGATTTGAAATTTGTGGAGTAGTTAAGATTTCAAGAATCGTTTCCCTATATGTTTCTATATTCCAATCTAAATTATTCTTTAAATTTTCAGAAATTTCTTTAAATATCTTTTTGATTCTCAAGGATTCAAGATAGTTTATTTCTGGAGCAATTAAGCATAACATATATTGTTTTTCACCATACCTTTCACCTTCTTTTGGGTAAGAATTAAAAAATAAATAGCCTTTATTTTTAATATTTTCAATGTTTAGTAAAATTCCTTGTCCTTTAGTTATGTTATCATGCCCATAAATCGAAGTTGCAGCCTGAAACAGTTGACTTCCTAAGTCTTTAAGTGCTATCGGAAAATTTTTTTCTTTAGGATAGTAATCCTTTAACACAGGACCAATTTTATCATCCCATTCTACTAAAAATAAACAAACTAATTTTTTTTCTTCTTTAGAAATTGATGGTGTGAAATCAATTTTTAAAGAATCAAGGAATTCATTAATTTTCTTATTGATTTTCTTTGCGTCTTTATTTCTTAAAATTTTTCCAGAAATAGTAGCTAGTAAATCCTCTTCATCAAAAGGTTTAGTAATATAATCATCTACACCTAACATCTTCCCTAATCTAATATCTTCTGGAGTAGACTTTGCTGTTAAAAAGAGAAATGGAATATGACCCCATTGTGTGTTATGAGAGACATGTTCGAAAAAATCATATCCATCTATTCCGGGCATCATTATATCACTAATAATTACTTCAGGAAGCTCATCTAAATTTGAGAGGATATCAATTGCTTGTTTTCCACTAATTGTTGTAAGTACTCTATATTCTTTAGCTTCTAATAATAATTTTATATTATACAATATATCTTGGTTATCATCGACCAATAAAATAAGAGATTTCTCAGACGAACTCAATTGAATTCCCTCAAAAAACTATATGATAAATTTACTATTGCAGTTATTAATATCAATCAAGTTTATATATATTTTTATTTTTCAGAATGATTTAAACGTGGAAAAAATATGTTAAAAGTGGACCCTTTATCTAATTCACTCTCAACGAATACTTCACCTTTATGAAGTTCAATTAATTCTTTTGCAATAGATAATCCTAGACCTGTTCCGGGGATTTCACTAACATTACTTGATCTATAAAATCTTTCAAATATGTGAGGTAATTCATCTTCAGAAATGCCCTTTCCAGTATCTTTAAATTGAAAGAGAACTCCATTATTTCCGTCTAAATTATATTTTCCTTTATAATTATCAAATGAATTAATTTCAATAGTAGAATTGGCTTTTGAATATTTTATAGCATTATCAATAAAAATACGAAAAATTTGGTCAATTCGTTTAGGGTCTCCTTTTAATATAAGATTTTTATCAATTTCAATTTTAAAGTTTAAATTTTTCTCTTTGCCAATTGGTTCCATAAGTGTTAATATATTATTAATTATCTCTAATGGATTATACTCAATCCAATCGATATCTACTCTTTTCTCATCGATCCTCGATATCATTAAAATATCATCAGCTAATTTATGAAGTAATGTAACATTTCTATCAATCCCATCCATAAGATTTGTTTCCACTTCTGTTTGAAGATTGTCTTTATTTTTTCTTAAAAAATCCAATGACATCAATAAGACAGTAATAGGAGTTCTCAACTCATGAGATACGGTTGATACTAATTGCTGTAATTTAGTTTCAGCTTGTTTACGTTTAGTTATATCCAGTCCATATACATTTAAGTAATTTTCTCCTTTTACAGGTGTAATTACAAAAGAAAAAACTTTATTATTCAATTTTAATTCAATTTGTTCAAGCTTTTGTGTCTTAATAACCTTGGAAATGGTTTCTTCTAAAATTTTTGGATTTTGTGTGCTATTCTGCATATTGAATATACTTCGGGCGATTTTATTAGCATAAATAACACCTTCTTTTCTCAATCTGAATACAGGATATGGATTTTCGGAGGGAAACCTTGCTAAATCCCTAATTTTACTCTCAGCGATTTTGCGTTCAGTAATATCTCTACAGATTGATTGAAGGTAGGTTTTTCCACCTAAATTGATAACTTTTGCTATAACATAGATATCTTTAATTTCACCATTTTTCGTAAGAAATTTTGTTTCAAAATCATTTCTTCCTTCTTTTAAAACCTTATCAATATGGATTTTTGTATCTTCAATGTCTTCATTTGCATCGTAATCAGGAACTTTTAATTTTGCGAATTCTTCTCTTGAGTAACCAAGGATGTTACATATTGCATCATTAAATTCAACACCTTTAAGAGTTTTGGGATCCAGTATTACGATACTATCAGGAGATTGTTCAAAAGTGGTACGATATCTTAATTCTGCCTCTTTAAGAAGTATATTTGCTTTTTCAAGGTCACTCGCTTTAGCAATTAAATTTTTTTCACTTAATTTTAACTTTCTAAATAAAAGATTAATAGGATTTTCTAAGCCAATATTTATAATAGCTTTATACAAAAAGAAGAAAGAGATTATTTTAAAAATATGTCCAATTAAATTTGGAATTCCATAAGCATGTACATAAAGTGTAAAAGATACCTCAGCAATTATAGTAAATACAATTGAGTATAATAAGGTTAGGTAAATTTTTCTTTCAAATAAAATTCGTCGCTTATAAATAATGAAAATAGTTATAAAAAGTAGAAAATCAATTATATATTCACTAATTATTTTAAAAGGTGTTAAACCAGTTCCTTCAATAAAGCAGTCAGGAAAAGCTTTTGAAAAAATTAATACTAATAGAAGAAATGTAATTATAGTGTAAAATATGATCAGATTGTTGATTTTAATTTTTTTATTTATTACTATAGATGCAAAAAGAAAAGATCCTGACTGCGTATAACGTGCTGCGATCCAGAATTGTGCTGCTAAGTTTGTATCATAATCAGGAAATATTTCCATACCAGGATATGCTAAAGAATGAATTAAATCTAAAAAACCAACGTATAAGAAAGATACGCCAATTACGAGAAAAAATGAATTATCAATGCGTTTTCGAGAATTCCAGCAAATGATAAAAATACCTCCTCCTATAACAATGCTGAAGAGTTCAGCAATTGTATGGAAAAGGAGATAATTATAAAATATAGTTAAGTAGGTTAAAAATAATATTATCAGAAAAAGATAAATTTCTACATGATAATTTTTATTATCAGGATTTCTGCGGATAGTTGTAGTATCTGAATATAGATTATTTATTTGTTTATCAACCATTGATTTACCTTAATTATCTTAACTTTTTAAATTATTTTTTCATAAGCGTGATTTTTCAAAAATAGTATATATTGAAGTTTTATGGATTGAGTAATTAAAATTGGCAGGTATGCTTTCTTTTATTAAATTAATTACTTCTTTAACAATATTCTCATTAATATTTTTATTGTATTGTTCTAAATCTGGATCGAATTTATGTAAAAATATTGAAAAATCTACAGTTCTGTCATATTCTTGTAAAAGATTAATAACTTCTTCCATGTAGCTTAATGCTAAATTATAGCGTTCAACATCTTGAATATCAATTACATAAATTATTTTTCTAGTCCCAGCAATATATTGATTAAAATTTTCTAAATATTCTTTTCGGAAAGCTTCTTGTCCTCCAAAATCCCAAATATTATAGTTTGAGTTAGAAATCTTAAAACTTACGATATCTGCTCCCTTAGTCGGTTTAATAGAACAAAAAGATAAAAGGTTTTTAATACCTCTTAAACATAACAAGATTGAGGTCTTTCCACTATTGTCTAGACCCATAATTAATATTTTCTGAGTATATTCTCCTCCAATATCTTTACCCTTTTTTGCCATGATTGATATGAACAACAATATTTAATTCTATTTTCATTCAATTTTAATATGATCATGATAATGTATCTATTACATCTAAATCTCTTAACTCTTTCAGCTTTTCTTTATTAATTTCATTCGCAAAATCACTAATTGAGGAAATTAATGTAAAAATATCTAGATTTTTAATTTTATAATGATTAATATTACTCTTTTTCTCAGAGATAATGAGATTGTTATTTATTAATAATTTAAGATGTTGAGAAATAGTTGATTGCGATTTATTTAAGGTTTTTTGTATTTTTAAGGATGTTTTATCACCACTTCTTAATAACTCTAAGATTTCTAAGCGTGTTGGATCTGCTAAAATTTTTAAAAAGTCGATTAAGTATTTTTTTAATTCACTCATTACTTATAAAACATCCTTTTAAGTTTTAATTTAAACTTCTTTATTTTTAAAAATATTTCTAATTTTTTATTAATGTTTATATAAAGATATAAAAAGATGCGAATATTTAAATATCGCCATATCGTTATATAACAATAATAAATATAAATAAATCTTAAAAAAGGAAAATGAGTAGTAAAATTTTCAAAATAGATGAAATTGATCGAAATATAATCCAATTAGTCCAAAATGAACCCACACTTACTCATACTGAAATTGCGAAAAAAGTCAACAGAAGCCAGCCAACTGTAGGCATGAGAATAAAGAAACTAAAAACTTCAGGAGTATTAAAATTCCAAGCAGGTATAAATATAAAAACAATGGATTTATGTCTTGGGCGGGTTGAGATTCAAACATTACAACCAAGAGAAATATTAGATCTGGTAAAAAAATGTCCATATATGCTAAATGCCTTCCGACTAAGTGGAACATCAAATATTAGTATTCTACTCGTCGGACCAAAATTTGAATTTCTTGATAATATTGTAAATTATCACTTTAGAAAAAATCCTAATGTTACAAATGTTTATTTAGATATTATCACTGATGTTGAAAATGATTTTGTATTGCCTTTTGATTTTGATTGCAATACTTGCGGAGCACAGCCAGATGGGCAATGTTGTGGTAAATGTACACAATAAATTCTCTTCTTCTATTAGAATTTTTATCTTTATATATTAAAAGCAAGATTAGATCAAGATAGTTTTTTCTATCCTAATCATAAGATTTTAGATAAATTGATAACTAATTAATTAAGGTTTAAATTGAAAAAGATAATAAAAAATATATTCAAAGCCAGCGTATCCGAGTAGTTAAGGAGACCGCCTGCAGGCAACCCTTTGAGGTGGTAAGCGGTTATTCGAGGGTGCAAATCCCTCCGCTGGCTCTTTTTTATAGATAAATTTAAAGATTTTATATTATTTGGACTTTCTAAAATATTAATTTTGGACAAACCGGGTCTACTAACGAAAGTGCAATACATTGGGATATTTTAAAAGATATGAAATTACCAGGTTTAAAAATTATAGTTGATGGCAAAGTAATTTATAAGGACTGGAACTGGTTAATTCCACCTAAAAATTTTTTAAATGTATTTTCTAACAATATAGAATTTTTTAAACTCTTTATATATTGAAAATCCCTCTGAATCAAACAATGAGAGGGGACCATGATATTGATGGGCGTCAGATAATTTATCCCCTTTACGAGGATATGCCTCGATGCAGTCGTAATTTTTATTTTTAAAATCAGAACATACATATTGAAGCAATTTTCCTGCAATTCCTTGTCTTCTATAGTCATAAGCGATTATAAAACAAACAACTGCCCCTAATTTTCCATCAAAATGAATATCCAATTCCTTATTTTGTAATAACATAGGTAGATTATCTTTTAAATCAGCTTTACACCATCCAACTGGATTATTATCCAAGTAAGCCAAATATCCATTCATTTTTCCTGAAAGAATCAATTTTTTTGAGGCATTTCTATTCTCTTCACCAGTTCTTCTACTCCATTCTTTAATCGTGCCATTAAAATGATGAAAATGGCAATAGCAAACACTCCAATCGGGATTATCTGTAAATGCTACGTTATCAAAAAAATATAAGAAATCGTCAATGAGTTCTGGTTCTAATGACTTAATTTTAATATCCATAACTAAATTTATTGCTTATAAATATTTTAATGTATATATTTAGTTTATATAATCTTCAATTCATTAGTTTTAAAAAAATATCAATAACAAATATTAATATTATTAAACATTCTCCTTTTTTAATAGATTTTAATTACTAATCATTTTAATATGAAAGTTTACAATAGTTTAACGTTTAAAAAAGAAGAATTTAAGACAATAACACCCAAAGAGGTTAAAATGTATGTTTGCGGAATCACCGCTTATGATTCAGCACATTTAGGGCATTTAAAATCAGCTATCTCATTTGATATAATCCATAGATACCTAAAATTTAAAGGATTTAAGGTAAATATAGTTAAGAATTTCACTGATATTGATGATAAAATAATAAATCGATCAAATGAGTTAGGTATTGATTTTAAAGAATTAAGTGAGAAATATATAGAAGAATATGAAGAATTTATGGAGATAATGAATGTCGAAAAAGAGACGAGAAATCCGCGAGCTACTGAAGTTATACCCTTTATTATTAATTTTATCAAAGAACTAATTAAAAAAGGTCATGCATATGAAAGAAATGGTTCTGTTTATTTTTCTGTAAAATCTTTTCCAAAATATAAAACTGTTTTTCAGACTAAAAAATTAGAAGACTTAGAAGATGAGGAAGAAGATTATCTTGAAGATCAAGACACTCTTTATGGAGAAGATAAACTTGATCCTAAAGATTTTGCTCTCTGGAAAAAGATGAAGGAAGGAGAACCTTATTGGGAGAGTCCTTGGAGTAAAGGTAGACCAGGTTGGCATATAGAGTGTTCAGCAATGGTGCTACAATACTTAGGAGATACAATTGACATCCATGGGGGAGGTCAAGACTTGAAGTTTCCACATCATAGAAATGAAATTGCTCAATCAGAATCATATACAGGGAAACCCTTTGCGAACTATTTTATTCATAATGGATTTGTGAATGTTGATAATGAAAAAATGTCAAAAAGTCTTGGAAATTTCTTTTTAGTCTCAGATTTAATAAAACAATATGATCCAATGGTTATCCGATTTTTTTTAATCTCAAGTCATTATCGAAGCTCAATAAATTATTCTCTTGAAAATTTAAAGCAAGCAGAAAAAAATTACAATAAATTAATAAACATAATTAAAAAAATAAATGATTTATTGGCTGTTAGTGGAAGCTCTAAAGAAACTAAGAAATTAATTTCTCGAATTGATAAAGCAGAGTTGAATATTATAAAGGCTATGGATGACGATTTTGATACACCAGTGGCGATCGCAGAAATTATGACATTAATTAGAGAACTCAATAAAGCTATTTTAGAGCAAAAAATAGAAATCACAGAGGAATTTAAAGATAGATTTTTTAAATTTATTGAAAATATAGATTTAATTTTTGGATTTTTCCCAACTTTAAAGAAAGATTTTAAATCAGGTGTAATGGATACTACTGATGAGAAAAGTAAACTAATAAAAGATTTAATTGAGATAATATCTGATATTAGGACTCAATTAAGAAAAAGGCAGATTTATGATCTAAGTGATAAAATTCGAGAAAAACTTAGAGAAATAGGGGTAAATATTGAAGATCAAAAAATCTAATATTCTTTTAGACTATTATTTTAGATATTAAATCCTATAAGAAATATACTAATAAATATTATTGTAAATTCTATTCCTAAAATCAGGTTTCTAAACCTTTTCTTAATCATAACGGAAATTCTATTTTTTGAAATTATGTTTCTGTATATCCGACAAAACCAGCAATTAATACTAAAATTCCTCCTATCGTACTAGTATAGACAATCATTACTACTCCCAACACTACATATACAATCCAATTCATAGGAATAGGTTTATTAGGGCTAATTACACTTAATAATATTATCACTGCTAGAATAATTCCTATTACTAATGTAATTACCTTTACATTCTCCAATCTTTTATCTCCAAAACCCAAAATAGCTTCAATTAAAGCTATTACACCACCAAGTGCTGCTAGAAGTCTCATTAAATCTTCATTTCTCATCTTTAATACCTAGCTAGTTAATATTTATTTCTTATTTAAAATATGTTATAATAATTTTCTAAATCCTATAGTAAAATTATTCTAAATATAAAAAGAGATAATTGGTATTGAATTTTGTTATAACTTTCCATTAACTACTATTTCTTTTGGTGCATATTCATCTTGTACAGCGTAATTGTTAAAATTGATGCTGTAATGATCTCGCCAATGAAGTTTAACTTCTTCTAACATTGCTTCATAAATGCTTTCTTTAATTTTCCCTTCAGCACGAATTAAGCTACCCATTGGAGTAGCTACTATTTCACCATCTTTTACAACGATTTGTCCATCCTTTATAGTGTACATTGCTGATGAAAATGCTTTTTCAACATCATGTCCAGTATAGTTTTCTGGATTTATTTTGTAAATTGCCACATCACCAATAGCACCATTACCTAAATGCCCTCTGTCCGTAAGACCAAGTATTTTAGCATTCCCACTACGGGTAACTATACATAACTCATTTAATGTATATTCTCTGTCTATATCCGGTAATGTGGTAGCTGTACTAGCCTTTTTTGAAATATTATCTAACATTTCCTTCCGAGACTTACGATCCACCAACCATTTAAACACTTGTGGATAAGTTGTGAAAGGAGCACCGTTGGGGTGGTCCGTTGTTATTGCTATTTGATATGGATTTTTAACTAAAAGTAATAATTCAAGGCCTATAGCCCATTGTACAGCATTAACTCCAACTTTTGGAGAAAAGAAATAGGGTACGATTCCTGATCCCGATTCTCCTTCAACTTGCCCATTTATCCACTTAACTCCTGGCTTGTTTCCCCATGCACTCGTACCTCCTAAATGGTGTAGCGCGAACTCCCAAGGGCCGTCTCCGGTCATCGTAGTTGTTGCATATTTAGTGAAAACAACTTGACCTGCATCAATTGTTATATGCTTATTTGAGTTTATATATTCAGCTATTTGGGAAGCACCTGATTCAAAATCTCTCCAGCTTGTTCCACCATATGCATTAAATTGAACATGAGTACAATGAAAGTTTGTTTTCCTTCCAACTGAACTTTTAGGTTTAATATTCTTTGTTAATTCAAAAGTTTCAAGTGAGTGTTTAAAATTTCCTGGATGTCCAAGATTATTACAATGGACATGAATTGAATGGGGTAATTCTAGCATTTCATTCGCTTTTGCTAAACTTTCAACAATTTGTCTGGGTGTAACATCCCAATGAAAAACCTCATCATCAAGAGAACTGACGTTTTTTAGAGTTCAATTTTTAAGCAAAATTGGAATCGCCCCATGCCCAGTTCTCGACTCCTCCCGGATTTACAAGCTTAATTGCGAAACCCTTTGTAGCTTTTAAAATCCATGCGACATAAGCGGCTAATTTGTCTATTTCACCATTTTTAACATATTCCATTACAAACCAGTTGTTTCCAAATAATGGGAAGGCACCCTTGTCAATAATAGGGGTTTCTAAAAATTCTTCATGAGTATGCCGGGCTTCAAGTAAGGGCATAGCTGGCTCGAATACAGTAGTGAATCCTAATTGGGCATATTTATATCCAGTAATCCATGTGGATGGAACAGAGAACCCAGTACCACTGCGTGTCAGTCGAGTCTTCTTCATCGTAGCCTCCATATGTTTATCTTCAGGGCGAAGTGATCGACCGGCGTTAACTTTCGCACCAGCAATGTGAGAATGAAGATCGACTCCGCCAGGCATAACAATCATTCCATCAGCATTGATAACTTTTGAATCTGCTCCCGCATTCTCTGAAATTTTGCCATTTTTAATATGGATATCTTTCTTCTCGCCATCGATGTTATTCAATGGGTCATAAACTAAACCATTTTTAATGATTAAATTATTCACGAATTTATTCTCCTTAATTAATTTATTAATCCAACTTATTGTATAATATTTGAATTAAGTAATTAGTCTTATAATTAAAACTTTGTAATGATATAAAATAAGTATTTATTTAAATTTATATTAAAAATTCTAATTCTTTAAAAAACTATTAGAACTCCATATAATGATGTCTCTCTTAACCTTAAAATTTAAGAGTATTTGATTAGGAATTGGATTACCAATGACAGATATGCAGTTCAGATTTTTCAAGCTATCTAATCCATTAAGATCCTTTATTAAATTTTTATCAAGAAGCATAGATTCAAGAGTTGCTAGATTATTAACACCCTTAATTTGACTAAGTTGGTTTTGCCTTAGATTGAGAACCTTTAAATTAATTAAATTTCTGAATCCTTTCATCTCAAAAATGGTATTATTCTCAAGCCCTAAATAAGTTAATTTAATTAATTTATCAAGACCTTTTATCTCTGAGATATTATTTCCGTCAAGATGCAAAATCTCTAAATTCTCTAATTTACCAAGTCCTTTTATCTCAGAGATATTGTTGTAACTAATATCAAGAACTCTTAATTTTTTAAATGAATTAAGACATTTAATTTCAAGAATTTCATTTGCATCTAAAAAAAGTTCTTCTAAATTAACAAGATTTTCCAAATGTCTTATTTCAGAAATAAAATTTCCACTCAATTCAAGTCTTCTTAAATTCCTTAACTCTTGAATACCATGTATGTCCGAGATGTTCTCTATATCAAGCCCGCCAAGGCTCAATGAGTTATCATGTCTAGATAAAAATATTCGCTTCTGCTTATAAATAACAAATTCCATAATATTATTAAAAAATTAATATTTAAAATTAATATATTAACCTAAATATTTATCTTTATTCAATGATGTCCAATATGCATTATCAGGTAAGTATATATTCCAATCTTCCTTCAATTGTCGAAAAGCTGTTATTGAAGTACCCAACATTTCTAATAATTCATATTGTCTAAAATCAAAAACCATTTCTTGAAGCGTCTGAGCATCAATATTGAGAGAATCTAGTTTTTCTAGCAAAATTTCATAAGAGCTTGCTCTTTCACTTAGAACTTTAAATTTTCTCTCTAAACCTAAACCATACTTCCTTCCAACTTCCCACATCTCATTGAATAGTCTAGCACCAAGAGATAACGCATATACAGATTTCCAATGTCTTAAATTTCCATCGGAATCTATAAACCACATTTCTCCTTGATCTTCCCTAACACTAAATTTAATATTAAACACTCTTCTCACTTGTTCTAGAAAGTGTCTGTTAGAAGATACAATCGCAGAGGTGCCTGAGATACCATCTCCGCAGTAATATCCAAGGAGCCATGTTAGCATTATCTCACGTCTTAAATTTTGACTCAACCCTCTGCAATGCTTATCAAAATCTGGAAGATCCTTTCTATCTGCTTTAGAACTAGCAAAATTATTCTCTAATAAATCTTCACCCATAGGTTTGCAAGTAAAACTTAAATAAGCTGTCTTAGATTTATACTTATTCCCATAAAGATTATTTCTCCATTCACGTTCACGGATCCTTATTTGATAAGAAGTTGCAGTAGAATCTAATTGCACAAAATCTCTAAATTGTTCTATAAGAGCCTTATCTTTTATCTGCAATTCTAACCAGAGCCGGTATTTCGGCGAATATTTGTCCCCCTCTTTATAATATCTTGTTATCAAAGAACCATCAGCACTTAATAAACCATGCCAAAATGATTTAATAGGATTATCTAATGTTTTAAAGCAATGAGGATCACCTACATTATGTTGTTCCATTGGATAAGCCTTTAAAATATTATGACTTTCATAATATTCTACCTTCTTAATTATATGGAGAGCTCTCTGACCAAAATAATCATGTAAGTTTCTCTTAGCTGTATCAATTTCTTCTTGTGAAAACTTATAATCAGGATTTTTCTTAAGATATTTTAGCTTATTAGAAATATCATCAACGTGTCGAGTCCCTGCTCTATAATAATTTAGCCCAAGATATTTACTTATTCTCCACATTGGTACTCTTCCGTAATATAAATCTGAGACAGGGACTAATTTTTTAATCTCCTCCTTTATATAATCAATAAGAACTTTAGTATCCGTGAAGTCAATTGGAAAGTCACCGACTTCCCAAAGTGATAGCCCTAGCTCTAGCGCCTGCTTCCCAACAATGGACTGTGGTCCCAAAACCTCTAGCTTATCTATCATCTCTTGAGTGACGACAGTCTTCTGTGGCACAGAAAGGGCTCTCGTCTCTTCAAGTAATGATTGCTCTAAATCATGATACCAGATAGCCTGCATAGGATCTGAAAATTCAAAATGCCATTGTTGCAAAGGCTGAGGAACCAAACCCTCTTGAATATCAACCGTGTCCTCAAGGATTGCTTTGATTGAATCTTTATTTATCCTAGAACTTACCATCACTTTAACAACAGGAGATAAAGAACCTGCTAGAGTCACAGGAACAAATGTACCCATTAAACACCCGCTAAAGAGCATAAGGGTAGACATAACAAGCTGACCCCCCGCATCCTTTAAGGATTGCGTCTGCAAACTATTTTTCATCTCGCTTACTTGTGCCTGTGATTCAATCGAAGAATGCTTCATAGTGGTCCTAAGTACATGATCAGTTCGCATATCATTTAACATACTATACATATTCCCCCTAAAGCCCTTTTTTAAGGCACTAAAAACCCCACCAGTAAGGGCTTCTCTTGCACCCTCGGCAAGCGAACTCCAGAGAACCTGCTCCCAGAAACTACCTCCCGCCCTTTCAACAGTCTTTGAAACATAATTCTCGATATATGGATCAATATATAATTCTTGCAATATCTCAGAAGGAATTGCTTTAAGCGTACTAAATGCAATCTTTCCAAGAGAAGCGCCCGATGCAAATCTACCAACAGCCGAAATTCCCATCATTATTAAAGTACTCCAGAAAGTAACGAAAATGGTATGCTTAATCTCTTCAAGTCTACTTTGTGTCACTTCTGCTATAGTGAACTGATAGAGATATTCTAACATCTTTGCCTGAGCAGATTGCATAGTCGCTATCTCCTCTATCTCTTCTGAAGTGAGATCACGGGTATCGCTCATGTTTCTAAATTTCTCAACATAAAGTTTTAAGCAGAGATAGGGCTCATAACTGGAAGGATGCTCCATTTCAAAATCAAGAATAGTCTTAAATGTAGCAAACCTTTGCTCATCAATGGTCAAAACTCCACTGGTAGAGTTGAAACTATATCCGTCATTATATAGTGTACCCTTAAATTCACATTTAACCCACTCATCACCCTGAACTCCAACCAAAAATACATCTATATACTCTATATCAGAATAAAACTCATGAACGCTATAATCTGGAACCACTTGTATTTCATAGGTGCTCCCATCAAATATCTTATAAATTGTGTGATGCTCATCTTTTACCTCATCATAATACTCTTCAGGGACAAATATTGGATATTCCTCATAAAACTCTGGGAGAGGAATATTTCCTTCCGAACTTGCAAATTCCAAAGAAGGCATAAATGTTCCGACACCATATAACATATAAGGTATAATGGTATCATAATGCTCATCATGATTCTCGGTAGTTAACCTACTTATCTCATCTTCCAAATACATAAGTGAATTCTCCATATACAAACTTGAAAAGAAAATATTATAAAGTTCTTGTGGTACATCTCCATCATGCAACATAGGGAAACTAGAAAATAGTGGCTTCATTCGTGGATCATTATAGTCAGAATATGCGGTATAACCTCTTGTCTGCAGTGAATAATCTAATGTAAGCGATTTAAACTGAACATCATACCCAGACATTGGTACAGTTTTCACCAAACCTCGTGGAGCAAGCACGACTTGCCCTTCGTATAGATGTTTATCAGTCTCAACTCGTATAGGAGCATAAATACCCGTCTTGCTACCAAAAAATGCATGAGTCATGAGACCTTCATCAAAATCATCCGCAGATAGTATGTCTGATAAGGTCACTTCTCCCTCATAATCTACATTATGGAATGTCTGGGAACGGATATAATAATCCAAATCTCTCTTTTCAATATAGGCATTAATTGCTGTTATGATTGCATATGATATCATGTACGCAGCAAACTCGACAATCTTGCCGATAAGTTCAGCATAAGCAGCAGTATACGGAATAGCATAAGCGATAGCTCTAGCGACATACCCACAAACCTGACTGATTGTAAAAGCCATAAGCTGAGTCTCAACTTGCTCCCAAACATCATCCCACTTTCTTTTAGAAAGCGACTCAATGAACCTATCATGGGTAAGGTCTCTTGTCTCTTCAATTAATTTACTAGTCCCGTATGAATACTCCATTTTCCAAATATCAAACATAGCATCTCCAAATGAAGTCTCAAAGAAGACACCATCATAATGATCAGTATCTTGGAAGTGAATTAGCTTATCATTGACATAACTCATGGCATGATAATAACTTGACTTCTTCCAACCAGAAGGCTTACTACAAATTATGTGTCTTTCTACAATTTGCCTTTT
>JAHLWP010000064.1 GCA_019057865.1 Promethearchaeota archaeon
TTTCAGTTCAAGTATTTATAATGGGATTAGTATCATTTTTCACAGATGTTTCAAGCGAAATGATACAAAGTATACTACCTCTATTTATTTTTTCAATAGGCGGGACAGCTACGATTCTTGGTTTAATCTCAGGTGTTACGAAAGCAATTTCTAATATCTTAAAAGGATTTACAGGTTGGTTAAGTGATAAGATAAATAAGAGGAAACCCTTTGTAGTTGCTGGTTATTCAATATCAAATCTATCTAAACCCTTTATTGGTCTTAGTCCATCTTGGGAATTTGTATTAGGATTAAAGACAACAGATCGTATTGGAAAAGGTCTTAGAACTTCTTCAAGAGATACTTTGATATCTTACTATGCAGTTGAGAGAGGTAAAGCATTTGGATTACATAGAGCAATGGATACATTAGGTGCTGTAGTAGGTTCACTTTTAGCGTTTATATTCTTATTTTTAGCATGGACATATTCACAGATTATTTTTTTCTCAATTTTTCCAGGCATTTTAGCGATTGCTTTAATATTAATGGTAAAAGATGTTGATCCAAATGATATAGATAAAAAGTTAGGATTTCAGGAAGAATTGAAACCTAAAATGGAAAAAATTGATAGAAATTTTATCAAATTAATCATTATTCTTGGAGTTATTGAATTTGCTAGCTTAGATATTGCTTTTCTAATTATTAGAGCTGCAGATTATGTTCCTTATAAATTTCTAATACCTCTTTTATATTTAATTAGCAATATTATTTATGCAATATTTTCTCCCATAACAGGATCGTTATCTGATAAGATTGGAAGAAAGCCAATTATTCTAATAGGTTTATCATTATTATTAGTTACCTGTATTTTTCTAGCTTTTCCTATTAGAATTTCAGTTTATTCAATACTTTTAATAATTGTTATATTTATTGTTTATGGATATTACTTAGCCTCTGTAGATCCCATTTCAAGAGCATACATCGCAGATCTGGCTGGAAAAAAAAAGCGTGGGCGAGCTTATGGATATTACTATCTTTCGGTTGGATTGATTTCTTTAGGAGAATCCATAATTTTTGGATTAATTTATGATCTATTTTCCTATACCTGGGCGTTTTTATACATTTCAATTCTATTACTTCTATGTATAATAATATTTACTATTACTGATTTCTCTAAAATTATCAGAAAGGAAGAAAAAAAAGATTAATTTTTATTTTTCTTGGATCCATAATTCAGCCAAATATATCAAAACTTCAGCTGCTTTTTGTAAAGCCAAAGTTGGAATATATTCTTTCCTCGAGTGAGCTAATTGCCCTCCAGTAAAGATATTTGGTGTTAAAATTCCTTTAGCACTCAATTGAGCCCCATCTGTACCCCCTCTTATTGGATGTATCTTCGCCTCTACACCTGTTTTTTCAATTGCCTGTTTAGCTAAATCAACAATCTTTTGCTTTTTCTCGATAAATTTAAGCATGTTTTGGTACTGGTGTAGAAAATTTAATTCAATTTTTAGTCCAGGATATCGAATTTCATATGCATTCTTTAAATTTACAAGATAGTCCTTTCTTCTCTGGTTATTGTCTACTTCAAAATCTCTAATAATCATTCTTGCCGTAGCTTCCTCAGTCTTCCCTTGTAGCTGAGTTAAATGAAAATAACCTTCTCTTTCTTCAGTATGTTCAGGCGATTCTGATTCGGGAATTTCACTGAAAAATCTAGTAGCAATTTGTATTGCGTTTATCATCAGATTTTTAGCATATCCAGGATGAACGCTTAAACCTTTAAATTTAAATGAAGCCCTCCATGCATCGAAGCATTCGAATTCTAATTCTCCCAATTCACCTCCATCTACAGTATAACATCTTTTAGGTAGCTTCTTTTCATTGACTTTTTTAATACCAATGCCTATTTCTTCGTCAGGAGAAAAACATATTATTATTGGCCCATGTTTTAATTCTGGAAATTTTTGCCATGCGGCACATGCGGCCATAATTTCAGCAATACCTGCCTTGTCATCAGCCCCTAATAGTGTATCTCCCTCAGATGTAATAATATCAAGACCTATATATTCTTCTAAATTAGGAGAATCGGAAGGTGTTAATTTGAATTCTTTATCTTGTATAAATGTAATTTCTTTTCCATCATAGTCCCTATGAATTACAGGTTTTACGTCTTTTCCACTTGCAGCTGGTGAAGTATCCAAATGGGCTAATAAACCTATAGTTTTTACTTTTTCGAATCCTCTACTCGGTGGTAAATATGCATAAACAAAACCAAATTCATCTTGAATAATATCTTCAAGTTTTAATTGTTGTAATTCATCAACCAACACTTTTCCTAGATCTAATTGGATTTTTGTAGATGGAACAGATTCTACATTCTCATCTGAAGTAGTCCAAACTTTTATATATCTTAAAAATCGTTCTACTGCATCATTTAATAAAAATTTTTGAATTTCTTTTGATATTGCCATCTCAATCAATTTTTTATTCTATATTTTTATTATTATGAAATTTCTATCTTCCTTTAAATTTGGGATCGCGTTTTTGTGAAAATGATTTCATTCCTTCTCCAAAATCATAGGTCCTAATATTCTTACAATACAATCTAAATTCGTTTTGTAACGAGGGCATTAATTCATTATACTGAGAGTAATTTAACATTGTTTTATCATAACCTATACATATCGTTGGAAGTTCTGCTATTTTTTGTGTATACTCTTTAGATTTCTCTTTGAATTCTGAAAAAGGATATACTTTATTAACGAGCCCAATTTCTAATGCTTCCTTTGCATCAAGAACTTTACCACTCAATATTATGTCTGTTGCTCGTGCTAAACCTACAATTCTTGGAAGAAACCAGCTTGTTCCGCTTAATACGCATTGAGCTCTTGTACTTCGATAATCGCCAATTTTCAAATTATCTGCAGCTAATCGAAAATCACAGGCAAGTGCTAAATCAAATCCCGCCCCTAAACAATACCCATGTAGCAACGCTATTACTGGTTTTTGAATTTCCCGAATTAGTCGGATTACTTTGTGATGAGGTATTCGAGATCCATCTTTTAGTGGTTCAAATCTAGGACCTTCTGGCCCCAAATTTACCATATCATCACCAGAACAGAAGCTATCACCTTTTCCTTCAATAATGAGGGCACGTATTGCCCTTTTCTTCATAATTGACTCCAAGACTTCTATAATTTCCATTAATAGCGGATATTGCAATGCATTTAACTTATCTGGTCGATTTAAAGTAATTGTTCCAATTCCATTTTCAAAATTATATTTTATATACTTAAAATTAGTACTTAAGATAAGAATCATCTCTGCAATAAATTATTGATTATAAGTATATATAGAAGTTGAGAAAAATATTATTTACTTTTAAATTAAATAAAATTATCTCATAAAAAATATAAAGAGAGTATATCATGAATTCAATCGAGGAGGAAAGATCAGAAAAAACATTGCCAGCCTATGAGCGACGTTATGATATAGACTGGTTGAGAATATTTGCTGTTTTTATGGTTTTTATTTTTCATTGTGCAAGGTTCTTTGACATAAACGATTGGCATGTTAAAGATAGCGATACGAGTGTAGGGATAACTGTTTTTATTAATTTCTTGGGAGGAGTTGGAATGCCTCTTTTTTTTGTAATTTCTGGTATGGCTACCTTTTATTTTTTAGGTTTTGTGAATGCTGGGCTTTATACTAAAGCGAGATTTGTACGTTTAATGGTCCCTTTTATATTTGGGCTATTTACCCATATCTCAATACAAGTATACCTTGATCGTGTAAATCATGGAGAATTTTCAGGATCATTTTTCGAATTTTACCCACAATTATTTAATGGATTATATGGCTATGGAGGCAATTTTCCTTGGTCCGGATTTCACCTATGGTTTCTAATTTTACTTTTCGTGTTCTCACTAATAACTGTAAAACCATTTGTTTATCTTAGAAAGGAAGAAAATCTCGAGAATAGCAGATTTTTTTAAGAAACCAGGAACTCTTTATCTGTTAATTTTTCCTGTTATTATTATTGAGCTATTTGACCCACTCTCAATTCTTGGTAAGTTTGGAGGATATAATTTATTTTCTTTATTAGTCTTCTATATTATTGGCTACTTTTTAGCGTCTAATAAGCAATTTAAAGAATCTATAGAAAAAAATAATTTACTTATGCTTATAATAGGTATAATATCAACAATATTACTATTATTTGTAGCTCTCTTCTTAAACAACGATATTCTATTTTACCTTCTTGGAATAACATATGTATGGAGCTGGATAATTGCAATAATTGGCTTGGGAAGTAAATTTCTTAATCGTGATCATAAATCGAGAAGATTTTTGAACGCAGTTGTAATGCCTTTTTATGTACTTCATCAAACTATTATAGTAATTATTGGATTCTTTATTGTCCAGTTGGATTTGATCATCATCATAAAATACCTTATTATTAGTGTTGTATCTTTTGCGATTATTGTCGGATTGGTTTTAATTATTAAAAAGATAAATATCCTTCGATTCCTTTTTGGAATGAGTTTAAAAAAGAAAAAAGTAGAATAAAAAATGTTTAAAAAATATTTTTACCAAATTTCAAATTTTTCATCAATTTTAGTAGTAAACACAAGCAAGTAAGGAACTAAAAGATCTAATACACTTCCCCATGCGTTAATTAAAATAGCTCCAATAATAAGGGCCTCCCATCCTGAAACATCGGGTAAACCTATAAATTTCAAGTTTGTATAATCAAGCCATTTTGCCCAAATTGTTAAAAATATAATTATATTCAATTCAACCATAACAAGAATTCTAAGAATTGTGCCTAAAGAACCATAGATAATATAATTTTTGGGTTTCTTGAGTTTTTGACTTTTAAGTATCCCGTCTTCTCTCTTATATAATTTTAAAAATAATACAGCGACAACCATTAATGAAAAAGTCGCAGAAAATTTCATTAAAGGGCCAACCCACACTGTGGAATCAAAGGGCATCAATCCAAAAGTGCCTATAGCAAAACAAAACAATCCTGCTCTTACACCAAATATTAGCAAGCAGGTAATCCATATAATGGATATTGGATCAACAATCGCAATTTGCCAACCAGGAATCCTTGGTAAAATAGGTGTAATATAAACAGATATTACTATTGAAAGCGCACTAAAAATTCCCGCCCCAGCAATTTCTAATGTATGCAATGTTTTGCCTGACATTTTAACTTCTTTTTCTTCAGGAATTTCAAGATCAGATATTTTGGTTTCAGACATTTTTAACCTTTAACTTATAATTTTAATATTTAAAATTGTAATTTTAAGAAGCACAGATTAAAAAAAATCACAGATTATATAAATCGTTTTTGGTAGAAAAATTAAATTAAAAATTGGAGGTATAACGGTTTAGAATATTAAATAGTTATATTAAAAGTTAATAACTAATTATCTTTTAAATGCTTTCTTGAAACTGAATAAAAGAATTAAACTTTTTAACTTAAAATTTCAGATTTTAAAAGAATTTTTAATGAAAAATCTACTCAATTTTGGAGATATAGTGCAAAAAATATTGGTGGTAAAAATTTTTTCAAAAAATGATAAAATTCTATTTTAATAACTTCTTCTCTTTAGCATCTAACTCCAGCCAATCACTAATAATCTTAAGTTGCTTTCTTGATGAAGTACTCAAGATTTTTAAGAATGGAAGTAAATCTTGTAAGAATTCAATAGGAGAAATTTCATATATTCTTTGAATTTTTTTAATAAATTCTTTCTCTGCAGTTGTAAGTGAAAAATAACTACCGGTACTATAACGCGGAAAAACAACTCTTCGAAATCCTTTAATAGGTGGCGTTTCCTTTCTGGATAAAGCAACTCCTCCAGCAAATAAGTCATAAAAATAAGGCAATAACCCCCAATATTGAGTTTTGCGAATTCTACCGAAAATTTCATCTGCGAGGGAGAGATTTTCATAAGCATTAGCAATATCTCTATTTGCTTTGAGGAAAGTTGGAAGGTTTTCATTTATCCATTTATATAAAAAATTGTAATCAACATCTGATTTATTTGTTAAGTTTCTGGCTTCTGTTAGGGTAGTAACTTGAAATAAATCCCTTATTAAACTAAAAATCTCTTCGATACTATCACGATGTAAGCTAAGGATCAATTCTTTGTTATCCTTTTCCATTACACCTTGACTAATTCCTTGAAGATCATTAATTACTCCTCTTAAATCTCCATTATTTTTATCAATAATTAATTCCAAATCCTCATTGTTAAGATTAGATATTTTCTCTTTTTCGAGTATCTTTTGAGTGATTTTAAGCATTTCATTTTCGGGTAATGGATGCACTTCAATTCTTTGAATTTTATTATATATAGGTTGTAAGCTTGTTTTATATTCATTTGAACACATAATTATTGGAAATTGAGTATTTTCAATTAATTCTAGAATTGTAGGAACTGCTCCTCTATCCTGTACGCCATAAATACCATCAATTTCATCAATAAGAATCAATTTATCTTTTGATTGTGTGATAAAATCCATAATTCCTCGTGTTTTCGTTGTTTCTTTCAATCTCCTTTCTATAGTCTTTCTTGTTCTGGTATCAGATGCATTTGTTTCAATAACTTCCATGTTTAAATCATTGGCAAGTGCATAAACAATTGAGGTTTTCCCTATTCCAGGAGGACCTTCTAATAATATAGCTGCCTTCTCTGGAGATATTTTTAGTTCTTCTTTTTGATCTTTTTCAATAGCAGTTCTATTATAAGCTCTAATTTTTCTATTTTCTTCATTTATCTCTTTTATTTCAGTATAGAAGTTTTTAATAAAATTGGTTAATTCCTCATCCAATTTTATTCTATGTCCGCTAACTTTTGCAGAAGATAAAGCCATTTCTTTAAGACTTTGTGGTCTGTACTTTTCTACCCAAGGAATTTTATTAGACATTTTAATCACCTACAAATATTCTGAGAATAAACATATTTTAGACAATAATGCAGAGATTTGAATATCAATGTCTCTTCCGTCAATTGCTCTAAAATCAGAGTCTGCTATTAAATTGATCAATTTATTACGAGCAAATTTATTTAAAGGTATTTTATTTAGTTCCTTAAGGAGAAGGGTAAATACTTCATGTGAATTATATTTATAATTAGATATAATTTTTCGAGCCAATTCTCTCGATTTTGGAAAATCTCCTTGAAGGGTCATTAACAATAGGTTTTTTATAAGATCATTTTGAAATTTTTGTGAATTTTCATATAATTTTTGCATATCAATAGTTTTTCCTGTAATACTACACAGCTGCAATAGATCGATTGCTTTTGAAATTTTACCCTCAGAAACGTTGTAGAGAGCTTCAATAACAGTATCATCAATAACTAAAGATTCATTTTTAGCAATCTCTATTATCAAATCTTTAAATTTATGATATTTTAAGCGAGATATTAATATTATCTGACATCTACTTATGATAGGATCAATAATATTTGAAATTTTCGTCGTGATTAAAATCATTCTACAATTTGAACCATAAATCTCCATTAATCTCCTAAATCCTTGCTGATTTGACCCTAAAGACTCAAAATTCTTTACAACTAAAATCTTGAATGGGGCATCTCCAATTACCTTTAATTGTACAAAAGGTTTTACTTTAACTTGAATAAATGCTGGAGTTGTTATTCTTTTACCTGCAATACTTCCGATTTTACTTGTTGAAATATACGCTTCCGATTTGGCTTGTTTTCTTTCATCATCACTTAATGGAACATTGGCATAAATTAATTTAAAATTTGCATTAAAACTATTGCCCAAAAACTCTTTCGCAAATAATTGAGCAAGCGTAGTTTTTCCAATACCTTCAGAACCTATAAATAATAAATGTGGGAAATTTTTTAGTTTGATTATTTGCGTTAATGTTTCTTTTATGCTATCTCTTCCACAGAATTCATTTAAATTTGTCGGATAGTATTTGATTCTCCAAATTGGAATTTCTCTATTCAATATCTTTTCGCTTTATGATTTTCTTTCGTTTTTTTATACCAAATCTAAAAATTTTATTTATTAACTAATTCTATAATTTTTGCTAGGAGTGCTGCAATTTGTATATGTTCATCTGCACCTTGACTTATACGATAATCTATATCTCCAAAAAACGATCTTAAAATAGATATATTTTGAGGATTTATATCGAGTGGAATTAGAGAGTTTAATAATTGTCTTATAAAATTTCTACTATCAAGATTTTCAACTAAGTCAATTATTTCCCTTGATTTCTTATAATCTTTGTTTTTAATAGCTTCAATTAGAAGCTCCAGAGTTTTTTCGTCTAAAAATCCAGAAATTTTTAGAATTTCATTAATATCTAAATCATCTAATAATTCAAGCGCCACTGACATTTGAAGTGTATTTATTGCTTTCCTTAAATCACCACCTGAAATAAAATATAACTTTTCAAAAAATTCTTGTGATTTATCAGAAGGTAATGGAAGCTTTTCTTTCTTTGAGATGTACTTTAATCTCTCTATGATCTTCTCCTCAGGTAAATTAACAAATCTAAATACGGCACATCGAGATATTATAGGATCTATAATTCTATTTATATAATTACATAATAATATGAATTTAACATTGTTAGATGTTCTTTCTATAATCCTTCTAAGAGCTTGTTGAGTTTGGGCAGGTATGTTATCTGCTTCATCCAAAATCACAAATTTTAAAGACCCATTCTTAAAAATATTTTGATTTACAAAACCCTTAAGAACATTTCGTACAAAATCCATTCTTACGGTGTCAGAGGCATTCAATTCTAAAAGATTTGTTGCAATTTCCTCCTTTTTAAGGAATGTTCTCGTTAAAATTAATGCTGTACTTGTTTTTCCAGTTCCAGCAGGACCAGCAAAGATCATATGAGGCATATCAGTGGTTTTAACAAACTCCTTAATGTTATTAATAGCAATATTCTGACTTACTATTTCATCAAACTTCTGTGGCCTATACTTTTCAACCCAAGGGATATTTGCTTGATTCATAAGAATCTTATTTAGCTAAATCTAATTCTAAAACCTCGAATACTTTCTTAAAATTCATACTCTTATATAAATCTGAAGCTTTCTTTGCCTCCTCTCTGAGATTAACTTTTACTTTCTCGACTTTTATTTTTTTAAGGTGTTCAAGGGCTTTTTTGAGTAATATTCGACCATATCCCTTCCCACGAAAATTTTTCTTTAAAAAAAATTGTTTGATGTACCCTTCTGAAGTTCCGAAAGGATCTATTCGAAGTTCTGCGATGATCATACCAAAAACTCTATTCTCTTCCTCATCTAAAGCTGTTAAAATTCCATGTCTTTGCAATGGATCATATAATCGTCTTCGAATTCCCCAATCGAAACGTTTTGGATCAAATTTTTGTCCTAATTCCTCAACTAAATGTTTTGTTAGATCTCGCAAATCCTCGATCTGTTCAGGAGAAGCAATCTCAACTTTAATATCTGCCATATCACTCATCTTAAAGATTTTATTCGTTCAATATTAATTTATTTTCGTTAAATCTTAATTTAAATTTTCTTAACTTGTAATAAATAATAAAATTAAATGATATGAATTTTATTCAATGATTTTTTATAAAGTTAATTTCTGTAATATTTTGTAAAGTTTAATATAAAAATTATCAATAAAGAGATTAAAAAAATAATAGACATATTTGAAATATTAATTCATTAATCATATATAAAAATTAACGAGCTGAGACACCGTCCCAAGCTTTAACATCAGGATCCTCGGCTCCGCATGCAGGGCATTTTTGATTAACCTCCCATGCTTCTAAGGCCGGATGAACTCGAGTGAATAAACCACCACATTGTTTACATACCAAATATTTTGCGCCACAACCATCGCACATTTTTAACTGCCCTGTTTCTACAAATCTAAATGCTCGTATGATGTTTTAGGTCGAAAAGTCCTAAAAATTCATCCATTCATCATTAGCTATTCTAAAGCTTTCCCCTCTACACACAACACAGTGTTTGCCATCATCTTCCAGAAAAATACACCTTCTTATAGTTTTTTTTTAAATATTTTTAAAATGATTTATAATTATATAACATCTTACCTACTATTAAGCATTTCTAATTAAATACCAACAACTAATTATTCAAATTATTAAAAAAATATTAAATATAAAATTAGCCGAATTTACCTAAAAACTTTTTCTGATGCCAATAACCACTATTTGGTCTATGAAGATTTAATTTATCACAATACTTTGCTAGTGTCCTATCAGACATCTCCACCCCTGATTCTAGAGAAATTATCTCCGTTATTTTATATAGTGGCATCTCCCATAATAATTTACTTAGTCTTTCGACAGTGTAAAAAATTTCACCTATTTGAATTCCTAAATTATCTATCACTTCTGCTTTTACATTTACTCTAAGATAAATTCTTTTTCTTAATAAACTATCATCATAATTATCTAACATTTCATTTAGTAAACTAGCCCCTAAAGTTAAAGTCGATCTTCTATAATCAATGCTATATTTTATATTGAATTTATTTTTGATCTGACTAAGGAATTTTATTGAACCTGAAGTAATTCTAGATGTACCTTGATGACCATCACCGTCAAAATAACCTAATAAAAATGCCAAATAAAATTCCCGGTTGTCTAACTTAGGAAGTGTAATTTTTGTAGATTTTGTTTCACCTGGAATCATTCCAAGATTTACTAAATAATTACAAAACTCTTCACTTTGAAAACGGAGTACATACGAATTATGCTCCTTATTATAAAATATATAATCTTCATTAAATTTCAAACCTTTAGCAAATTTATAAAGCAATCTCTTGTCTTTTCTACCAAGTTCTATAGCAAACCTCTTACCATTTACTTCTATAAAACCATCAGCGAATATAAATCCAAGCCAATATGCTTTTTCTTTAGTATTAATTTTCTTAAAATAATCTAAAATTAGATTTGGGTGGTGAGAATGTATTCTTTTTAATGATTTTCTTACGACATTTAAATTATCATATTTTACTATAAAAGTAATAGCATTTATAACCTTTTCACCAAACCTAGACTCCAAACTCTCTTTATAATGATCAAGTAAATCCAAAGCAAGCTGATAAACTTCCCCCTTTAATTTATATTTCCTTATTTGAGATTTGATATAATTTATATGATTTTCTGATTTACCTAATAAAGTACCAAGTATACTATCACTTAAACCTCCTCTAGCAAGTATTTCATGTGGAACTATTTTCTCTAACTCTCTCTTTAAGTTCTCAAACAGCTCCAAAATTGTAAAAGTATTTACAGCCTCCGATTCTTCATTATTAGGGGATCTTACAGGAGTCTCACCTTTCAAATTAAAACTCTCACCTTTAGACACTTTATTAATGTTTTCAAAATATTGCTTTATCATTAATCTTTTAACACCTCGATCAAAATCCCAGCCCCATCTTATGTAATTTTTAGTATGGTGTTTAAAAGATTCACCAAAAATTTCGATTAATTGTTCAGTATCGAGTTTACTTAAGATAGATATGAGTTTTTCTCTTTCTTCATGAGAGATATCTGCCTTATTGATGATTTTGGAAATTAATTCTTTATCATTTGCATTCAAATCCTTTATTAATTCCACATTTTCTTTTATAAATGCCTTCCAATTATAGTTAAGAAAAGTGTTTTCATCATTAGTTGTTTCTTTTAATCTTCTTAATTTTTGAGCAAGGTGCTTTACAAATCTTATTTTCTGTTCAGTAATGCGATCTTTAGACCAAATAACATTCTTATTATAGAATACTTTAAATCTTTCAAAAGTAACAAATAGTTCTTCCAGATATTCTGTTAATTCATTAACTTTATCTATCAATTTCTCAATCTTAATAATTTCATCTTCAGTGTGATTAGGTTTTGCTAGTAAATCCATCAGTAGTTTTTCGAGTTTTCTAACACTTCGATATTTCCTGATTTTTTCAATCAATTCATCTTTAATTTCCTTTGAGATTTCATTCTCATCAGCGTCATTTATCCATTTTTCTAATAGAATTTCCCAATCTTCTTTGAATTCCTCATGCTCTTTCTTTTCTTGATTTTCTTTTTCGGATTCCTGCTGTTCCTTTAACCACTTTTCAAAACTTTTAGTAATCCTTCCTGCATATATAGGTCGTTTTCCTGTTTGTTCTTTAAATTTTTCTTTAAGTTCCTTCGAAATTTCTTGCGTTTTTTCATTTTGAGTGCTTGAGTTTATCTCTTCTTCTTTTTTGATCTCTGCTTTAACTTCATTGGTTTCTTCTCTTTTGATAAAATCTTTTTCTTCGGTTTCTCTTGATTCCTTATTAATCTTCTCATTTGCTTCTTTCTCGTCTTTTTGACTCTTTAATTCTGGTTTCGATTCTTGATTTTCTCTTTTTATTTCTTGTGATTTTTGAATATCCTGCGATTTCTCTTGGGCAGCTATTTCAGCAATAACGCTTTTTAGCCTTAAAAATTCAGGAGAAGAATATTCACTATTAGCATAAACTAAAACCTCTTCATTTTCTTGATTTACTTCTTGTATTGGATTCTCTTGCTCTTCATCTTCTTCAAATTCAAATGTATCATCAGGAACTAGGATCGGATATATTGCCTCTCCTACTAAATCTTCTGGATCTGCCCAATCTCCATCTGGCCATTGATCTGACTCTAGATCAGGAGTTTCTATAGATTCTTGATCCTCATCCCTTGCAACTTCAAATGTATCATCCGGAAGAGGTATTTCATTCAATTCTTCTCCTGCTAAATCTTCTGGATTTACCCAATCTCCATCAGGCCACTGATCTGATTCTTGTTCAGGAGATTCTATGGGCTCTTGATCTTGATCACTTGAAATATCAAATATATCATCAGGAACCGAGATCGGATATATTGCTTCTCCCGCCAAATCCTCAGGATCTGCCCAATCTCCATCTGACCATTGATCTGACTCTTGATCAGGAGTTTCTACAGGTTCCTGATCTGGTTCGCTTACTTGTTCAAATGTATCATCTGGTACTGGAATCTCTGGTATCTCTTGTCCAGCTAGATCGTCGGGATCTGCCCAATCCCCATCAGGCCATTGATCAGGCTCTTGTTCTTGATCACCTGGAAATTCAAAGGTATCATCTGGAAGTGGGATCTCTGGGATTTCTTGACCTGCTAGATCATCAGGATCTGCCCAATCCCCATCAGGCCATTGATCAGGCTCTTGTTCTTGATCACCTG
>JAHLWP010000009.1 GCA_019057865.1 Promethearchaeota archaeon
CAAAATGGAGAATAGATGCGAGATATGATATTTCTAAAGCAGGGGATGCGAATCTGCACTTTACAAGTCCGAATCCTGATTTACTGAGCGAAGTGGACCCTGAATTAATTTCCCAGTTCCAAACATTCTATTATAAGCAAATGAAACATGTTTATGATCTACTTACGAGTAATGCATTTAACTGGTTAGTAGCTTCAGTCCCAAATGATGATTGGGCGGATAAATTATTCCCGGATATTCCTCAAGATAGGCGAGAGAGCAAACTTTGGGATATAATCTTTGAGATTTGCCGTATAAATCAAGAAGATCCGATTGCTGCTTGGGAAAAACACAATGATAACCTCGTTAAACGCAGTAATTATTTAAATCAAAAGCAGTATACTGCGTTAAAATTGACTGCTCCTGGGACAAATTTAATGATTGGTTTGCCTAAAGACCACTATTGGGAAGGTGGGAGGGGTATTGCTCAGAATGGTATAACTTTTACAGCTAATATACCTACTGAAGAAGTCTTTACAATGCCACATAAAGATAAAGTTGAGGGGGTTGTTAGTACTACTAAGCCAGTATATTATGGAGGGTGCACAATCGAAAATTGTCGTTTAAAGTTCTCTAAAGGTCGAATAGTTGAAGCTCAAGCAGAAAAGGGGGAAGAATCCATACTTAAAACACTTGAAACAGATGAGGGGGCGCGCCAATTAGGAGAAATAGCCTTAGTACCACATAGTTCGCCGATCTCCCAGTCTGGGGTACTTTTTTACAGTATGTTAATCGATGAGAATGCTTCTAATCATATCGCACTAGGTCAAGCTTACAGAGATTCATTGAAAAATGGTAAAGCATTAACTGATGAAGAATTCATGGCTGCTGGAGGCAATAATAGCCTTATCCATCTTGATTTTATGATCGGTTCGGGAGAAATGGATGTAGATGGAATTTTGGAAGATGAAACCGCAGAACCAATAATGCGAAATGGAGAATGGGCTTTTGATGTATGATTTGATATTTATTTTTAATTCGATAATCCATTTATTAGATTGCATATTTTTTCCGGGTTTTTTGTAGATCAAACAAATGGTCTGCCAGAATGAAATGTTAATTTTACAGATGGCATATTATGATAAAGAAAAGGTGTAGCTCATTTTTCTTTGATTTGTGAAGTATCTGAGGGTATAATTCAGGTAATCTTATATGACTCTATATTTATTCCAAATTCTTGAAAATGGCGCGTGTTTCTGGTAATGATTTTATCTGCATTCAATAATTTTGCAGTCAAACCAATTATACAATCTGCTATATCAAGTAAAATTCCTTTCGCTCTTAGACTCCCTTTAAAAGCTCCAGATTCTTGGAGAATTAGAATGTTGATGGGAATTATATGAAAACCAGATAAGACTTTTTCAATTTGCTCTTTAATTTTATTATGAACGACGTTTCCCTTCTTTTCTTTAGTATATCCTAATCCATCATATAATTCAGCAATAGTAATAGCAGAAATGAATAATGATTCTTCTTTATATTGTTTTAATAAGGTTTTTACTTGTGGTTTACCTCGCCATATGTCAATAATTACTGTAGTATCAACTAATATCATGATTAATCTTCCCATAATTCAGTAAATTTTGAAGTGGATTGAAGTGCATCGTTCTTTTTTCCCTCAATGATAGCTTTTTCAAATTCACTTAAGATTTCTTCCGAAAGATTTTTGGCAATACCAAAATGTTTCAGAGGATCTTTCTGTTGATTTAATATCAACCTTTCTATTAATTCAGAGAAACTCTCGTTCAGACCTTTTAATTTCTTCAGACTTTTGTATACATCATCCCGAATTGAAATCATTTTTGAAGTCATATCATCAACCATAGAATAATAAATATTTATATAAATATTTATATCAATAGACTTATAAAATTTTTTGTTAAGGTCAAGCTTACAGAGATACATTGAAAAATGGTGAAGCTTTAACTGATGAAGAATTCATGCTGCTGGAGGCAATATCAGCCTTATCCATCTTGATTTTATGATTGGTTCGGGAGAAATGGATGTAGATGGAATCTTGGAAGATGATACCACAGAACCAATAATTCAAAATGGAGAATGGGCTTTTGATGTATGATTTGATCTTTATCTTTAATTCGATAATCCAATAATTAGATTGCATATTTTTTCCGGATTTTTTGTAGAGAAAACAAATGGTCTGCCAGAATGAAATGTTAATTTTTCATTTAATAAATATAAAAATTAGTGAAAATAAAATGAACATTAAATTTTTAATTGTTTATTAAAATTAAATTTATATGAATAAAGGAAATGAAGATTTCCAAATCTAAGAAAAGCAATCCTCAAGTGAATTAATAATTTATAAATTTTTTTTTTATAATCCCTTATTGAAATTTTCGATTCTCACTGTTTCTACTTAGAATATAGTATGGACATTTAATAGATGTAATAAGGTTGGAATAATTGTATAAATTAAAATTAAAATTAAAGATGATGTAAAGATGAGTTTAGTATGTAGCAATTGTGGAATAAAAATAGAGACTGTACCTCTACAATGCGGACAAAGTGTTACTATTAACAATGAAACCAACAAATGGGAATGTGACATGGGAAGATGTGGAGTAATTTCGTTTGATAATTTTCTCTGTGAAAATTGTTGTATCAACAGTAGTATAATGGAAATCTTTCATGGATTTGAGCGCTTATCGGAAGAAAATCTAGAATTTCGTCAAGAATTAGATAATTTAAAAACGATTATTGTTCAGACTAAATTAGAAAATCCGGATTTTGCCTATTGGGTAGAATTTGGGAACGGCAAATTTAAATTTGGAAAAGGTGAAATAAGCGGTGCAACTATTGATATTATTTGCTCTCAAAAAGTCATGAGTGATATCCTTGCTGGAAAAAAAGTTAGTTTTCGTGAATTTTTCAAGGGTACTCTTAAAATGGAAGGAGATCTTCAATATGCTGTTGTATACTTTGATTTACTTGGGTTAGCTTCAGAAATTAATAGAGAAATTGAGGTGTTGAATAATGAATAAAACTTTTGTTTGGGGCCATAGGGGCTCTGGATTCATAGATATCCAAAATACTGTTGATTCATTTCACAAATCAATTGAAGTGGGAGTTGATGGCATTAAAACTGAGGCAAAATTATCTAAAGATGGCGAAATATTTTTGTGTTTTCAGCAAAGTCTAAAAAAAAATGGAGAGTATGTACCAATTAAGGATTTAGATAGTAATGAGATTAGACCCTTAAGATTAGATAATAATGAATCAATTCTAACTCTACCTGAATTTTTCAGTGAATTTCATAATTATAATATCCGCTATAATTTTGATATACGAGACCCTGAGGTTGGTATAAGAATAGTTGAAATTGCGAGAAAATTTAATTTAATTGATAAAATTGAGATAGCGAAAACATCAATGGATTCTTTTCCACTACCTAATATCTTTTCTAAAATTAGAGAATTCGATAAAAACGTAACATTGATTAATACTATTTTTCTAAAGCATTCTATCATTGAGAAAAAGCATCTCGAAATAGAAAGTATGAAAAAACTAAATATCCAAGGGATTAATGTGAACTATAATTTTGCTAATTTTGAATTATTTAAATTGGTAAAAGAAAATGGATTTAGATTTTATGTTTGGGGCTTACTCTTTAATAGATCAATGCAAAAATTCCTAAAGATGAATTATAAAGGACAATCGGTAGATGCTATGATGTCAAATTTTCCTCACAGATTAGTCAAACTAAGAAACGAAATTCAAAACTACTGAGAAATTCTCTAACTAAAAAAATTTTTATTTATTTCCTATTTTTATTTATAAAATAATTTCTTGATAGGGATACCATGGGGAGAAATGGATGTAGATGGAATATTGGATGAGAAAAAAACAGAACCAATAATGCGAAATGGAGAATGGGCTTTTGATGTATGATTTGATATTTATTTTTAATTCGATAATCCATTTATTAGATTGCATATTTGTTCCGAATTTTTTGTAGAGAAAACAAATGGTCTGCCAGATTGAAAGGTTAATTTTACAGCCTCTCCGAAATCTGTGTTATAGGCCCATGAACCATCTACTCCAAATCGAATTCCTACTCCACCGTAAGTTCTAAAATTTGCTTTAGTTTTATCACAACTGGTTATTTTTTTTATGGGAATTCTTTTATGGTTAAAAATACCATATGCTACTTCGATTTGATTACTGGTTAAGGTAATTTTTAACCCTCGGTAATTCCAATACATAAGAAAAATAAGCAAACTCACAGCACCGCATATAATCCCTATAAATGCCAATTCTATGGGTAAGAAAGCAGTAACTATAATCCCGAGAGAAGCAATTAATATACATGCAAATAACACTACAACTTTTATAAATCTTCCAGCTGGAACCCATTCTGTATATAATATTCCATTATTTTTTTGTGTATTATTTTCCTTAATTATCTCTATCACCAAATTAATTTTGCGTTTTCAATTATTATTCAATATAGTCATTTTCACCATTTTTAACTAGCTTTCACATTAAAAAATGTGAATAATCTTTTTTTTTTGCTCATTCTGTTCCCTCCTTCCTCTCTATAAAATTATCTCATAAGATTTTTTCAAAGTCATCCATAGTTAAATTAGAGGGAATACCAAGTTGAGACATCTTTAGAATGAGATCGTGCAAAGAAATTCTTGCAATTTCTGCCGCACGTTCAATGGAGATTTCCTTTATCATATATTTTTGGAGAGCAAAATTTAAACGCTCTTGCTGTAATCCTTCAATTAAGATTTTCTTTACTAATGCTGAGCGATCTAAATTTTCTTGTTCAGCAAGCTCCTCAAATTCCTTGATTAAATCTTCATCTAATCTCAAATTCATTTGTTTGGTCATTTAATTTCCTCCGTTGAGTTATTTATATTATTTTTAATAATTTCTTTTGCTTTTTTATAGAAGAATTTTACAACTTCTGGTTTTAATGCTTTAATAAGAGCAAGCTCCTCGAATGATTTTGTAAAGTTCTCATAATCAATAACAGATTTTTTAAGAAGATCTAATAAAATTACTTCAGAAGTTTTAGGTTTTAAACCTATACTTAAAGCTAGATTTAAAGCTTTATGATCATCAGTTACAGGAACACCATCATCTTTTAGGCATATTTCTATGGTATCTTTTTCGCCTTTTCCTAAATTTTTAGTTGTAAAAAAATTCTTTAATTTATAACTACTTTCCCTGATTTTCTTTTTTTCAATATTTCTATTCAATATCTTAGCATCTTCAAATTGGTCAATTTCTTCTACTAATTCATTTTTTATAGTTTGACTAACAATAACTTCTCCTAATTTAGTAAGTTTTTCCTTTAAGTTAATTTTAGTCAAATATATTAGTGAACAAGCATCAAAAACAAATTTTGTCATTAATTTAAATGTAGCATCGCTAGCATTTATATCTTTTTGTTATCATTTCATAGTATTCCTTTTCTTTTTTCTGATTGAAAGATCGTCAAGAACTCTTGGAAAAAATGTAACTAATAATAATATAACTGTTGAAATTAGCGGAAAGAAAGTAAGAATTATCTTATCGAACTAACTGGTAAATTTTTTTTACTGTATACTGTATAAAAAGAAACATTAAAATTTTATCTTTTTTAACCTCTTTAATGTAGTATTTAGCCCTAATTCTTTAATTTTTCTTTCTAAAAAAGTTAAATCTATTTTTTCTTTATTTACATGAAATAATGTTAAGAAATCAATAGCATCTTGATATTCAAGTAATTCAGAATCTGGGACATCTTCTATATTTCCTAAATATAAGATTTTACCTATCAAGACGTATTCTAAAGGTGCAATTAATAGATCTTTACTAAGAATTTTTACGTGCACTGCGTTAGTTAAAACCTCAATTTCTCTCTGTTCTTCGGCAAATTTAATATCTAATCTTAAATAGCTTTTTTTGTCAAATACACTAATATGTGTTTTTTCTCGGTATCCTTTATAAAATTGGTCTTTCATTACATCAAATTCAAATGCTTTTAATAAATCAATTAGCTGCGGGATTTTAGAGGCATCATTCTCAATAATTAGATCAATATCTTGGGTAGTTCTAACATGACCATAATGGATTAAAGCAATTCCACCAACAATAACATATTTGATACGAATTTTTTCAAATATTTTTTCTAATCGAGATAAAATATCATCTAATTCTGCTATGAAAATACACTCCACTTTTTGGCTTTTTTTAGCTTAGTAGATATTATTAAACTTGCTTTGACTTTATCCTTTACTTCTTCTATATTCATAAGTGGAAATCTATTAAGGATTCCATCCTCTAGTAAATTAAAAGTATTATGAATAAATAAATCCGCGATTTCAAGCGGCTCTTTTTTCGTATTTAACAATCTAAGCGCGGCTTCAATATTTTTCCGTAATTTTTCTTTTCTTATTAATAAAAGACTTTTTTGAGATATAGATGTTAATTTGCTTTTGATTGTCTTCGAGTCCATTGTATTATCTACTTAGGTGAAAATTTAATTAATATCTAATTATTATTATAATTCTTATTCTAAATATTTGATTGGTCACAGATAATTTTCAAGTAATTAATTTCAAATAATAATCTCTATATGGCCTTCATGATGAATGATGGTATTACTGTGGTCTTTATATTGCTTTAAATTTTTTGATTTTCAAATAATGATTTTCGTGATTGGGATGAAATTCGCAGTTTCGCGGAAAGATTTGCTGAAAAACTCTAATATTATGGGTAATGGATAAAATGACGATAGATAAAGATAAGTTAAAACTAAATAATAATAGGTTAAATTCAATAATACTTTAAATTAGATTTTAGTCTAAAAGTCATTTTAAAATTGATAATTCATGTATTAGATTGCATATTTTTTGTGGATTTCTTGTAGAGAAAACAAATGGTCTGCCATGTTGAAAGGTTAACTTTACAGCCTCTCCGAAATCTAGTATCACATCCTAACACAACAGAGCATCATATAAGATGGATTGATGTTTACTTCTTACCTGAAGGAGAAAAATTTCCTTATCAGATTGGTAAATCAGAATTCTCCGCTCATGGAGCATCTTTTGATGGAGCAAATTCAAGTACTATTTATTCAGATCCAATAACCAGCCTTACATTCAAAACAGAAAAATCTGGAACAATTATTGCATTTTCTTTCTGTAATATTCATGGATTATGGCAAAATACATTAGAACTTAAATTTTAACATGTTTAAATAATATTTGATTTTAATTTTTTTTATTTAAAACTAACTTTAAAAGACTTTAGAATATTTCAATGTAAAATATTATAAAATTTATACTTTAAAGACACAATCCCAATAATGCTTTCTTTTTATTTGTAAGAAATCAGGTTTTCTTAGTCTTAATCACGGAAATAATTATTATGATAAATTTTCATATTGTAATAATAGAAATTAAATAGTTTTTGAGGTGAAATTTTTGTCTAAAACAAAAGAAACTGAAACAGAGATTGAAGAAAAAAAAGATAAATCGTCAAAATTAAGAGCATTTCCGCAGATTTGCGCTTTCACCAATAAAGAAGGTACTGGTTATGACATAGAAATTTATTTACCTGGAGTTGAAAAAGATACTATTGAATTGAAAATGAATAAAGACTATATCACTGTAAATGGTGAAACAGAGAGTGTTAGGTATACTGGATCTTATAAATTATGCTGCCCAGTTGAACCTGATAAAGCAAAATCAACTTATAAAGAAGGCTTACTGAAAATCAATGTACCTTTTAAAGAGGTCGAATTGCACACTGTTAATGTCCAAATTGAGTAAATCTTTTCTTTTTTTTCTTTATTTTTTTAGTAAATGTTAATCTACTCTTTATTAATTTAAAAATATATTGTTAATTGAGGTGTAAATATTATAAAAGAATTTCAAGATTGTATTGAAAATATTCAGAACAATAAAATAATTCCTCATATGACGCAAAATAAATTAAAAGACATTGAATTCGATGAGGAACTTTTTATTCAAGATGTATGTAAAAGTTTAAGAAAAAAATCTACTTCTTAAACAATGTCTTTTTAATATTTATTTGAAAAAATAAGTAACTTCGAAAAACACAATATAGTATTTTTATTGACCTTTCATGATATCCTCATATATTATATTAAAGCCCCTACAAGTAGACTTCCTTAGTATTAAGATAGAATTTTCTATCTAATTTTTACATTTTCATCAAATTCTCTCCAAGAATTAGCAGCATTTAAGTCTAAAGGCTCTAGTTTTTGTAAATAGAATTTTTGTTAAGATAATTTATTTTATTAAAAATTAAATAAAGTTCTTAATAGAATTTATATAACCAAGGATTCTAGAATTTATAAAAGAAATCCTAAAATATATAAGAATATAAAATGATATTTAGGAAATTAATATTAATTAAATTCAATATTAGATCAAAATGATAAATAATTTAGATTTTTCAATAATGAAAGATGGCAAGGATTATAAATATTATTCAAATGGTAAATGGAGGAAATCAACTTCAGGAGATTTAATACAAGTCTATAATCCATATAATAATGAATTGATAGCAAATGTTCAAGCTTGTACAATGGAGGAAGCAGATAAGATTATCAAAGTAGCTCATGAAAATATTGATTGTTGGGAAGAATTTCCATTAAATAAACGGGCTGAAATTTTAAATGAATCGGCAAATCTAATGATTAAATCGTCAGAGAAATTAGGACATTTATTAATGAGAGAAATAGGTAAACCACTTAATAGTGCAATTTCGGAAATTATTAGAACCGCAGAAATATTTAAAGCAACAGCAGAATCAAGTTTGCAAATTTCGGGTGAAACAATTATAGGTGATGCTTTTGAAGGTTATTCTAAAGAAAAGTTGTCAATAACTTATAGGGTACCTTTAGGAGTAGTTTTATGTATAGGCCCATTCAATTATCCATTTAATTTGACTGGATCGAAAATTGCCCCTGCTCTTATGGCCGGAAATTCTGTAGTCATGAAGCCTCCAAGTCAAGGTCCTTTAACTGCTCTTCATTTTGGAATAATTTTAGAAAAAGCTGGAGTACCACCTGGAGTATTCAACATTATAACGGGGCGTGGCTCTGAAATTGGAGATTATTTAGTAAGTCATCCATTAATTGACATGATAAATTTTACAGGATCTTCAGAAACAGGAAAATTTCTAGCAAAAATTGCTGGTATGAAGCCTCTATTACTTGAATTAGGAGGTAAAGATGCTGCAATTATCTTAGATGATGCAGATTTGGATATTACTGTAAAAGCAATCGTTTCAGGAGCTTTCTCTTTTAGCGGTCAACGTTGTACAGCCGTCAAGAGGGTTTTACCCATGCCGGGAATCGCAGATAAATTGATCGAAAAGGTAACAAAAGAAACCTTAAAATTAACAATTGGAGACCCTGCAAAAAACAATATTATTGGACCATTAATTAGTTCAAAACAATGTGATTATGTTCAAGGTTTAATAGATGATGCTCTTGAGAAGGGAGCAGTATTAAAGTGTGGAAATAAACGTGAAGGTAATATTATATGGCCAACAATCTTAGATAATGTTAATGTAGATATGAGAATTGCCTGGGAAGAACCCTTTGGTCCTGTTCTTCCGTTTATAAGAATAAATAGTGCAGAACAAGCAATTAAAATTTCAAATAAATCTGAATATGGTCTTCAGGGGATGATCTTTACAGAAAATATTGATTTAGCTTTCAATATCGCACAAGAATTAGAAGTAGGAACAATTCAGGTTAATGGGAAAAGTTCTCGAGGACCCGATCACTTTCCTTTCCTAGGAACAAAATCTTCAGGATTAGGAACTCAAGGGATAAAGTATGCTCTTGAATCCATGAGTAGACCTAAAGTAGTTGTTATGAATTTATCCGAAAAAGGAAAGCTTATAAAAGAATGCTTTGTACCTGAAAAGTAATTTAGTCTCTCTAATCTCCAATTATTCATTTCATAAAGTTAATAAAAACATGTAAATAATTATTCATTATATATTTCATTGATTTTTGCTCCCATTATAAAATCATTAAGATGGAGTCCTTTGATTGCGTGTGTATGGAGTTCTAACACGACTTTATCATAATATATGTAGAAATCTGGATGATGGCCCTCTTCTTCAGCAAGATCCGCGACTTTATTCACAAATTTCATAGCTTCCTTGAAATCTTTGAAGTAGAACTCCTTTTTAATTCGATGAATTCCTTCACTCATAAGTGACCATCCCTCTATTTCTTTAATATATTTATTTTCTTTTTTTTCAGTTAGAGGGGGTATCCCACCTTCACACGGCACACATTTATTTTTTAGTAAATCGGGAATAGTATTTCACCAAATCAAAATATCTTATAAGGTCAAAACAATTTCAAACTTATAAATGCTCTTATAATGGAATAAAAACATTAATAAGGAATTAACTTATTGAACATAAAGAAATTAAAGAAATTTTGAAATCTTTCAAATCTCCTTAAAATTAGCAAAGATAATCAATTTCAACAAATTAATTAACTTTATTTTTATAGATATTAGATTTTTAAACCCAAAGCGATTAATAATTACTGAAGGAATTATTTATCATAACTTTTAAAGTTTAATTCATGAATGATTATGGAAAAAGTGAACGATATGAATGATCTTGAGAAAATTGTAAGGGATAGATTAACTTGGGATGAGAGGATAGACGAATCTCAAATTGAAGTTTCTGTAAATGATGGTATTGCTATATTAAAGGGATGTGTTTCAACTTATCCTGAAAAAGTATTAGCTGAAATTGAAACACAAATGGTGACTGAAATAAAATCGGTAGTTAATGATATTGAAGTAAAATTTCCTGGTTCCTATGAGATGCCATCGGATCAAGATGTAAAGGAGGCTATGTTTTGTCTATTAGATGCAAATTCAGAGATAGATTCCAATGATGTTCAAGTATCCATTAATGATGGCAATGTTATTTTAGAGGGAACTGTGAATTCATATTGGAAAAGCGAAAAGATCCGAAAAATGGCTTCTCAAATCTCTGGTGTTGTTTCAGTTAAGAATAAAATTTCAATCATACCTGAAGTAAAGATCTCTGATGAAGATATTACTAATCTTATAATTACATCAATGCAAAACTCTGTTCATATTGATGCTCAAAAGGTTAATGTGAAAGTTAAGGATGGCATTGTCACTTTATCCGGAACACTATCTTCAATGAATGAATATGACGCAGTTAAAAAAATCGTCGAATTCACTAAAGGAGTTATTGACATTAAAAATAATTTGAAATGGGTCCTTAGGTATCAAACAACTTAATTACCACTATAATTAACTTCTGACTTCAGTAATTTTGATAGAATAACTAAACTAATCTGGAAAGAACTTTTAAAACTTTTTAATAAAAGTTAAAGAAGATCAATTGATGTATAATCAGCTTGGATAGATTTTGATATACCAAAAAAACCAGGTTTATGGATAAGTTATATTATTAGTGGATTAGTAAGTAATTAAATGACATATTAAATTTATTTGAGATTACTCACAAAGGAGATTATTCGAGCTATTAATGAATCACATTCTGAAGATGTTTACCATATTGCAATTGCTATAATCAATTCTAATTATTTTCTGATATTTTTTCAATAACAGATTTTAATTCAGGTAATCTTTGTTTAATAGTCATCCAGACTAATTTTAAATCAACTTCAGAATAAGCATGAATTAACTTATCTCTCATTCCCGCAATTTCTTTCCAGGGTATTTGCGAATGTTGATTTTTCATATCTTCAGGAAGATTCTTAGTTGCTTCTCCAATTATTTCAAATTTTCGAATAACTGCACTCGAAGTTTTATCATCATTTTTAAATTCTTCAAAGGTCATTCCTTCTACAAAAATTTCTATGCTATTTATTGCTTCTCTAATATCATTTAAGTAAATTGTAAAATTTTTAGACATATATTACCTCTTGAAGAATTTGTTCCCTTAATTCTTTTTTCAATGTAGGTTTTGATATCACATCAACCTTTCTATTAAAATGATCTTCTAAAAAGAGGGATAACCCAATATAATGGAATAAATCAGCATCATCTTCAAATTCAATTAAAAAATCGATATCACTTGTCTCTTTTTGCTTATTATTTACATATGACCCGAATAATCCAATTTTTTTCACTTTATAATTTTTCTTAATTTCTGCTTTTAGTTTTTTAAGCATTTTGAGAATTTCTTCTTTGTCGTGTACCATTTTTATAACCTTTTTTAAAAACTCCTTTTCTCAAGAAAAGAATTCAAGAGCATAAATTAATACTCTTTATAGAAATATTATCAATTAGAATTAATAAATAAAATGGAGATAATATTTATTGTTTTATTTGTTTGTGAGTCCTTAAAAATAGAGGTTTGAAAATTAATTGTTTGATTTGAGTTTTCAAAAAATGGACTCCTAATATCTTATATTATCTCAGTTAAACATATTACATAATTTTTTAAGTGCTCCAAATTTATGATTGGAGATATTTTTTTCTTTGTTCTAATAATTCTATCTTCTCTTGAATACTCTTAAAACGATTGGATTCAATTCTGTGAATCATATCTTTCCAAATTGAACGGTAATGATAAAAATATTCTGATATTTCAAGAGGATTTCCAAAAACAACTTGATAGTTCTCAATGACCTCAATTTTTAAGCTTAATGATAGTAATTCAAAGATTTTTATGTCATAAGTCTCAGGGAATTCCCCCCAAAAATTTTTCCAAATTGATATATTTGATTCTTTATTTCTTTTTTGGGTAATAATTGCAATATCGATATCAGATTTATGAGGAATATAATAATCAGAAAGATAACTCCCATAAATTACTACCCAGTATTTATCCAGCTTTTTTAAATCTTTTTTAACTTTATTTAGATCATTAGAGTTTTTCATTAATTACTTTCTCCACTTCCTTTACAAATTTTTTAAGAATATCCGCAAAATTATTTTTTTCTTGAATAATTCTTTCTTCTTCAATTTTATTATATCTATGTACCAGTACATTTCTTAAACCATTCAAACGGCGTAAATCTTTTAATAAATCCATCTGGAATATATTAAGGCTCTCTAACTCATCAATATTCGAATAATCGTCCCGAACTGTTATACCCAAATCTTTGCACAACATTGCAACTATATCCATTGCAGCATCAATAGAAATTTGTAGGCGGTAGAATAATGCATCAATGTAAAAAATATTTTCTTCAATATTATCAGGTAATAAAGAAATCTTATCAATTATAAATTCTAGTTTTCGGCTATATTGATCCTTTCGTTTCATATTAAATCATATAATCTGGAGATAAATTATGAATCATATAAATTCTAGCTCTTTATTGAATTATTATCTACAAGAATTAATAAATAAAATGGAGATAAGATTTATGGTTTTATTTGTTTGTGAGTACTTAAAAGTATACTTTTGATAATTGAGATTTATTGTTATTTAAATTTTTACATTTAAGTATTTTACTTTAAAAAAAAGGGTCTAAAAGAGGTCCCAAAGATAAAAAAAAAAAGAGATGATAAAATAATTATTATCTTGTTATTTCGTATGTGTAATCTGCAGGACCTACAGTAGGACTGACTATCACTATCAAATAACCATCCTCATGTATATAGCCACTCAAATCTAATGAACCAAACTCATTAACATCATCAAGTGATAATTCAAATACATCATTGTAAGATGGAATTTCGTTAATGACAGTAACATCAACTATAGATACAACAAAGTCGGTTTCAGGTAGAGGAGGAGTGGTGAATACAACCATATCATCAGCGTTATCAATTAATACGTCATTAATTTTGATGTTATCCACCCACCAGCCTGGATTTTCTGTTCCCCAATCTGTCATATATCTAAAGCTTAAACGAACTGTTTGTCCTGCATAACGGGTAAGATTAAAATGCATAGTATCCCAGCCAAATGACCCCGTTAATCCTGGTAAGTTCTCTACAATCGCAGGATATGCGTCAGGATCATGATCCATTGTTGTATACTCATTTTCTAATGATGTCCAGGTTTCTCCATTGTCATCAGATATTTGAACAAATCCATAATCCCAAAGTTCTTCAATGTCGTAATATGTTTCAAATGATAAAGTGGCAGTACCAGTAGGTACATTAATAACTGTGTTCATTGAAAGATCCTTTTCTGGTCCGGCACTTGTAGAGTACCACTCAAGATCTCCGTCACCATCTTGATCTACTCTTGTCCATATAGGAGGATTTGCAACGTCATTGCCATCAAAAATAAATTCTTGGCTCATTGATTCACTTAATCCACTTAACATAAAGTAATCTGTACCATAAGATCCTACTAAATAAACTTCGGTATTTTTATGTAATATGGTTTTTGTTTGACCAAAATCGGCTCCTGTTTTTGGAGGAATCCATGGTCTCTTAACATCATAAACTCTAATTGGGTCTGCATCTTCACATCCTAAATCAATCGTAAGATAGTTGTATTTTCCATTTCCAATTTCATTTGTATGTAGAAGATTTGCAAGTGTCCAATCATAAAAAACTTCTTCAAAGGATTCAGTGGCTCCAAAATTTTCAAGAGCATTGTTAATCCCTTCTATCCCTGGAATTCCTGTTTGAACAAAATACGAGATAAAGTCAACACCACCGTAATGATCACTTAAATATTTTGACCAAAGTAATCCTTGTCCATAATCAGCTAAGATATTAATATTCCCTTGATCTCCCCATACTGTTAATGAATTATCTGGAGTAGCTAGAAAACTATTAATAGATCCCCAATCAATAGGGTATCCACATAATGGTTCTGCATACATTGAGCATCCTTCATTCATGAAAGTATCATCTTCTGGATTATAATCATCATGAATGAGATGTTGATATTCGTGAGCCACAGTAGCTTCATAAAGGTTTGGTCTAGCAGCATCATCACCTACTCGGTTTTCCCAATCAGCACTATCAATCGAAATGATATTCCTGTCAAATTGCCTTTCAAAATAGGACCAGTAGAATCCTACAATGTAATAAGGATAACTTCTAACATAATACGCCGTATCTCTAATATTGGAAACCAGGATTACTGTTCTTCCACTTTCATCTTCATATGTTCCTTCTGGAACCACTCCGTCTATTACTAGTTGAGAGTTGCTTCCATCATGAAAATCAGGGACTCCAAAGTAATCATTACAAATTGGAGCTATATCATTCTCGAATTCTTCCAACATATAATTCACTTGTTCATCTGTTATTACTGGGACATCTCTACCATCTGGATAAGCCATATCGACTTGAACCCAAAGTTCTGCAACCATACCGATTGCTCTTAATTCAAAAGTATCAAAAAAAGACTCTCCATTATAATCGTCAAGTATCAACCAGTCCAATGGGTCACCAACTACATAGTAGTCAGATTGAGCCGTTTTTAATCTTGGTGTCATTTCTTTTTGAGAAAATGACCCTGTTATGGGTAATTCTTTTGTTCTTAATTCAGGACCAATATCAATAGGGATTAAATCTATGGATTCTGTATTAGAAGCTAAGGTAAATCCAAATATGAGGCCTATTGATATAGGGAGAATTAAAAGTATTAATATTGTTGAAATTTTAGTAGATTTTTTCATTTTTTTAACCTTTCAAAAATGTGTGGTTAAAAGAAATTCGATTGAGATAAAAAGAAATGAGGTATATTTCTTCCCAATTGACAAAAGATTAAAAAATTAAAACCATATTTTTAATAGTCCTTTTTTCACTCCTATGATATTTAATTCGTTTTCCAAATATATGTATGGTTTCATGGGCTTTGAGGAGTCAAAAGCTGCAATTATTGGATCTATTACAAACGTTAATAATTAATTTAAAGAAAAAATCCTTGAAGTTTTTCGATTTCCGAATCAAAGTGATATTTTTTAAATTAAAAACCATTTTTTTTTATTGAATGAACCTAGCCGCGATATTGTTATATTTGGTTTTATTTGCGAATGTTGATTTTTCATATCTTCAGGAAGATTCTTAGTTGCTTCTCCAATTATTTCAAATTTTCGAATAACTGCACTCGAAGTTTTATCATCATTTTTAAATTCTTCAAAGGTCATTCCTTCTACAAAAATTTCTATGCTATTTATTGCTTCTCTAATATCATTTAAGTAAATTGTAAAATTTTTAGACATATATTACCTCTTGAAGAATTTGTTCCCTTAATTCTTTTTTCAATGTAGGTTTTGATATCACATCAACCTTTCTATTAAAATGATCTTCTAAAAAGAGGGATAACCCAATATAATGGAATAAATCAGCATCATCTTCAAATTCAATTAAAAAATCGATATCACTTGTCTCTTTTTGCTTATTATTTACATATGAGCCGAATAATCCAATACTATTTACTTTATATTTTTTCTTGATTTCAGCCTTTAGTTTTTTAAGCATTTTGAGAATTTCTTCTTTACCCTTTACCATTTTTAAGACCTTTTTTAAACAATCCTTTTCTCAAGAAATTCTTTTCTTTCATGGGAAAATTAAAAGAGCCAAAGGTTTTATTAGGATATTTGCTATTGATTGGGTCAACTCAAATTATTTTTTAGTTTTAAGTTTTTTTAAATATTGTACTGCTCGATATAAATGTAGTTCAAATAGCATTTCATCCTGCGGAAATTCTTCTTTTAATTCTTTAATTAAATCTTCCTTTTGCTCCTTTGATAATTCCAAATCTTTTAAGAGCATTTCTATATCATATAACATATTATCCACCTCTATAATTCTGGGGGTGCAAGTATTTCAATAGATTTATAGCCTTCCTTTAAATTAATCAAATTGACTCCTATTCGAGTCTTTCTTTTAACAAGATGTTTAAAATTCCAACTAATTAGAATATCAAGTGAATAGACAGTTGTTAAAGCAAGTAGAAGAGCGTCATTTTCAAATTTTTCTGGAATAAGTCCCTCTTTTACGTAAATAGATTTCATCTTATCAACTTCATTTGTAATCTTAATTTTATTTCCTTTTTTTAAGAATTTCTTTAATTTCTTTTTTATTTCTTCATTTTTTACTGCTTCTATTTCTTCGACATTTATATTTGAAAAATAAAGCTCAAAATTATCAATACTTTTCCAAAAATCTTCTGTTTGTTTTTGACGTATGGGATCTCTATCATATAACATAGCACTATAAACAGAAGTGTCCAAAAGAATTTTTAGTTTTTTCATTTAAAATCCCCACTTTTCTTATTTTCTAAGTATAAATTAAGATGATTCTAAAATATATATGTTTAAAGTCTCATTTATTTTTTACATAAATTCTCAATTAAATTATTTAGTATTTTCTTGTATTTTTTCATGGAATCTCAAAAAAAGTATATTTTTATTGTCTCAGATCTTATATAGAGTTCTTTTATCCATATCTCAGTTAAATTCACGATATCTTTAATAAAACTCTTTTCTTTAATGTTAGAGCGATACATTGTATTCAAATTTTCACAGAAATTAACTTTTGATTTCATATAATTTGATAACTTTTTATTGTTTTAAGATGGTAACCGTTTCATGATGATCTATATTTTGTAGGTTTATTGGAGAATAGTATTAATCTTTTATAGAGGAAATTTTCTATTAAAACGTGATGGTTTTGAATATAGAAGCTAATTTAATAAATAAGTTTTTTAAGCTTAGTTAAGATAATACTAAGTAATGATAAAATAAACATTAGAATAGTCTGGTAAATAAACATGGTTTCTCAAATTGAAAAGCTTAAAGAAAAAATTTTGGAGACATTAAGAGAGCATGAGGTTAAAAGAGCCTCCTTATTTGGATCTATAGTAAGAGAAGAAATGACTGATGAGAGCGATATAGATATATTAATAGAATTTAGAGGGACTAAAAGCTTATTAGATTTAGCAAGATTAAAAATAGAACTTGAGGAAGTATTAAAACGTAAAGTAGATGTACTGACGTATAATTCTCTCCATCCCTTATTAAAAGATCAAATTTTAGCTGAACAAGTTGAGATTTTATGAAAAAAAATGTAAAAATTTTTTTAGAGCACATTCTAGAAGCGATTAATTTAATTGAAGAGTATATTAAGGACAAGGAGAAATAAGATTTCCTTGAATCTAAGCAATTACAAGATTCTGTAATTAGAAGGATAGAAATTATAGGGGAAGTTATTAAAAACATCCCTAGTGATTTTAAGGACAGTCATGAAAATATCCCTTGGAAAGAAATAGCGGGAATGAGAGATATTTTAATCCATCAATACTTCGGGGTGGATTTAGAACTTACGTGGGAAGCTATTAAAGTAGATTTACCAAAATTGAAAAAATCAATTATTTCTATAATAAATGAATCGTAAAAATTTAGAGGATTTCTAATTCTGGACAATGGCAGGTTTATAATCTATAATGGGCGCTATTTTAGAGAGAATTTCTTTGCAAATTGTATAAGTATCAAAATGCAATTTATTTTTCAATTAAATTCTTGAAAGTTTTATTAATATTAAATAAACGATTTGTATTATTTATCTTAAATATAAAATTCGAAATCTTTAAAGAAAAATAAATGATCTAATTATTTTTAGTAAAAATTGAGAAAAAAGGTGGTTTAAAATTCCAATATTTAGGAAAGATAATATCGAACTAAATTATATAAAAGAAGGAGAAGGCGAGCCTCTTGTATTAATTAATGGATATTGTTGTAAATTAGAGAGTTGGAATTTTCAAATATCATTTTTTAAACAAAAAATGACGGTTGTTGCATTTGATAATCGAGGAGAAGGAAAAAGTTCGAGACCAAATGATCCTTATACCATCGACACCTTCGTGGAGGATATCAAGGATTTATTGGAGTATTTAGACATACAAGAACAAATCCATCTATGCGGTTTTAGCAATGGAAGTGCTATTGCTCAGGCATTCGTATTAAAATATCCTGCTTTAGTTAAGACCCTAATCTTATTAGGAACTGCTTCTTATTTATCTGATATAGAATTTGAACAACAACTTAAAGTTCTAGAAGGGACTTTTAAAAATGCTACTCCAGAAGATATAATCCAACTTACACTTTCTTCTATGTTCTCATTGTCTTTTAGAAAAAAATTGAAACGAGACAAGGAATTATTTGAATTATACAAAAATGATATGGGTTTAATTACTCAGTTAAAAGATCCTCCCCGATATCAAGATTACGTCAATCAATGGAAAGCATTTAAGGGCTTTGATACTCGAGAGTTATTACATACAATTACACAGCCAACTTTGATAATGGTAGGCTCTAAAGATCAAGGTAATCTGAGAGACTCAAAAGCTATGCATGAAAAAATTCCAAACTCAATTATCGAAGTACTTGAGGATATAGGGCATGGTATCATTATTGAAGCCGCAGAAAAAACTAATAACATCATGTGGAATTTTTTAAAGGAGCGTTTAAATTTAAAAACTTCAATGCAAATTTAATAAATATTTGTAAATGTTCAACACAATTTCGCGAACTTTTTTTATATATTACATTCTGCTCATTTTCTTTAAAAAAAATAATATTTTTTTATAAAAATTAGTAATATGTATCAGGAATAGATGGTTTTTTTGGAAATAGAATTTTGATCAATTTTTCTGATCCTGGTTTCAAAATTGAATCTTTGAGAATATATTTAATTTCTTCAAAAGTTTTATCTGAAAGAAGTAATTTTATTAAAGTTGAGTTAGGTATTTTAACATCGCAACTTCCTGGGATAGGATATCCTTTTTTTACCTCAATATCTTCAACTTTCCCATTTTTGAATCTTAAAGTAAAGATCTCTCTATAATCACTAATTACAATATCTTGAGATAATCCTTTATATGAAGATCTTTCTATTCTTTGTTCTAATACCGGACTAATAGCATGCAAAAATTCTTTGATATTTGGGATTCTGATTTGCCAGCCGTAACCTAAATCTCTCTTTCCTCCTATTGAGCAAATATATTGTGCAAATTTTGTATCAGAATTTACGTGAAAGACAATTTGATCCTTTTCCTCATTAAGGGTTTTAACGCATTGTAAAATCTTAATCATACTTTCTTCATTGACTTCCGGAACTATAAGTGAAAAAGCAACATTATCATAAGACATGCCAATAGAAAAATAAGAAATTGGCTTTCCTTTTATCTTGATAAGAAATGTACTTAAAAAATTATCGTCAAAATCATCATTCATGAACTTATACATAAAATTATCTGAATTAAATCTGTTGGTTACAAAAAATCTTTCTTGTTCTTTATTATAAATCGATTTAATGAAAGCTAAGTCTTGTTTTGCAGCTTTTTGAAAAGAAATCATTTCAAGTTTTCTTGAAGGGACTTGACTTTTATTTAATAATATGCGTTCATCAAGATTTAAAGCAAATTCATATCCAAATCTTCGATAATAATAGGGAATCCCTCTAATTACAGAAAGGAGGTATCCTTCTTGTCTCATGATGTTCTCATATAATTTATTCATAATTCCCATAAGCCCTCTATTTCTATATTCAGGTAGAGTACCTACAAGCCCCATTTCACATATAGGGATTGGTATTCCATTAAAATTCCATTCTAATGGCATTAGTGTAATAGAAGAAACTATTTTATTGGAATCCTTTTTTTCTATATAAATCCAATAGATTTCGTCTCTCTTGGGATGTTGCAAATATAAGCGACTTATATATTTTTTTAAGGATTCTTCTTGATGCACAGTTACATTAAATGAAAGAAGCCTTTCTAATTCATCTGTATCATCAATAGCTACTCGTAAGGTCAAATTATTTCCAATTATTTTAGAATATCCTTTTTGTATCATCATCAACTTTTAAATAATAAAAATTTTCATTGAATAAGCAAATTTAAACCATATTAAAAAATTTGTTTGATAACTATGAAAGAAAATTCTACAATTAAGCCATCTATAACCTGTCCATTAAAACCAAAATTTCATTTTTTAGCGCTCTTAAATTGGAATATTTAAAAACTGAATAATTTAAGGTTTTAAAAATGGACTCCTAATGTCTTATATTATCTCAAACCAACTTTAAATATAAAATCAATGTCATTGAAAAATGCTAGCTGACAAACCCATTAAATCAATCATTATTTTAATAGTTACAAATTTAGCTATAGTTGTTGCTGCAGCTTTTATATCTTTATTAATTCCATCTATCGATCAAAATGTTGACCAGATCATACAAATCATTGTTACTTTTATGTTTTGGTGCTCATTAGTGTTTTTAATTGTCCCATTTGTTTATAAACTCCCAAAAAAATGCGATACTTTTCGAGTTTATTTAGATGGGATTCATTTAACTAATTATCGCCCTTTTTCAAGGATACTATTGTATACTGTTAGCTGTTATTTTATTTTTGTTATCTTTCAACTTATTGGATCTTTAATATATGGTCAATACAGTTTCGATACTTCTCGAATATTGCCTCCTGAATCATATTGGCTACTAAATATTAACGCTGGACTATTTGAGGAAATAATGTTTCGAGGGATCATATTAACTCTATTATTGGCAGCCATTTCTGAAAAAAAATCCTTAATTATTTCCGCAGTTCTTTTTGGAGTAGTACATTATGCAAATCTGCTTCATGAGTTTAATTATGAACATCTTATTTTTACAACGGCTCAAGTTATTTGGGCAATCGGTATGGGACTACTCTGGGGATATTTAGTCATAAAAACAAATTCCCTCATACCAGGTATAATTTTACATTATTTAAGTAATGCTCTTGATTCCTTATGGCTTTTTGTACCAAACTCATCAATCGAAATAAAACTCTTATATATGTTATTATTTGGAAAATTTATCCCTATCATCTTGTCAATGTTTTGGATAAAATTCATTTCTAATTCTGGAAAAAGAACTTCTAAAGTGTATTAAACATTAAATCCTAAAATAGATTGTTTTTGGAGTAGTTCTTACACAAATTGATTTACTTAAGTCAATTGCAGTTGTCCATATATCTTCATCCCAGGTTTTTTCACTTTCTGCAATTTTTAATAACTTTTTTATAGCTTTTATTGTATTTGCGCAGGTTATCTGTTTATTTGTTTTAGATTTTTCACTTATATAATTCTGAACGCTATTTTTTACTTGTTCTAGCCCAATTTCAATGGGGGATCGTTGTGTAATTGGAGTTATCTTGAATAATTGTGCTTCCGAGCTATATTCATGCACTGGGGGTTGAATAAATTCAGTTATTTTTGTTTCTGGTGAAGGAATCGTAATTTCAGTGAGTTTAGATAGCTCTTTTAATTTACTTCTAATTGTAATAGGGGATAAATTGAGTTTATTTAGAATAAATTCAACATCTTGAAGGGGAGGTTCGATTCTAAAAATATTTTCATAATGTACCATTAATGAGATATAAGCTAATTCAAGATCATTTAATTTACTTATTCTACCTAAATGTGGATATAGTTCATTTGGAAGACTGTATCTATGCCGTATGTCTAATTCAACATTAGTTATCCAAATGACATAATCTAAGGCTTTCTCTCTTAACAAATCAAATGTTTTATTAATATCTCCTTTTGAAACTTCTTTTCCTTTCCGATACATCTTAACTTCTATTCCGACCTTCTTTATATATTCAGAACCTTCATTTCCAAAAAATTCTAAAAAAACATCAGGCTTTTTCTTTGATTCTCCTAAGGGAGGCTCATGTTTCACATCTGTTAAGTAATTGTAATCAGGTTGAGTGCTTAAAATTTCAAAGAATTTGCATAAAACATTCTCAACCATTGTGGATCGCTGTTTATCTTGAATATGACTATCTAAAAGCTTATTCCTAAGTTCTTTTTGTTCGATATAAGAAAGAGTTAAATCATCCCTAGTTCTAAAAGCCCTGAAAGCTTTAAAGAAAGTATCAACAAGTTCTAGTTCTTTAGTTTTCCTATAACTCTCTATTAATTCATATAGATTTTTTAATGTCTTTCTTAAATCTTGCCCATTATTTTCATAAAGATATTTAATACTGTTTTCTCCAAATGGGAATAAGATCTTATCATGTGGAGGACTAAAATTGAATTTATTCCAGAAGTTCAGGATGTATTGAGTTATTACCATAATAACAGTATCAGGATCTAAATTAGTAAGGGCGAGAGTTTTTGACCAATAATCTAATTGTTGACGTTGGTCGCCTTGTAGTACATCATCAAAGTCACTATAAGCGTCTAAAGTGCCTGAAAGAATAATGGTCATAAATTTCTTTTGTCGCAAATTTAAAAGTAATGAAAACAAATTGGAAAATACTTTGTCTTTTAATCCTGACCCTCCTGCTTCTAAATGGTCAAAAATTACAACAAAACAAGTCTTATTATCAAATGTCCATCTAAACATCTCAATTAATTCGTCAATGTATTTTGATGCATCATTATCAGTGCTCACATTGAAACCTTTGTATGCATCATTTCCTCTAAAGGCGTTGAGACTTTCCATATATTCTGGATTCTGAACATAAGACTTCCAAAAAGTTAATAAGAAGTTTAAATCAACAGGTATAAATCGGTTTAATATCGCTGCGTTTTCGTTGACTAAATCGAAAATTTTCTGATTAAAACGAGCATTCTGAGTTTTTTCTTTAATATAATCAAGATTAGAAGTTAATTTTAAAACATCCTCTCCAGAAAACTTATGTAATAATTGCTCTTCAAGTTTACCTCCTTTTTCAGTAATGAGTTTTATAACTTTACTAATCGTGCTCATGAGTAGCAAATCTAAAAATTCTACCTTTTCCAATCTTGAAACAATTTGACGGTAAAATGATTTCATCTTAAAATCTTCAGGTTGCCCACTCGTTTCGAGATATACAATAGGGAGGAGAAATTCTTTACTCAACTCATCTACAGAGTAGCAAATTAAGGTAGATTTTCCAATCCCTTGCTTTCCAATTACTCGAAGTAATTTTGGCTCAAAATATTTAATACTATCTTTTATTTCTTCAGATATCTCTTTTATATAATCATCTCGGCCAAAACAAAAGAGAGGAGGATTATTATAAAAGTTTATGGCAATTGGAGGTTTTGGAAAGGGATTTAGATTTTCTCTATTAATAATTTCAGTTTTACACTTCTTTAACCAATCTTTTTGAGTTTTATATCCATCCAATTGCATAATTTCTTTAAATTTTCTTTAATTTAAACCATACATAAGTTTGACCATCTTTAACCAAAGGTTCACCTTGAACTATTTTACCAGGCTGTAAATCAACCTTATACTCCATAAACAACTTATACAGCTCATTATGTATTCTTTCTCTAGACCATGGGATAAAATCTTTGATTTTTTGAGTAAGAGCTGAAATAGAAACAAAATCACCAAATCTTTTTTCAAGAGAGTTATAGGCAGTATTAATTGTTCTAATAAATTGCTGTTTAGTTATATCTTGAAATTTTTCTTCAGGTTCTGTCTTAAAAACTACATTTTCTAGTTTTGATAGCCTTATTTCAAAATCTTGAAATTTATTTAATATTAATTCTAAATCCGAAATTGCACTACTAGATGTAGTAGTTTGGGTTATACTAGTTTTTTTAATTCCTTTTCCTTTTTTTCTCCGTTGAATTTCCCATTTTCTGAAGTTTGCAGTGATTTTATCTCTCCATATAGCATTCTTTCCAGTTTCTGCTTCAAATTGTAGCATTAATTCTGTCTTTTTAATAGTCATAAGTGGGACAATTTTTTGTTTTATCTAACGATTTCTAAATAAAATACCTATTAAAAAATATTTAAATTTACTTCTTTTTTGATTTGCCTTGAAATCGTGGATTGTTACGATTTAATTGATTTGCCCGATTATCTCTCCCTGCTTTATAAGCAGGATTATTTTTATTTTTAACTATTGACCTATTATCATTAGGAGCTCAATCTCATAGATTTAAACAAGAACCTAAAAATATTAAAAGTAATTTTATAATATCTGAAGAAAATATTTTAAAAGATTATCAATTGAATGGAAATCGTTTGAAAACATTATTTTAAAGTTTAAAATTGAAGATAGATGAGATAAAAGTTTTTTGAAACTTAAACTAAAGAGTTTATCGCGTAAAGAAAAGGTAAAAACAAAAGTTGAAGAAGAAAAAGAATATTGGAAATTAATAAAGAATATTTAAAAATTTATATTTTAAAATTAACTCTTATAAATTCATCAGGATAATTAAGCGCATTGAAAAATAAGGGCGTTCCAGAAAAAAATAACGGTGAGAGTGGACCAATAGTCATAAAAGGATACTCTCGTTTTCCTAAACCACTTTGCGGATCTTTAAAGTTTTGATATAACCTTATTGCTTCTCTATTACCTCCTATAATTTCCTGGAGGGCGCGCAATTCATTACCCCAACCAAGACCAAACCCAAATGTAAAGACTCTTATTTGATTGATAATTTCATGATGGATACTTGAAAGCGTCTGACTAATAAACATCCATCCAAGGCCGTATTTTCGAGTGGTTCTAATAGCATCAATAAAGGTTGTTCTTATTCTTTTGATATTTTCATTTTCTATTCTTCCTCTCGGTGCTAACCTATGCGCCTCGTCAACTACTACTAAAGAGTTTATGTTGCCTCCTTGTTTAAATTTATTTTCTGTCTGTATCGTAATTTTACTAAGAAATTGTTGTATTGCAATTAATTGAATATCTTCATTCCACAAGATATTCGTAGGTTTTTCTCTTGATGATAAATCTATTATAACTAAAGGATTTCCTTCTGATGCTTTTTCAAATAAAGTTGTTAATCTCACACTGTCTTTAGCTCTTTTATAGCTAAATAAATTTGTAATTCCTGCCCATAAATCATACATACTGTCTTCATTTAATGAAAGCCATACACTCTTGACTCTTTCTCTCGGCTCTTTAGTAAAAATTACCCTCTGTAAAAACTGTTCATCAGGGATTAAACTCCATACTATTTTAAATGCATCTCTTCTGTAATATTCCCAAGGTTTAAATCCATTAAATATTTGGGTTTTAGTATTAAGAATTCTAATAATTTCATCTACAAAACGAGGCCAATGTTCTTCATAATAGATTTTTAATCTATTAAAGAATCCTGAGGCAATTAATAGATCTTTGAATAAACTGTCGGAATAATCAAGCACTAAATTTTGTATTGTATAGATTTTAATTTTTCTACCTATTTCTTTCTCAATTATTTGTTTTAATTTTTCATTAGAAGAAAACTCAAGAGAGAATTCACCTTGAGGATCCAAAATAAAAATCGACATATTTTTATGTTTTGCATAACCACTCACCATCATTTTAGCTAGAACAGATTTACCAGAACCTGTTTTACCAAAAATACCAATGTGATAAGCTTCACCAATACCATCCTTTCCAATGTCGAAATGTTTAAACCACATTGGAAGTTTTATGTTTGAACCATAAGCTTTCCCTAAGTAAAATAACTCTTCTTGGTAATCATCTAATAAATCCTCCATTATTTCTTCATCAAATAATTTAATGGAAGTTCCTGTTGGTGGTACTGTACCTAGTATGCTAGGAACAAGATGTTGATCGTTGTTAGCAAAAACAGAACTCACCATCATTTTAGCAATATGAAGATCTTGCCTTTCTGTGATTGGGTCAACTCGGCCTTTTTGTCTAATAATACCTCTCATAGTTGGGTCTTTAGCTCAAATATTTCGCATCACGATTTCAGATATTTGTCCTAAAGCATAATGGGCCATTCCATCTTGCATAAAATTAAAAATGCTTAACTTACCTACTAATTTTTTATTAACCGCAGTTCCAATTATATCAATCGTTAATTCTCCTGTCGAAGAGGGAGAACCAATTACTCCTATTCTTTCTGCCTTGTCAATTTTCTCATTAACATTACTAATTTTTAATCACCTCATTTCCCCCAATCAGTACGATATCCATGTAAGGTAAAATAAATATTCCCTTCTTCTCCTTTCCAATTTAAAGTCATATCTTGAGTTGCTGTTCTTCTAATCGCTGGTAAGGCTTTTCTTAGATGTTTAACCATTCTATCTGCGAAATATAATGGATAAGGTTCTATAATCCCTGGAACACCACATTGTAATTTTATAGATTCAAATAACATTGCTAACCTATAATTATTCGTTGCTATTGAAGGAGCAATTTCCACTCTTAATACTGGAAAAAATTCAGATGGTCTATAGTAAACCATATTAATCTCATTTAATGCATTTATGATCCTTTTGAATTGTTCTATTGTATCAGATGGCAAGTAATCTAGGCTCCATTTTGATATTGGTTTTTCAATTTTCATCGGCCCTACAAATTCACCTGCTTTTAATATGAATGAAAGTAACCCACGATCTTCAAATCCATCCAAATTCAAAATATTTTGTGATATTTGATTTATAGTAGTATATTTAGGTACACCAGTGAATATTTGGTCAGATTTTTTAGAAATAAGTATTTTTTCATACGATTTCAATGCCGGATTTAATAATTCAAATAGTACATTGATTAGTTCCTTTACAGGGGTGATATTAGGATTTAAAGCTTTAATAATATTAATAAAATGTGACATTAACGAACCATCGATAAATACTACATCGTGAGGTGCATTTCCCGCCAGAATCAATTCCATACACATCATTATTGCTCTTGAAATCATAGTAGTAGTATCATTATGGGGTAGAGTTAGAACGTTAGAGTTATGATATGGTGCTGACCAATATCTAACTTCAGTTGGAGGTGCTAATCCTTCAACCGCTACACCAGCAATACCAACTATATCTGTAGAGAGTAATTTCTCTACAGCAAAAGCTCCATCTACACCACAAGTTGTTGGATGAGATGGCGTTAATGTAATTTCAGAATCTTTTCTTAGTAAATTTTTATCTTTTAATGTATTTCTCGCTTGTTTTTTAAGATTTAATAATTTTTGAAAGGTAATTGACAATTTTCTACTTATTCCATCACATTGAATTAACATATCCTCAACTAAAGCCTCAGGTAATTCTTTAAAAGGAGTTTTTAAAATACTTCTCGACATTAAATAAATCTCAACTCATTGAATTTTATCTTAAAATTTCTTAAATATATTGTACATTTAGGTAAAAATAAATGTTATTAAATTTAGACTGAAACAGATGAAAATAATTATTTTCAAAAGATTAATAATTAGAATTTAATCAAAAAGGGGTATATTATATGAATATTAAATTCAAGCTGTTTTTCATCAATAATAAGCTATCTAATATTTGTTATTGAATCTCTTAAAGTAAGATTATTAATTTGCTCATTCGTTTATAAGATTGCAAATTTTTTGCGGATTTCTTGTAGAGAAGACGAAAGGTCTGCCCTACAATTAATCACAATTAAAAAATATGAATAATTTCTTTGAAAAAGGAATTCCCTATAAAACCTTCTTTCCACATACTTGACAAATTGATTGTCCTTCTGGAAGTTTAGCGCCGCAATGCTTGCAATATAATTCATTTAACAAAAGAAAAAGGTTAAAAGGCAGTAAATAGGGCATAATTAAAAATTTTTATCCTAAGTTATATTTTCATATCCTATATTGCAGCTTTTACAATAATAAATTAATTTCCCGCGGGGAACAGTAATTGAGCGTAACATATTATCACATCGAGGGCAATATATTATAGTCCCCTTCTGAATAATAGTTTCTTTATCAATAGTTATGGTTTCTTTATCAATGTTTGATTTCAGAATCATTTTTTTCTCTTTAATTCTCAAATCAAATGTAATTTTACAGTCAGGATAACCACTACAACCATAAAATAAGCCATATTTTCCTTTTCGTTCTCTCATAATTCTACCACACTTAGGACAAGAGATATTAGTAGGATCCTCGAAGTTATATGAAAAATTACATTTAGGATAGCCATTACAACCGAGGAAAATGCCGAATTTTCCCTTATAAATTGCTAAGTTTTTTCCACATTTAGGGCAAACAGAAGGTATACTTGCTCGAGTAGTAGTTATTTTTCCTGATATATCTTGAGTATATTTACATTTAGGATATCCAGTACAGTCCAAGTAAGTCCCATAATCTCCATGACGGATTTTTAATGGTTTTCCACATTTTGGACATTTTTTTGGTGCTTTAAAATCAGAATTTTTCATAGTAAATGGTTTATCTAAGAAGTATATAATTATATAAGTTATTTTTATTCTTATCTTTCTAATTTTGACTAAATAATGTATTAATGAATAATATTTCTGAGCTTGAAAAAATTATTTTATTCAACGTATGCAGCATCTTTTACTCCTGGAGGGCCTCGCCTATTATTAAAAGTGCGAAATGTGAGAGTTGAACTAGCTTCACTTCTTACCAATTTGCATAAAATAAATTCCTCTCCTACTTTTGACAAAATAATTATCCCTTCATTACCTTCTATGAGAATTTGTTTCAAATCTCCACGAATAAACTCTTTTACAGCATGCTCGGACATAGTTAATATCGCTGCAATCATTGCACTTACTAATTCCTCATTTGTATTATGTGCAAGCATAAAACATATAGGTAAACCTTGAACTGAAATGATTGCTGCACCTTGGATATCGGGATTGACTTCCAATAACTTTTCCAACATAATACGAAGATTTTCATCAGTATATTCCATAGAAGCCACGTTTCTTGTTATTTAAATTTAATTTTTCTATCTGCAAATCGTTTACCGATGAAACTCATCCTCATCATTATCATAGTCAAAATCTCCTAACTTAGCAATTTTCTCGCAAGTGCGTTTACAATCCAAAAGTATTAATCCTAATCTAACATCTCTAGTAGAAACTGTTAATATAGCATTGTGGCCAGCTTGCATGACTAATAGATAACCATCTGATCCTTTTATGTATAAATGGTCAAAATCACCTTGGTTCATCTCGTTAACGGATTCCTTGGCTAAGGAGTGCATCGAAGTAGTCATGGCAGCAATTCTTGTCTCATCGACTCCTTGAGGTAGAGCTGATGCAATGAGTAAACCCTCTGTAGACACAACTCTTGTTTCTAATGTATGCTTATCTTTCTCGAGTTCAATTAAGACTTTTAAGATATCATCCCATTTCATAATTCTCCAATCAACACGAAAACTAAAAGTTAGAATCGCTTAATTACTAATTAAAAAATATTACAATTTATTTCTTTAGAATTTTTTCTCAAATTCGTATTTGTTAGATCTTCTCTAAATAATCATCTTTCCACATAAACTACAAAACTTTTGCTTTTTTGCGAGTTTACTGCCACAAAACTTACAATATAATTCATACTCTGGTTCTTCTTCTATAATAACTTCTTGTACTTTTTGTTTGGCACTACTTGCGGTACCTGGAGAGCTAGGTGAAATAGTGGGAAATGGAGTTAGAAATCCATTGTCGTTTTGATCTTTACTACCAAAAAGCTTACACGAAATAGCATTTTCTCCTGCTTTTGACAAAATAATACTTCCCTCATTACCTTCTATGAGAATTCGCTTTAAATCTCCACGAGCAAGTTCTTTTAAAGCTGCTCTTTTTGCTAATGAAAAAAGCGTGGCAGTCATAGCAGCAACTCTTTTCTCATAGACTCCTTGGGGAAGAGTAGAAGTGATAGGTAACCCCTCCATGGACACAATTGCCACAGCTTCCACCTCTGAAATAGAACCAAATTTTTTTTTTTTTCTTTTTGCTTTATCAGCAGCATAAGGGTCCATATAAGGCACGATTCTTACTAATTAGTTTTTTTTAGTATGGGTTATAAAAAAATGCTTGTCATTTGATAACATTGGTAGTGTTATTTAATAATCAAGTAAAGAACTTATTTATACGTTTTTGTAAATGTTAAAAAAATAAAAAATAGAATCATTGAACATGAATATAAGATATTCTCCATCCTTTCCTCCTTTTTTAATAAGAACACCATTTAATTTTTTAATTTACATATAAGTAAAATTTAAACCTCAAGAGATTATATAAACATTCACATAAATCCAAAATTGTCATAATTTTGCGTTCGTCTCGCACATTCGGAAAAGCTGCGATATACATCTTTTCTTTTATCGTATAATGCACATGTTTTATAAATAATGGGATTCCGAATATATAATTCATGATCTGGTTCAAACCATAGTTTTTCATCTTTTAAGACATGTTTGAAATCTTCCTTTCCAATTACATCCTTTAAATCTTGCTTATTTAGCATTACTATGAGAGGAATTTCTTTGATTAATTTTCCTCTTGCTGTATCTTTTAGTTCCTTTAATGACTCAATATTATCTTCAAATAGATATGTTTGGGAATCAACTGTAAAAATTACACCATCTGTTCCCTCAAATATCTTCTTTCTTAATGGAGAAAATCTTTTTTGACCTGCAACGGTGTACACATGGAAGGTTATATTTCTTTTACCTTTTTGGTTGGTTGATTGAAAGGTTCCTCGATCAAAATATAAAGTAGCACCGCTTGCCATAGAAATTTTAGTTAAATCACCTATAGGCACTATATCTTTTTCGCTTTCTTTTGTTAGTCTATAAAGTGTGTCAACTATTGTCGTCTTTCCCGATGCTGCCATACCCCAATAGAGAATCTTTATATAAGCTTTATTATTTGCTGTAAGTCGAACTATTGAAGACACCCTTTAAAAGGTCGGTTTTGTAAGATTTTATTCTGGATAATATAATAATAATTACTTCTTGAAATTTTAAGTTTTTGGCAAATTTTCTTATTATTTAGATTTCTATTTTTTTGAGCAATCATGATTCTTTTTGACAGCTTGGACAATAAAATCCATGTCTTCCAGAAAGTTCAAAACGTTCGATTTCAGTATTACAGATTGGACATTGTTCCTCTTTCTTGCGGTGGGGTATTAGAAAGCTGTTCGGATAGATACTTAAATCACCTTGTTTTTCTATTCCAAACTTTAAAACTCCTTTAATATTATCATATAACTCTTTTATTTTACTTTCATTTAAAGAATCAATTTTAGTTTTGGGATGTAATTTTGTTCTGAATAAAATTTCATCAGAATAAATATTGCCAATACCAGCAACCAAGCTTTGATTTAATAAAGCATTTTTAAGGATAGCAGTTCTTCGGTTAGTGGCTTCTTTAAATTCTTCAAGGCTCATTTTAAATGCATCTGGTCCTAATTTTTTCTTTGCGATAAATTCCTGAATTGAATCAACGATATCTAATTTTCCAAACATTCTACGAGATATATAAGCTAAATTAAAGCCATTCTTGAATTGAAATATGACTTTACAGAATTTAGGATCATCCTCTTTTTTATTATAATATTCTAATTCTCCAGTCATGCCAAAATGCAACACAAGATATTTTGGCTTGAGATGAACAAGAACATATTTACCATGTCTCGTGGATGATTCGAATTGTTTATCTTTTACTGATTTTATTAGATAAGAATCATCGACATTTAAAACTCTAGTATCAATTATTTTAACTTCTTTAATCACTTGCTTTAAAGATGTTTTATCTAAATACCGTTTATAAGTTTCCACTTCTGGAAGTTCTGGCATGATTACACAAATTAATAATCAATTGATTTTAAATTTAAGGCTCTATATTTTTATGCTATAGTGGTAATATTAGAAGGTATAATCTTTGGATTTTTAAATATAATCATCAATGAACATCATTTTTACTTCAGATGATAATTTCTCTATGTTATTTAGAATTTCTTTTTCCTTCTTCATGCATAATGGAATATTAAGAACTATTGCAACTGCTAATGAATAAGAATCTGCAAGAGAAATTGGAAAATTGCATTTTAACCGAAAGGCATCATCTCTTAAGATACTTTCGGAACAGATAATGAAATCTTTTAAAAAATCAGATACAATCTTTTTTGCTTCTTGATACCCATTTCGCCTGCAAAAGATGTATTTGAGTTCAGTATCAGTTATTGGACTGATATAATATCTTTCGAATTGTGGATTTTCTAAGAAATGTTTAGAAAATATTTTTCCCAATTCTGAATTTTCAAGTAATTCAACTAAAACTCCAGTATCAATAATAATTGATGTTTCAGGTAAATCTTTTTTCGCGCTCATAGTTTTTCTCTCTTAATTCTTTAAGTAAATCTTTTCCTTCATTAGGTTTAAGGATACCTTGATATTTTTTAAGATTTTTCAAGAATTCTTCTCTATTAAATTCTATTTTTTCTTCTTTTAATAAGAACTTAATAGCCTCATCGTAAGTCACTCTTCGCCCCCAATCCTTTTCAAGTTGATTCATAATCATAAATAATTTCTTCTTTGTTTCTTCAGAAATTTGAATTGTTGTAGGCATATTTAATTTTTCTATAATTATTATAATTATTATAGTAATTATAATTTATATATTATACTATTTTACTTTTGAAAAAAAGGAGTTTAATCACACTAAGAAAGTTAATTATTCAGAAATACCATCAGACTAAGAACGAAGTAGTATAGTTGAAAGGGAGTGACCATTATTCTTTCAATTATCCCCCTATCCTTACCTGCGGCAAATATACCCGAGATAATTACGCCAATTAATGAAGCAATAGCTGAAATAAGTGAAAATGTAGCAAAACCACTCCATATGGATACGAACTGTAATCGAATCCAAAGTGCCACCATCCCAGCAATAGTTAATAATCCCATTACGACTACAAGGATTATATGCATTTTTCCTCTAAGAGTTGTGAATTCACCTCCTTCATCAAGAGGAAAGAAAAGAGCAACCATTATTCCCAAAATGGAACTAATCAGAAGAACAATTGGTCCAACAATGGAACCTCCCCCATCATTGATACCTTCATGTAATCCAATGAAAAATACAAACAATAAAAAGCTTTCTGTAATCACGAATGATTGTGCTAAGCGTTTATTAGGAGCACCAACTGCAAACAGTGAACTTATATCATCTCGAATATGATTATAATCCGAATCTAAGTTTCCACAAATAATCCACATCGCAGTATATATGATGGGACTAAGCATTCCACAAACTGCTAAAATCTGAAGTATTGTCATAATTATTAATAATAGTTATTAATAATACTAAAATATTATATAATTTTGATGAGAAAAATCGTACATATGAATAATTGAGGAGACTAAAATGGAAAAGAAGAAAATTATAGGGATTGTTAGTTTAGGAATTGGAATAGGTTTGTTTATATTTTCTATTATTTCTGCTTGGATACTTACACCAGAATTTATGAAGTTAGGCGAAGATTATTGGCCAACTGTTGGAACACCTGGTAAAATTTTCGGTTATTTCTGGGCACTATCATTTCCAATAGGTAGTATTTTAATTTTTCTGGGGATTTTAACAAGAATAAATGTTGAATCAAAGCGAATTATGATTTACTTGGTGAGTCTATTAGTATTAATTTTCATTATAATCAATATAGATATATACAGATCTTCTCTATTTTTTGGAATTGGGGGGATTCTGATTGAAATATTTTTGATTATGATTTTATGGTATTGGGGGAAGAATAGAGTGTTTCTTGAGAAGGAAGAAAAAATTATTGGGGATCTGCGAATAATTGGATATTTATTTTTGGCTCTAGCAACATGGTTCATGTGTGGTCTTGGAGCCATGGTCATGTTTGCTACGAATGCGGACAATATAGCCCTTTTTGTTGCCAGTACAGAAACTCAAAAAAACATGATTAGTATTCAATATAAAATAATGATATGCCTAATTATTGGGTGGTTTTTTATCTCCTTTAGTTATTTGAAATCAAACCTTATAACTAAAAAGAGAAAAGAATAAACTAAAATTCAACATATTTACTTACTCGTTTATTTTTTATATCTTTATTTTTTCAATCTTATGCATATTACAAATGGTAGCATATTAATCTTGTAAAGTTACTTATCTAATTTCTTAAGTTTTTTAATAATTTTTTTTTTGATTTTTTCATATGAGGGTGGAGGGCCTGTTCTTATTTGTTGGTCATCAATGTATAAAGCGTCTAAAATCCCCCATTCTAACAGCTTTTCTCGTTCAAATGTATCAATTTCTCGATAAATAACTTTATCTCCTAATTCACTTGCGGCCCTTTTAGCTCTCTCTCTTATTAAATTTTGTGCGGGACACCATCCGTTTAGAAAAGAAGTTATTAAAACTTTACCAGGTATTGGTTGAGGTTGCTTTTTTTCTTTTATCCACTTAGGAGGAATCGCATCATCGGTAAACGGTTTCCATAGCAATGTTGCAATCCCATCTTTATCTATTCTTGAATAACCATTCTTTTTAAACCACGAAGCTTTCATCCAAAATGGAAGAGAAACGCCCCACGCAACCATTCCCTTAGCACCTCTCTTTTTAACATCATCTTCAGCAGCTTGAAGTAAAGCCTTACCAAAACCCATTTTTTGAAAATTCCCTCGTCCTTCCTGATATCCATGAACCCAGATACAATTTATGAAATAGAGATCAACTCCTTCAGCATTAGAATATTCTATTGGGATATACTGAATCATTCCACCAGCCACTCCTTTATCATCAACGGCAAGTTTAACTCCAAGCCCTTTATCCTTCATCTTATTAAACCATACCTGTTTATGATTTCCTGCTTCTTGTATCTCATCTGACCATTCTTCAAGACACATAAAATACTCTTGTAGATATTTATCCTCAAGATCTATAATCTTCATATCTATTACCATTCGATACTTTTACACTAAATTTATGGGAATTAAATTAAATTGTCTTAATAAAAAAGTGGTTACTCTTTTAGAGTTATTACTACTTTTCCTTTAGGATGACCTTCTTCATAGTATCTATGAGCCTCGGCAATCTGACTCAATGGATAAACTTTATCAATAGTTGATTTAATCTTTCCAGCTTCAATGAGATCTCTGAGATAATCAAGTTTTTCAGCAACAACATTACCCATGTACCCTCTTACTTTTTTGTTCAACATATATTTAAAAAACACCGACTCTGGATCAACTGTAACAAAAATCCCATTCTTAGTTAACGAGTTTTTACATTTTGAGTATGAAGTTACTTTTCGACCCACCGCATCAAATATAATATCGTAATTTTGTCCATTTTTAGTGAAATCATCTTTAGTATAATCAATCACAGCATTTGCTCCGAGAGATTTTACCATACTTACAGCACTTGTACTACATACGCCTGTTACTTCAGTTGTAAATGTCCTCGCAATTTGTACAGCATAAGTGCCTATTCCTCCAGATGCGCCAAAGATAAGCACTCTTTGCCCCTCTTTAATAGTAACTGCATCTCTAAGCCCAGTCAAAGCTGTGCCACATGTATCAGGTACCGCCGCAGCTTCTATATGGCTCATATTAGCGGGTTTTATTGCGGCCAACTTTTCAGGAACGCAAACATATTCGGCATTTGCACCAGGGCTTCTAAGACATACATAAATAAGATCACCTTTTTTAAATTTTGTTATCTTTTTTCCTACGGATTCAACCTCTCCAGATACATCAAACCCTAAAATTTTATGTTTTGGTTTTTTAAATCCCGCCATTAATTTTGTCATTCCAAATAACAGCGTAGCACCACTCCGAAAAATTATATCAAGGGCGTTTACTGAAGTTGCCAACACCTTAACAAGCATTTCATCATCCTTAGGTGTAGGTTTTTCTACTTCTTTTAATTCAAGAACGTCCGGTGAACCGAATTCTTCATATACAATCGCTTTCATAATATTTTACTTATAAGTTAGCATTTTATATATATTAATCAGAATTTCCAATCATTAAACTTGAAGTCTTTTTTTAAAGAAAGAGAGTTGATTCTCCTGATGATTTTAAAAAGATAATTAATAGTTAAAGTTAAATATTCTATAGAATTATTTTTATTATAACTCTATAGAAATAAAATGATATGACTACAACAATCCAAATTGATGATGAAACCAAGAAAAAATTATTCAGGATCAAACTAAGATTAGAAGAACAAAAGGGGCAAGCTATAACATATAACGATCTCATTGCATATCTAATAGAAAGCCAACCATCGAACCTGATTAGAAAATCAAATTTACGGGAATTCAGAAGCTTGAAAGGAATATTACCAAAATCCGCAAAGAAGACTTATTTAGACGAAAAAAGAAAAGATTTGAACGAAGAAGAAAAACTTGCCCCCATTAAAGAATAAACAGAAGTGATTCAATGAGTACTAAACAAATCTTAATTGATACCCCTAATCTTGTTTTAGACACAAGTGTTTTGCTTGGTTATTTCATGAGTGAGGCACGAAATATTAATTCTTTATTAGAGGCGTATGTTTTTACCCAAGAATCAAAGATTATACTATATGGACATAATTTAATTAAATTAGAAATTTTCTATATAACTTGTCGCGAAAAAGGTATAACTGAAGCTGAGATGGTTTTAAAAAAGACAGAAGGTATAATGAACACTATAAGTGACACATGGTTGTTCAAAAAGGCAGCTAATATTAAATGTAGATATCCCATCGCCATCTCGGATTGCTACTCAATTTCCTTAGCAATCCTACAAGAGTGTCCTGTGTTTTTCCTTCCAGAAGTAGAACTTTCAAGAGAAATCGTAGACGAAATAAACAGAGAATATAATGCGAAAATTCAAATAGTGTGAATGCAACAAAACCAAAATCTCCTTTTAATACCCTCTGAATAAGTAATTATTAAATTTAAACTTCTAATGGGGTTATTTCCTTCAATTTTTTTATTTTTTTGACTTTAGGGTGTTTAATTAAATGACCTCTGATTATAACCTTAGAGACTTCTCCTAAATAATCAATCCTTTCGAGAGGATTCCCCGGAACTACTATTAGATCTGCAGATTTTCCGACTTCAATACTTCCAGTAGCATCATCTATACCAATGTTTTCAGCGTTTCCTTTAGTAGCAATAAATATTGCTTCTTGTGGAGTCATTTCGGTATACTTTAGGTAATATTTTAATTCTTTCCAGACTTCGTATTGAGTGGAATATGGGACAGATGCATCAGTACCACATGATATTCTCAATCTTTCTTTATATGCTTTTTGTAAAGCCAGGATCATACCTTTCATTATAATCTGTGCGTTTTCAAAACTTTCTGTAGTAATTTTCGTTTCTTCCTTGGGTAAAACAGCCATTCCCATACCAGCAGAAAGAGTGGGAACAATCACGGTGTATCCTCTTAAAGCTTTGGGATTATTTCTAATTAAAGGCACCAAATCATCAGGAATTTCAGCAACATGTTCTATGCTGTCAATTCCTCCCTCTAAAGCTTCTCTTATCCCTTCTGTGGACTCACAATGTGTTGCAACTAATAAACCACCTCTATGGGCTTCAAAACAAGCAGTTTCTATCTCTTCAATAGTCATTTGGGGTCGTCCAGCTTCTCCAACTTTCCTTGCATCCATAACTCCTCCAGTAGAAAGTATTTTTATATGATCAACTCTCATCCGTAAATTCTGTCTTATTGCTTTTCTAATCTCAGGGATAGAATCTGCGATAAAACCGGATACCCATCCATGTCCTCCTGTAATACAAATTCCTTTACCTGCACACAATAATCTAGGGCAAATAATTTTACCATCAATAATTTTATCTCTCACTTTTAAATCAATATATAAAGGATCTGACATAGAGCGTAATGTTGTGACACCAGCGTTTAATGCATTTAAAGCATTTTTTTTCATAAGTTTGAATAAAATTATTTTTCCGAGTGGTGTAGCAAGGAATTTGAATAACCTTACCATATTTTTATCGCTTAATTTCATCAATCTGGTAGGTTTTCCACTACCTGTTAAGTGACAATGGGCGTTAATTAATCCAGGAAGTACATAAGTTCCTTCTAAATCAATTTTTTTGAAATCATTTGGTATCTCAATTTCACTTTCAGTTCCAACTCCGGTAATTAATCCTGGAGTTTCGTCCTTTTCAGTGATATTCTTAATTAAGATGACACCATTCGGAATGATTTTACTATCTCTATTTCCGTCAATAATATTACAGTTTACTAGAGCTATATTGGTTTTTGGTTCCTTTTTCTTGTATTTTAACCCTAATAACCACGTTATTATGAGATACATTAGAAAAATATCAATTAAACTTCCGATAATTGAAATAATCCAATACCACGCAATGGGCAACCAACTGGAATTCAAACGGGCGATATCTAATGTTAAATTGTACATTTTAAAACCATAGATGCCTAACACATCCAAAATTCCCAATGGAATTCCCACAAACGGAATAATCCAAGGAAAAAAGTTTAAAATTCCAACGATTAAATAGGCTAAGCTTCCAATAATACCTTCATATGTGCCATAGGTAATCCATGCTAATAAGGATATGAATATTATAAAGATTAAAATTGATAATAAGAATTTGGTTCCAAATTTTGAACTTTTATTATTTTCCATTATAATATATCACGATAAATAAAGATAGAAATTATTTATGAATAATTTTAAATTCTTATTTAATTTATTTGATAGTTAGAATAATCTTCCAAGTGTAAAATCAGATATGGAAAAATCTAAAAATGATGATCCAGCTCAAGAGGATATAGTTATATTACGAAAGAAAAAGAAAAGAAATCCATTCAGCCAATTTTTTCTAGACTTGAAAAAGGGCTTTAAAGGGTTTTCTGAAAAATCAGGGGAATTCTTCGTAGAAGTTGATAAAAATTTTCAAAATAATTTGAAAAAAATAAAAGCTTCGTGGAAAAAGATGATGAAGAATATAAAGGAGAGTGATCCTAAGTATAAGCGTTATAAAAAACTAAGTATCAAATTAGAAAAGATGGAATATAAACTATCTAATATAAAAGATGATACTACAGAGATCAAACTGGAACTCTCTCTTGTTATATCTATGATTGAAACAATTATGGAGACTATGAGCGATATTGAGGACTATATGAAAGAAAATCTAGGTTCCGATTGGAAAATATTAAAGAATGCTTGGCAAAGATGCAAGGACGGAGAAATTTCAAAAGCAGAATTCATTAAGACTGGATTAACAAAAATAGGCAAAAAATTCGCAAGTATCTTTATTAGATTATAAAATATTTTTTTATTAATTAAAAATCCTGATTTATTTATCATTTAAAATCTTTATTTTGAAATGAAATGAATTTCTTTGAGTAATTATATTTTTAATCACTTGGTCATATTTATTGTAAAATTTGATATTTAGTTAAATAATTCTTTATAAAATTGTAAAGAATGTTCTTTACGCTTAAAGTTTAAATAAAATACTATTTTTAATAACAAGCTATGGTTTTATTATCAGTTCTTTTTCTAATATTAGGGTTTATTGTGTTATATTTTGGTGCTAAATGTGTGATAATTGGACTTGAAAATATTGCAGATCGCTTACATATTAGTCATATAATGGTAGGACTGACGATATTATCGATAGGGACTAGTTTACCAGAGATTTCTGTAAGCATAATGGGTGGTCTTGATAAGATTTTGGGCATTGATCCTAACATTGATGGAATAGTAATTGGAAATAAAGTTGGTTCTTTTTTGACTCAAATTACTTTAATCATTGGAATTTTAGCAGTAAGCCAACCGATTTTCGTTAGTAAGTGGGAATTGAGAAGAGAAGGTCCTATGCTCTTTATTTCCTTATTGATTTTTCTTTTTTTCGCCTTAGATAGAGTTTTTACTCAATTTGAAGCACTTTTAATGATAATAATATATTTCATTTATCTATCATTAGTAATTTGGAGTGAGAGGCGTCTAACAAAATCTAAACTAGAACTTACTTATATTGAAAAAGAACGCTTAGATACTGTAAGTTTTGAACCAATTGAGAGCCCTCATAAAATCTCATCAACATCTAAAGATATTGGTATTTTTTTGATAGGGCTTTTAATCCTATTATTCGCAGCAGAAATCACATTACTATCAGCACATGATTTATCAAAAGAATTTCATATTCCTGAAAATGTAGTTGGAATCATAATAGTGGGGTTTGGTACAAGTTTACCAGAACTAGTTGCTGATTTAACTGCTATAAGGAGAGGATCCTACGGAATCGCTGTAGGAGATATATTAGGTTCCAATATATGTGATATTTTATTAGCCACAGGATCAGGAGCAATAATCATAAATTTTAATGTTCCAAGGATAATTCTGGTTTTTGATATACCGGTTCTTTTTTTGGCGTTATTTATCGCGTTATATTTCTTATGGAGTGAAAAAACCTTAAAAAGATGGGAAGGAATACTATTAATTAGTTTTTATGGCGTTTATACAATTTTGAAATTATCAATATTTCAAATCTAAAGAATTAATTTTTTAGTAATAAATATTCTATTATTTTCTATTGGAAAGAAAACAGTTATATACTCTAAAAGCTAATACTTATTTCAAACGAAATCTAATAAAAAATCATTTAATGAGATATAAGTAACAACTTAAACATATCTTAAAAGTAAAAAAAATAAAGGTGTAAATATAATATGGCATATATAGTAATTACTGGAAAATTCCCAGGGCATATGGCTTCTGAAATTGGAAAAAGATTTCTTGATCTCCCCAAATTACCTGATTTTGTCAAAACTGAGCATGTTTTTAACTCTGCTGATGGGAAATACAGATTTTTTTCAATTTATGAAATCACAGAGGAAGATAAATATTTTAAAGCATTAAAAGCAATTTACACGAGATATGCTGGATATAAAGATATTGAAGGATATGAATATACTGTGCACCCTGTTTTAGAAGCTAAAGATGCTCTTAGAATAATAGGACTAGGTTAATCTTAAATTAATTTTTTTTAAAAAACTTTTTTTTTTAAATTAGGTTTTTTTCAATGAAATTATACAATCCATCAGGATATAGAGGGCGATTTTCTTGTTTAATTTCATTTAAACTTTTCCAGTAAGCATTAAATTTAGTTTGGTTTTCATCATCCTCTTGAACTATGAGATTTTTTTCATATAAAGAAGTATCAACTAAAGTTCCATCAAAGACCAATACAATCTCATGACCAATCTTTCCCTCATACGTAAAAATGTTCTCAAATATTGTTAAAAACTTTAAATCTTTTACTTCGGCTTGTATTTCCTCTCTAATTTCTCTTTTTACTGCTTGTTCTCCATATTCACCAAATTCTATTGCTCCTCCTAAAGGTCTATAAAAGATTTCATCCTTTCCTTTATCATATCCTTCAAAAACAAGAATCTTTTCATTATAGTAGAATAAGCATATAACAATTGGTCTTATCTCCCTCCAACTCATTGTTGTATCACTATATACTTTGAATAATTAAAAGTTAAAAAAACCTGTGTTTTTTCAGACCTAAGAAAAAAAATCAATAAGGACAACTTAAATCACCGCCTAACCAATCTCCCGTTAGACCATAAGCAGTTAAGCGACAACCTCCACATAATCTATTCATATTGCATCTTGAGCATTTTCCACTAACACTTTTACGATTTCTTATTCGTTTTAAGATAGGGTGCTTAGTCCAAATATTATATAAACCTTCTTTCAAAATGTTTCCTAATTTAATATGACCTGCAGGAGCACAAGGAATTATATAACCATCACAATCTAATCCACAGTAGAATAATCCTGTAGCGCATCCACTAAAAAACCTATTAAGTCGATGAAGTAATTCTGCTGTATTGCTTTTAAATAAATTCTGGTATTTTGCTTCATTACCAGTTAAAATTTCACAAAGGGGATAATAGTTTCCTTGACTTAAGTCATAGCAAGTTTTACTAAAGTATGGCATACCTCTTCCTAACACTTCTAATGCAAAATTATTATGAATATTTTCTATAAATTTTTGTGCCATAAACCTCATAACTTTCCGTTTAATATCTTTACTAACATCATGCTCCAAATAATATTGCCCTCTGCCTACTGGTAAAATGCGAGAAATATAGTACCTTGAAATACCTAAATCCTTGACAAAATCATAAATTAATGGAATTTCCTTATAATTAAAATCTGCTAAGGTGGTATTAATGATCAATTCATCAAATTTTCCAAATTCAACAGCATTATTTATCCCATTAATAGCCATATTAAATGCTCCTGAAACATTTCGTAATGAATCATGTTTCTTGGCAGAGATACTATCTAAACTTATTGAAACACTATGTACTCCTACATCATATAACTTTTGACATAAAACTTTAGTTAATAATGTAGCATTAGTAGATATTGAGGGTTAAATACCATTTTTTTGAGTATAGTTAATGACTTCGAGTAAATCATCCCGAGTTAATGGTTCACCACCACAAAAGTTCACAGTAACAACATCATTGGCTGCTAAAATATCAATAACTTTTTTAGCATCCTCAGTCGTAAGCTCGTTTTTTGATTGTTGATTAAAAAGTGAATCTGAAAAGCAATGAGAACATTTTAAATTGCATTTTTTAGTGTAGTTCCAGACGACACTTAATGGTGCTCCAGTTACAAATGGTATTCTAAAACCAAATAAAGCAAATCCTTTAAAGATATTCTTTAATACCCTGCGAAATGTTGTATTTGCTGTGAAACTATAAAGAGTCTGAGAATCAATTTTATTAAGGGATAGCCATCTAAGCATGACAAATTTAAAGATTTTTGCTTGAGTTCGACAGTTAAAGCAAAGCTCGTTATCTTTTTTGGAAATATAATCCAAAATTGAATCAAATCGACTAGAACCACACTTATTACAATCTTTAGTGAGATTTCTCCCAAAACCTTGCATTGATTGTTTGAGTAATGGAAAAGAAAGTGGATTTACCATGTTATTGATATTTATTGATTTATACTTATTATTTTTTGTTATTCTCTTGACAAAGTAGTATATACTATTATCCAATCTCCATTGAGAATTCTTTCTCATTAAAACCTAATAATAAGTCTTATAATTGAAATAGCATACCTGACGAATTAAATAATACTCGGAACGAAAAAAAAAAGATTTTTATAAAAAGGGGATGAATTCTTATTTAATCAGTTTCCTTCTCATTCTCTTGCCAAAGCAGCGCGAGCCTTGTCTAAGTCATCGACTCCGAGAACTATTCTGTTATTCTCAGCAAGGTAGATTAGGTCAATGTTAACGCCAGCATTACCTATTTTACGAGCCATTTTCCCTCCTGTGCCCGGTTTCCCTGCAATATTACCAATATCCAAAACGAGTACTTCACGCACAGCACGTACTTCAAAACCAGCGTCTTCGAGTACCCAGCGGGCGGTGGTTTCATCTTCTACCAAAAGATGAATAATGCCTTCATTTTTTTGGGGAAATCCACATAGTCCTTCCATATTGATGCCATTTTTGCCTAGAGTCTCCCCCATATCAGCTAGCATACCCGGTTGATTTTTTAAAATAACAGTTAAATCTTTCAATATTTTTGTCCTCCTATTTTTACTTTTTTTATTTATTAAATCTTATCTTGTTTTTTTAGAAACTAAAAATATCCTTAAAATAATAGGATTTGATTAAGATTATTCTTCACGAAATTTTATTAATAATATCACTCCTACACAAACAAGAATAACACTAGCTACTATACTAACTACTAGTATATTAGTCATAACAACTTTAATAAGCTTTTTTGGCATGTCCATCTGTTCATATAAACGAGGAAATACGACGAGAGATATAAACATTGATACAAGTTCACCACCTGCTACTCCAAACAAAATAAATCCTATATTCTTCTTTTTCATTCTACATTACCAATTATTATTATTCTAAATTTTTCTCGTTAAACGTAAATAGATTTTTATGTAAAAAGATTATGAATAGACATATAATATTTTTTGTTAAATTGGAAAGAAAATAAAGTCAGGTTTCTTTATACCATTTACTAATTAAATTATGCTTTTTAATATATCTAAGAAGATAAACGGCGATAACAGCCGTAATTAAGGTTTCAATAAACCATATAAGTTGATATACTGTTAAATCAGCGTCTATTTGGTTTTGCCCAATATTAATGGTACCAAAATCTTTTATAGAGTAAAGTAATATCTCAGGAGATTGCATAATTATCGGAAAAAAGATCTCTATAGTTTCATGTGCGGGGAGATCGAGTAAAAGATGTGTTAATCCTCCTATCAATGCAGAATAAGATGCAACAATAAAAAATTTTCTATTATATTTTTTTTTCTTTAAGTTATCCCAGTCATCTATGCCAAAATATTTTAAAGGTTTAGCTAAAATTCCATTTCTCTTTGTCAGGTTAGCGTAAATTGGTCCAATATATGTACAAAATAGCATTGTTAAAATAAGTGTTAAAGGTAAAGTAATTAATAATAACCCCAATAGACTATGAGTAATATTTCTAAATGTGAACGGTAAAAACGGGTCAAAAATTACATTGACGTCAGGAACTAATGTACTAATACATAAAGCTGTTCCATCAAATTTTTTTGGATATTTTACTTTTAATATCAATCCCGGTGCTTGGTGAGATAATATTCCGCTTGGCATCTGATTATTATACTCTTTCTATTGTTATTTTTACTTAATTAAGACTTTCACTTTTTTACGAGAGCGTGGAGGGGAGCGTAGATATTTTATATCTGGATAACCTATTGCCATTACTCCCCAACTTTTACCTCTGATCCCTGCGAGTTTAGTTAATCTAGGATTAATTTCAAAAGCTATTTGTGTCCAACCATTCCAACACGTGCCTAAACCAAGTGCTTGAGCAGCTAATCGTCCATAGGTAATTATATTCCCAATATTAAAATGTTCAAAAGTAGTTTTACCTAAAGAGTATACAATTATTATATGTGGTGCATCATAATAAAGAGGATACTCATAAATCTTTTTTCTAATTTCATATGATTCCGCAAAATGTGATTTAGTTGATGGATTTTTAAGAAGTTCTTCTATAATTGCATCAGATAAAGCTTTTAGCTGTTCTGGGTCAGACAAAATTACAAATTTCTCCCCTCTTAGATTTGCAGCAGTAGGAGCACATTCCATTGCTTTAATAACTTTTTGTAAGGTCTCTTCAGGTACTTTTTTGTGTTTATAAAATCTAATTGAACGATTTGCTCGTAGAAAGTTATACATTTTTTCATATGGTATATAATTTGGTAAATTTACTATTCCATCAAATGTATAAGGTTCATCTCCTAAATTTTCATATAGGATTGCTTCTTGAGGGCATATTGCAATACAATGACCACATAACGAACAAGATCCAAAAGAATCATTAAAGATAATTTTCTCTTGTTCTTTATCTTGGCTGTATCTTCTCGGACATACCCTTACACATAATCCACAATTTGTACATTTAACATTATCAATTCCTACTATTGGCATCTTAATTTTCCTCCTACTTTTAAACTATAAAAGAAGCTTTGTTCTAATAATTTCCTAAAATATAATGTATGTCTTAAAAAATTATTAATTTTATGATATGGAAGGTCTAGTAATACAGAATATAATTCCAATATAAAAAACAACTAACATTGCAAGGATTTTTTCAGTAAACCTAAAATATAAGGCTTAATTATTTTGTTACTTGATTTTTTATTAAAAAAAAAACATAACGAAATAATATGACACAAAAGAGAGAAAAAGTTAAATGTCCAGTATGTGGTTCTAAATTTATTCCTGAATCTTTTCATTTTGAAAAAACAAGTTTTGATCAAGTAGAATCTAAAGGAGAGCTTGTAGAATTTCCAAAAGGCTCTCATCAGCTTGAAGTTAAACCATTCACATCAATCCGGGGTTCATTTGTAACTTATTGTCCTCAATGTGGATATCTGATAAAATTTGCATCAGAAATTGGTAGAAAAGAAATAGTAGAAGAACCATCTCGCATAAAAAAGCGGGGTTCATTTAAGGAATTTGGGCAATCATATAAATATAAGTTTAACCCACGTGAAAAACCCTATATGGATTATTCAGATTATTTTATAGAAAAAGTTGATAATATTAAAAAAAAAATTAAAAATGCATTAGATGAAATAAATTTTGCTCAATGGGGAAGTTCATATAGCAAATGGAAAGAAGATAAATCTATAGATTCGTTCAAATTCTTAATACACTTTTATTCAACTTTAGTAGACTATTTGGATTCCCAAATTGAGAATCATAGTAATAAATCAATGGTACAAAAAATAGAGGAATTAAATGTATCTAAAAGTCTTGAACTATTGATTAAAAAAGTAGGAGAATTAAGGAATAAAATAGCTCATGAAGTCTATGAACTAAATGAAGAGGAAGAAGATTTAGTTGAGAGAACCTTTACTCAATTTATGAATTATCTAGTAATGAAGCAATTAAACCCTCTAAATTTGGATAAGATTAAGATTGAACCTGAATATTTCTTTATTGATATTAATAAAATTAAATATGAAATTCAGGAGTTTTTAAATTTGTATTTAGGGAATTTGTTGCCTTTAAAGGAGTTTTATAATAATTTCTTAATTCCATTATTAGAGGAACTTGGAGTTAGAATCCCTAATTATAATCCTTAAAGATTTTTTTTATTGAAATTTGTTAACATTTCTGAATGTTTGCAAACTCATGACAATTAGAGAAACCAATGAAGGAAAACCAAAACTCAATTTTGAATTTAAAGTTTAATTTGTTTAAATAAATAATTTTACTCAAATGCCTGAGGGATCCATGTAGAATGGCCCTTAACAATCTTATACTTATTTACTATATCTTGATGAATCTTTTTTAAATTATTAAAGAAATCTTCGCCATATAATGGAATTCCTTCCTTCATAGCAAATAAACTAGTGCAGTGTCTACTTTTAATCATTGAAATGAATTCAGATGGGGTAAATCCTAGAGGTTCAATGGGGTCATATGTTTCTATTAGTTCAAATAATAAAGTAGCTCTTTGATAATAATCTTTTGGAAGGTTTGAACTAATAACAATTATATCAATGTCGCTTCTTTGATTAAAATCTCCTCTTGCGAGAGATCCATATAAGATAATGCACTTCGGATTTAAGGTACTAATCACGTTGTTACAGAATTTTTTTATTCCTTTTCTGAAAATTTTTTTAGGTTCTTTCATTTCTTTAGTCCTTTAATGAAATTCATTATTATTTGAGCATTTTCTAATGCTTCTTTTGCAATATTTTCATCGTGGTATTCATACGGGGATCCAGATGAGTGAGCATTCGGATATCGTGAAGGGATGTAATGTAAATCCAATTTTTTACTAGGAGTTAATATTTCAGAAATATCATATTTCTGGTCTTTAAGGTCTTTAATCAGTTTAGTTAAAGAATGACCAAAAGGAGTAAGTCCCAATCCATATAGAAACCCTTTAAGTGCAAACTCTGCTGCTTGTTGGCATTTAAAGCAACACCAGTTATAAAATTTATTTTCTTTGTCAATTAAAGCGGATTTGTAAGTATTTTCAGCTTCTTTCATCCATCTATTATATTCATCATCATCAAACATTATTATTCACTAGATATAAAATAATTGTAATAAATTTGTTTATCAACACACAAATTTTAGTTTTTAAATAGATTAATTTTTATTTTCTTGATTATAAAAGTTATAATTAGTTTTAAATAACTATGAAAAAAATATTAATTAGATTATGAATGAAATTCAAGAAAATTTCCAGTCTGTTACAGAATTTCGTCTGACCAAGAAGAAATTCCTTCTTAATTTGATAAAGTTACTCCCGAAAATGAGAAAAATTAGGAAGAGAGCCGAAAAAATTTTATCTGAAATTAAAATCCCAAAGTTAGAAGTAAAAGCACCTGCTAAAGATATTATTCAGAAGGATTTAGAAGATATTTGTAAGGTTCCACACCGGAGGATAGGAACCAAGGAAGCTCATGAAATTGAAGATTTTTTGGTGAGTAAACTTCAAGAATTAGGATTGGAATCTGTTAAGAAGGAATCACTTGATATTATAAATTGGAGTGCTACTAACTGGCTATTAATGGTATCAACGAAAGATGAAAAAATTGAAGTCCCATGCTTTTATGTACTTAATACAGGATTTACTAAAGATAATGGTATAACGGCTCCATTGGTCTATGTTGGAACTGGACAAGATAAAGACTTTAAAGAAAAAGATGTCCAAGATAAGATTGTAGTTGCAGATATTGAATGTCCAACTTTACCTTTAGGCAAATTAATAAACATAGCAAAGCCATATTATGTTTCTGATCCCTCAAATTCAATTGATAAAACTACTGAAATGACTTTAACTTTTGCTTTAATAAATTTTCCTCCTCAAGCTTTAGGTGGAAAAAGAAGAGAGGATTCTGTCTATTGGAAAGCATTCGATAGAGGAGCATTGGGATTAATCTTAATTCTAAGGGATTATTCTTCAAATATTAATAGTCATTGGGGCCCCTATGATGGAGTTATGAAACCTCTTCCTGCATTATACGTAGGGAAATATGACGGAATAAAAATTCGAGAATTAGCACAAGAGGAACATTCTCAAGGTACAATAATCCTTGAAGGATTTAAAGAACCAAGTGTAGCTCATAATATTTGGGGCATTTTACCTGGAAATTCAGAAAAAATGATAATGATTTCCAGTCATCATGATTCAGCTTTTAAAGGAGCATCAGAAGATGGAACTGGAGTAGCTATGGTATTAGCTCAATTAAGAGCTTGGTCAAAAATTCCTAAGAAAGAAAGACCGAGATCTTTATTGTTTTGTTTATCAGCAGGACATCTATATGCAGGGATAGGAGCTGAAACTTTTGCACGCAAATATAAAAACACAATATTAAAAAACGTATTGGTTGATGTAAATTTAGAGCATTTATGCGCGAAAGAAGTTATAGAAGACCAAGAGACTCATAATTTCAAACTAACAGATAATTTAGCCTTGGGGGCTGTTTTTTTATCACAAAATGAAAACTTAGTTGCACAAACTATTAAGGCATTTAAAGAATACAAGATTGAAAGAATGATATTAATTCCAGATAATTTTTTCGCAACACCTCCAATAGGAGAGGCAGGACATTTTGCAACTCAAGGAGATTTAAAAGTGATTCAGTGGATTCGATCTCCATATTACTTACTTACAGCCGAAGATACATTAGATAAAATTGATATAAATAAATTACATCCTACTGCTCAATGTATAACTGATTTGATCAATTCCTTGATGTTAATGCCACAAGAGAAATTTTAGAACTAAAGTAAAATGACCCCCTATGATTATGAATTATATATATATCAAATTAATTATAAAACCAAGTTTGGAGGTAAATAAGAAATGCCAAAAGCTAAAGTTAATGGTTTTAATTTATATTACGAGATTCACGGTGAAGGTTTTCCGCTTTTAATGATTCTAGGTTTATCTGAAAATGTTTATTGGTGGGATCCTCCTCTTATAGAAGAACTTTCAAAGAGCTTCAAAGTAATTGTATTTGATAATAGAGACGTTGGACGGAGTGATAAAACTGAAGGTGAATTGACATGTAAAATGATGGCTGATGATATAGTTGGATTAATGGACGCTTTAGATATCAATAGGGCACATATTTTAGGTCATTCTATGGGTGGTTATATCTCTCAAGAGTTAGTTCTTAATTACCCTGAGCGAGTTGAAAGACTTATTCTTTGTTCTTCAGGTTGTGGTGGTTCAAAAGCACCTCTAATAAATCCTAAAACGCTGCGTTTTTTAATGAAATTATCTCGACGAGAGCATACAAGAAAATTGGTTGAAGAAGGGGTGCCGCATATGTTCTCAGATGATATTATAAAGAATAATCCTGAGTATATAGACAAAAAAATTGACGATATACTCATAATTCCAACGGGTCCAGATGTTTTTAAGCGGCAAATAGCTAGTTTTAATTCATATAGGCGATTGAAAAACATAAAAGTACCTACTTTAATACTACATGGTAAGAAAGATATTATTTTACCCCCTGGAAATGCTGAAATCTTTGCAGAAAAAATATCTGGGGCAAAACTCATATATTTTGAGAATAGTGCACATATGATATTTATGGAGGAACCAGTAAAATTTGCAGAGATAGTACTTGAATTTCTTAAAGGATAATTAATTTGTCTTTTTCCAATAGTTAAACGAAACCGTAATGAATCTGAATTAAAATTCAAACCTACATTTAGTACAAACTCTCTTTTTTGCATAGATGCGTCTTGGAATATAGCTAATAATCTTAGATTTATCATCCTCTTCTCTAATAGCAAAACCCATCGCACCACAGTTAGGGCATAGCCTTTTTAGCGTGCTAGTAACTACACCGGAAGGAGTTGTAGGGGGTGCTTGTTGTGTTGGTACTGTTGGGGTAGGTACTGTTGGTGTATACGATTGCTGGCTTGGGTAAGATGGTGGAGTTGGCTGGAGTGATACGTTTTGAATTTGAGCTTTTAATTGGCTGTTCTCATTTAGTAATTTGGTTATTTGATTTTCCTGTTGAGTGACAAGTACTTGATAATATTGAACTTGATTCCATAATTTTGTGATTTGATTCGACAATTTATTAATTATTGTTTCATAATCGGATTCGGGATCATCCATATTGCTATATATTCTTTCCTCACATTCGACAATATTGTCGCATGTTCCTATTGTACTTAGTTTGTACTAAAATATAAATATTATTAGATTGAATTTTTTGCATAATTTAACAATTGACAGTTAAATATAAAAATCTTTATCTAAAGATATTATAGAATGAGTACATTCTAAGTAAATAAATTTAAAAACATAAATAATTTGAGTGAAATATGCCTAATGTTAATATTAATGATACCGAGTTGTATTATATTGAACATGGTTCGGGAACTCCCTTTTTAGTTATGCATGGGGGCTTAGGAGTTGATCATACCTATTTTCGTCCAGCACTTGATCCTTTGGGTGATATTTTCAAACTGATTTTTTATGATCATAGAGGTCATGGTCGTTCTGGGCGACCACCAATCAATACAATTACGTATGAGCAACTTGCTGATGATGCTAATGCATTGAGAGAGACCTTAGGTTATGATAAAATTGGAGTTATAGGGGATTCTGCTGGCGGATATATTGCATTGCACTATGCAATTCGCCATCAAAAAAACATCAGCTATCTGACGCATTTAAAATGCTCCAAAAAGAAGTCGCACGAGATTCTGCAATTGCGCAAAAATATGATGATTAATATTAATCTGAAAAAAAGATATTTTTATAAATTTAGAATTTAAAATTTATAATTACATTTTAAATGGTAATTTTGTATTAGAAGGAATTGTATCGATGTATTTCTTTCTAAATTCTTCATTTAACATAGGGCATTCTTTTTTCACCCATTCTTCCCAAAACATTGGATTGTCCCACATTCTATCTAAAATTGTTTTCAGAGGTTCTTCCCTGACGTTTCCGAAAGTAAGCGGCATAAAGCAACAAGGCTGGACATCGCCATAAGGTGAAATATAAAAATACAATTGATCTGCTACTCCCCTGCATTGGCTTGAAGTTTGGGTTTGAAAATAGAAATCACGACAAACATAGGGAAAATCTACAATTTTTCTAACTGTTCGCTCTTCTTCCTGTGTTAGTGCTACTTCAGGATGATATAGCCATCTTCCCGCGGGAGTAGGTAATAAATATCTTACTCCATTAGCTCCAAGATCTTTTGCCAATTGGATGACCTTTTCAAACTCCCCATTAGCTAAATTTTCCTTCGTTATATAAGTAGATAAAGTACATTTTAGTCTCGCATCAAGTGCATTTTTTATACCTTGTACAGCTTTCTCAAAAGTCCCTTTCACACCTCGTAATTCATCGTGCATTTCTGGAATAGGACTATCGATACTTACATAGAGCATTTCTAAGCCGTGTTCTTTTAATTGTTTTGCGTAATCTCTCGTAATTTTTAATCCATTTGTATCACAGAAGACGTATACAGATCTCTCTGAAGCATACTTTATTAATTCCATGATATCTGGTCTCATGGTTGGCTCACCACCAAAAAAGTTAACTACAAACGCTTTAGCTGATTGATCTAGCACATCCTTAATTTCATCCGTTGATAGCTCTCTATTTGGCTCATTTTCGTAACTACCGACACAACAATGTGGACATGTAAGTTGACAGTTATACGTTATACCAAACATGAGATAAAAGACATCAGCTCCTCCTCTTACGCCTCCTCTTTCTTCATTAAACCACTTAGATATAAGTTCCTGGTTATAAGTTAATGGAATTTTATATTCTTCCCATAGATTATCTTCTTCCGAAAATCTTTCATCTTCTATTTCCATTTATAATCCCACTATTTTTCTTTGGAATAAAGATTGATAGGTGAATAGATGATATTAGACTTTATAAGGATGATTATTGATTTTATTAATTTATTAAATAAATCCAAAAAAAAGATTTTTAACTAGTTAATTACCTTAATTAAGATATATTTACTAATGATGTTAAGAAATGATGGATAGAGATAACCTCGAAGAATAACAATGCAAAAAATTAGAAAAAAAAAATTTCTTATAAACCTTTATAGATTTTGAAACCTTGGCTAAGCCAGTATGTAACTCCTTTAACTAGCATTTCAGGAAATTGCTCAAGAGTGGATTTAGGAATTAATTTTTCAAAAACATTTTCAATTAAATAGGGAACATCGTCCAAATGGTCTGTATTCTCTTCAAATGCTTTCCAATATAGCTCATAATTTGCTATAGATTCGTCAAGAATACTTTTAGCCTCCTCGTCATAAATATAACCAAAATGATCTAAACTCATAGTCTCATAATCAATTTTTTTAAGTTTATCGATTGCTTTAAGATAAGCCTCAAGATTCCATTTAGGGGGCAAAAATGGAGGGACGAATACATTATCTTCAACTTTCATCCCAATTATATCTCCTACGAATAAATTTTTATTTTTTTCATCAAGGATGGAAATATCATCATTCATATGACCTGGTGTCTCAAAAATTTTCAATGTTATTCCATCTAAATCAACAGTATCACCTTCTTTAAGTGGTATAATATCATCTTCAATATTGTTGAAGGGACCAGACTCAAAAACGTCGTTAAAAGATTGATCCCTTAAGTTGGGAATTGCAGCTTCAGATGCATATATTTCAATTTCTTTTCCTAATTTCTTAGCTCTCTGGCTTAGAAAAGGTATTGCTTGAACATGATCCCAATGAGAATGGGTAATAATAATTATATCAGGGGGGAAAAAATTCAATCCTTTTAGCTTTTTAAGGGTTTTACGTGCTTCAATATGAGTTCCTGAATCTATTAAACATTTTTTTCCTGCTTCTATAAGATATATAGACATTATTCTTGGAATTCCCATCATCTCAGCGTCGATTAGTGTTGTATCCTCATTAACTTTTCCTGGTGTTCTATTAGCAGTCATTAAATCATTTCACCTCTTTTCTTAAATAAAGATGCATAGTTGAAAAGATTATATCAGAATTTATAAGGCTAATTGTTATGAGAGAATATTAATAATTTTATGAGCTAATAAACTATTAAGATTTTTCTCTTAATGATGATTAATTATAACTTATCTGAAAGGCTCTTTTTTAATATTTAAGCGTTTTATTTAAATACTACCTTAATCTCAATTTAAATAGTTAATATTCTAGGTGGATACAAATGAAAAATATGATAGTTTGGGGTCATAGGGGTGCAGGATTAAGAGAAGTTGAAAATACATTAATATCGTTCAGAAAAGCTGTTGAAATGGGGGTTGATGGTATTAAAACAGAAGCTCAATTATCAAAAGATGGAGAAATAATCCTTCAATTCTTACCATTTCTAATAATCAATAACAATAAAATTTCGATTAAAGATTTAAATCTTGAAGAGATTAAACAAGTTAAGCTGGAGAATGGTGATGAGATTCCTACCCTTCGTGAAATGTTTGAAGAATTTAAAAATACAATCGTGTATTGCTTTGACATAAAAGAGGTTGAAACAGGGATAAAAATAATAGATTTAGCAAAAGAATATGATCTTCTTGAAAAAATTGAAATTACTAAGCCAGCTACTCATACAGGCTCAATTGATTCATTTTTTAAGCCATTGAGGGAGAAAAGCAGAGAAGTTACTTTAGTGATTTCTTTTTTTAATGATAAACAAATAATGGAAAACAATTATTCAGTGTTAAAAAAGTTAAAAGAACTAAATGTTCAAGTTGTAAATTTACTTCACCATCGATTTAATTTAGAAGTCTTCGAACAAGTAAAGAAAGCTGGCTTTAAATTTTATCTCTGGGCCGTTCTTTTTAAATATTTTATGAAGAAGTACATTAATTTGAGTTACGATGGATATAAAATTGATGGAATCTTCACAAACTTTCCTGATAAATTAGTAAACTTAAGAACAGAAGTTCAATACTTATAAGAAAAAAATTATTCCTCTTTAATAGATTTTTGAATATATTCCTTCATTCCCTTTATGCTATTTGATATAAACTTTTTTTCTCTTTTTTTAATTTCTTCATCAAATAGGATTACATTAGCAAAATTCTTATCTTTTTTCATTAATTCTTTAATTACGTGATCCTCAAAATCCAATTGTTCTCTCTTGATTAACGTATTCTCTATAACTTGTTTCCATATTGTTAATTGTTCTTTTGCAATCTTAAGCATTTGCTCTGCATTATCTCTAATTCCGTAATGGGCATAACAAATCTTAACATCTGCCAAATTTAAGGAAAGTAGTTTGTCAAGTGAGGCTATAGCAATATCATAATTAAAGATGGGTGGAGTTGCTGGTCGAATGTAGAATTTATTTTGTATGGGAAAGTGAACGCCTGCTGCATCTCCAATAAATAAATATCTCTGAAAGAGGTAAGAAAGATGATGTGATGCATGTCCTATGGTTTCGATTGCTTTTATTTCTTGTCTCCCAATATTTTCCTGAAATGTTATTTTATTTTCTGGTACTGGTATAATTTCACCATACATATCTGCTACTTCACCTAGCACCTTCTTACTGGCATTCCATAAATTCTCGGGGTTAATAAGATGTTTCATGCCTCGTGGATGACATATAACATGAGCTCTTGGGAAAAAGGAAAGAAGTTTTCCTGTTCCTCCTGCATGATCAATGTGAATATGAGTTAAAAGAATGTAATTGAGATTCTTTTTAGTAATTCCAATGGATGCTAACTTTTCCTTTAGAAAATATATTGTTGACGCTGGACCTGGATCTACTATAAAGCACAAATCTTTATCTTTATAGACCCAAGTACTTATAAAATTGCTAAAACCTGCTCTTGGTTGTTCTAGATCGATATGATAAAGAGAATCATCAACTTTTTTAACAGCCATAAATATCAAATTAAAATTTTCTAAACTCAAAAATATGAGGAGGATAATTTAAGGAAAGATAAAAATCCAATGATAAGTAAATAAAGAACGATTAGAAAAAGATAAATGTCTGAGAGTTTTATTTAGAAATTTCTGCAGTCCGATAATCTACATTAGGAAGTTTTGCGATCGAGTAAGGAAGTGTTGCATCATCAGGAATCGGATCGATATAAAAATGACGGAATTTATGATGCTGCATCCTGCAGAACGTACTTCGATGATTAAAGGCAGGATGCCTCGCCATCCTTATCCAGATCTTTTTTAGAGGCTCTTTGCGGATATTTCCAAAAGAAATGGGACAAAAATCACAAGGTGCAATATCTCCGTAAGCAGAAGCATAATACTGTATATTTGCTGCCAGACACCCAATACCTGCAAGATTTGCTTCTATAGAGTTTTGCCATGACTGAGAAGACAGAGGAGGAACAATCTTATTTTTGAATATATTAGCTGAAAATTCATATATTTCATCACGCAGCTTCCAAGTCAGCAACTCGTCTATATTATGCAACATATTTCCTGTAGGGACACCATCAAAAAGAATTATGTTATGAACACCGAGTTTCTGACCAAGTTTATGTAGTTTTTTATACATTCCCTGTTCTGTATTAGAACGAATGGCATAAGAAGAGAGACCAACAAATACTCCTTTTTCTTTCAATCTCTTAAGGCCCTTTATAGCCGCCTCATAAAGCCCTGGCACACCTCTCACACTATCATGTTCTTCAGGAATGGGACTATCAATACTTACAAAGATTGAATATAGACCTGCATCGACCAATTTTTGCACATTTTCATCTGTGAGAAATTGTCCATTTGTAAACATAATAGGCATAGTCTTTCGCTTATCTACATATGAAATAAGTTCGAAAATATCATCTCTTAGCAAAGGTTCTCCTCCAGTGAAGGCCAAAATTGTCACACCAAGTTTTTGACTATCATCTATGAGTTTTTTTGCTTCTTCGGTAGTGAGTTCTTGTACATCTTTTCTTAAATGCTTTCCCGCACTACAATGAACGCACTTACACTGGCACCTATAAGTCACTGCGAAAGTCATTGCAATGGGAACGCGCCATGGTAATAAATGAGATTTTATTAACCCTCTAAATGCACGCAATTGTGGACGACTTCCAATAGGAGGCGCAAAGGTATTTGGAACTATTTTCCCTTTCCATCTTCCAAGATTATAATTTTTGTAAAATCCTGCTTGTAAAATAAGCATTACAAGTAGACGTAGTTTTTTAATGAGAGGATTTAAAATACCTGTACCAATAATCTCGCCATCGTCGAGCATTTTGAAGCTTATGAGGTTTCTCCCAAATATTTTCAAAAATACTTGTTCTTTTTCCATGGAAACACCAAATTTCTTTTAAGTATTTTACTATTCTAGCTAATTTATTAATCTTATTAAAACTTGTAAAAAAAATTAATAATTATTCAATAAATCTTTATTTGCCTAATATTAGCCCTAAAATATATTAAATGGCTTCTTAGAATATCAAATGGTATTATTTCAATGGAAATTTATTCATGATCTTTTTTAGTATTCCTTCTTAGTAAAAAAATTAAAATGTATCGGTCAATTTTTTCTTATATTAATTCTTTTTTATTTTTTGATTTAAAATTAATCGTGTAAATACCATGTCAATATTAGGAATAGATTATGATAAATGTAGTAATTGTGGAATCTGCTTAACTACATGTTTTATGTTTAGATGGGATAAAGAGCAAGAAAAAGTTATCTTTAGTGATTCTTATAACTTATGTAATTTATGTGCTCATTGTATTGCTAGGTGTCCTGAAGATGCTATTCAACATGAGGGTATAGGGGAGGCATTTGAATATGAAGGTGTTGCTAAACCTGAAACAATTGCCTCATACGATACTATTTACAAATTTCTCAGAGCGAATAGGTCAGTTCGACTTTATAAAAAGAAAAAAGTACCACCTGAAATACTGAGGAAGGTTTTTCAAGCAATGGAGAATGCGCCTACTGGAGATAATAGAAGAACAGAGAACTTTTCGATTATATCAAATACTGAGCAAATAAAAAAACTTTCTGATGCTATTCAAGAGGAATTATTAAATCATCCTTTAACAAAGGAAAGATACACACGAGTTTTTCGAATTCTTGGAAAAGTTTTCCGTAGTCCTATATTTTTTGATGCTCCGCATGTAATTTTCATAGATTCTCCCGAACATCATGAAGTAGAGGCAAATAACATAGGAATTATTATTACCTATGGAAGATTAGCTGCTCAAGCACTTGGCTTAGGTACATGTTGGAATGGTTGGTCACAAATTGCAATGAATTCTAACCCTGAAATTAAAAAGTTAGCTAATATTGATGGAAAAGGAATCGGGGCGTTCATTATAGGATATCCTGCTGTTAAATTTGTTCGTTCTCCACCACGTGCTCCAAAAGAAATTAAAGGTTTAGAGTAAAATTATCCCTCTATAAAAGCTAAGTAGATTGTAAGAGTTTTTCTCTTTTAGATCGAAATATTTATATATGAAAATATCATATAGTTCTATATAGAACAGTTCGATATGGAACAATATAAATAGATCAAAAAAATGGATAAGACCAGATATTCTTGTGAAAATATTTATTTTGAGTTTCTCAATAATGGAAGAACTCAGAAAGATGATGATGATGAAATAAGGAGAAAAAGAGTTTCTGAACTGTTTAAAAAAATTAGATACAATGTTAATGATAGAATAAGGTGTGAAAAATAGAAAAGATAAAAACAGGAATGAAATTGCCCCTTTTACCATTGCCGGTATGTATAATAGGGGCTCATGTTGATGGTAAACCAAATTTTAACACTATAGTTTGGTTTAACCTATTGAATTCTCCACCTTCTCAGATAGGAGTTGCAATGTCCAAAAGGCATTACACTAATAAGGGTATTAAGGAAAATGAAGCTTTTAGCATTAATATACCTTCTGCTGAAATGGTTACGGTAACCGACTATGTTGGTTTACATTCAGGTTCTAAGGTTGATAAGTCAGAAGTATTTGAAGTGTTTTATGGAGATCTTGAAAGGGCACCAATGATAAAAGATTGTCCTTTAAATATAGAGTGCAAATTGGCAAGAGTAATAGAATTTGAAAGAACAGAATTATTTGTAGGGGAAATTGTTGAAGTTTACACAGAAGAGAAATACTTAACTGAAAATAAACCAGATTTTAACAAAATGAATTTATTTATATTTTTAATGCCTGAAGGTCCATATTTGAGAGTTGGAGAATATCTCGCAAAAGCGTATGATATAGGAAATAGCTATAAAAAAAAATAATAAAAAATAGAAAAAAAAATAAAAAAGGGGATAGAATTATGGATAAAATAATCGTATATTGTGGTCTTAATTGTGCCAAATGTCCTGCTTATATAGCTACTCAAAAAGGAGATGAAGAAGAAATTAAAAGAATTGCTAAAGAATGGTCTGGTGAGACGATGTCTTTTAAACCGGAGGATATCTATTGTGATGGTTGTAATATGGAAGGAAGAATTTTTAGTTGGAGTAATGAGTGTGATATAAGAAATTGTTGTATGGAGAAACAATATGAAAATTGTGCTTATTGCGAAGAGTACATCTGTGATAATTTAAAAAAGTGCTTTGAAAGAAGTCCTTCAGCTAAGCAAAATCTAGAGGAAATTAGGAAAAATATATAAGACCTATTGAGAGGTAATACAAATGGAATTAGAAGAAGCAAAAAAGCAGAGTTTAGAATTAATAGAAATGTCCAAATCAGCATATCTTACAACAATTGATCCTGATGGTTTTCCTATAACGAGGGCAATGTTTAACCTTAGAAATAAGGAGCAATTCCCCGAATTTTCTGAATTTTTTCAAAAGCAAGAAAATAAATTTGCAATATATATTGGAACTAATACATCATCCTCCAAGGTTGCTCATATAAAGAACAATCCGAAAATTAGCGTTTACTATTGTGATCCAGAAGATTTTAAAGGAGTTATGTTTGGAGGATTAGTGGAAATCGTTGAGGACCAAAATCTTAAAAAGGCCATATGGCTTGATTGGTGGACAAGATATTATGTAAAAGGACCAAATGATCCAGATTACACACTACTCGTATTAAATCCAAAACATGCCAGATTTTATTACAAATTAAATCTAGTTAATTTTAAATTATGAAGGAAACAATGAAACAACAAAGACAGGGCGGCTTTCTGATATCTAAAATTCATCAAATATCTCAGAGAATTTTTGCCAGGGTTCTAAAGAATCATAAACTCGATGAATTTAACCCTGCTCAAGGGAGAATTATGTTTGTACTTTGGCAGAAAGATAATATACCAATTCATGAACTTGTCGAAAGAACTCAATATAGTAAATCTACTTTAACTTCGATGTTGGATAACCTAGAAAAAGCTGGATTTATAAAACGTGTTTCATCAAAAGAAGATAGGCGAGAAATTCTAATTGCCTTAACAGAAAAGGATAGATTATTACAAGATAAATATATAGATATTTCTCGTGAAATGGGAAAATTTTACTACAATAGATTTAGTGATAAGGAAATAGATGACTTCGAAAATTACTTAGAAAGAATATTAGAAAATCTAATAGATTACGATACAAAACACAAATAAACGAAGTTAATCAATTAAAATCTAATAAATAAAAATATTAAAAATTCAAAATTTACTATTTTTTTTTCAAAGAGTTATAGAAATACAACATTAGTTGGTTTTCTTTTTTACAAGTTTTTCTAAATAATTCTGAAAACTTTGAGTTAATTTTCCCCTATAATAAGTATTCTTTCCTGTTTCTTTTTGATATTTTTTAGCTATTTTTCGCTTCCATTCTTGAAAATTTTTTGTCTCCATTCCATTCCATACAGCATTCTTACCGGTTAATGATTCAAATGCAAAAGATTCAGAAATGGCTCTTTCTTCTTTTTTAGGTATTGTATTGGAAGTCTTCTTCTTAATAGGGATTTTTTTTTTATTGGATTTAGTTTTCGGAAGATTTCTCAAGTATTGAGTAAAATTATTCGTAGGTTTTCCTTTATAATAGGCAGTTTTTCCAGTTTCTTTACGATACTTATTGGCAACTTTTACTTTCCATTCTTGAAAATTCTTTGTTTCTACTCCATTCCATATAGCATTCTTACCAGTTAAAGTTTCAAATACTCCTACTTCAGAATTTTCTTTATCTTCTTTTTTAGGAATACTCTTTTTAGATTTTGGTTTAATAGGTGTTTTTTTCTTTTTATCAGTTTTACTTTCTAAAAGATTCTTTAAATATTGGGAAAAATATTTTGTAGGTTTTCCCTTATAATAAGTAATTTTTCCAGATTCTATTCGATATTTATTTATATTCTTAGCTTTCCAATTTTTAAAAGCTTTAGTTTCAGTTTCATTCCAAAAAGCATTTTTATTAGTAAGTTTTTCAAATACAAATACCTCTACATCTTGAAGTATTTTTTCCTCTTTTAATTGCTTTAGGTTATTCTTTATTTTTCTCTGGTGAGATTTGATTTCTGGTTGTTTTTTATGATTTATAGTTCTTAAAAACTCTGAACAACTTAGTTTTTTTCCTGTACCATTTGTAAAAAAAGGATCCTCTAAAACATCCATATGAACAGAAAAATCGAAAATTTGGTGATCATTTAAGCTTGGCCCCATATATTTAGCTAAAACAACAATAGTACCATTATTTTGAGAAATATCAATAAGGTTATTAGAGGTTTGGGTGGATTGATATAAAGATAGATGATTGAAATCATTAATTCTGTCAATACTTTTAATATTTTCTCTATTTTTAATTATTGAATTATAATTAGGCTGCTTTTTCCCATTAATTGAAACATCAAGAGCAGTTAATCTATATTCCATATTTTTTTTCAGTGTTTTTTGAATCACAAACTTAATGAATTTCTTCACTTGATTCCATTTTGATGTTTCAACTAAACCTATAATTTCTCTTAAGCTTTCCTCAGACATTTAGAACACTTGATATTAAAACGCCTAAAATACCTCAAGTTATGGAAAAAAAAAGAATATACACTTTTTCCCAAAATATAGATAAAAAAAGATCTTAATATATTTTTATTTTTGAGCAGAAAAATTTCCTTTTTCAAGATAAAATTTATTATATAATAAAATTATCAAAACTGCTGCTACTCCTGTTGAGAAAAGAACATCTGATGCAAAGTGAGCGCCAATTATAATAGTACTAATTCCTACTAATGAGCCCCACGTTATTGTAAGTATTGTAACGATAATTCTAATAGGATCTTTCCATTCTCGATCTTTTATTAAGATTAAGAAAGGTAAAAATAACCAACCTTGAGCAGTATGACCACTTGGAAAACTAAAATTTCCAAAACTTGGTCCAGGAGGAATAAACCAAGGAGTATAATCGGTATAACCAGCTGCTAAATAATTAAAACGAATTCTCCCACATAATAGTTTAGTAACTTGCACAAATAATAATGAATTGATGATGGAAAGTGCTACAAATATTGTAGCAATTTTTTTATATTCTCTCCAGTCCTTTTTTAAAAATGCAATTAAAAGGATTAAATTAACGAAAGCCATTCCTGCACTCAAATTAAGTAACCATGGATTCCAAAGAATTAAAGAAATAATGAATATGATTAATCCAATAAAAATTAATACAACTGCCGGGATTTTTTGCTTTTTTACGTCTTCAATATAACTTCCTATCAATAATGCTCCAGTAGCAAATGATAAGCCCCAACCTGGAGCTTCAAAAAAATATAAAAATTTAGCTAATAAGAAATCTCTGTCTACAACTGCTTTAGATATTTCTAAATCTGTAAATCCGAAGATAATTGCTAAAACAATCCAGGAAAGTATTATTATCAATAATAATTTTGCTAAAAATGTTTCTTTTAATTTTTCTAACATAACTCTTTCTCGTTTTCCCTTTAATAAAAGTTTATTTATTATCTCATGTATAAAGTATTTTTATTTCTATTTTTAAAGTATTTGAACGCATTTCAAAGGAACCCATCCATGTTTCCCTTCTTTATTAGTAGCCCATACCCATTCACTTTCTATTTTTTCAATTTCTAATTTTTCACCTACTTTTACTGTAAGTTCTGTAGCTTCATAATCTTGTAAAACTTTAGAAGAATCTTCATAAATTTCGAGATAATTTTCTGGTATCCAACGCCCTTTTCCCAATTCATTTATGCACCATACCCAACCACTCCACTTACTCTCTTTCTTTTCAAATCTTAAAATCTCTCCTTTAGTAAATCTTATTGGATCCGGGTAAGCTGCTTTATATTCTTTAATGACTCGGCAATACTGTTTCTTCATAATTATTTTATATCATTAAATGATTTATATTTTAGAGAAAAAGTTAAAGTGATAAAAACTATGGTTGTATGTCGTTTTTTAGGGAATGCCTGCATAGAATTAATTAGCGAAAAAGATCATATAATTATTGATCCTGTGTTTTTGGCATATCCAAAAAAAGGAATTGAATCAATATTTTTAACACATCATCATCCAGATCACACTAATCTTGAAAAAATTAATGAAATTAAGAAAGGGTTTTCAAAAGAAGGTAAGGAACTCGAGATTTTTGGTCCAGAATGTATTCATGAAGAATTCAATCTCGATTTTACTCTAATTTTACCAGGCTCAAAAGTTGATCTTAACAATGGCTATATAGAAGTCTTTGAAAATAATTGTTGGAAAGCTGAAGGATGTGTAGCTTATTTAATAGAAATAGATGGTAAAAAAATACTCCATACAGCAGACTCAGCAGATTATTCAGAACAATTGAAAGCTATTAAGGATGAAATTAACTGTTGTTTTGTTGCATGTTTTGAAGATAATTTTAATGATTATTTAGGATTTATAAGGAACCTTAACCCAAACATAGCAATTCCTTATCATTTCACAGCAGAAAAAGAGGACAACGCTAAAAACTTGGCAGAATTTTTAAAAGAAAATAATATTAATTCAAAATTCTTGGTAATTGGCGAAGAATTTGAATTATAATGTTAAATTTTCTATAACTCTGATATAATAAAAATTTAGAGATAATCACTTTTCACACGAGTAAATAGAGTGAAAAGTATAATTAAACTTCCTATAATTATAAAAATTGCAAAGATATTCCACATTACAATAATTCCTATAATAGGAAATAAAATTGCTCTTAAAAGGCTTCTAAACATATTAACTGTACTTAGAACTGTTGCTCTATTTTCTGATTCAACTTGTTTATTAATTCCATTCATATATAGTAAAAATCTAGGATAACCAGTTGCAACTATAGTAAAAATTAATATAATACCTAAAATCGGATTAAAAGTTAAGCCTAATAATATATATGCGATTCCGCATATTATATCTACGGTGATTAAGACATTTATTTTCTTTTTAGCTTTCTTTAACATCATTGGCAAAATATTCATGAATATAATATTAACTATACTTATCGCAGATGCTATGAATCCAAAGAGGATTATAGGGACGTTCAATTCCTCAAGATATACTTGATAAAGCCAAAACAAAAGAAAAATCAAAATACCTATAGTAAGCTTATCAAAACAAAGAATCCTTAAAATTTTATTTTTCTTTAACTCTTTAAATCCCTCTTTTATTAATGGCCAGTATCGTTCTGGCTTATATCCATTATTATTATTAAGTTTAGGTTCTTTAAATGATAAGGAGACAATAAAAGCGAATGCATACATAATTGCTAAAAAAGTCATTGTAAACTGTAATGAAATAAATTCTGCAATAACAGAACCCATTGGAGCAGAAATTATTCCAGCAATTAAAAACATGGTTCTATTTCTTGCCATATATTTTGTAAGTTCTTTTTCTTTACCTTGAGTTTTCAATGTAGAGTACATGAATGCTTCGTCTGTTCCTGACATTAAAGCTATTCCAAAAGCCCAAAATGTTTCTGCTAATGCAAATAGAAAGAAATTTGGTACAATACTATAAAACAATGCTGCAAAAACTAAAGATAACGCTGATAAAGATAATGCTTTATTTCTTCCTAGGAAGTCTGCAATAGCACCCGAAGGAATTTCTAATAAAAAGATTACCAACATAAAATAACTTTGTAATATCATTAATTGAAAAAACGTGAGTTGACCCCATATAGTAAAATATGGAATCATAACTCCGCGAACAGTATGAATTCCTAAAATGAAATAAAATAAAAATGACTTAGGAATATTAGATTTATATTTCTTACTAGGATATTCGTGCTCTATCTTTATTTCACGAGTTTTATCCAAAATTTCCTCATTTTCTAGATATTCTGCCGAAGAAATCTTATATTCTTCTTTAATTTTAATTACACATTTTTGTTAATGGCAAAAATCTTTTAAGTTACTTGCCATTTTTTATATTAGTAATGGCAACCAATATTTAAGTTTTTTGCCATTTATTTTTATTAACATATAAAAATACATAGGAAATTATGACTGAACTAGATGAAGATGACTTAGCAATTATGCGAGCAATTGAAGGCTATGGACCTAAGATTTCTAGTGAAGAATTAAGCCTTATTCTTGATAAGAACGGTATTATAATGCCTTCAAGAACTATAAGATATCGTATTCAAAAACTGAAAGAAAAAGGATATCTTAAACCTATACGATTAAAAACTCATGAGCGTAAACTTGGTCTTGGAGAGAATTTAATTTTAGTGAGCGTAAATCAAAAAATGGAAGCTAGGCTACTAAACATTTTCGAGAAAATACCTTATATATATTATTACAAATCTACTTATGGAAAATATAATGGATATTTTATACGGTCTATTTTTTCATTAGATAAGCCAAATATAAATTTTGAATTAATAGACGCAATGAAAAAGAGGGGGTATATTTATGACTATTATATCTTTGAATTGGTAGATTATAGAATCAAAAATAAAGATCTAACATATTTTAGTCATGAGCAAGGGTGGATATATAATTGGGAAGATTGGTATAATAACATTAACACGACAATGCAAAAAAAAGAAGTAAAATTAAAAATTAATATTGAACCGGATGTAAATATGGTAGATTTTGATTATAAAGATGTTCTTTTATTGAAACATATGTGGGAAGATGCTTCGATTACATTAAAGAGACTTAAAAAAATTCTCGAATTATCAGACGTACAATTATCAGAAGTACAAATAAGTAAGAGAATCCAAAAATTAGAAGAAAAGGATATAATAAAAGGGTATTATTTAGATTATTCATTATTAAAAAGTGAAGAATTTATCTATTTTTATTGTTTTCTTGAGATTAGGGAATCCATTAATAACGTTTTATCTTGTTTTTTTAAGCTCCCTTATCAGTTTGTTATAAATATTGAGTCTACTAATAAATTATGTCTTAGTATGGGATTAAGTGCTAATGCTTTTCAAAAATTTTTAAGAGGATTTGATTTGTTAAGACCATATATTCATTCCTACTTTTTCCAATTCACATATACAGGAAAAAGAAGTTCAGCTCAATCTTTATTTGATCTTTTTAATCGAACAAATAGTTCTTGGGAAACACCCATAAAAAATTATATTTCCATTATAGAAAAAGAGATGGAGTAGTAGTTTTAATTAAATTACTACTAAAAATTAAAAAAATTTTATAATTAGATTATGGGAGCATCTTGGATGCCCATTCAATATCTAATTCTTCTAGTTTTGATTTTGTAGGTATTCCGTTATCATCCCAGCCCATCATCTTATAATAGATAGATCTAGCATTCTCAAATTTATCTATATTAATCGCGGTGTTAGATAAAGCACCTGATGTGGTGGGTTGAAAAAATCTTTCAGGAAGCCAATCGTCATCTTTAGTTAAACCTTCTCTAATATTAAATACTCTTGCCATATTAGTAATGCGTTCTCCTAATTTCATTAGTTCCCAAGTACTTGTATTCCAGCCTGTAACCGCATTCAGAAAATCTTTTTCAGTTTCAGGCGAAAAAGCGTTGAAAAAGCACATTATAAGAGAATTTTCTACAACTTGCCAGTTCGTAACATAAATTAAAGCTCTAACTTTCTTAGGTCCTAAATCATCAAGTGGTAATGGTTCTAAAATTCCTAAAGGAGCAAAACCTAAAACTCTTTCCTTAGTAGTTATATATGTATCGTGGAGATTAGCCATATGTTCTGCTCCTGTAGGTGAAACAGCATAACCAAGCCCTAAACCTTGCTTTAATCTTGGTTCATGCATGGGAACTTCTTGACCTTTTATATGAATCGCATACTTATCAGCTCCATTACTTATTTTTACTGCAGCTCTCTTAACTCCTTCACCTAATATTTTTCCTAACCCTTCTCGCTTACCAATCATCTCTAGCATTTGCAACATAGCTTCAGCATTACCAAAATTTAATTTAATACCATTAGTCTCTGATTCGGTTAAAATACCTTTTTCATAACATTCCATTGCAAAACCTATAGAAACACCTGTAGAGATTGTATCTAAAGAGTATTTATTACAGATTTCACCAGCCTTACAAATGGCATTGATGTCATCTATTCCACAGTTTGATCCAAATGCTGCAATTGTTTCATACTCAGGTCCACCATATATAGGATCTACATTCCAAGGCTTGTCAATTTTCACAACTTTTTTACATCGGATCGAACATGCATAACAAGAATCTTTGCCTAGCCCTATAGTATCATGAATAGTTTTAGGATCAATTGCTAAAGCCTTTGAAAATTCACCATCCCTAAAGTTTCTTGTTGGGAGATTCCCTGTTGTAGAAAAATATTCCATTATTTCCCCTCCTGTACCAAAAGTAAAAACTGATGCCAAGTTTTTCATATTAGTAGCGTTCGCTTTTAATATTTCTCGAATCTTTTCCTTATTCACAATTTTTGGTTTATTATGGCCCCTAATAGCGATAGCTTTAAGATTTTTTGATCCCATAACAGCCCCCATACCAGTTCTTCCTGCAGCATTTCTTAGATCATTGATTATACAAGCATATCTAACCAAGTTTTCGCCTCCAGGACCAATTTTAGCCACTCGAATAAAGTCATCATTTAGTTCTTGTTTTATGATATTTTGAGTATCTCCTGTATTTTTACCCCAGATATGATTTGCATCTTTAATTTCAATTTCAGTATCATGAATCCATAAATATACAGGATTTTTAGCTTTGCCTTCTATAATAATAGCGTCAAAACCAGCATGTTTTAATTCAGCACCCCAATAACCTCCAACATCTGCTTCTCCAAATCCCCCTGTCAAGGGAGATTTTGCTCCAACACAATTTCTACCACTACCAGGAATAGGACATCCAGTTAGGGGGCCTGTTGCCAAGATTAATTTATTTTCTTGACTAAATGGATCTATACCCATTTTGATTTCTTTTAGAAGGAAATATGCAACAAATCCTTCCCCCCCTAGATATCTTCTATAAAATATATCATCTGGATTTTCAATAGATACATCTTCTTTAGATAAATTCACCTTAAGAATATTCCCAGTATAACCAAACTCCATATCTATCCCTTATATAATATTTATTATGGCAATATTAACAAATATTTAAAGTTACTTTTGAAAGAAAAGAATTTATTTAATTTCAAGAAATAATTTATGCATATAATCCTTAAAACCATGCTTTAAATAAAATGAATACGCTTCTTGATTCTCTTTTACTACATTCAACTCAACTCGTAATAATCCTCGAGAATTAAACCAGTCAAAAGCTCTTTCCAATAATATACTTCCTATTCCCATTCTCCTATAAGAGGAAGTGACCATTATAACATCAATTGAGCCATACTTTTCCTGTAAATATATAGGAGGATAATAACATAATTTTGCTACAATAAAACCTATTAATTTCTTATCTTCTAACGCTCCAAAGATTGTTGTATCTCCTGATTTCATTAACTCTTTTATATATGATTCATAATTTAGATGCGCATCCTCTCTTCTAATAAAGAATGGATCCAAATTTGCTTGAAAATCAGAAAGTTCCTTCCATAGTTCTAGAATTTCAGGGATATATGATTCATCTATTTCGATTATATTAATTTAAATCAACTCTGATTTTAAGGTTAATAATGATATTTTATATAATTGTTGCATTAATTTTTAATTAATTATCAATTCTCTTGAAAGGTTTTAAATCTACTTAATAATTTCCTTAAATGAGGCCATACATGGCAGATTTAAACGATCTCACAGTGTATTACTTAGAAAAATTAGCAAAAGAATGTAATATTTCATTAAAGAAAAGTAGCACTAAAACAGAAAAGATAAAAAAGATAAAAAAAGCTAATATTTCGAAAGAACACCTTGAAAAACTTGTAATTAAATTCTTAGTTGAAAAGGAAGAATCAAAGAAAATAAATAGAAGTTCCAAAAGAGAATTAGAAACACGTATTACCAAACTTGAAGAACAAGTTAAATTATTAGCATCTACATTAAGTGAACTTAAACAAAGTAGAAAAAAGGGAGGAACACGTGAATTAATAGAAAAAGTGAGTAATTTAGATGACGTAAAAAGAGTAATAATTTCAATGATGGTGCCTGGAGAAGCTTTAACTATAGATGCACTTATTGGCATTAAAGAAATACAACAATATCCATTAAGCATGATAACTCAAGCTATCATTGAATTAATCAAAGAAGAAACTTTAGTTGGTGCTGAGGGTAATTCTATTCAAAAAATAGGTGGAAAAATTGGAATATTAATTCGTAAATAAGATCTTCTTAGACCTTATAGTAGATTTCAATGCAATTTTTGCATCTTATTTTATATAAGCTAAATATATTTCTATGTTAGTTATTGTAATTTAAATGGTAAAAAATGAATTTAACTGAAGAGCAAATTAAGAGATATTCTCGTCAAATCGTCCTAAAAGAAGTTGGGGGTATAGGTCAAAGGAAATTATTAAAGTCAAAAATCTCTTTAGTTGGTCTAGGAGCTCTTGGATCCCCAGTTGCATATTATTTAGCTGCTGCGGGAATTGGCAATCTAAAGATTATTGACTATGATACGGTTGAACTATCTAATCTCCATAGACAGATTCTTCACTTTTCAAAGGATCTTAATAGAAAAAAAACTGAGAGCGCCATTGAAAAATTAAATTTGTTAAATCCTGATTGCAAGGTTGAAATCATTAATGAAAGAATCACAGCCGATAATGCTAAGGAAATTCTTAAAGGCTCAGATTTTGTAATAGAAGGTTCTGATAATTTTGCAACTAAAATACTAGTTAATGATACATGTATGTATTTAAAGATACCATTTACAATAGCGGGAGTTTTACGATTTCATGGTCAAATAATGACTGTCGTTCCAAAAGAAAAAACTGCGTGTTATAGATGCGTTTTTGGGGATATCTTTGATGGTCCCACTGGAATGTCTTGTTCTGAAGCTGGTGTAATAGGATTTGTTCCGGGAATATTAGGCTGTTTAGAGGCAAATGATGCATTAAAATATATTTTAGGTATTGGAGAATTAATAACAAATAAAATTTTATATGTTGACCTTTTAAGAAACGCCTTTAATTTTATAGATATTCATAGAGATAAGAAATGTATTGCTTGTGGAGAAAAAGCTAAAGATCTAATTGAAATTATGCAATATGGGGGCGATAATGTGTGTCAATAAATGAAATAGAAAAAACGGAAAAAGATATTGTAAAGAATTTAGATATAAGGGGAAGAGTATGTCCTATGACTTTTGTTTATACTAAGCTAGCTCTTGAAGAACTTGATAAGGGCAATATTTTAGAAGTTCTTTTAGATTTTGCTCCTGCAATTAAGAATGTACCCGAAAATTGTGAGCGACAAAGTTTAGCAGAATTACTAGAAATAAAAGAGATAGGTTCAGATAACAAATACTGGTGTTTAAAACTTAAGAAACTTTAAATTATCATGCAAGAATTAATAAAACTCCATAAAAAAAGTAAACTTTTAGGATTAGGATTAATTTCAGGAGGATTGGATAGTTTAATTGCTTCTCTAATATTAAAACTACAAGACATTGAAGTTGTAGGTCTAAATTTTAAATCCCCATTTTGTATTTGCGATAAAGCTTTAAAAAATTCAGAATGCGGATTAAACCTCTACTTTGAAAAGTTAGGGATTAATCTCTTCTTTATTCAGAAAGGAGATGACTATTTAGATATAATAAGTAATCCTAAATATGGATTTGGAAAAAATTTAAATCCTTGCATTGACTGTAGGATTTACATTCTTAAAAAGGCAAAAGAATTTGCAGAAAGAATTAACGCAGATTTTATTTTTACTGGAGAAGTATTAAACCAAAGACCAAAATCTCAAAATCTAAAAGCTTTAAAAATAATAGATAAGGAATCTACTCTTGAAGGAAGTTTGCTTAGACCTTTATCTGCTTTATTATTAAACCCTACAATAATGGAGAAAAAGGGACTAATAGATAGATCTAAATTATTGGGAATAAAAGGTAGGAGTAGAAAGATTCAACTTGAATTGGCTAAAAAACATGGTTTATTAAAAGAATACTTTGCGTGTGGAGGTTGTTTATTAACGGACACACGATTTTCTAATAGGATGAGAGATTATCTTAAATTTAATAAAAATCCTACAATGAATGATATAAATATCCTTAAATATGGGCGTCATTTTCGATTTAATAATTCAAAAATTATTGTAGGTAGAAATGAATTCGAAAATAACATGTTAATTCAAATAAAAAATGCTAATAATTTAATAATGGAAGCTAAAGATGTATCTGGACCTGTTACTATCATTCAAGAAAAATTTGATGAAAATATTATTAATTTTGCAGCTAAACTGACTTTAAGATATTCAGATGCTGAAAAACCTTATGGACAAATAATTTATGGAAATAATCCAAAAGAATTAGATAAAATGATAATAGTGAAAAAGATAAGCGATGAGTATCTTAAATCGTTCATCTTATAATTTATTTTTTATTATCTAAATCGCGAATTTTGTAAAATATTTAATAATTTATAAATTTACTATTTAAATCTCATTATTTTCTTATATTCACAGTACTTACAATTAGCACTACAACCATCTTCTAAAATAGGTTCAAGAACTTCAGAATCAACATCGATAGGTAGAATTAAATTTTTAGCAATATCAGTTATGATTTCCATAGAAACTTTTTGAACATTTGAGTTAGCTCTGAAATGTTGATTGACAACATTAAAAAGTTTTTTTATTTGTGTGTTTGCTAATAAAATAGTAATATTATATTTTCCACTTAATCTAAAAGTATTAAGCATGAAAGGACAATGATTTACCATTTCCATAATTTCATCCGGATTTTTTACATTTAAATTTACAAATGCTAATTGAATATTTATTTTTTTTAAATTTAATCCTGCTTGAAATTGTAAAATTCCTTTATCTTTAAGTTTCTTCAATCTGATTCCTACAGCTGGTTGACTCCGATTAAAAATTTCAGCAATTTGGTTATGAGTTAAGTTTGGATCTTCTTGCAACAATGAAATTAGTTTTAAATCAATCTCATCTAATTTTAATTTTTTATTATTCATTTGCATTCTATCATTCACTTTTTATAAAGAGACAATTTAATTAAAAGGTTAGACAATTCATAATTTAATTAATATCTATTTTTCTTTCTTAGGCTTCAAATAAATCGGTTGATAAATATCTTTCTCCAGTATCGGGTAAAATTATAACTAAATTATCTCCTTTTTTAAAATCTTTTGAAGCCTTATAAATTCCTGCCCATGCTGCAGCTCCTGCGGAAACACCAACAAAAATTCCTTCTAATTTAGCTAAGTTTCTTGTGGTTTCTACAGCATCCTCATAATCAACTTGAATTACACTATCATAAATTTCAGTATTTAATACATCAGGTACAAACCCGGCACCAATACCTTGTATTTTATGTGAACCTGATTTTCCTCCTGACAATACAGGAGAATCTTTAGGTTCTACTGCATATACTTTCACGTGATCCCCAATTCTCTGTTTAAGAATTTTCCCAACACCCGTTATAGTTCCACCTGTCCCAATTCCTGATACAAGTCCATCTATCTTTCCATTTAAATCATTATATATTTCCTCTGCAGTAGTTTTACGATGAATTTCAGGGTTCGCCTCATTTTTAAATTGTTGAGGGATAAAAACTTTATCGTTGTCTTTCGCCAACTCTTCAGCCTTTTCAATGGCTCCCTTCATCCCTTTATCAGCAGGAGTTAAAACTAATTCAGCTCCATATGCTTTTAATATTTTTCTTCTTTCAATTGTCATACTATCTGGCATTGTAAGAATTAATCTATAATTCTTAGCAGCGCATACTAAAGCTAAACCAATACCGGTATTTCCTGAAGTGGGTTCGACAATGATAGTATCTTTATTAATGATATTTTCTTTTTCTGCCTTTTCTATCATTGACATACAGATTCTATCTTTGACACTTGCACCTGGATTAAATGATTCTATTTTTACATAAATATTTGGTTCAATATCCTCTGTTATTCTATTTAATTTTACTAAAGGTGTATTTCCTATTGTTTCAATAATATTATTATATACCTTTCCCAACTTCTTTCAACTCTTTTTCTCTTAAATTAATTATTTTGGTTAAATTCCATCTCCATTTAAGCCATAAAAAAAACCTAAAGTTTTTCCACAACTTAGACATCATAAAAATTCTTTCAATTTCATAACATAATTGTTATTCTTTAGAATATGAATTCTCTTTTTAAATAAAAAATTTGGTGCAATATTTACATCTATTTATAAAAAGATACGATATTTATCCTCCTGCAATGGCTGGTAAAAAGGATATCTCATCCCCATCTTTGATGATTGTATTTAAATTATCAAAAGATCGAATATCCTTTCCGTTTAATCCTAAAATAACATATTTATTCAAGTTATCTGGCGACCTTAAGATAAATTTTTCAAAATCAGAACCATAGTTTAAAATTAAACTACTTAATACATCTTTAATTGTCGAATTTTCAATAATCGGCATTATAATATCTTTAAATCCTGTAATATCTGCCAATAATGATAAAAAAGAAACTTTAATATTTATCATACAAATATTTTTAAAATTATTATTCTGAGTCTACAGTTAAACAATTAAAATAATAGAAATATAAGCAATTAATTTTTATGGTTATAAAATTAAAATATTATTGTATTGTTCACGGATAATAAATAATTATCTCATGTGATTTTTATTAGAAAAAATAAATTAAACATTGGACATCTATCAACTGCCTATCATACAAATTTTATTTTAATGGAAAATGATGATTTAAAAACCAATCTCAATATTGATATCAATTGGATTTTGTTTGGGACAGGCCCTGCAATGGTTCAAGCTTTTAAGAATGAAGAATTAGATATTGGTTATATGGGATTACCTCCTGCAATCATAGGAATTGATAATGGAATTTCCATTAAATGTGTAGCAGGAGGACATGTTGAAGGAACAATAATGATTGCTAAAAAGAAATACAGGAGTATAAATCAATTAGATCATAATATGTATAAAGTTCTTGAGCAATTTAAAGGAAAATCAATAGGAGTTCCAAGTAAAGGTTCTATACATGATGTTATAATAAATCATTATTTGAAAAAACATAATTTACTAGACAAGGTTGAAGTAAAGAATTATGCACAAGCTGAATTCATTGCTTTGGATATGAAAAAAGGAATTATCGAAGGATGTGTTGGAACACCTGCATTAGCTGTATTTGCTACAACAATTTTAGATTCTCATATTATTATTGGACCTAAGTTTTTATGGCCAAATAATCCTAGTTATGGGATATTTTTTCATTTAAATCTCATTAAAAGTTATCCTAAGTTAATCATTATATTTCTTAAGCATCATAAAAAAGCATCTTATTTACTCAGAATCTCACAATCATTAGCAGCAGAGAAAATTTCTAAATCTTTTGAAATGATTGACAAAAGTTATGCGGAATCTGTTTTAAAAATTTCACCAAAATATTGTATATCGCTTTCAGAAGAATATATAAATACAACAATAGAATTTGTAAAAATCCTTCATGGATTAGGTTATATTAAAAAGAACCTTACAATAGATGATATTTTCATATCTAAATATATTCAAAAAGTACACCCTGAAGAAGATCATTATTCAAATTAAATCTTATTTTCTTGAAATCAATTAATTTAAAAACATGCCTTTAAATTATAAAAAAGAGGAAAAGAAAATTACGTTCAATCTTATATTTAACATAAGAGGGAAGAATAAAACTATAGTTTTATTAAGGACAAATCTAATATTAGATTGAAATAATTTCCTTCTTTTTATGAATTAAATTAGTTATTTAAATAATTTACAGCAAATATTGCACCTAATTATTTCCACAAAAAAATACACTAATGGGTATTTCTTAATTATATTTGAAATCATAATAAATTGTCTTTACTAAGAATATTAAAAAAAAAAATAATAGAAATTAATAGTTAAGCATCTGTCTGAGCTTTTTTAGTAAATAACTTAAACATTGGGCAATCATCGAACTCTTCAATATTAAATTCACCCTCACCGTTTCCTTCGGCGATTTTTCCAACCTCAGCAAACATTTTTTCAAACATTTTTTCAAACATTTTTTCAAACATACTGGTTTTACTAAATGAAAGCGCTCCAATAAAGATTATAATTAGAGAAATTATAACGGCGATTAACCAAATTGGTATTACCACAAAAAGTCTCCAATCAAGCCACGAAATGTCAATTAATAAATCCACAAGTGCTCCGAGTGTAAAAATAGTAGCAAGTCCAAGCCCAAAGATTATTAAAAATATACCTTTTCCTTTTCCCATTTTCAACAACTTTTATTTTTACTTTTTATATTGAATGCTAAACCCTTTGTTCTCAAAAAAATTTATTAATAGATATTACATCAAGATTGTTTATAAAGAAAAATGCAAGCTTTGCGCTAATGTTTTTAAATTTTGAACTAAATATCTTAAATATGATGGAGTTATTTCCAAAAATATCAGTTATTGGATGTGGAAATGTTGGGATGCGTTATGTTTATGCTTTGATGATTAAAGGGACTGCAAGAAAAATAGTTTTAGTTGACCTTGATAAGAAAAAACTTGGTGGAGATGTATTGGATTTATCTCATGGCACTCCCTTCACATCACCAGTTGAAATTATCGCTGGGGACTATTCTGATATAAGAGATTCTAATTTGGTGGTAATAACTGCAGGTAAAAAACAAAAAGCAGGACAAACACGATTGGATGTAGCAAAAGATAACGTCAATTTGTATGAAATTATTATTCCTGAAATTCGAAAACATGCTCCTTCTGCTATTTATTTAATTGTTTCTAATCCTGTAGATATTCTATCTTATGCAGCATATAAATTTTCTAAAAAAAAGCCAACAGAAGTAATTGGCTCAGGAACCGTTTTAGATTCAGCTAGATTTAGATTTCTATTAGGGAAGCATTGCAATGTTGATCCTAGAAATGTACATGCTTATATTCTTGGTGAACATGGAGATACTGAGGTTCCCATTTGGAGTAAAGCCATGCTAGGAGGTGGAGCGCTAAGAGAATATTGCCCTACTTGTGAGAATAAAGATAAATGCAATCGGGAAGAAGAACTTAATAAAATTTTTCAAGAAGTTAGAGATTCTGCCTATAGAATAATTGATAGGAAAGGAGAGACATCATATGGAATCGGACTTTCTCTTGTAAGAATATCGCAAGCAATTTTAAATAATGAGAATTCTATTTTACCAGTTTCTTGCTATATAGATGATTACATAGATTTTGGTGATTTATATTTAAGTTTACCTGCTGTAATAAACAATGAAGGAGTACGCGATATATTAAAGCTCGATCTAAATCAAGAAGAACAAGAAAAACTTAAGTTCTCCGCCCAAACTCTGAAAGATGTGCTTAAAGAGGTCGGATTGAATTAAATCTTTGGTTAATTAGTTTTTAAATTATTTTAGAGTAAATTTTTAAAAATTTTCCTAGTTCCAATTAGAGCATTAAAAAATATTTTAAAAATCAATATTGAAATTATTAACAGATTATTTGGTTAAGTGAAATTCTGGCACCTTTTTATGTTAGGAATTCTATTAATAATATTATGTGGCTAGATAACATAGATAAGCAAATCATAAATGCATTATTTAATAAAGGTCGTGAAAGTTTAATCAGTATTGGTGAGAAGGTATTCAAACCAGATCAAGATATAATGAGTCATGCTGGAGTTAGAAAACGGATTGTAAAATTAGAGGATTCAGAAGTACTTAAAGTCCAAGGAAATATTAATATTAATGCTTTAAATTATCATGCCTGTTTGATTCTCTTAGAAATGAAAAACTATGAAGAAGTAAAAAAAATTATTAATGCATATTCTGATTGTCCAAGAGTTTTTTTATTAGCACATATTACCGGTCAATATAACTTATTAATGGGAATAATAGGGCAAAATGTAGATGTTTTGCATAGATATATAAATTATTGTGGTCCAACTAATAAAGAAGGCATATTACATTCAGAAATTTTTTTTATGTCTGAGTTTATAACCCCAAAATTTTTACCTCTTAATCTTTTCAGCAAAAAGAGCCAGGAATCTAAGTGTGGAAATATATGTAAAGATTGTGAGGCTTTTTTAGATGGAAAATGTGATGGATGTGGTAATTTTTAATAAAATTTTATATTTAACAGATTAAATATTTAAATCTTTATAAGTTTCAAATTGAAACTTTATATGAGATCTTGTTGCATACTGAAATTAAAAGTTAGAAAACTGTTTAAATTAGTCAAATTCGGTAAATATTAAATAAGAACATGCTTTTAAATAAATTGGGATAAACTTAAATTAATTAGCAATTTGTTTGAAGCAAATTTTTATGATTGTTGAAGATAAGTACTATGTTACAGATTATAAGACAAAACAAGAATTATTTTCGTTATCTCCATCAAGTAAATTTATTTTATACATATTAAAACAAAGAGGACCCTTAAATCAAAAAGAAATTTCAAAGAAAACTCTTCTACCTAAACGTACAATTGCATATTCCTTAAAAAGACTTCAAGAGTACGCCTTTATAAGAAAATATAAAGATATAAAAGATAAACGAGTAAGTTTCTTTGAAGTTTTAATTTAAAAAATTGCTTTCAATTATGAAAATGTAAAAAATTTTAAAATATAAAATTGAATATGTTCAATTTTTAATTGGTGCTTAGCGTAATTGGAATGCTAATTCGAAAATGAGTTAACTTCCCCTTATTTTTTCAAGTAATAGACTTTTATCCTTGGTTTGAAATATAGAAAAAGTTCCTAATGCTTTTGAGACTAGTTGATTGTCATTTAAAATTTCTGATTCTAATGTAGCAATTTTTTTCCCAATATTGATTACTTTTGTATTACATGTAAGGACGCCTGATTTAACGCTTTTAAAGTAATGAATTTTAATTTCTATAGTTGCACATAATTCATCTTTTTCTAAATGTGAAAAAAGAGCAGCGCCCATACCAGTATCGGCCATTGAGTAGATTACACCGCCATGTATAACCATATGAGGGTTAAATAACTTCTCATTGACATCAAGAACACATTGAGAATAACCTTTATGGGACTTTGTGAACTTTAATCCTATAAGCTCCCCAAAAGGATGAAATCCTTTCATATTAAAGGGAGATTTTTCTGTCATGTTAAATCAAAATCATTTAAAATTTAAGAATATTTATCATAAATTAATTAGAAAATAACTGAAAGTGGAGATTTATTATATCTATTTTATTTAAACCAACGAAAATTGGACAAATGGAAGTTAATAATAAATTTGTGCGGTCAGCCACAATAGAAAATCTAGCAAAAGAAGATGGCGAGGTAACTGAAAAACTTATAAAACTTCATAGTACACTAGCAAAGGGAGAAATCGGATTAATCATTCCAGGATACATGTATATTCACCCTTTAGGTCAGGCATATAAATATCAAACAGGAATATATAAGGACGATTTGATTCCTGGCCTAAAAAAGATTGTTGATGCCATACATAAAGAACAAGGGAAGGTAGCATTTCAGCTAGTACATGCTGGTTTGCAAACATTTAATAGATTAGTAGGAACAACTCCAGTCGGACCCTCTGGAGATATAATAAATCCTGTTTCAATGGATTATTCAAGAGAAATGACTGAAGAAGATATTCAAGAATCTATAGAAGCTTTTGTCCAAGCTGCAAAACGTGTAGTTGAAACTGGTGCAGATGCAATCCAATTACATTCTGCTCATGGATATTTAATCAATCAATTTCTATCTCCTTTTTATAATCGCAGGCAAGATGATTGGGGTGGTTCTGATGAAAAACAATTTCGATACTTGAAAGAGATTATAACTAAAACCAAAAAAGTATTACCGGCAAATATGCCTCTTTTAATAAAATTAAATACCAATGATTATACTCCAACTGAAGGTATAACTCCACTATTAGCAGCAAAATATTCTGAGTGGTTAGTAAAACTAGGAATTGACGCTATTGAAATAAGCTGTGGTTCAGCAGTTTACGCTATATTTAACATGTGCCGGGGAGAGGTTCCCGTGCAAGAAATTGTACAAGCTGTTCCAGATTATATGAAAACACTGACAGAACAGATATATCAATATATGGTTGGAAAATATGATTTTAAGGAAGGATATAATCTTGAAGCGGCAAAAGCGATTAAACCTGTTATGGGAGATATACCATTAATCCTTGTAGGTGGTTTAAGAAATAAAGCCTTAATGGAAGAAATAATTGGAAAAAAGTATGTTGATTTAATATCCATGGCACGTCCCTTTATCAGGGAGCCTTTACTTGTAAAAAATTTTAAGGAAGGGAAGCAAGATAAGGCGGCATGTATTTCTTGTAATCGATGTCTTGCTGCTATACCAAACAATTTTCCAATTCGATGTTACGTAAATAAATTTCCAGAAAAAAAGAAACCTACTACTTATTTTCCATAATTTTGTTATATGAATAACATTGTGTAAACTTTTTTTAATATTAATCGAAGGCTTTTAGTATCTCATCAAAACGTTCTTTCACTTTTTCCTTTAAAATATCATCTTTATGAGTCAGAATATAGAATTTACCTTCTTTTATACCTTGAAAAATTTTATCTGCTACGGTTTCAGGCAGTATAGGTGGAGATTTATCAAAGAGTTCTTGAAATAATCCTGCTGAATATTCTACTTTAGAATCCTCAATTTCTTTATTTGGCTCATTTTGAAATTCTGTTGGACGATTTCTATTTATCCTGAAAATTCTTGTGTGAACCCAACCGGGGCACGCTACAGCAACTTTAACTTTAGCCTTCATTTGGTCTAATTCAGTTCTTAATGTTTCACTTAATGAAATAATGCCATGTTTAGATACTCCATAGATTGCACCACCGGGACCTGAACCGGATATTAATCCTTCTATTGATGCTATATTTACTATAAGACATTCTTGATCTTGCTTCAACATTATGGGTATAAATATTCGTATTCCATTAATTACACCAAAAAGATTTACTCCAAGTTGCCATTCCCAATCCTTCAATGTATAATTCCATGTATATTTGGCATTACTAACACCCGCATTATTGAATAACAAATGGACTTCTCCAAAAGTATTAATTGTTTTAGCAGCCAACATTTCAATATCTTTAGGTTTAGAGACATCTGTTACAACTGTTAATACTTCCGCTCCTGCTTTATTTAACTTTCTTTCGGCTCTTTTTAAAGCTCTTTCATCTATATCGGCGAGAACTACCTTCATTCCTTCTTCAACACATTTATTTACTAATGCAAGACCTATTCCGCTACCAGCTCCAGTAATTACTGCCACTTTGCTTTTAAAATCTTTCATAATTGTCTACCATAATTTTTATAATTTAATATTTTTAAGATATTATTTATAATCATCAATATTTATCCCAAATTTTAAAAAATGTTCTTTTGTTGTCTTTAGAGCATTCTCATTATAGTCTATTAAGAATTTTTCATATAATTGAGGATTTGCTTTTAAAGATAGAGGTATTAAAACGCTTCTCATATCGTATACATATAATTGATCCTTCTTTATCCCCCTTATGTATCTCTTTACAGCTTTATCTGGCGACATTGCACTTTTACTAATTTCATCTAAAAATGAACGATAAATCTTCTCTATCTTATCTTCACCATAAGCATCTATTAATTTTTTAGAGTATTTTACTTTAGCATTAGAAAAGATATTTGTTCTTACGTATGAAGGAATTACTACTGAAACTTTTATATTTTGACTATATAGTTGACCAAAAAGTGCTTCTGAGAGTCCTACAACTGCAAATTTCGAAGTAATATAGGAGGCAGGTTCTGCTGACCCAAAAACACCCCTCCCAGAAGCAACATTCACAATATGTCCCGAGTGCTTATTATACATGTGGGGCAAAAATATTTTAAGGGAATGAATAATGCTCCACAAATTTGTGTCAAGTAATCTTTTCCAATCTTCTAATTCAAGTTCTATTATATCTCCTCCGATTGCAGTCCCTGCATTATTGATTAATAAGTCAAGTTCTTTTAACTCTGAGAAAAAATCTTTGGAAATTTTTTCCCAATCACTAAATTTAGCAACATCACATTTTCCGGTATATATTTTTACTCCGATTTTATCGATTTCCTCTTTTACTCTTTTTAAATCCTCCATATTAATATCAGAAATAAATAGGTTCATTCCTTCATTTGCTAAAGCTATAGCAAACGATCGCCCTATTCCACTAGCAGCTCCAGTAATAAAACAATTCTTTTCTTCCAAATCTTTCAAAATTTTCACTTTTGTTTTGTAAATTTTATTGGATTTTATGTGATTTAGTATGATTAATATTTAACAATTTTTAAATATAAAATGAAAACCTAATCATATTGACAAAAAGACTTTTAAATATTTAAAATCAATTTATCTATTACTGAGTTGATTTGCAATTCATATCAATTCTAAAAATTTTCAAATTATTATTAAAAAATATCGGAGGAAATTTACATGAAAGATTATTCAGATTGGGAACCGATCCCAGATTATGAGAATCAATCTCCCTATATAGAAAATACCAATCGTCCATGGTTAAAATTAAGACCAGATTATATAGCAAAAACGCTAAAATTTGAGCCTATACCTATTCATGAGCTCATTAAACGAAGAGTGGTGGATTATCCTAATAATGTTTGTGTATATTACAAACCTACTGATAAGAAGTATACTTATCGTGAAATGATCTATACATCAGATAAGATCGCAAATGCATTATATGTATTGGGTGTGAAAAAGGGAGACGCTGTAGGGATTATGACAGGTAATTGTCCTGAATTTTTATTTTGTTGTTTAGGAATTATGGAAACTGGTGCAACAGTGGTTCCAATAAATCCTCTTCTTAAGGAAGCAGATGTAACTCACATTATTAGAGATGCTGGAAATATAAACACTATTTTTATACATAAAAATAATTTTAGAACAATTAAAAAGGTTAGAAAAGAAATTGAATTGGAAAATGTGATTCTACTTCGAGCTGAAGAAACAAAACCTGAAACAATTACTTTAGAAGAATTCATCAATGGTAAAGCACCTAGACCTCCTGAAGTGGATATAGATCCTGTTAATGACATTGCAGCATTGCTATATACAGGTGGTACTACAGGGCTACCTAAAGGAGTGATGCTAACTCATAACAATATTGTGGCTGATGCTCTTTGTACATTATATAATATGCGTGAATCGAGAGATGATGCAGATGTTGTCTATGGAGAATTAGTAAGTCTCACAGTTCTACCTATATGTCATTCTTTTGGTTTTCAAGTCTTAATTATGAATTCAATTATGGTTTCAATGCTAGTAATGTTTGAGTCTTTTAATCCTTCTGAAGTCTTAGAAGCAATTGAATACTATAAATGTACTATGTTTATAGGTGTACCAGTTATGTTTCAAATGCTAGTCAATTCCCCTGATTTTACAGAGCGCGATCTTTCAAGCTTTGAGTCAGCGACTTCTGGTTCAGCAGCATTGGCTCCGGAATTAAATAAAAGGTGGGAAGAAGTTGTTGGATTTAAAGTTGGTCAAGGATTTGGGCTAACTGAGACATCACCAGTTACTCATCACCAACCAGATTGGTTGCCTGAGATAAAAGCAGAAAGTATTGGTGTTCCTATTATTGATACAGACGCGAAAATCGTAAATCCAGATACCTTAGAAGAGCTTCCTCTAGGAGAAGTAGGAGAATTGTTAATTAGAGGTCCCCAAGTAATGAAAGGATATTGGAAAAGACCTGAAGAAACAGAGAAAACATTTGTAAAAGGTGATTGGTTAAGAACAGGCGATTTAGCAAGAATAGATGAGCAAGGCTACTTCTATATTGAAGGACGGACAAAAGATATCATTAAATATAAAGGCTATAAAGTAATGCCTCGTGAAGTGGAAGAAAAATTATATGAACATCCAGCTATATTAGATGTAGGCGTAGTATCTGCTCCTGATCCGAACGTTGGGGAGACTATTAAAGCTTATGTAGTGCTTAAGCCAGAATTTAAAGATAAAATTACCGAACGAGATATCATTGAATGGTCAAAAGAAAAATTAGCAGGTTATAAATACCCACGACAAATAGAATTTATTAATATATTGCCACGTACTACTGTTGGTAAAATATTTCGAAGAAAGTTAAGAGAAAGAGCATTAAAAAAAGAATATTAACCAAAAATAAGGATAAATTCCTTTTTTATTGTTATCAAAAATATAAAAAGTAAAATTATACTTTTATACTTCTTAAGCAGAAATTATATTTTACTTTCATCTATTATTATTATTAATTAATAATTGGAATTAAATTCAAAAGGTTAAATGAAATGACAAATGGTTTTTTTGGCAAAATATTATGGTTTGATCTTACTGAAGAATCATTTAGAGAAAGTCAATTACCAGATGAGATTTTTCGCCAATATTGGGGAGGATATGGATTAGCAGCAAAATTGATTTATGAAAATATGCCTAAAGGAACTGATCCTTTAGGACATGAGGCAATTTTTGGATTTTTTCCTGGATTATTAACAGGAACGGTAGCACCATTATCTGGTAGATGTATGGTTGCAGGTAAATCGCCTTTAACAGGTACTTGGGGTGATGCAAACGTTGGTGGATTCATTGGGTCAGAGATTAAAAAATGTGGATATGATGCTATTTTATTTAAAGGAATTGCTAAAGCTCCAAAATATATTACAATTATAGATGGAGAAATACAAATACTCGATGCTTCTGATTTATGGGGTTTAGATACATTTGAAACTGAGCAAAAATTAATTGAAAAACATGGCAATGTTAAAATCGCTAGTATTGGTCCAGCCGGTGAAAAACTTTCTTTAATATCTAGTATTGTTTGCGATAAATTTCGAGTTGCTGCTCGATCTGGTTTTGGTGCTGTTATGGGTTCTAAAAAACTAAAAGCTTTAGCTCTTAAAGGAAATAAGAAGATAAGCGTTGCTGATAAAAGTGAACTACTAAAATATACCAAAGAGTTTAATACTAAAGCTAGAAATGATCAGAGTGGTGCAATGTATACATATAGAACATTAGGATTACCATTCCTTAATGTTTCAACTGGATTGTCTGGAGATGCTCCTATTAAGAATTGGGGGGGATATTACATGAGAGATTTTCCCATAGATAAGCTCAATAAGATATCAGCAGCAGAAATTAATAAATACAAGCAAAAGGATTTTGGATGCTTCTCATGTGTAGTTCAATGTGGAGCTATTATGAAAGTTCCTGAAGCCAATTTAGAAGAAACTCATATTCCAGAATATGAAACTTGTGCTGCTTTCGGTCATATGCTACTAAATGATAGTTTAATCTCTTTATTTATATTAAATGATTTATGTAATCGTGCTGGCATAGATACTATTTCTGTTGGAGGAACAATTGCTTTTGCCATTGAATGTTATGAAAATGGATTGATCAGTAATAATGATACTGATGGGCTTGAATTAACATGGGGAAATTCAGAAACAATCATCGAATTAGTAAAAAAAATTATAAAACGTGAAGGAATAGGTGATATTTTAGCTGATGGTCCAAAGAAAGCATCTGAAAAGATAGGTAGGGGTAGTGAAAAATATGCAATTCATTCTTTAGGGCAACCACTTCCAATGCATGACCCAAAGGTTTATAAATCTTTTGGTCGTACATATGCTTTTGAACCTACGCCAGGACGACATACAGCATCTAGCTTAGATCATTTTGTAACAGGATTAATGAGGAATAACAAATTTATAAAAGAATTTATTCTACCAAAAGGTTATAGAAAATCTCAGAGTGATGCTAGATATGAAGCTATGAAAATGTGTGCAGGTCTTCATCAAAGCTTGAGTTCACTTGGAATTTGTTTTTTCACATACTGGTTTCAAACGTATCCTTTAATCGAATTAATTAAAACTATAGTTGGTTGGGATCTCTCTATTGAAGAGATTATAAAAATAGGATTACGGATTCAGACCGTAAGACAAGCATTTACTATAAGAGAGGGTGTTATTCTAGCAAAAAATGAGTTGCCAGGAAGGGCAATTGGGAATCCACCATTCGAAGATGGACCTCATAAAGGTAGAACAATTGATTATAAACCAGACTATAAAGGATACTGTGAAAAAATGGGTTGGAATCCAGAAAATGGATACCCTTTAAAAGAAACACTAAATGACCTAAATTTGGATTTTGTTATAAAGGACCTCTATTAGACCAAATTTTAAATCTAATTTTTTTATAAATAATCATCACAGTCTAATCTTCAAATATTTAAACGATTATTTTAAAGACTTTTTTGTTCATGAATCTTCAATTGAGAGGATTGATTTATAACTATGTATGCATTCCGTTTCCATAATTTCAATGAAATTAAAGCGATTGAGATTAATAATACTGGATATATTATTATTTCTAACAAAGAGGGATTCGCATTGTAGCCAAATAAAGCTTTCATTAATGAACCTATAATCTCAAGCCACTCTGGAGTCGCTGGATTACCGTCAGGGAAACTTTCTGGTAAAATATGTTTAATATTCCACACATCTTCTATAATTGGATTTACAACACCTGCTTCTATAAGCTCATGTATTCCATATGTAATCAAACCAGCTGCAAATAAAATTAAAACTACGTTAGAAATTTTAAAGAATTTTGATAGATTAATGGTTTTAACGCCATAGAAAATTACTAACCCTATTCCAACTGAAATGACTAAGCCAATAGAAGATCCTAATATAACTCCTGCTTGATTTAGAGATCCTACTGAAGTGGCTCCAACCAGTAAAAGTACTAATTCTATTCCTTCTCTTACAATTATTATAAATGTAAGAATAGAGATTGATATTATCTTTCCTGTTTCAATTGAAAACTCAACTTTTTCTTCTAAATTTTTTTTCATTTTCGGACCTTCTTTACTCATCCATAAAATTAACGTTATAATGAAAGCTCCAGAAATTATGAAAGTATATCCCTCAAAAGTTTCTTCAAGAGTTCCGCTAAATCCGCCCAGTATTAGTAAAAAAATAATTGCAAATACAATACTTGAAATAATTGCTAGAATACTTCCAATGAATACATACTTGTAATAAAATCGCTGATCTGAATTCTTTAGATATAAAAGTATTATAACTATTACTAATATTGCTTCTAATCCTTCACGAAAAGCTAAGAATGTTGGAATTAATACATCAACTAGTGAAACCAATTAAATCATCTCATATTTATTCATAATCTTAATTTTTATTCTATGATCTATCAAAAAATTATTAATAATAAGCTTTAGGCTTATCTAATATAAGTGATTTTTTTGTTAGAAAAATAATTCAATTCGCCATTTCTATTAATATAAAGAAACATAAATTTAAAAAAGAAATGATAGAATAGCTAATTATACTATTTTGATTATTCTTTCATAAGATAATGATATAAATTGGTAAAATCAGAAAATTTTTAATTGAATTTGATTTGAACAGAATAATGGATTTTATTATACTTTTTTTAACCTTCGGGATCTTATTTCTTGGAGAATTAGGAGATAAAACTCAATTAATTGTTTTTAATCTTGCTTTAGAATATAAAAAATTTTATAAAGTTGGAATAGGAGTTACAATTGGTTTTGCGATAATTGTAACAATTGGAGTAGTTTTTGGAATAATTATAACACGTTTTATTCCACTCTCTATAATTTCTTTAGTGTCTGCAATAATATTTATTTTAATCGGAATTTTGGAAGCTCGTTCTTTGAAAAAGCTCTATTTAGAAAAAAGAATATCAAAATCTGGAGAAAAATCGACAATAGGAGTTGAAATTGATGAAAATGAAGGTACAAATAATTTTAAAAATAAATTTGTAAAATTAAGAAGAAATCCCTATTTAGCAGGATTTATTTTCATATTCTTAATGGAGTTAGGGGATAAAACTCAAATTTTAACAATTACATTGGCTTCTCGATATCCTCATCCAATTGAAGTTTGGTTGGGTTCATTTTTCGCTCTTATATGTGTAGCATGGATCGGCATTCTCTTTGGGGCAATAATAGCTAGAAAAATATCAAAATTTTATCTAAAACTAATTTCCTCATCTGTTTTTATAATTATAGGATTTTTAACTTTAATAACATCAATACTTACTTAGGAAAAAAAAGGAAAAATAATATAATTTAGACATTATAATTTTATACTTTAATAAATAAAGTAATTTTATTTCTTGGTCTCAAAACCTTTAATTGCAAGATATAGGAGGGCAGCTGTTAATATTCCACCGATTAATCCACCATAAAAAGCTTCTCCTAACCACCAATCAGTGTAGTCTGCATCAGCCATTTCTACTTCAAAAACTATTGCTCCAATTATACTAAGAATGGCAATAACGCCAGAAAAAACCATAGATCCTTGTAATATCTTTATTGAAGGTATTTTCTCTGGTTGCCGAAGAGCTATAAATGAAAGAGCAGCAATCCCTAAAAATGCTAATCCTATAAATACAAAAGCAAGCCCTCCAATAGCATCTCCTTCATACAACGCATAAGAACCGACCCATCCATAAATTCTTGGACTATAATTATACCATCCGGCGAAATCAGTAGCAAGAAATAAAATTCCAGTTATCGCACTACAAATTAATGCCCCAACATAATAACTTGACAATTCACCTTTTATCCTTTCTAAAGTCATTTTTAACCACTTATACCTCTATTATATTTTATAAATTGTTAATAATAATTAGAATCGATATAATATTGTTTAAATGTTTATTTTATAATTAAAAAACGAGTTCTTAAATATTACAAGCTTCTATTGCATTTTTAGGCATTACTTGTATCGTTGATTCAATTATATTATATTTTTTGGATAAAAAGGTATTAATTTCTGAAATCAAATTATCTTGATTAACATTCATCTCTTCATCTATCTTTATATAGGCAGAAAACATAAGCATATCGGGTGTAATTGTCCAAAGATGCATATTATAAATTTCAATAATATCTTTAAAGTTATTTTTCAAATCATCATTAATAGTATCAATATTCAATCCCTTTGGTGCCATTTCAAGTAGAATTCTTGTTGATTCTTTTAATACACTCCAAGCCCAATAAAGAATTACCATTGATATCCCAATACTTACAACAGGATCAAGTACGTTGAAATCAGTATAAAGTATAATAATTGAAGCTATTACAATCCCAATAGAAGATGCAGCATCTCCAATCATATGATAAAACACACTCTTGACATTCAAATTATTATTATGACTTCCTTGTAGGATCCCAATACTTGTTAGATTTACTAAAAGTCCTATAAGAGCAATTAATAACATATAAAAGCCAAATACTTCTTCTGGATTTAAAAACCTAAGAATTGCTTCATATATCATTATCCCTACAATTGGAATAAGAAATAAACCATTAATAAAAGCTGCTAACACCTCAGCTCGGTATAAGCCAAAAGTTTTATGGTGACAAGGAGGTTTTCTTGCAATATTAATAGCTAATAAACTTATCCCAATAGCAAAACTGTGAGTGAACATATGACCAGCATCACTTAACAAAGCGATGCTATTTGTAATTAAACCACCAATAATTTCTAAAACCATAACAGTTGTAGTAATAATCAGTGAAATGTAGAGTTTCTTCCTTTCTACAGACCGGTATTGGAATAAATGCTCAGAAAAAGAACTTTTACTCAAAATTAATCCCTTAAAGTTTTCTCAATATTATAAAAAGATATTTTTCTAATAAAATAATGGATTAAGAATTATCACTAGTTTTAAAAGAACTATCTCTCACTTATTTCTTTATTTAGATAAACTAAAATTATAGAATATAAGAATTAATTTTTTAGATGAAAAATTATAAAAAATATCTAGTAAAATTTTTAGAGTAGTGATTTTTTTATGCCAAATATAAAAAAATGGGAAGCTAATGATCATTGGGTTGAAATTAATTTGGATCTTTGTGCTGGATCAGGAGAATGTGTAGAAGTCTGCCCAGCTCAAGTTTACGATATTCTTGATGGAAAGGTAGATGCTGAAGATATTGCTGAATGTATCGAGTGTGGAGCTTGTGAAGGAGCATGCCCATATGATGCAATCATATCTCACTCTGCTTGGAAATAATGAGAAATCAATCGAATTCTGAATTAATTAAGATTATTCAAATGATTTAAAAACAATTTATTTTATCTTTAAGGATTTTAGTCTTTCTGAGAATAATTTTTCGATCCATATTCAATCCATTTCGAGATTAATTCTATTTTAAATCTCTCTTTCTAATGGATTAGCTCTTTCTAAATCTTAAATAGAATGTGTCTTTTTCTTCTTCTTTTTTTAATATTTTAAAACCTATATTTTTAGCCAAGTCTGAGTTATGATCCATATCCTGTTCTTTATTCCATAATATACCATAACCACTTTCAATCATTTTATCATTAATTTTTACATTAAGCCTTATACCATAGATATCTCTTTTATTATTACCTCTATTTGGTATAGTTAAATCCCAGAGCACAAATTCACCATCTTTTTTCAAAACTCTATATATTTCTTCAAAGACTTTTTTGTGATCCGCTATTGGGATATACATCATAGTGTAAAATGCTGTGACGGTATCAAATGTATTATCTAAAAATTGTAAATCTTTAGCATCCATAATTATTTTTAAATCTTTGTCACTCGGAGCCTCTTTGAGTTCACTTTTATTAGGATCTATTGCAACAACCTGTTCGCCTTTAAATTGTCCTATTACACCTTGTCCACCTCCCCCAATATCTAAGATCCTCCCTTTTAATTCAATTTTTGATAAATCAATTGTGTGAGGGCCCACCATTATAGCTCTTTCTTCAGCTAATAACTCCATGAACTCATTAATAGCATCTTGATTCGCATGCCACTCATTTTCTATTTTTTTTCCTTTAATTTTACCTTCTTCAAAATATCCTCTTATTTCTTCAGCACTTATCTTTTTATGGAACATCTCGCTAATATCATTAATATTAAAATATTCAACATTATCAATTTCTTTCATAATTATCTTATAATATATACTAGAATATTAAAATCTTTTAAAAAATAAAAACAAGGTAGACCTTAAATGAATTTAAATAATATATTTATAAAAAGTTTGGAAAGAAGCTAATGACTAGTTAAGAATTAGCATAGTCGTCCTTCCTTTTTATAGCAATCAAAAGTACTATCTAAATTTCCAATATAATTTATCATGGAATTGTACCATTTATCCAATAATTCTCGAAATTGTTTTTTTACAAATTCTAAATCTTTTGCACTATAAGCGTAAAGATACCCTCGTTTATTTATGTCTTTTTTTCCTTTAAATTCAAAGAATTCTTTTCTAGACAATGATTCTCTCTTAATAATTTTTAGTTCAATTAAATTTTGAAGTGCTCTTTGAATTGAGCTTCTATCTTTATTAAAAGCATTTTTTAATTCTCCTGTACTAACTTTTTTATTTTTTAATAAATAGGAAAAAATGGTCGATTCTAATTCATTAAGACCAAGAATGCATTTAAACAAATTACCACTTCTATAAATATTTTTATCTTCTAACATGTTTTTTAATTGTTTAGAAATACTTTCCAAGAGGTTTCACCATATGTACTTTTTTGAAAATTAAAATAAAAAGGATAAATTGCAAAATTGAGCTGATTTAAGATTTAAGTTTTTCGAGAATTTGTTTTAAGGTATCATAATTCATTACTCCAACAATTTTCCTTACAAGTTTCCCGTTCTTAATAAGGAGAGTGGTTGGAATTGCTGTAACACCAAAATATTGTGCTATAGACGGATTTTCATCAACATTAACTTTAACAAATATGAAAGCATTAGAATATTCTTGTTGTAATTTCTCAAAAATTGGGGCAAAGATCTTACAGGGTCCGCACCATACCGCCCAGAGATCTATTATTACGATCTTATCTGGAAAATCTTTTGTCAATTTATTCAATTCGTTAATATCATGAAGTTTTATAATTTCATTTGGCATTGATTTCTTCTTTAATAACATTTCTACTTTTCTCTGTCTAATTTTTTGTAATTCATCACCCGACATTTTTCAACATTCTTCTTTAATTTATTTAAAGTTGTGAAGAATTTTAATCACAACTTTCTTATGTAAAAAAAGTAAAAATTGGTATTTAAACGTCTTTATTATGAAAAAAAATTCATAACTAAAATGTGGATGTATAAAAAAATTCATTTTTTAAATTACTAAATAAATTAAAAATATTTGACAACTATTATCTTTTTTATAAGGGTAACTAATTTAAATGTACAAAAATATCATAAATTTGCTTTTAATAATACTTATAAGACTAAATTTCTTTAATTAAATTTAAAAGAAGCTCATAGTTTTTATCTAAATGAAAATTCATTCGCTATTTATTTTAACAAAAGCAGGAGTTTGCATTTATAGCAGGAATTTTACAGAAGATTTTGAGAATATTGAGCCAAATTTAATTACCCCTTTCTTTTCAGCTATCTTTTCCTTCTCTGAAAATGTAATCATGCAACAAACCCCTGAAATTATCGAAATGGGTGATTTTAGGTTTGTTTTCAGAATACAGAAAGATTTCATATATACAATATTATCAGATTCAAGCGCAAGTCTATTATATATTAGTTCTCGATTAGCCAGTATAATAGATGCATTTGGAGTTTTCTTGAAAGCAGCTGATATTGATGATTATCAAATAATTGAGAACCATGCATTTGATCTCAAGATTGATTCTATAATTACAGGTGAAGCTGAATTGACGTTAAATAGAGCTTTATATAGGAAAATAATCGATCACATTAAAAGCTTGGTGTTTGAGAACGAAATCATTGGAGCAGCACTTTTTTCAATTAATGGAAAAGTTATTTATTCATCGCTACCTCAAGATATCTTATTATCCTCATTAAAAGAACTAGAAATACGATATAAAGTAGCACATGAATTTAACATGACCTTTTACAGTTTGGAAAATAATCAAAAAGTATTTTCAAAAATTATTGAAATTCCGTGGAAATTAGAACCTCTAATTATCGTAATTTTATTTGATTCGACCGTTCCACTTGGAATGGCTGAAGTTAATTTAGATAAAACAGCTAAAACAATACAAAACATTATTTAAAATTCCATATTCTTAACCTTTTCAGAAAGAAAATAAGAAGTAGGTTTTAAGAAAAACCTTATTTATTGTTGTTTATTTTGAAACTTAATTATGTTTGATGTTATTGTCATTGGCGCTGGAGTATCAGGTGCTTCTTTTGCAAACAAAATTTCAAAATATGCAAAGACACTTCTTATAGAAGCCCAAGATTATGAAACAGAGATTCCAATAAGAACAAATATTTTTCCAGAACATAATAGGCCTTTTATCCAGAATGAAATTGATTGGGAAAACAGTTCAATCTTTCCTTGTAAACACACGAAATCAAATTACATGAGTGATGAATTTAATGGCGTTATCGATTCTACCGAATTTGGAATACCTTTAGGAAATATATGCTATACTGAAAATCTTATTGGAGAATTAATAAATCAGTTTGAACAACAGGGGGGAAACTTTAACTCTAATGAGAGAATCTCAAAAATAAACAGACACAGTGATCATTTAGAATTAATCAATGCTAAGGGTGTTTCTTATTCAACAAAACTATTGATATTGGCAACTGGCTCACGTGGATTTGATCTACAGCGATCTCTGGGATTCGAAATTCCAGATCATTATACAGGGACCTATCTCCATCTATTTGGAGATGAAAACAAAATAAATGAGAATATTGAATGGAACTATACTTTTCACATCAATCCTAAAATAAGTTGGAATGGCCCTTTTTTCTTTAATAAAGGTAAAGAGAGAATTTCAGCAGGATTTTTAGGTGAAAAAAATCAATCCAAAGAGGAAATTATTTCTAAACTTGAAAGAATTTTAAAAAATTATAAACCTATCCAACCGTTTATTGAAGGGTTAAAATATAACTTATCATCAGCAGTTGTAGGTGACATCTCTAAACATCCAATTAAAAGGTTCTCAAACGATCGAGTTCTTGTTCTTGGTGAAGCAGCGGGAATAGTAACTGCTTTTTTTTATGAAGGATTGTTGCCTGGAGTAGCTTGTGCTGATATAGCAACTAACACTTTAAAGGCGTTATTAGAAAAAGGCAGTAATTTTAGCCGATCAGAACTACAAAAATATGATCAAGAAGTTAGACGCATCTTAATGCCTTATTTTAAGAATGGGAATGCCCTTGAATACTTGATCTATAATGAAGGGTCCTATGTGAAGTCTTTATGGCGCTTATATACAGAACTACTTAATGAAAATAAATTAGCAAGAAAGTACATTTATGAAGCATATATTAACCATGATCTAGCAAACCATAATACAAGTAATGATAGATATGTTGGGGAAAAATGGTTCGGAAAGCTTCCCGTACTTTCAAAAATAACATTAAGTCCACGATTTTTTAAAGCTATGTTGTTATAAATATTAGAAATATAATAAAAAACAGAAATTTTTTTCTCCTTATTTCTTAATATTTAATAATTCTATCCGTTCTTTTTTTTCTTCAACTTTTCTAACTAAAATTACCGCTACTCTGCCAATTTGTGCCTTTAAAGAAGCTTTTATCCCATATTTCTTATATATGAGTCTAATTAATAGAGATAACAAAATGTATGTCCCTATTGCAGCGATACAGAAGGTTAATGCATTCAATTGATTTAAAAAAATAAAATATATGATATTATGTGAAAAATAGATGGTGAAAGAATAAAAAGAGTAGAAATAGAATAATCTATAGCTCTTTTCTACTTTTATGACTTCGAATTCTTCAAGGATTAATAAAATAGAAAGTGAAGTTAATATTACTCCTAGTGAATATATTGTCGATGAAAAAGTTTTATGTGTTAAAAAACCAGGAAAAAGAAACAAAACCGCAAATAATATAAAAATTGTGCCCATTATTAATGACGGGAGTATTAATTTATAAATTAATGCCAATCTTCTTTCTTTTTGATCATCTTTGAGATATATTTCAAACATGATATCTCCTACAACCATTCCTATTAAAAAGAAACTGAAATAATATAGAATGGGATGTAAACCATTATACAAAACATGATATAAGGCTCCAAAAATGTTAACTTGTCCTTCATAAGGCAAAAGAATTGACTGAATGTAATAATGACTAATCCAAATAATCACGGCAAATATGATTCTAAATGATTTTGAAGTTTTTAACAGTAAAAATGCTAATAATAGGGATATAGCTATTGTAAGTGGTATATACCATTTCCAAATATCTAAAGGATTTAACGTTCCTATTGCAGTACCGCTAGAGTAAAGTAGAGCTAAAACTAATATTAGTAAAGCTCGAAATAAATATTCATTATTTACTTGTTTTATACTTTTATCATCCGAAGCTTCAGCTTTAGTAAGTCTACTCCTGAAAAATAATACCGTACTTATTCCTGAAACAAGTAAAAATCCAGTACCTACTATATCACCTAAAATTGAATGAAGTGCTGCAGTTAACCAACGATCTTCAGGTCTCACCCACCAATCAATTATATGTCCAAGAACCATTATAAACATGCACCACCCGCGAATAGTATCTATGCTTTTTATCCTCTTCATTTATAATCCTTCGATTTTGTATGTACAATTTTAATTACAATAGGAATTAGTTTAGCTTTATCACCTTTAATTAAATAATAACAAGAGATATAAACAGAAATATATTAGTATCCTTATAATTTTTTTTGAAATATTTTTTCCTTAAAAATTAGTATTGAACATTTATGTACTGAACTTGAATAGGTATAATTTGAACCTGAAAAGGTTGAATACCTAGTCAAGTAATATGTTTTAAATCTTTTGTAAGAATTTTTTATTACTTTTTTCTTCACATTTTATACTTTTTAAAATGTCAATAATCAAAAACTGTTTACTTGTTTTAACTAAAAACTAAAGTAAACTAATAATAAAAATCATTAACAATATCAATGAAAAAGAGAATTAGGAGATATTTTTTTTCCTTTATTCGTAAATCAATAAAGGATTCTTGTTTTCATCCGTTCTTAAACTCTTAATATAACTAGCCAGGATATCTTCCTGAATTTTTACAATATCAGAATTGTAATTCGTACAATTCCATCCGTATGTCTTTCGATCATCCTCAAATATTATACCTGTAGAGAATCTGTGTTTAACACCACATTTCGTACAATATTGCATTTTTAGTCACTTATTTTTAAACTTTTTTCAGATATATTTAAAATATATGAAAATGAATATAAAAATGTAACTATTGGTTAAAAAGACTTCACCAAAATCGGTGAATCTATCATTAACGTTCAAAATATGAAGTTTTCCTTTATAAAATTTACGAAAAAACTGAACTTTTTTCAGTGTAAAGATTTAGACGACAAAATTGATCAACAAAAATTGAAATAATTGAACATATTTAAAAATAATAATCTACATAAAAATTGGATTATCTGTTAATAAATTTTTCAGATAGATTTGATTCTATTTTATCTATTAATTTTTTTAATTCGGTAATATCAGAACTTACATCAATACCCAAATCTGGGCTTAAATTAATAGCTTTTTTAATGTACTGAATACCCATATTGTAATCCTTTATATTAAAGTACGCGTAACCCATGAAAAACCATGCTTTGGCAAACTCTTGATCTATTTCAGTTGCTTTCCTATAATTATTAATGGCTAAATCAAATTCTTTCTTAAGTTTATATACATTCGCCATATTAAAATATGCTAATGAATAATTAGGGTCAATTTCAACGGCTTTTTTATATGATTCAATAGAACTATCCAACTCATTTTTAGCTTCATAAGCAAGTCCCATGTTATTCCAGGATTCAGCATGTTTAGGATTTAATCTAACCGCTTTACTAAAATTCTGAATCGCAGCGTCATAGCTCCTTTTATTATTATAGGCAAGACCTAAATGGTAATAAGCATCTACATAGTTTTCATCTAATTCTGTTGCTCTATTGCACGCTTCAATTGCTATATCAGGATTTTTTCTTAAATTTTGTTTAGTTTTATTAACCAATTCTGTTTTATATCTTTCTCTAATTAAATTTTTATTCTGCATATCAGGTTCTTCCATTAACTCATTTATTTTAAGGGCTCGTTCAAAAAATGTGAAACCTTCTTCCCATTTAAATTGTTTAGCTAATTGATTTCCTCGTTCTATTAAAAGCCTAATTTCATCAGAGTGAACCTCGTCTATTAACTTCTTTATTTTACTCATTTCCTTAATTCTCCGCTTCTCATCATCAATTGAGTTAGCGTAATCTAGTCGTTTTTTAAGTTTCTCGATCTCTTTTTCTTTAAATTGCTGTGCTTCTGCTAAACCACCTTTACCTACTAGTTGTTTTATCTCTGTTTGATAAATTAGACCTTTAATCTCTCCTACCTCCTTTTCCATCTCGTCTGTGAGATACATTTTATTAGTTATATCCAAAGCTTCATTGTAAACTGTTATAGCTTCCTCATATTCATCTTCATTCTCTAGTTTATTTCCCCTAGTTAGAACTTCTTTTACTTGGGCAGAATACACCTTATTAACTAAATTCTTTAGATTTTCAATTTCTTCATTTTCTTCCTCTGGATAGTTCATAATTTTAGCAATACTTATTGCAGAATATAATTGACTCACAGCATCTTCATATTTTTTTTGCATTATGTTATTTACCGAATTTTCTTTAATTAAATTAATTCCTGCTAAGCACGCACTATTGATTAGGTCACTAATTTTTTTTACTTCTTGGTCTTTTTTTATATCTGGAATCATCGAATTTGCTTTGTCTAAAGCTTCTTTGAAAATTTTAACAGCTTCATTTATTTTAGTTATAGATTCCTCAAATTTATCTTGTTGAGTTATTAGTTTTCCTTTTTCTACTATTGGTTTGATTTTTTCAATATAGAAAGGATTTATGATTTCCGCGATGATACTAATTTCAAGGTTTTTTAAATCAGAGTCATACATTCTATTTGCGATGTCTAAAGCATTTTTTGATTCTGAAATTGCACTATTAATATTGTTTTGAGTCACTAATTCCCTAGTTTTATCAACAATGGGTTTAATCTTATTAGAATAAATTTGGTTAACTAAATTTTTTATATTAATAATTTCCTTATTTTTTTGCTCAGGATTGTAAAAACTATCAGTTGATCCTAAAGCCTTCTCAAATTTTTTTATGGCATCTTCACTTCTACCAGTTAGTTTCAATTGGTTTCCCTTTTCAATAATTAATTTTATTTGAGTTGAACAAGTCTTATCAATTTCAGCCTTAATTTTATCTTGTTCTTCAATTTTAGGGATACCATCATAAATCTCCTCAGCAATAATTAATGCTTTATTGAATGTTTCGATTGCATCATCAAAATTTTTATTTTCTCTTAAATTTACAGCATCTTCTAATAGTTCTTTCAGTTTTGCCTCTTTATCTAATTGATTAATTTCTTTCACTTCAGTTTCTTTATAATCTGGGTCATCAATGTTATCAGCTACCTTTAATGCTTCCTGAAAATTTTCATAGGCTTTATCAAATTCTTTTTGAGAAACTAAGCGAATAGCTTGTTGAATATAATCATTTATTTCAACAGAATAAGTTTGATTGATTACATTTTTAATATTATTTATTTCTGTTTCTTTATCTTCAGGCTCTTTAACTTTTTCATTAACAAAATCTATAGCTTCATGCAATTTGTCAATTGCTTTTTGATATTTATTTTTATCTTTAAATGTATTGGCTTCTTCAATCATTAAATTTAATTTTTTCAAAACAGATGCTTTCATTTTAAATGATCTCCAATTGTTAATCCTAAGAATTATTTTATATTTTTAATATTTTTCTTATAACCTTATTATTTCTTAAAATATATGTAAAAAGTATTAATTTGAACAATTCAAAGAGCTAATAATGACTCGAGAGTATCCCGAGAAAAAGTATCCCACCATCGCTTGCTGTGGATTAGATTGTGGGCTGTGTCCTGTTTATTACACCAAAGGACCTTCAAGATGTCCAGGATGTTGTGGTCCTGATTTTTTCAATAAACATCCATTATGCTCAATAATTACATGTTGCATAAAAAAGCATAACTTTGAGACTTGTGCGGAGTGTAGCGAATTTCCATGTTCTAAAATAAATAAATGGGATAAGTATGATTCGTTTATCTCTCATCGAGTATCACTTTCAAATCTATATTTTATAAAAGAACATGGTTTAAGTGTTTTCATTGAGCAACAAGAAAAAAGAATTGAGTTGCTTAAGAAAATGTTAGAGGATTTTAATGAAGGACAATCAAAAAGTTTTTATTGTATTGCTACAGCCTTACTTCCAATAAAGAATTTAGAACATGCCCTTGAAGAAAGTGAGGAAATAATAAAAAATAAAACTATTAATTTAAAAGATTTAAAAACCAAATCTAAAATCCTTAAAGAGAAAATCAATGAGATTGCTAATAAAAAGAAGATAGAATTAAAACTTCGATAGAAATAGATTTTTAAATAGTAAAATAATTTTGTATTATATCTAAAAAAATTAAATATTTCGATCATAAAAAAGAGGTGAATTCAATGGAATCAGATCGTAAATCTATTTTAAAGGAAGGATATATGAAGATTTTTGCCCTGTCTATTCTTTTATTAATCGTTGGAATTATATTAGTAGCTATAGGTAGTATATGGTCAATAATAATTGACGAAAAAATTGATACGCCGTGGGAGAGTGAAGCCTATGGTGATACGATGATGATTTTTGCAACTTTAACAACACTTTTCCTACAATTAGGTTTTGTAATCTTTTCTTTCTCTACTTTTATGGGTGCCTTGGTTGATAAAACGCTTTCTGGAGAAGTTAGAAGAGGAATGCTTTTTGCATCAGGATTTGGAATTTTAGCTCTAAGTTTAATGACAATATCCATAATTATAATTTAATAACGCGAGCGTTTAGTAGATTTACAAGAAATTATCAAAGTTGCCTTATATATAAATCAATCAAATTGAAATTAGGAAAAAGTTTAAATTTTAATATCTTTTTTTTTTCTTTTCAAATAAAAAGAGTAAGAATTTCAGAGAGAAGAGTGTTTTATGGGGGCTCAATTATTACTATGAATCCTAAACAACCTTATGTAAATGCTGTGGGGTTTGCTGGTGAAAAAATTAGAGCTATTGGAGAGTTAAAAGAAGTTAAAAAAGAGCTTGGTAAGGCTGAAATGATAGAATTGGAAGGCAATTCTCTCGTTCCTGGTTTTATTGATTGTCATCTCCATCCTATTCAATTCCTTCTCCACTTATTAAACCCTGATCTCTCAAATGTTAAACGTTTAGAAGATATTCAATCAAATTTGAAAAAAGCTGTAGAAAAGAAAAGCGTAGATGAGTTAACCATCGGATTTAATTTTTCTGAAGAGAATTTTGATTTTCCAGTGTTACCTACTCAATGGGATTTAGATAATGCATGCCCTAATAAACTTGTTTTTGTTTTAAGATATGATGGGCATATAGGAGTGGCAAACAGTAAAGCACTAGAATTAGCAGGAATAGATGAAAATATGGTGATTCCAGGAGGAGAGATAAGGAAAAACAAGAATGAAATTATAGGAGTTGCCCTCTCTAATAAGGTAAAAGTTTAAATAATATCTTATCAATAAAAACATATCATTTAAAAAAGGTGAAAGCTATTTCAAAAGAAGTATTTCGTAGATTTTGGGCAGAGAAAAATTATTTAAAGATTTTTGTTGTGTCTATTATCTTATTAATTTTGGGAGTTATATTAATGTTTGCAAGAAATATGTTGATTACTTACGCTGATCCTGATACTCCGAAGAAAGTGGAACTCTATCTTGAAACTTTGGACTCTCTTGCAACGTTCATTCAACTTTTCTTTCAATTAGGGATGATATTATTTGCCGTATCTACTTTTTTAGGAGGATTGAGAGATGACACACTTTCAGCTGAAGTTAGAAAAGGAATGATTTTTGCCTCAAGCGTAGCAATGGTAGGTTTTGTAATAGTAATGGTTTTCATTATATAATAACTGTTAAACCAGTTGACTTGAAATTAGGAAAAAATTTAACTTTTAATATCTTTTTTTTTTTAATTCTTTTTAAGTAATTAGAGAGAGAATTTTATATGAGTAAAGTAGAATCTAAGAGTAAAGTGTTTTATGGGGGCACAATTATTACAATGAATCCTAAACAACCTCTTGTAAATGCTGTGGGGATTCTGGGTGAAAAAATTGTTGCAATTGGAGAGTTAAAAGAAGTTACAAAAGAGCTTGGTGAGGAACTTGAAATAATAGAATTGAAAGGAAACACTCTCATTCCTGGATTTATTGACTGTCATCTCCATCCTATTCAATTCCTTCTCCACTTATTGAACCCAGATCTTTCAAATGTTAAACGTCTAGAAGACCTTCAGTCAATTTTGAAAAAAGCTGTAGAAGAGAAAAGCGTAGATGAGTTAACTATTGGATTTAATTTTTCTGAAGAGAAATTTGATGATCCTGTGTTACCTACCAGATGGGATTTAGATAGAGCTTGCCCTAATAAACCTGTTTTTATTTTAAGATATGATGGGCATATAGGAGTAGCGAACAGTAAAGCACTAGAATTAGCAGAAATAGATGAAAATACAGAGATTCCAGGTGGAGAGATAAGGAAAAATGAGAAGGGTGAACTAGCTGGAGTAATATCAGAAAAGGCATTATCTCTTATTCTCTCTAAAATAACCATTCCAAAGAAAGAAGATTTGGATAAAGCTGCCTCAAAAGCATTTGAAATTTTTGCCAGCAATGGAATAACATCATTACAGGGTATTGTCTACTATGGTAAAAAAAGTGAATATGGCCTTTTTGGATCATCAGAGATCTCCATTTTAACCTCTATTCAAGATAAAATACTTCAAGATTGGTATATCATGGTAAATACAGAAGATCCACTAAAGCTTATAGATTTAAAAAAACCTCCCTTAGATGAGGGAAAGAAAGATGGAAAATTTAAAGTTGGCAGTTTAAAATTATTTCTTGATGGAAGTTTCGGAGCAAAAACAGCTTGTATGTTTGAACCATTTTCTGATGATCCCGAAATGTGCGGCTTTTGTGTAGTTGATGAGGATAAAATATATGAAAAAATGAAATTGGCCCATAATAATGGATTTCAAATTGTTATACACTCAATTGGCGATAAAGCAAATAGAATTGCAATAGACTTATATAAAAGGCTTTTAAATGAATTTCCTAGAAATAATCATAGACATCGAATTGAACATGCTTCTATGTTAACAAAGGATGTAATTGAAGATATGAAAAATTATGGATTAATCGCATCTTGCCAGCCACCATTTATAAATTCTGAATACACTTGGTTAGAAAAAAGAATTGGAAAAGAACGTTGTAAATATACTTATCCATTTAAATCTTTAGTTAATAGTGGTGTAGTCTTAGTCTCCGGTTCTGATTGTCCTGTTGAAGATACAAACGTTATTTCGGGACTACACGCATTAGTGACTCGAAATAATTTTGTACCTGAAGAATGTTTAACAATTGAAGAAGCATTAAAAACATACACGATAAATGGCGCTTATGCCGCGTTTGAAGAAGAAATAAAGGGTAGTATTGAAGTTGGAAAATTTGCTGATTTAGTCATTTTAGATAAAAATCCCTTAGAAGTTTCTAAAGAAGAAATACAAAAAATCCAAGTTCTTGAAACTATAATCAGAGGAAAGACTGTATTTAAGAAAAAATGAATTATTAAGAGGAGTAAATTAATTGAATGAAAATAAATTAAAGAAAAAAATTTTTTATAATGGTTCGATCATCACTATGAACGAATCACAACCTTTTGTTGAAGCTGTCTGCATTGAAGGAGAAAAAATTATTGCTGTTGGCTCTCTAGAAGACATTCAAGCAAAAGTAAACGATAATTATGCGTTAGTAGACTTAAAAGGAAAAACTCTCCTTCCTGGATTTATAGATTGTCACATGCATGCAATTGGAGCACTTTTTTTTTTACTATATCCTGATTTTTCTAAAATAAGAAGTTTAAAGGAACTAAAGCAAATTTTAAAAGATATTCTTAAGGATAAAAAACCTAATGAATTGATTTTAGGATTTAAATTAGATGAACAAAGATTTGATGATCCTGTGTTACCTACCCGATGGGATTTAGATCAAGTGAGTCCTAATAATCCCGTATTTATTTTTCGTCATGATACTCATTCAGGAGTGGCTAATAGTAAGGTTTTAGAATTAGCAGGAATCAATAATGATACAATATCACCAGGAGGAGGTGAAATCCAGCGAAATGAGGAAGGCGATATAACAGGTATTTTAAAAGAAAATGCAACAAATTTAATATTTTCAATAATTACACTCCCAGATTCGGACACAATTAAAGAAGTAGCTTCAGAATTTTTTGGAAGTCTGGCAGCAAAAGGGATAACCTCAATTCATGGGGTAATCGAAATGGATAGAAAGGGAGGAGTAGAGAATTTAGGCGGAGTCGCTATACCAATTTTAAAAACCATTAAAGAAAACATTTTGCAAAATTATTACAGCATAGTTTATACAGCAAATCCAAAAAAACTGAAAAGAATCAAAAAACTACCTTTGGACGAAGGAAAAAGAGATAGTAAATTTAAAGTGGGGTGTATTAAAGCCTGGATGGATGGAGTTTTGGGAGCGTCTACAGCTCTTATGCATGATGCTTATTCAGATCAACCAGAAAATTATGGATATGGTGTAATTAATGAAGATGAACTTTATAATCGGATGAAAATTGCCCATAATCTTGGATTTCAAATAGCAATTCATGCGATTGGTGATAAAGCAAATAGAATTGTAGTGAATTTATATAAAAGGCTTTTAAAGGAATTCCCTCGGGAAAATCATAGACACCGAATCGAACATGCCTCTGTATTAACAAGAGATATTATAAAAGATATGAGAGATTACGGAATTATTGCTTCCTGTCAACCTGCTTTTATTCATTCAGACTCTAATTGGCTTGAAAAAAGATTGGGAAAAGAGAGATGTAACAATACATATCCTTTCAAATCAATAGTTGATGCGGGAGTAATTCTAGCTGCTGGTTCTGATTGTCCTGTTGAGAATCCTGATCCAATTCTAGGTCTTCACTGTATGGTTACTCGAAATGGATTTATTCCAGAAGAATGTTTGACAATAGAAGCTGCCTTAAAAGCTTATACAATAAATGGGGCTTATACTTCTTTTGAAGAAGATATAAAAGGAAGCATTGAAGTTGGAAAATTAGCAGATTTTGTAATTCTAGATAAAAATCCTCTCAAAGTTCCAAAAGATAGAATTAGAGAAATTCAGGTTATTGAGACAATTATAAGAGGGAGAACTGTATATAAAAAAGAGTTTAAATAAAAAATGTCATCTAATCTGTTCCTATTTAAAGAATAGATATCATCTCATATAAAATAGTCAGACTTACTGATAAGATAATAGGAATGATTCAATTTTATTCAGATTTTCTTCTTTTCTTCTATCAAAAGCGTTTTTATCTTCGTTTTTCTCTTTTTTAGGTATTAATTTAATAGTTAATTTTTTTGTTTTTGTCTTCCCCTCTTTTTCATATTCAAGGTCAGTTTTATACTGTACCAAATTCTTCTTTTTTTCAATTTTATACGGATTAATAATAGGATAGAAATGTTCGAATTTAGTTAATTCTGTTTCAGAAAAATCATCACCCATTATTTTTTGCATCGTGTGTCTGAATGCTTTATGTGATGTGTCATAGATCGAGCTGGATATAGTTTTTGCAATACCCCTTACTCCAGAAGATTGTGAATATATTCCTATTCCTAATACTCTTAATTTAGTGATATAGATAACACCTGTAAGTAAACTACCCCATGTAGCACCTATTCTAGAAATTTGTCCTGAAAAATAATATTCTATAGGTTCATGCTTACTTAAAGCATATTTTTCCATTAAAATCTTATCCATTTCCATTAGTTGATCTATTGAAAGTACTTTTTCTGCATATATCCTGAAAAGATAGTAGCTTTTGCTCAATGTAAAATTAGTATCTTCTGTGATCAATTTACCATAGAAATCGTAAAAATCTGGCAGATTATTCTGTTTTTCTGTTAATACATTACCCATCGCTTTAGCAAATTTCGTTTTTTTTCCAGAACTTATAATAGTTCTCAGATCTTCAAAACTCAAACTCATAATTATTACTCACAAATTTGTAATTATTTAACTTCCATTTTTATTATAATCCGAATCAATAAATAGTGTTGAATCAGATTTAGTCCCTTGAATAAATAATATAATTAATAATATTTTGAAATATAAAAGTTTATCAATGAGTCAATTTCCTTATTTTTAAGTTATGTTGTAGATTAATCGAGAAGTTTGCGGAATTCAGGTTCTCCTATACATTTAGTGCTTAGAAATAACTCTTCTTGAATTTTATTTCATTGGATTCCTTAAATATAGATTTTATAACTTAGATTTAGAAAAAACATAAAAATAATAAAAAGACATCTAATCTGTAAAATAAAGGTGTTCATCAAAACCAGTTTCAGCGATTAAATCTTGTCCTAATTTTTGAATTGCTTTTTTAGTAGGATTCTGTAATATTCTCCTTGCAAGATGAATGACTTTTGTTAATTTACCATCTGAAAAATCCTTTATAATTTGATCATATCTTCCAAAATTAATTCCTGCTGTATAGACACCCGCACTTCCATGACCTGCTGAGGAAGAAACTTGCCAATGTTCTACTTTTAATTCTATTTTAGATAAAAGGGCTGAGCAAAAGAACCAATCCAAGTAGAGATCCATTCTTTTTGACTTTCTTTTCGTATCTTTTAGCCACTTATATGCCCGGTTTAATCTATCAGGATGTATTTGCTTAAAAACTCTTTCATAATAATCAGTCATTTTATCCTTAACATGAGCTTTAATGAGTTGTAGTATTTCTTCAACTTTTTGGGCTCTTTCACCAGTTATATCATGTTCAATTGATTCAATATGGTGTGCGATTACATTTTGCATTTCTTGACTATCAATAGTAGGTACCTCTTGAGAACTTAAATTATTTTGTGAACTAGATGTACTAGGACTTTCTTGTTGGAGTTCAGAAGGCATGTTATAGATCTCTTTTGGAGGGAGGGTGAATATATTATCTAGCATTGAAGGATCTTGTCTAACTTCTCTAAATTTATCTTCGATTTCTTGGGATGAATAACCTAGATTTGATAAATAAAAAGCAGCACTTGCAAGTTGATTTTCTAGAGCTGCTGAAGTACTGTAGCTCGGTCCAAATTCTTTTTCTAACTGTTCATCAGCTAATTTACTAATGTTTGCTTCCTTTATTTCATTTAATTTTATTGATCCTAACTTTGTAAGAATATATTGAATTTGATTAGAAGATAAATAATGTAAATTTCCCGTAGGACCGATCATTAATGAAATTTTTTCCATTTTTTTAAGTATTTCATCTAGATCTGCTGGATTTTTTCCTTTTGATATAATTAAGAAGTGTTCTAAGAAATTTTTATTAAAACCAGCTACAATGTTCAGGTGTTTTTCATCATATTTGCTGAGATGCTCATTTATTTTATGTCCTTCAAAATCAGTAGGAAGGTTTATGTTATATACCATAATATTGTCGATAATCATATAAACATAATCTGATTTCTGCATATACTCTCTGAACTTACTGTTAATTTAGATATAAATAGTTATGGTTTTAAACTTGAAATAAATTCTAATTTTTCATATAAATAATTAAAGTTATATCTTATATACTTTACATTATAGAAAATTGTAATTAAAGACCAATCTTTAGCTTTATTATTTTTAGATATAATTATTTAAAATAAATTTTATTTTCTTTTTTTATATTTTTTAGCTATTCTTCTAGCCAGATTCATTTGTTCTTTTGTTTCTAAACTACATGGTCTTAGCTTTCGAATCCAATGTACTGGATCAATACCATCAGGAATATATCCATTATGAGCTGCCCATGCTACAACCATTATGCCAGTTCTCCCGCAACCTGCTACGCAATGAACTACTATTGCTTCCCCATTAACTTTATGTCTGTTAGTAACCTCAAAAAATTTATCTAATTGCGTTTCTGATGGAGTACCATAGTCAGGGATATTAATGTGTAAATATTTGAAATTTTTAGGTATATCCTTTCGATTATTAAATTCAGAACAGTTTATTATTACTTTTATCCCCTCTTTCTTATATCTGTCAATTAACTGAGGATCAGGCCACCAAGAAGCCGCTAATTTACCTTTAACAATCCATGTAAGTGGTTCTGTTCTATGAGGTTGTCCTCCTTCTGGCCAATACCATGGGCGTACCAAATTGTTCACGATTAAAGAAAAAGTTATCTTTAATCTTTATAATAGTTCAAATCTAATAATACTTAATGACAAAGATTGCGTGAAAATATTTGGTAGATAGAGAAAAATTAACTGCATTTGATACAAGAAAATATCCTGTACGACCCCATGTTGGTGTTGGGATCCTTCTTGTTCGGGATAAAAACTTATTATTAGTTAAGAGAAAATTTGATCCAGATGTAGGGTATTGGTCAATTCCAGGTGGTCATTTAGATCTTGGTGAAAAAGTACGGTCTGCTGCTGAAAGAGAAGGATTCGAAGAAACAGGCTTTAACGTGAAAGTAACGAAATTAGCAGGAATAATTGATAAAATTATGTATGATGAGAGAGGAGAAATCGAATATCACTACGTTTTGATAAATTATTTTGTTGAGCAAATTGAAGGTGACGCCACTCAACCCCCTAAAGCTGCTGATGATGCTTTAGAAGCAAAATTTGTTCCCTTTGAAGAATTAAAAAATTATAAGCTAACAGATTCTTTGATAGAGCTGTTGAAACAATTAAAGATTGGTTATACTTAAACAAATCTTTTCTAAATTTGAAGAATTTTGATAAATTCTAATTGTTACAAGAAAAAAAAAAAAATTAAATTATAATTTTTGAACTAGATTATTTTTTGATTCTTTTTCTAACTAGCAGCATAGAAACGACACAAATTAAACCGATTATGAAGTATAGGTTGTATCCTGGAATTGTTGTCTCCTTTTTCTTTGATGGACTTTTTATTTCAAAAAAGTCACTGAAATCATTGATAAGGGAATTAGAAACGTCTGTAATTTTTATTTGATATTGTGTTGAATCATCTAAATCTGAGGGAATAGACCAGGAAAATACACCGTCGTTGCTTGTACTAGAAATAATTTCCCTTTCAAATACACCACCCATATAGAGTTCAATCTTTACATCCGAAATAGTGCCTGTTGAGTTCCAATAGATATTATTAGAAGACCCTTTTTCCCACGAACTAGAATTCTGAGGTGTTTTAACCGTGAGAGAATCAGGTAAAGTAAATTTAATTGAAAAGTCGTTAGTTGAAGCATCTAATCCTTGATAATAATTATAATATCTTGTATCTAGTCCAAAATTTAATCCACAAGTATATTAGTCTGCCACATAGTTAATATCATCATAGTTAAAGAGGATGTCTCCATTATCATACAAAATTACCTCAAAACTGCCAACATTAGGGCCATTATCATGATCAACGTACTCCCACGCAGCAACCCAATAGTGGTCAAATGATTTTATGTCAACAAAACTGGTATCTAGATCGTCCCAGAATGGCGCAATCATATATGAAAATTCGAGATATGGCGAGGGAAATGAATATTCCCAATACTCATCAGGTGTTGTATCTACAAAACTAAGATATCCATTTTCGCTTACATATATAGTTGAAAAGGTTTGATTGTAAAATTGAAAATCAAAAGGTAAGGATAATTCCTCATATCCATCATTACCTACCCAGACTGATGTTCCGTCAGAAGCATCCACCCAAAAATACGGAACACCTAGGATCATTGTATAATTCATCCATATTGTTATTAGTTCAGTTGCGCTGTCATTTAATGTTATTGGGTCTCCGGATACACTTGGAGTATAGGCAGTAAAATTATGTTTACCATAATCCACGGGGGTCCATATGTAATTTATGGTCTCACTGGTTCCAACGAGAAGTGTTGAAATAGTAGTAAAATCTACAAGTGCATCATTAAGATAAAGAAATAGATCGACATCAGTCTCATCATTTAGTCCAGCATTGAAGATAGTTGCATTGACAGTATATGTAGAATAAAGCTCAGGATTGGTTGGAACTTCTAATTGAACACCTAAATCATGTTCAATAATGGGATAAGAAATATTTGCCATTCCTTCACCAGAAATTGCTTTTGCGATTAAATAATATTTACCTGTGCTTGCAACAGTATATATTATAACTTCCTGCGTTCCCAAACCAGATTGTGTGCTTGAAGCAACCATATCAGGTTCTCCTATAGAAGAAGGATCATTTGAGTATAAATGTAAATCGAAATCAGCTCCGTTTGGAACATCTAAAGTGAAAATATACTTTTGGCCATTAATAAGATTAACATAACACCCTAAGCCGTGTTTATTGAATGGATTAATAGCACTGCTAGTTAACCAAGCACTTGTTGAAGAACCTAAAGTTAATTTCTGAGTATACGCTTCTATTGCAACATCCACATTAAGTCTTCCATAACCTTCGTGTCTATCCCTACCACCACGATTAAGTTCCGGTGAATATGAGCCACTATATTGTTCCCTTATTAACGGATAGGTTTCTGTAGCAGACATTAATAACAATGCTTTAACTCTTTTCGCTTCAGTAGCAGTATAATTCCAATTTTCATGGCCACCCATAGCTTCAATTAGTAGATTTGAAGCCCCTGCAACGGCAGGTGCGGACATTGAAGTTCCTTGTGCACCTTGCATATCATTTGCATATATATCTGTAGGATAAGCAATGGCAGGGATAGGAAAGGGGACAGGGAAGGCATCATTATCATTCGTATCTGTAGAAAACATCTGCAAATGATTAAAACTTCCTCCAGGAGCAGTAATATCAGGTTTAGAAGAACCACCTTGGCTGCTATAGTCAGTTATTTGATCATTTATATTCATTGCTGCAACTGTTATTACATTATCAGCATCTCCCGGAGAACCGATATAATTTCCTCCAGGACCACTGTTTCCTGCGGATACTACTGTAACAATTCCGTTATCGACAGCATTATTTACAGCATCAATCAAAGCGACATCACTGGATTCACTTCCAAGACTCAAAGACATAGTAGTAATATTATAGGTTTCCTTGTTAATTATCACCCAATTTATTCCAGCTATTATATCTGAAACATCTCCTAAACCATATTGGTTCATTACCTTTACTCCAACTAGATGGGCATCAGAGGCCACTCCTTTCCATGGATCTCCACCACCAAACTGAGGTGGATCAAAAGGCCAATGAATCTCAGTCCTGAATGTTACATTAAAATCACTAACATCATAATCACCTGTATGATCTATGAGATCCATAACAAATCTAAAAGAGTACATTCCAAGTGAACTACCTGTTGCATTATATGAAAGTGTATGAGACCATGAATCGGAAGTTCCAATGTATGAGTCTACAATTGTATTTTCATAGTAGAGATAAACCGAAAAATCAACATCATCAAGACCTGGTGTAGAATCATCAAACTCACAGAAAAGATCTATTGAACCAGGATCAGTAACATTAAATCTTGTCCAATTAGCTATAAGTGTTTGTTCCGGAACATTATAGCCAGTATAATCAAATGGATACGCCGTTGTGGCAACAGTACGCCCATTCCCATCGTAATTGGGGCTTCCCTCTCCTGATGCAATTCCTGAACAATGAGAGCCGTGACCATTGTCATCATAAGGGGAAGTTAAACCATTAACCTCATCTCTCCACCCTACTATTTTGTAATTAAAATCACCAGCTGAATATCCTGGACTGAAAAAATTATGAGAATCATCTATTCCAGTATCAATTATTGCAATTGAACTATATTCATCTCCATCGTATGAAAGTGTGTTCCAGACATAGGGCCTTAGATTCATATTTCTTCCAGCATAATACAAGTGTGCCTGATATATTCTATCCTCCTCAACTAAAAAGGGAATGCTTTTATGCCTTAACTGATTGCAAAATTCAAATAAAGCATCATAACTAATACTCCCCGCAAAACCGTTTATAGCTGCCTTATAAGTTGATTTTATTTCTCCTCCTAATTCTTCAAAAAGAAGCTTGTAAAAATCAAAATCTCCTCCAGGAAAAGCAACAATTATAGGTATATTGTCAATCGTGATTTTTTCTGTTTCTCGAGCTGTCATTCCAAGGATATCATCAACTATATTATTCTTATTAATATTTCCACCATCACGTTCAATACTTTTGAATTCAGATAATTGTTTTAGCCTAACTTCAAATTTATCATCAATCCCATTTTGATTTTGATCAACTTTTGAAATTTGCTCTTTCCATTTAGTAAGTGAGTTAGAATCAAATTTCAATCTGTTTAGATTAAATTCTTGTAAATTAGATTCTCCTCCCTCTGTTCCTAGTGAATTCATTATACTTGCTGTGGTAGGATAGAAGATTAGTATGTACATTAAAATAAAGAATAAAATTGGTTTGTTTAGCTTATTTAGCTTTAAATTATACATGTTATTTTTCGCCTTTTTTTGTAAATTAAAAAAGATATATTGAAATTAGAATTACTTTCATTGTATTTATACTTTTATGTAGAGTAAATGAAAATATGAATTAAAGAAATGTAGATTAACTAAATCTTTAATCGAACTACTTAAGCAATTAAAAATTGAATATGATTAAAAAAGTCAATTGTTTTCATTATCAATTGTCTAGTTTTCGACTACATCGAAATTTAATTATTTCAATTAAAAAGAAAAGAGGTAAAAATTATGCCTTATATTTTTGTTACTACCTGGTATCCTAGCCATAAGGTAACTGAGGTTGTTAAAGTATATCTTGAAATGTTAAAAAAATTTCCTGCCGATGAATCTTTAGTAGAAACAATTATAACTGCTGCTGTAAATACAGGATGCGAAGGTATAAAATCCCTCGCTGTTACCAAGGTTAAAGAAGGCAAACTTGAAGAAGTTCTAACCCGTACCGGTACTCAAATGGCGATGTTCCATGGTGTTGAAGGATTTGAATATTCAACTGAGGTTTGGTCAACAATAGAAGAAGCTATGGCAATGATAGGAAAAAGTATGCCCTAGCCGGTGAAACACTAAAATAATATTTGAAATTTTTTTTTTTTTAATTCGAAGCTTTATACGGTGATGTGATCTCACGTTTATTGGATTTCTTAACACGAGATACTTAACGTCATTAAAATCGGATTTTGATTCCTTCAATTCCTTGCGGAGCTCTCTAATCGCTGCCCTGAAAGCTGTATAGATTTTTGGAATGAAAATTTGTTTGGGAACAAAAAATAAGCAATAATTGATTATATTTTATTACTTATTTTTAAGACATCGAATCTTATATTGATTATGGGACTATTTACTGTGAAAAATATAATAAGTTTTGTTTCCATGGCTCCATCATTTTTACAGTCAATAGTAAGAAATGTTCCGTTTTATGTGAATTATGATTTAACTTGGCAATGTAACTTAAAATGTAAGCATTGTTATTTTTTCTCATCAACAACGGAATTAAAAAATAAAAGAACGGAATTATCGGACGAAGAATGGATTAAGGTTTTTAAATACCATAGAAATTTAGGAACAAAAATAGCTGTTTTAACCGGTGGAGAACCTACTTTAAGAATGGATGTTATAAAAGAAGCGATTAAAATTTTTCCCTCAGTTCAGGTTGTATCAAATGGAATTATAAAACTACCTCGATTTAATGGATATAAACAACCGAAATACTGGGTAAGTATAGATGGTACCAAGGAAACTCATGATAAGATAAGAGGTGCAAGGGTTTTTGATAAAGTTATACAAAATATTCGGGAGAACAATCCGGTCGTTGCATCAACCATCATGACATTAAATTATAAGGAAATTGAAGATATTGTTAAGATTGCTCACGATAATGGTGCTTCTGGCTTAGTCTTTCTATTATATACCGACTATCCTGACAGCCCACTTTTATTAAAAGGTAATATATTAAAAAAGACAATAAAAGACATTTTAAAAGTAATGCGTGAATATGGAAATTTTATTTTTTATTCCAAAAAAATGTTAGAAGTATACCTGTCAAAAGAATTTGTGCCACATTGCATATTTAAAACTGGTCAAGTAAAAAGTTTCTATCCTGATGGAAAACAAAAGTTTTGTGTCATGGGAAATTCACCACTTTTATGTGACAATTGTGGATGTGTCGTGCCAATTGCTGCTTATGCCTTATTTAGGAAATTTGATTCCGGTACAGTTGATAAAGCAAGAAAATTGTTTAATTTCATGTAATTTTTGCTATTTTGCAAAATCATTTTTTATTTATTATCATTCCTATTCACTTACTCTTACGGAGTAAAAGGCATTTCAAAAGATGAGATCACGATTCCTGAAGCATTAAAAAAAGTGGGCTATGCAACGGGAATGCTTGGAAAATGGCACTTGGGAGATAAAAGCCCTCATTTACCTAATGATAAGGGATTTGATTTTTTCTACGGTGCCTTCTACATCAATAAGCCATTGGTAAGCATTTATTGCATCATCTAAATGCAGCTGGAAATTGATATTCAGGTGCTAGCCGATAGTCAATAATTAATACTCGAGCATTTGAAACCCTGGATATGTATACAGCATGGTATTGGGCTGTTCGAATTGAACCTGCTATGTATGCACCACCATGTAAAAATAAGATAGTTCGTTGATTTTCTATATCTGGCTGAGTAAATAAAGCAGCATTTACAACATTTACATCTACAAAATCAGATTTTACATCCTTCGGAAGTTCTAATCCCGAACTCATTTGTTCTAACCTTCTTCTATGTTCATTTACCTTTCTTTTGATAGTAATGTTTCTAGTATTTAATAATGCTTTGATTACATTTTCCATTTGTTTACTGACCATTTTTATTCCCTAATTCCTATGTTCTCTGAATTCTTTCAGAAAAATATTTCTAAATTAAGATTTTAGTTATTTTTTATTAAACAAAAGAATTTAATTTTTCTATTATTATTATGTTATAGATAGGTATTATTACAAAAGAAGGTCTAAAATTTGTCCACATTAATGAAAGATGCTAGAAATGGCAAGATAACTAAAGAGATGGAAATTGTTGCTAAAAATGAACAAGTGGATCTAGAATTCATAAGACGCGGAATCGAAAAAGGGAGAATTATTATTCCTAAATCGAATAGAAGAGAATTGAAATCTCCTATTGGTATAGGTAAGGGATTATTAGTAAAAATAAATGCGAATATTGGTTCATCTAAAACTGTTTGTAATATTGATATGGAGCTAGAAAAAGCTAAAATTGCTGTTCAATTTGGCGCAGATACGGTAATGGATCTAAGTTCTGGAGTGACTGAACAGGATATCAAAAGTATAAGGAGGAAAATCTTAAGTGAAATTAATGTACCATTGGGAACTGTCCCAATATATCAAACAGCAGTGAGATCAATAGAGAAAAAAGGAGCTATTATCCATATGGATGAGGATGATATGTTTAATGTTGTAGAAGAACAAGCAAAGGAGGGAGTAGATTTTTTTACTATACATGTTGGAGTGACAAAAGAAATTGTTAATTATTTAGTAGATCATCCCCGATTGATGGGTGTAGTTTCCAGAGGTGGAACATTCTTAGCATCTTGGATATTAGAAAATGATAAGGAAAATCCATATAATAGAAGATATGATTATTTACTAGAAATGGCAAAAGAATATGACTTTACTTTGTCTTTAGGTGATGGTATGAGACCAGGGGGAATCTTTGATTCAACTGATTATGTTCAAATCCAGGAATTACTTGAAATTTCTAAATTAGTAAAGAGAGCATGGCAAAAAAATATACAAGTTATGGTTGAAGGACCTGGTCATATCCCGGCAAATGAAATAGAGAGGAATATCAAAATGCAAAAATCTTTGTGCGATGAAGCCCCATTCTATGTTTTAGGACCTTTAGTAACTGATATTGCTCCCGGTTATGATGATATTGTTAGTGCAATAGGGGGTACTATTGCTGGTTTAGCAGGTGCTGACTATTTATGCTATGTCACTCCAAGTGAGCATTTAGGACTCCCTACTAAAGAAGAAGTTAAAAGAGGAGTAATAGCTTCAAAAATAGCCGCACATGCAGTAAATATTGCTAAATATGGAACAAGAGCTTCTAATTGGGATTATCATATGGACATTGCTCGTAAAAATCTTAATTGGGAAGAGATGATAAATTTATCTATTGATCCTGAATTAGCGAGAAAAATTCATTACAGAAATGGTGCTGCGAAAATTGATGATGTTTGTAGTATGTGTGGAGAATTATGTGCCATTAAACTATTAAGAGATGCTTTAGAAAGCAAAAAGAAATCTAAGAAATAAGTTTAGTCTTTTTCAATAATAAGGCTAATAATTTTTTTAAGTTTAATTAACATATCATTTGAATCTTTCCCGAATAGTCTTATCATTGGTTCTTTCCCAATAGATCCTTTATCCCATATAATATCAGGAAATTTTCCAGTATTACTAACACTTTCTTTTATTAACCATTGCATAGTAGAGAGTTCCTTTTTCTTAATTTCCTCTTGTTGTGTTTCTCTTTTGAATTCAATTAATTCTAAATCAGTATTTTCTTGAATTAATTTTATCAAATTAGGATTGTATTTCAAATTCATTACAAAATTAATAGACTTATCAAATTCCTTAGCTGCTAGAATTAATCTCGCAGTGTGATCAGATACCCCAAATTTGATTTCACCGGACGCTTTAGGAAAGCCATCTACAACCGTTATTCTCCCTTCAATTCCTGCTATATCTTCTTTTTTTGTAGGATTAGGAATTGAACCAGATATATTCATCCTCACTTCAGGTATGAGTTGACTAAATTCTTTGAATTGAGTAATATAGTTATAGATTTCTTTTATCTGATTTATAACAATTAACTTATTATCTGATAATGATAAATCGATAACTATCCCTTTATCAGGCAATTTTATAAAAGTCTGAAATATATAATCGAAAAAATCTTCTGCCATAGCAATTGCTTTCTCTATTGAGTTACCTTTAGCTAAAAAAGCAGTAATTGCCGAGGAAAATATACAACCTGTTCCATGCACATTTCCATCAAGTGGAATCTTTACTTTTCTAAATAATAGAAATTCATGGGTAAGCTGATTATTTACTTTTTTTCCAATGCACACAAGATCGAAGATTTCTTCATCCGTGGTAACAGCACCTTTAATAACTACTGCTTTTTCTTCATATTCTGAATTCCCGTTTAAAAATAATTTATTTAATAAAATTTCCGCTGCATCCTTAATCTCATCTAAATTCTCAATAGTTACATTATTAAGATCTTTATTTGAATAGAAAGCTGCTTCAGATATATTAGGAGTGATTATGGTTACTAGTGGAAATAAACACCTTTCAATTTCTAATTCTAATCCCTCACTGGAGAGCCTCTCTCCCGCGCTGGCGACAGACACGGGATCTAAGATTACGGTTAAGTTAAACTTTTTGATATAATTGCTAATTATATCAATTGTTTTAATGTCCGGAATCATGCCAATTTTAACATACTTAATAGGATACACAGAAAAAATTGAATCTAATTGTTTATCAAGCTCATCAGATAGAGGCTTATATCCATAAAACTGTGTAGCTGTTTGATATGTAATCGCAGTAATTGCTGAAAAAGGATAAACACTACACCCATCAAAAGTTCTTATATCTGCTTGAATTCCTGCCCCAGAAGTAGGATCTGCGCCTGCTATTGTTAAACAAAAAGGTTTCATAATAAATATAGTATAATAAAAGCAATAAATCTATTTAACTCTATCAAAAGCCCATTTAGCTTTGTCTTCTAAACCAAGTTCTTGATATGATTTACCCAAATATAAAAAAGCATCAGGAAAATCATGTCCCGCCTTTCCTGACTTTACTAATTTAAATAAATAATTAATAGCTAAATCATAGCGTCCTGTTATATAGTTTGTTTTCCCAAGTAAAAAAAGAATTTGATGACTTTTATAATCATTAGCTTTGTTATCATAAGTTGCATTAAGCCGATTTAATGCAGCATCATATTCTTCTTCTTTAATTAAGTATTCAATAGCTTCTATAAATTTTAAAAAAATCATTTTATCAGCAATTATTTTCATTTTTTGAATAGCTTCTTCTTCTATTTCCTTTTCTACAGCCTCTTCTTTTTCTCTTTCTTTTTGTTTTAAATAATCCTTAAATTCATCTATTAATTTCTGAGAATATGGTTCTCTACATAATGGACAATTGCTAGAATTAATTAGCCATTCTTTTAAACAATCTTCATGAATAGGATGTCCATTAGGGCATTTATAATACGAATCAATGCTTTCATAAATCATCATATGACAAATTATACAAGAAGGCATATTTAGTCTATAATCGGGTTATTTGAAACCATTCATGAAATGATATAATAAATTATAAAAACTAACTATTTTTAAAAATATGGTTTTAAATTAATTAACATAAATTTTGGTAAAAATTATTAATTAGATGGGTATTAACAACCAAATAAATATGTTAATCAATTAGAAAATTATAAAAATAATAATTATTATTATATTGATACAAAAAATCGATTCTGGTTAGTGACAACAAGGGTGAATATGTGAATGCCAATAAATAGAAATAAACTTTTTAATGAATTATTTAACAAGTTCTTAGAGATTAATACTGATGTTGAAGCTTTAGTCATATCTGATCAAGAAGGTTTAATAATAGCAGGCGAAAAAAGAGAAGATATAGATATAGAAATAGTTTCAGTTTTAACCGCAATTATTAATCCTGTTTTGGAACGAATTCGTAATGAATTTGCTTTTAAAAAATTTGGCACAGGAAGCTTTGATACAGAGCATCACCGATTAGTATTTATCTCTATTGATGAAAAAAGGATTCTAAGCTTAGTTTTAAACCATATGGCATCAATTGAAAAAATATCTCCTTATGGGTTTTTTCTAGCAGAAAAAGTTGCTCAGATATTAACTCTTGAAGAAGGAGATTTAATTCAAGTATCTGTTCCTAATTTTGAATACCAAGCAAAAAATGCTATACGATTGAAAAATCAGATATATCAAATGAAAATGGATGTTGGGGGAGAATATCGTTTTAAATTTGTTATTATAGGCAACCATGAAGTAGGAAAAACATCCATTATTAGAAGATTTGTAGAAAAGAAATTTTCAGCTGATTACAGGGCCACAATTGGGCTTAATATTTTATCTCATACTTTCGAATTTTATGGTAATGAAATATCTGTGACTCTTTGGGACATAGGAGCGCAAAAATATTTTAAACGATTTCGCAAAACATATTATTTAGGGGCTCAAGCAGCATTTCTTGTTTTTGATTTAACCAAAAGAGAATCTTTCGATAATATATCAAGTTGGTATGAAGAATTAAAAAGTTTTGTTGAGATTGAAGAATTACCAATTGTGCTTGTCGGAAATAAAACTGACTTAACAGAACAGCGAGTAATTTCATATGAAGATAGTGTAAATCTGGCAAATAAATTGTCTGAACGGCAAAAAGTAAAAATATCTTATATTGAGACAAGCGCTTTAAGCGGAGATAACGTTAGAGACGCATTTAATTTAATATCATATCATTATGTAATGAAGAGTAAAGAAATCGAAGAAGAAAGACGGGGTAATATGTTGTATGATGAGATTAAAGCTATATTAGAAAAGAAGATTGTCTTTACACTCTCATTTATTACTGAAAGTCCACATTGGAGTCCTGGTTTACAAATTGTATCTAATATTGGACCGTTAGGGGTTTTTTCTGCAATTAGAGACTATGAAGATGAAAGAGTCTTCCAATATTCGAACGGATTAATTTTAAAAGAACATCTCTATTCATCAATAGATATTTCTAACTCAGATGGTGTATTTTGCATATTTGATGCTAGAGATAAAAAACACATCAATCCTAAATGGAAACAGATTATTATTGATATGATAAAGAATCTAAAAAAAGATGGAGTTATCTCGATTGGTATAAGAGTTTCAGAAACAAGTGATTGGTCTCAACTGATTGAAGAATTAAATGTAGATGAAGAGTTAGATAAGAAAGAAGTTGTAAACCTCTTATTCTTTAGAATTGGAGATGATTATAGATTAGAAGTATTCGATCAATTAAAAGCAATGCTTAGTGCTATTAAAGATAAAGTCTAAATTCATAAATCTATAAATCCTATAACCAATTTATTTAAATATCTTAATTTTATATAATTTTTATAAAAGTGGTTCAAGATTGTGATTTATTAGACACAACCACGGATAATCTTTAAAATTAAAAAAAATCTCAGATCTAATAACTCAGAAACATATCTGTGGATGTTCTTCTCAGACATCGCAATTTTGTCGATCGGATGAAATTATTAACCCAACCATATAGTATCGGTAATCTACCGTAATCTTTATATATTTAAATAAAGTATTATAATTTAAAGAAGTTTTTTGTAAAAATTAAAAACTTTTTAAAAAAATTTAATTATAAAGTAGAAAAAGAAACTCAAATTACCTCTGAAAAAGAGGAAATTAACCAAAATAAATAAAAAGTGGAGGAATAATAAGATGGCCAAAAAAATTTTTGCCTGGTCGCCCGTTCGAAAGTTAATGAAAGATAATGGCGCTGAAATGGTTGCTCGAGATGCTGTTGATGCTTTAATTGACTATTTAGAAAAAATGGCTAAGACAGCAACAAATAAAGCTCTTGAGATGACACGACACGCAGGAAGAAAGAAATTAACTCTCGGAGATATGGACCTAGCAATGCAATTAATATAAATCATAAATTATGACCTAAATTTTTAAAAATCTTTTTTTATTTTTTTTTAATTTATATTTTTTAAATTAATCAATTCTTCATTAAAGAGTTGTAAATAAGAATAAATAAAACTTATTGTGGAATGGAATCCCTTTGTAGTGATAATAATAATAGGAATAATGATTCTAATTTTTACTTTATTTACAAGAGTAAAAAATGAATATCTTTAATTTTTCGTAATTTTTAAGTTTAAATTTAAACATTCCATTAACTTGAAGAGCGTAATTATTCTTTTTTAATAGGTTTTAATAGAATTAAATCATTATTTAATTTACTTTAAATAAATTCAGAAGAATTGATTAAAATATGGAAAATTCAGAAGTTCATACATTTATCGAAGGTGAATTAATTGATCTTCTACCTTTAAACTCTAAGCATGTTGATCTTTATTCAAAATGGGAAAATGACCCAAAGGTTCGTAAATATGCTAGAACTGAAATACCTATCACTGTTGAGGAATCGAAAAAATACCTGGAACTAGATAAAGGAAGAACAAGAACGAGAATAATGTTTGAAATTTGGCACAAGAAAGACAAAAGACCTATTGGGTTTTGTGAATTTAATGAAATTTATTGGTCTTACCGTATAGCGCATATTGGATATTTAATTGGTGAAATTGAGTATTGGGGGAAAGGGATTGGAACTGAACTAGTTAAGTTGCTCCTTGAGTATGGGTTTAAGGAATTGAATCTACATAAAATAGTAGTTGATGTAGTTGTTCCTAATGTCAGCTCAATACGATGTCTTGAGAAAAATGGATTTAAACTTGAGGGTACATTGCAGAAAGAAATGTATATAGATGGAAAATATTATGATAACCTGAAATATGGGCTATTAAGGGAAGAATGGATTAAATGAAATATAAGTGGAATTTGCCTATCTTAAAAAATTAAAATACTGAGTGAAAAGAATTGAAAGAACAAGAAAAAAGAATGAGTAGTCCCTTTATAGAAGGAGAATTAATTGATCTTTGCCCAATAAATTTAGAGAATGTTAAGTTATACTCTAAGTGGGATAATGATCCACGAGTACGCAAATATGCAAGAAATATGATACCACATACAATTGACGAGATTAAGAAACGCTATGAACCGGAGAAAGAGAGGATAAAAAGAAGTATAAATTTTGAAGTTTGGCATAAAAAAGATAAAAAATTGGTTGGATTAGCAGGATTTAATCATATAAATTGGTATGATCGCAATACCAATATTTTTGCAATAATTGGAGAAAAAGATTATTGGGGACAAGGAATTGGGACCGAAATTGCCCAATTACTTATAGAGTATGGCTTTAATGAGTTGAATTTGCATAAAATTAAGGCAGGGATTTTTTCACCAAATAAAATTTCTTTAAGTGTTGCTGAAAAAGGGGGATTTAAATATGAGGCTACGCATAAAGAAGAAATCTATATTGATGGGGAATTTGTTGATCAGATAAAACTATCGATTTTTAAAGATAATTGGATAAAATCTACAAAAAAATAAATTAAATATGAAAAATGGACGATTCTAAACCTTCCACTTTTATTCAAGGAGAATTAATTGACTTATTGCCGTTAAACTCCGAACATATAAAATTGTATGTCAAATGGGTCAATGACCCTAAAGTACGCATATATGCTCGAAGTGTATTGCCTCAAACTGTTGAAGAAATGAAAAAATTTCTTGAAAGCCAAGAAAAAGGGGAAAGAACTTTTATTGAATTTGAGATATGGCATAGAATTGATAAAAAGCCAATAGGAGATTTAGGTCTTTTTAACATTAATTGGCTTGATTGCAAGGCATATATAGGACTTATAATTGGAGAACCTGAATATTGGGGACAAGGTATTGGTACAGAAGCCGTTAAATTAATAACGGATTATGGATTTAAAGAATTGAATCTAAATAAGCTTTACGCGATAATTTTTGCCCCAAATAGGACGTCTCGTCGTTGTTTTGAGAAAAAAAGATATAAGTATGAAGTAGTATTGAAACAAGATGTATTTATTGATGGAGAATTCTTAGATACTTATCTTTATTCTATTCTTAAAGAAAATTGGATGAAATCCTAGGAAAAAAACTTCATTAATTATATTTATATTGCTTCTAGTAATAATAGAATGAAATTACTACCTTGAGAATAATCTCCTATTACTTTGTCTTCGACCCAAATTTTCCCATTATAATATTCTATTATTTTACTAACCAGTGAAAGTCCAAGTCCCATTCCTTTTGAGCCTTTTGAGTCGCCATTACCTCTTTTAAATATGAAATCTTTCCTATCATCATGAACACCAATTCCATTATCAATGAATTCAAATTTATAGAATGTATTGTTTTCATATATGTGTTTAAAGATTTTAATTAATATTTCAGTATTAGGATTTTCATTATATTTTATAGCATTGATCAATATATTTTCGAAGACATCTTGAAGGAGTTCATTAGCGATAACGTTAATCTCATTATCATGATAGTCTATCTGTATATTTATATCTCTTTCAGTATAAGCTTTTTTAACATATTCGATTGATTTTAACAAGAGATCATAAACCTCAATAGCTTGAATTGGTATTTCGCTTTCTTCAAACTCAGAAAGAATTCTTACATTATTAACTAACTTTGTACCTCGATTAACTTGCTTTTTTATAATACTTGTAATATTTTCTATATCCTCTAACTGATTGGGATCAGTAAGTTGTAGCGATATGAGTTCTGCTGATGAATTCATTATTTGAAGTATGTTATTAATATCATGAGCAAAAAGGTCTTTATAGAAACTGGCACGATCATAAGCATCACGATATCGTTTTTCTGATTCTTTTAATTTTTGTTCTGCTTTTTTACGGTCATTTATATCAATCACCATTGAGCGAGATTCTATTACCTCTCCAGATTTATCTAGTACTGGCTTTACAGTCAGACTTACCCAAATTGTTTCTCCATTTTTCTTTTTCATTTTAAACTCTTTATCTTGTATAGGGACTCCTTTAAGAAATCGTTGGAAATATTTTTTTGCTTTTATAATGCCCTCTTCATCATCTGCATAAAGGTTAAAAACATTCATTTTTAAAAATTCTTCTTTAGAATAACCTAGAAGCTTTTCTGCAGATTTGTTGCAACTCAGTATTAACCGATTTTGACTAACAGAAAAATATGGTTTTGGAGCATCTTCATAAAGTTCACGATATTTTTCTTCTGATTCTTTTATCTTTTGTTCTAATTTGAATTTTTCTGTAATGTCTATAAATGTCCCATCAATTCTTGTGGGATTCCCTTCCTTATCTCGAATTAAATGGGAATTTAAATGTACAATTATTTCCTTACCCTCTTTAGTTAGTGAATGGCATATATAATCCTTGACACTACCTTTTTCAAATAATAGATTTATATATTCTTCTCGCTGTTCTGGATATTGCCAAAACATCCTAACATCTTTATCTTTTAGATCATCTGATGGTTCATATCCTAAAATTATTTTATGTGCTTGATTGAGATTTATCATATGTCCGTCTAAAGTAACTTGATAGAACCCAATATCTAAGTTTTCTAATAACTCGCGATAATTTTTTTCAGATCCTTCCAACTCTTTAGTTCTTTCCTTGACCTTTTGTTCAAGTTCTTTATTTAAGTGTTTTAATTTCATTTCTGAGGCTATTATTTTTTGCTTTGCAAGTTTTTTTTCAGTAATATCTTCTATATGTATTAAAACTAACTCAGGAGGAATAAAACTATATCTTATACTTAAAGATCTTAATTCTTGAGTTGATTTAACATTATAGTCTATTTCTTTAGACATATTTTTCTGTCTAATAAAACATTTATTTAAATCTTGTATAATTTTAGGATTATCTTTATAAAATTCTGAAGCTTTTACACCAATTTTTTTTTTAATTTTACCTTGTATGTCTCTATCTGTAGCATCATTATAATCTACTAAAATAAAATCGTTATCATAGCGTTGCCAAACATATATAGGGATTGGGATTCCTTCAAATAATTTTCTGATATATTCTTCAGAATTTATTAAAATCTTTTCTATAGATGTCATTATATTCGCCAAAATTTTTAAATATTAATATATTTGCTTTTGTTTAAAAAAATCTTCTTAAATTTTTAAAATACAATCTTTTTCTTTAATTAAATATTGTATAGAAAACTTTTTTCATGCATGTTTTTAATATTCTTACTTAGAAGTAATATTAATAATTTTAAAATTAACTTAAAAATTAGAAATGTACGTTCTTTAGTCAAACACAAGTAATTATCTAAAAAATAAAAAAAAAGAAATATTAATTATTAGTAAAAAAACTTTACCCTCCACCTATAGGTGGGAAAATCGCAATAATATCACCATCTTTAAGAATTGTATTCTGATCTCGATGTGGTCTTCCATTAACCATAATTATAGTTCTTCGTTCTTCTCTTGGAATTTTATATTTTTCAAATAATAAGTTTATATTACTATCTTCTGGAATTTTCAGAGTTTCCTTAGCTGGCCCATATTCCCTTAATGTAGCAAAGAATTTGACCGTAACCGAAATAATTCCATTATTACTCATCTTCTTCTCTCTTAAAATACCATTTATATAACAATCCCATGTTTCTTGGAAATAGTGCGATTAGATCTCCATTTTCTACTTTTTTATGAAATCCTGAGTATCTGTGATTGACAAATATATGACTCACTTCATTTTCATTTATGTTCAACTTTTTTAAGATATCTGAAATATATGTAATCTCTGTATTATCTACATCTAAAATAACCGGTGATCCCTCAGAAGTTATTTTTTGTTGTGTTATTTTTCTTAGATCTCCAAAGAGTTTTACTTGAATTGTCATCTATCTACATAGTTTGTTAAAATACGCTATCTAAATCTTCATCCGATACATTAAATACTTCATTAGTAGGTGGTAATTTCTCCTCTAAGAAAAATTCAGGTAGTCTATCATGTAATGGTGTAAATCCTGCTTTTTTATTGAAATCAAGTTCTATATCAATAATCTGCTTTCCAATCGGTGCCACATCATCAACAGTTAAATTCGCTCCTAAGACACCATTTAAAGATTCAACAACACCTTCTAATCCTTCAGGAATATCAAGTACCGCAAAAGCTATGAAAAGACAGTAGCCTGATGCATCAATAGCTGCGGTAGCAAGTTGTAAATTACGAGAAACTTCTGCTTTATTTGGATCTCTTGGATCAAGTTGACCTCCTACTCCCAAAATCTCAGGAGCGATAGCATAACCCGCTGTGTGGTCAGCCCCCATAGGAGTAGTAGCATAAGTAACACCAATTCCCTTTATAGCTCTTGGATCATAGGCAGGTAATGACTGCCCTTTAACTGTCGGTATCCTAGTTACTCCCAATACTTTACCAGTGATTTCTGTTCCATTAGCTAATATTTTTCCAGTGGGGGTCCTTTTACGAATTTCCTCCATTAGTTTAAGAGCGCCTTTTCCATCTCCGAAATTAATTAAGCCACCTTCCATTGCCACGGCAATAGTACATCCTGCTTCGATCGTATCCATCCCTAAATCATTACAAGCACGATTAAGCTCACCTATTTCATCTAAGTCATAAATGCCACAATTAGGACCAAGAGCCCAAACACTTTCATATTCTAACACTCCAACTGGATCTTTTCCGCCTGGTTTTACCCAAACTTCAGAACATTGTATTATACAGCCTGGATTACAAAAATGAGGTCGTTGACCACCTCTCTTCTTGATTTCTTCAGCCTTAGCTTCACCGGAAACTTTCTCAGATCGAGAATCTTGACCACTAGAAAAATTTCTTTGAGGTAGTCCTCCTGCTTCATTTATTATATTAACTAATACGGCTGTCCCATATGAATTGAGAGCACCCTCAGGTTTAGTAACATCATGAGTCATTAGAGCATCTCTGAGTTTCTTTATTCCTTGTTTAAACACATCTTGATTTGCAATTTCCACTCCTGGAGCGCCATTTTCATCAACAACTATAAATTTTAATCCTTTAGATGCCATGACAGCCCCAAGTCCACCTCTTCCTGCATATCTGCTAGATAATCCTTCAGGATCATTAAAACATAATCCCGAATTAGCTCCAAGAAGTTCAGCAGCTATTCCAACACCACAAATTCCCACCTTATCTCCAAATTCTTTAAAGAGATCCTTATAAACACCATATAAACCTTTCCCAGACCATTTATTTGCATTAATAAATTCAGCACTATCATTAGTCACTTTTAATAAGTAATAATCATCTCCTTCATGCTTACCCTCTACAATTATTGCACCTATACGCATTCTTGCCACCATCTGAGCGAAAGGAGTTCCAGCATTAGCCTCCTTAATACCACCAGTTAAAGGTGATTTTCCACCAACGGAAATTCTACCAGATGATGGAGCAGCTGTTCCTGTTACGATTCCAGGAGCTAAAATTAACTTATTATGGGATCCTAGTGGCTCACAGGTTGCAGGAACTTCTTTAGCTACAATAGTTGAGGTCATACCACGTCCTCCTAAAGCTGCGTATTCTTCAGGTAAATCTTCAAATTTAGCCTCTAGATTACTCATATTTACTCTTAAAATTCTTTTTGGCAAATTTTTCACCTCTTTATTTTTTAGGCATTATATGATTGTGATGAGTCCTTATTTATACATTTTCAATTTGGAGCATAATCTCGATATGTATGAATAATCCAATCGACTTATGGAAAGCATAGGGATTTGAAATACTAAGTTTGCCATAGAATCAAAAAAACTTTTTAATTTTAAAGTCTTTATATCTTTTTGAATAAAATGAACAAATATAAGATGTATGAAGATGAATTTCTTTTCCTTAAAATTATCCAAAGTGGAGAGATTATTAAAATTGTATTAACAGAAACGAATTTAAAGAAGAAGTTTGATTTATTTAGAAATAGGAATTAAAAGATGACTTGGAAATTCTCGATTATGAAAGATTTTTTGCTCAGCAATTATATACTCACCCGGTTTACCCGATCCTCCTAGATTTGAATTTATATCAAATCTAGGAAAATTACTGGAAGTTATTTCAATCCTGATTTGATGTCCTTTTCTAAAATAGTTAGAAGTATTGCCTAATTCTATTTCATATTTATATATTATTCCAGATTCGATAAGTAGCGGATTATCTTCTCCATTTCTATAACGAGCCCGAATTCCAGCATCCAAAATATTATAAGCCTTTCCACTGGGAAAAACATCAACCAATTTTACCATATAATCAGTATCTATCGCTGAAGATGATGCATAAAGCATCATTTTAACAGGGCCTGTAATTTCTATTCCCTTTTCTAATGGTTCTGTAGAGTATACCAGCACATCTTCTCGCTTTTCTGCATCTTTTTGATCCTGAGCACCCTTCAAAATTCCTAGATTTCTTCCACCTTTAGTAATAACCGGATTCATGGGATCAAATACATATTTGTCTTCAGGTTCCTCAGATTGTTCATCAAAACTAAGAGTTCTATCTCCCTTAACACTATTAGCATTACCATTAGAATGAATATAAAGTCTTTGATATTTTAGATTCTTTGGAGGCCAATCATCCGTATATCTCCAACAGTTTTTTCCCATGATCCAATATTTAATTGAAGGTTTATCAATCTCAGGAAAGGCATTCTTATCATCCATTAGCCAATAACGATTCCAATCAATGTTTAAAAAGTCTCTAAAAAATCGTGGCATCCCAGAATTTCGAAGTTTGCTCTCAGGATGTCCACTAGCTCCGTGTGCCCATGAACCTATTAACATTTTTGAATGTTTTTTTGCTTCCCCTATAGCATTAGCTTTAATTTCTAGAAAATCTTCCAATTGCTTTTCAAAAAACATATCTTGCCAGCCAGCTAACATTAATGCAGGTTGTGAGAATTTTTTCGTATTCATTTCTAAGAGTCCAGACATTTTTTTACTATCCTTGTCCAAACCACTAGTAATTAAGAAATCATTCAGGAATTTAAAGTATATCTCAAAATTTCGTTTAGAAGAATCAAAATTTTCAACATTATAATAAGCGACTAAGAGATCTTGAACTTCTTTAATGGATTTTCCTTTTAATTGAGAAAGTTTAATACGAGTTTGCTTTTTAATGGGATCATTGAATAACGCATACCTGGGATTTAAATATCTTTCCTGCATTAAATTTGTTAAAGTATCCACATCAGGAATTTCACGATGAGCTACTACATTAACCATTATTCTATAAATTGAAGTTGTTAGGGAATGAATCTCGAGACCTCCATTATTTCTCCATAAATTTAAAGATGAGGTGATAGCAGGGGAAATACAAGTTAAATACTCATTATCCCAAGACAACGCAAGTTGTGTTATTCCAAAATAACTTGCTCCAGCCATTCCAATCTTTCCATTATACCAATATTGTTTAGTAATCCATTCAAGCGTTTCTAATCCATCTTCTCTTTCTGTAAATAAATAGTAATTGAACCCATCAGAATGACCTGTCCCACGTATATCCTGTATAATCGCTACAAACCCATAAGCAGCATATGCGTATCCTAACATGCTGAAACTATCTTTCCAATAAGGTAATCGCACTAAGATTGTAGCACATTTCCCCTTTTTTTTAAAAATCTTCTTTGGCACGTATATATCAGTAGCTAATCTTGTTCCATCCTTCAATTTTACCATACATTCAGGGTATCTTCTAACACCATTTTTGGGAAAACCAATACCCAGAATCATTCCTGCAATCTTTACAAAAGGTATAGATCTCATAAAGATCGAAATGATTCTTCGTAGGAATTTTGGAAATCTTGGTCTTACTACTAATTTTAAGTATGAGAAATCAGTAACATATTTTTTTTTCATTAGTTTGAAAAAAATACAATACCTTAAAAAGTTTCAAATTTATAAAATGGCAGGCCCGGGGGGATTTGTTCGGAATTCGTCCAAGGCGAATCTCATTGAACCCCCGATCTTCAGCTTAGGAGGCTGCCGCCTTATCCAGACTGGGCCACGGGCCTAAAAAATGCGGTACTCTATTATCTAATAAAAGTATTATTGAATAAAAACTTAAACGATTAATATTTTAAATTTAGAATGAAATTATAAATTTAGAATACTTCGATAATAAGCCGTACCACAAGAGGGACAAAAACATTTTCCTTCGATTATAATTGCTTTTTCAATTGGTACTTCTGCTTGACAATTCATTACACAACATGTTACTATTTTTATCTTATTATTATCTTCATTCAATATTATCAGATATTTTTTGAGTACATTTTAATGTATAAGAACATAAAAATAATCAAAAGGTTTTAATTAGGTTTAATTTAATTGTAATTATAAATAGTTTTTTCATTAATAATTGTTTTTTCGAGTTTTTAAAAGATGGAAAGAAGACCTAATAGACCAATCGATTATTTAAAAGATTCTATAAATCAAATAATTCTAATAAAAGTCAAGCGCAACCGTTTATTTCGTGGGACCTTATCCGGCTTCGATGAACACCTTAATCTTTACCTTGAAGGAACCAGCCAAATTTTCGAGTATCAAGATGAGGAAGGTAACATTAGGGAGGAGCATGAAAACTTAGGATCCATTGTTGTACGCGGAGATAATGTGATATTTGTGAATTTAGCTAATGTAGAAGGTAAATAAATAAGAGTTCCTTCGATTATTAATTGTTAGTTGTTTACAGTTCCTTCTCATTATAAGTTTAAATGAAACTTTCTGGAAATATTATAATAAATAACTATATTAGAGTTAATTATTATTTATTAGGACATATTTAATAATTTAAATAAAATTTATACCCAAAATTTGTAGAAGTTGATTACTCAAAAATCTTTAGAAACACCAAAATCATTAATCGTTAATCCAAATTTGGGGCACCCAACTTTTTTAAGCGTTGATCCTAAATTAAAAACGAAAATTCTCCAAACTGAGTTATTATTTATAAGTAATATAGTAGATAAACAAGAATTTAAGAAGTTCATTGGAGACGACCTACAATTAGTCCCAATATTTGATTATAAATGGAAATTAAGAAAGGTTTTCAAGAAGAAAAAGAAAAAGAAAAGAATGAAGTTTTTTGCTAAAAAATATACATTGGATGAAAGTGTACAAGATTTTAAGTCCGACGATGTCGATTATAAATTAAAGAAATTAAAGATTAAAGCCTATAGAGGAAATTCAATTTATCCAAAGATTATAGATGCAAAAATAGTATCTACAATATCAATTAATAATATTTCTTATTTAGAAAGTTTTAGTCCTCAGGATTATTTAATAAAGTATCAAGTTTTTTCAAACTTGGAAAAATTCTATAGAGTGCGAATAGAATTTAAACTTAGCAAGGAAATTAGGAAATTTTTAAAGGAAAGGAATTTCGTTATGTTTGATTTGATTTTTTCAAAAAATCGAATAAATTATCACGCAATTGTCGTATCTAAGCAAGATTGGAAGAATTTCACTTTTGTCCATGCAACAGATTTGCATTTAGCAGAAAGAAACGATCGAATCTATGAAATCATTAAAAAATGGACTGAATCATCTATTAAAACAAATGTAGAGGATTTTTTAAAGCAAGCAATGAAAAAACTAAAGATCAAAAAGATAAAACAAAAGGAAGAATCATTATCAGAAATTAAAATCCCATTAAGAAAGCGCTTAATTAATTCAAATAATCAATTTAGAAAATTTATTAAATTGATGAATAGAAAGGTCCTTAACAATGAATTAGACTTTATTGTACTTACTGGAGATCTTGTAGATTATACAATTTTAAGCAGATTATCAAAAAAAATTAGAGATCTTAATGAGTTTAAATATGAAGAAAGTAATTGGCAGATCTTCAAAAATATAATATTAAATGTGGCACCTAAAAAAAATCAAAAAGGAGTAAAAAAAAGTGAAGAATTACTTTGCCCTATCATTACTACTGTAGGTAATCATGATTATCGACCCTATCATTATGATTTAACATGGGCAGATATGTATAAAAAAATAGGGTTAAATGCTGCAGAGGCTATTGCTTTAAATGAAATGTTCTCAGCATCCCCAATATCAGCATTAACAAAATCTCCTTTTGCTTTAAAGGGGTACTATTCAGAAATTAATCCATTTAATGATTTTTATTTTATGCTTGGGAATAATATATTTATTTTTTTAAATAGTGGAGCAGATTCATTCAAAAATGTAAGAGATTTAATAACTGGTCATCCATCAGTAACAGGTCTCTCTAGTAAGCAAATAAAATATTTAGAGAACCTCATTAATCACAAGTTAAAGGGAAGTTCTAATAATTTCCTCTTTTTACATGGTCCGCCAATAAATACAGGAACGAAGCATTATAGTTTAAAATTATTTGGAAAAAAAGGTAGTAAAGTTCTCAAAATGAAGCTTGATGATTTTAAGGAATCTTTACTCAAAAAATTAGGAAAACCCCTCTCAAAAGCAAGAATTGATAAATCATTTAATGTAAAATATGGATGTATCTCATCAAATTGGGAGAAACTCATTAAATTTTGTAAGGATTATTGTATAATGACTTTTTCAGGTCATACACATACGTTGCGAGAATTCCGATTAGAAGAACCCAAGGAAAAAACCCACGTATATGACGCACCCCCTTTTTCGTTAAGAAAAATTGAAAATCCAGCTGCGATTTTTTATGATAATTATTCAGAAATGCATACAACATCAGAAATGATTGAAAAAAATAAACCGTATATCGTTCAAACTCCTGCTTTAGGATTAGGCGGATATAAGAATCCTGAAACTGCAGGTGCATTTAGAGAGATTATTATTAAAAATAGTAAATTAAGCTCATTTAGAGTAAAATATATTAATCGTTAGATTATTTCTGGTAGAATCGCATTATTAGGACAATTTTTAAAGCAATTTAAACACTTATTGCATTCTGAAAAGTTATTTCTTCGGAAATAAATAAATTCTTTTCCATTTTTATCTTTTTGGAGTTCAAAAAGATTTTGAAAACAAAAATCATTATTTAAACAAAACTTACAAAGCGTATATTTTTCTGAATCAATAAAGAATCCTTTTAGACGACCTTCCTCAATGGAAATAACTTCGATAGCTCCATGTTCGCAAACATCCACGCACTTTAAACACCCCTTACATTTATCATAATCCACATAACGCATTGAATCCTTAAAAAAAATTGCCTTTTGGGGGCAGCTATACATACAACGTTCACATCTCACACATAAATTAGAATTGATACTAATTGGAAATAATTTTTCATTTTTCGTATCATTCACCTGCTAATATTGTTTGTAATTATCATTTACTAGATTATATCCAAGTTCAAATGATTCTAAATTCTTTTAGTTTATATAAAGGCTA
>JAHLWP010000065.1 GCA_019057865.1 Promethearchaeota archaeon
CTTAATTTTTCTAGGATTAATTTAAATTAGAAATTCAATTCCTAAATAATATGAGTAAAAATCCAATCAAAAAAGGGGATATCCTTAAAATTTATACAGATGGTGCTGCTCGTGGTAATCCCGGTCCGGCTGCCTTTGCTTTCCTATTCGTTCATAATGATGAGATTATACATGAAGGAAGCAATTACATCGGAACTGCCACCAACAACACCGCGGAATATCAAGCTATTATCAACGCGCTAAAAACGGCTGAGAGGTTCCATAGGGGGCACCTACAAGTCTATTCCGACAGCAACTTAGCCGTACAGCAAATCAATAAAAAATGGAAAATCAATGAGCCGCACCTGTCGAAGCTGTGTAGCGAGGTGTACCGGCTCTGCGAGAAATATGAAAAGGTGGAGTTTTTCCATGTCGGCAGAAGTAATCCTTATATAAAACGATGCGATACATTATGTAATGAGCGATTGAATGCAGAAGGGTTTTAAAAACAAATATATCATAATTAATTTTTCTTATTAGAAAATTGAAAGAATTAAGTGCCTAAGAAGAAAGTTTGTTGTTATGGCTCTCTTTTTTTCTACTACTTTTTGTTAATAAACATATTCGAGACTCTAAAAGAATTATTATACTCAAATGAACTCACTACAATAATAATGATTGGTAGTTATGTACCGTTTTTATTTCAATTCTTCTCTTTTTCTATATTACTTATATCAATTCCAAGTTGATACGCTTCTTCTAATTGATCTTGGCACATATTAATTGGAATATCTTTTTGTTCATCTTTATTATAGGTACAGCATGTAATTATGAATAATTTGATGTTAAAAAATGGCGTTATCCGTTCAAAAAATGCAACTGTTGATTCACAGTGATGACGATAAGTAATTATGACTACAAATGTTTTGTTTCCAAAATCTTCCCAAGCAAGGGCTTCCATTCTATCGAACACTGTTTTTAATTGAGCCGTCATATACCCCCAATACATAGGAGTGGCAAAAACTATTGTATTTGCTTTTTTATATGCAGAATAAATTTCTTCCATATCATCTTTTATAGCACAGCTATGATTTACTGAAGTTGCGCATGTTAGACATCCTTGACATGGTTTAATATTTAATTCGTTGGTGTAAAAATGTTTTACTTCCTTATCTCCATTATAATTCAATCCTCTTATGAAATAATCAACTAAAGTATCTGAGTTTCGATTTTTTCTAGGGCTACCATGGAATATTATAGTTTTCATAACAATAAACTCTCTTTCTAAAAATATTTTTATTATCCACTAAATTTTTGCTTATTTATAAGAATTTGTTAGTAAAAAGTTTAATAAACCAGATATTATGGAAAAATCATATAATTTTCAAAAAAATTTTTTTCCTGTGAGTTTTTACCTAACAAGAATTTCGGTTTTCTTAGTTGTCATTCTATTTAACATTATCCGGGTTAATAGTGCGAAGGATTTTTTAACATTTTCACCAGTTTTGCTGGAACATTCATAAAATTCTTTCAGATCCATCATTTTAGCAACTCTCTGTCCTTCTCTATAGGTGATTTCTCTATAATCATCTAAATCAGATTTAGCCCCAATTAAAATAATTGGAAATCTTGGGGTCGTCCCATTTATTTCTGATAACCAATCGCTAATATGAGAAAAGGAACCGTAATTTGTTATGTCATACATTAAAATCCCGCCCATAGCACCATAAATATATTCAGGAAAAATGAATCGAAATCTCTCCTCACCAGCAAAGTCCCAGATTAATAACTTTATTACCAGACCATCCATTTCTAAGACTTTAGTTTCAAAATCTACTCCAATTGTCTTGCTCGAATCTGAGATAAATACATCAGTTATGAATCTCTTTCTTAATGTAGTCTTACCACATCCAGCATCTCCGAAAATAACTACTTTGAAAAGTACATCATACATGTTAATCCTAATTAATCTCCTTATTATTTTTTAATCTCCTTACTCTATAGGGACTTGAAAAGTGTGATATTTCTGTTACATTTTTACACACAACAACCCAAAACCCATTCCCTAAATATTGTATAAATACGCACTTTTTATTTTATAAAAATGCAATGATAAACATAATAACATTCCTATTTAAATCTTTCTTGGATTATTAACCAGTATTTCATTTTTTTCCCAAAAATTAATGGAAAATTGTGTTATTGCAAGAAATTTCGTCGTTATTCCTTTTTGTCCCATGAATTGAGGGAAAATGATTTTTTAGATTCTACATTTCCAAACTTGTATATTTCAATACAGGAAAAGTTGCTGAACTTATTACTCTTAATCATTAAAATTAAAACAATTATAAATTTAATTTTAACATAAACTTAATTTATAGTCTTATTATTACAATTCCAAATACGAATTTAGCAAAAATATGAAAATTATATTTTTAGGAACTAATGGCTGGTATGCAACAGATTTAGGAAATACTACTTCTACATTAATATGTTCTGATGAATTTTATATTTTATTAGATGCGGGTGATGGAATTTATAAAATTGATCAATATATTGATGAAGAAAAACCAATTATTTTACTACTTAGTCATATTCATTTGGACCATATAATAGGACTTCATGCGTTTGCAAAAATCCATTTTAATCAGAAAATTAAGATTTATGGCTATAAAGGAACAATTATGGGGTTAAACTTGATCATAAAGCATCCCTATTCATCTCCCTTTGCTGAATTACCACTAAATATCCAAGTTCATGATTTAGATGAAGGAAAACATAACATTGGGTTTCCAGTTACGTGTAGGCTGCTTGTTCATGCAGATCAATGTTTAGGATATAGATTAGAACTAGAAAATAAAATCATTACATATTGTACTGATACTGGTTTATGCCAAAATTTATTTGAACTTGCTAAAGATGCTGACATATTTATTACAGAATGCTCATATAAGCCTGGTCAAGAAGAATGGGGATGGCCTCATCTTAAACCCGAAGAAGCTGCTGAAGTAGCAGTGAAATCAAAAGTAAAAAAACTTATTCTAACTCATTTTGATGCTAGTTCTTATAAAACTATAAAGGATAGGAAAAAGGCTGAAGAAAAAGCTAAAGCACGATTCCCAGAAGTAATGGCAGCTTTCGATGGCTTAGAACTAGCTATAGATTAAGTCTTTTTTTAAAATTTAGAAGCGTTATAAATAAACTTAACCCAAGTGGAAGGTTATTAGATATAGGGTGTGGGTCAGGGAATTTAATCGACTCTATTTTGTAATTTTAGGAATAAAAGGGCTTAATAAATTTTCATTACACAGTTTTATTTTGCTTAAGATAAGATTTATGAATATAATTAGGACAATATTTAAATTTCAAAATTATTATTCTTTCTAATTTAGATATTCCCGAATAAAAATGAATTGTTAAATACTAAAAAAACTATTTATTTAATAATTCTAAAATCATATAAGAAATTATCCAAAAGATAGACTAAATTTGAGGGTATTAATTCTTAGTCATTTTAATCTTATTAAGGGACCTATAAACGTTTTGAAAATTCCAGAAGACTTTGTATTTAATGGCCTTAAAACTATTCCTAAGCATCTAAATTTAGATGAAAAGGGTTTCTTTATTTATGACTATGAAACTTTTAAAACAGCTAATTTAAAATTTACAGTACCAAGTATAATGGAGAGGGTGGAATATGAAGAGCTTATGATTTCTGTGGTAATTATCAATGAAAATATATCTCCAAAAATTTTCCAATCGATTTTAAAAAAATTTAAAGAAGAACTTAAAAATATTAAGAATTTATATAAGGGTCTATATAATTCTTCTGAGGAGAGCGCTGCTAAATTTCTTGAAATAAAAGAAGTTTTGCTTAAATATTACCAAGCTATAAAGGATATGAAGGGGATACAATTAAATATTGATCTAAATTACAATTTTCCATGGGGGACGCATATATGTTATTTTTACCAAAAAAAAGAAGATCTCATGGACATAATAATACCCTATATCAAAAAAGGGTTAGAAGACGATCAGTTTTGTGTCTGGGTTACTTCAGAAGATCTTAATGAGAAAGAAGCTAAAAAGAAATTAAAATCTGAAATAAAAAATTATAATGAATTCTTGAAAAAAGGGCAAATAGAAATCTTTCCTTATACAGAATGGTACCTTAAAGATGGAGAATTCAACTTCCAAAGAGTTCTCGATGGATGGGTTCAAAAATATAATTATGCATTATCCCATGGTTTTGCTGGTATCAGAGTAACAGGCAATACTGCATGGATTGAAAAAAAGGACTGGAAAGATTTTTCTGATTATGAAGAAGAAATTAATAACGTTGTAGGAAACTATCGGATGATTGTCTTATGTACTTATTCTGCTGAAAAATGTGGTTTTAATGAGATTTTAGGAGTTATGAAAACCCATCAAGTTGCCACAATTAGAAAAGAAGGAAAATGGGAGATTCTCCAAAGATATAATAATTCACTTTTTAATTAAATAATCATTGAGCTATTAATTAGTAGTATTGGCTACATTTCTAATCGCAATACAACTACCAGATTTCTCCTCACCAGCAAAGTCCCAGATCAATAACTTTATTACCAGACCATCCATTTCTAAGACTTTAGTCTCAAAATCAACTCCAATAGTCTTGCTAGAATCTGATATAAATACATTAGTTATGTATCTCTTTCTTAATGTAGTTTTACCAAAACCAGCATCCCCGAAAATAACTACTTTGAAAAGCACATCAAACATGTTAATCCTATTTTATCTCCTAATTATTTCTTAATCTCCTTACTCTATAGGGACTTTAAAAGTGTAATATTTCTGTTATGCTTTTACACACAACAACCCTAAACCCTTCCCTAAATGTTGAATAAATACGCACTTTTTATTTTATAAAAATACAATGATAAACATAATAACATTCCTATTTAAATCTTTCTTCCATTATTAACCAGTATTTCACTTTTTTCCCAAAAATTAATAGAAAATTGTGTTATCGCAAGAAATTTCGCTGTTATTCCTTTTAGTCCCGAGAATTGAGGGAAAAAGATTTATTTGATTCTTCATTTCCAAACTTGTATATTTCAATACAGGAAACGTTACTGAACTTATTATTCTTAATCATCAAAATTAAAACAAGTATAAATTTAATTTTAAAATATAATAAAAATAAAATATCGAATAGTATTAGGTAATAAATAATGATGAAAGCGTTATTATTTAATGGTTATTCAGATAATGATTCTGATGCTGAAATGATTGGTTCCCTAATAGTACAAGAACTTAATAGAAATGGATTTGAGGTAGAACAAATCTTATTAAGAGACGCTAATGTTGCAGCTTGTCAAGGTTGTTTTGATTGTTGGGTAAGAACACCCGGAGAGTGTAAAATAGATGATTATGGGCGAGATACTGCTAAAAAAATGGTTCAGAGCAGTCTGATCATTCATTTTACACCAATCACATTTGGAGGATATTCCTCTGAGTTGAAAAAAGTAATAGATAGGTTTATACCAACAATATTACCGTTCTTTACAAAAAGACATGGAGAAACTCATCATAACCATCGCTATGAAAATAGGGGCTCGATTATTGCTATAGGAGTCTTAGACAAACCAGATGATGAAAAAGAAGCCATATTTAAAGAATTAGTATATCGCAATTCACTTAATATGGGTGCACCTGTTCATGAAGCGATTATATATACAAAAAACCAAAGTAAAACCGATTTTATAAGTGAATTTGCTACAATTTTAAAGAAAGTGGAGGGAACAATATGAACAATAATAAAAAAGCACTTCTTTTAATCGGTAGCCCAAAAGGCGAAAATAGTACCTCAGCATCTCTTGGAAATTATTTAACCTCAAAATTAGAGGAATCTGGGATGACCACTGAAAAAGGATTTATCCATCGAATGGTAAACCGAGAAGAAAAAATAAAGGAACTCTTTGAAATGATTGATAAAGCAGATCTAATAATTCTTTCATTTCCTTTATATGTAGATAGCTTACCAGCTCCCGTGATTAAAGCAATGGAATTAATCAAAGAAGAAAGAGACAAATTAGAAAGGAAAAAAACTAAAGATTTTATTGCGATATGCAATAATGGTTTCCCTGAAGCGTCCCAAAATATGACAGCACTTCAGATTTGTAGAATTTCCTCTAAAGACTGTGGTTTTGTATGGAAAGGTGGAATTGCCATCGGTGGAGGAGCTGCAATTAACGGCATTCCGCTAAAAGAAAGAGGAGGCATGGTAAGACACATCATCAATGGATTAGACTTAGCAGCTGACTCTTTAAAGGATGGTAAAGAAATCCCTCAAGAAGCTATTGACTTAATATCAAAAAAGTTTATACCAGCTACTCTTTATAGAACTTTTGGAAACTTAGGATGGAGATCACAAGCCCGAAGATATGGTGTAAGAAAAAAATTAAAAGACAAACCTTATTCTAATTAAGTTTAATACTGTATAGTACTACTAATCTGATTAAAAAAGGAACTGTCCTTACAGGATTATTTAAAATTTAGTCTTATGGTTTATTTTTTATTAATTAATTAGAAAACCCTAAATCTATGCTTAAAGGAAATTTGAGTAAAAGTTACTAATTTCATCAATCATTAATAAAGGAATCTTTAAACTATAAATTGTTTTGTATAAGTTTATGGAGAAAATAGCCGATACCTAAATAACTTATTTCTATTGATTTTTCCTTTTTATCAACAGGATTAGGATAAAGGTTAATCGCAGAAATTTTTTCTAATTTTTGAATAAATCCATTTATAGCACCTCGGGATATAGTAGAATTGCGTCTAGATTCCAATGCTTCTTTTATATCTTCTAATGAAACATACTTTTTTCGATTGGTTAATAATGTATTCTCATTGAATGATAATTCTAGTCGAAAGAATTCATTATAATCATGATAATCATCAAAGAAAAGCTCTAAAAATTCAAATTGCTTCTCTGTTAAAGAAGGAAATGGAACTGTGATTAATTCTACGTTAGAGTATATCCCCACTTCTTCATTCTTTTCATAAATAAAATCTCCATGAATGATTCGAGTATTCGTAATGGAACATGCGCTATAAAACCAAATATCCATATAACGTAATCCTCCAGATATATTTACAGTAATATTATCAAATCCGTTGAGTTTTTGTTGGTAAATAAGATGAATTAATTCTGCAATGGGTTTTGTTTGGATGTGAAAATCGAGTTTCGCATTCTCAACCTCAATCCGCCGTTCTTTATAATAGTTATTTAATTCATCCAATACTTTTTTAGCTTCAAGTGTTCCTGGAAGTGGTTGTCGTTCAGTTATGAAAATCACTTTATGAACGATTTCTTTATCAATAGAAAATATTAATTTTGAAGTTGTATGTCCCACTAAAATAAGTTGACAATACTTTTCAGTCATTCCAAATCATCCTATATTACTAATTACATTACAAATTAATAAATTAGTTCTTTGTTTATAGTTAAAATTACTTTCTCATAAACATGTATATTATATAGAATATATGACCATAAAAAAGTATATAAATGAGGATGGGTTTGTGATCATGTAATTTTCAATTTTTCAAACAAGGAAGAGAAAAAAATAGGGTCAAAACCATGACCTCTTACTACCAAAAGGCAACCTTGCTTTTCAAGGGGTATTCCCGATTGGAGGATACTCCTTTTTCACCCTAGGGGGAGGGAATAAGGGAATCATGGATAATCTCAAGCTTTGAGATTGCCCTATTTTCACTTCTTTCCTAATAACATCCACAAAAATATAGTGATAAAAAATATGGGAAGAGCATTTGGTATAGTAGCAATGATCTTTGGCTCGATTAGTATACCAATTTGCGTGGCAATAGGGGCTATTAGTTCTATAATTAATTTCTATAGTTTATTACTGGGAATGCCTGACATCCTAGCTCTATTTTTTATAATAGGTTGTCTAATACCTGCCATCGCAATTATCTTCGGGATAATCGGTATTATTAAAGATGATACTAAAGGACTTGCAATAGCTGGGCTGATCCTTGGAGCCATCGCTTTAATTTTAGGTCTAATTATAAGTTTTGTGCTTACCAATTTGTTTAGGGGATTTATGCCATGAAATAACTTTTTTTCGGTGAAAAATGATAAAATACAACATATATTGCTCTAAATCACGACAAAAGAAAAAACCTTGTTAGTCCAAATATGATTTAATGAAAAAAATCGTAAATATTCATAGAATTTCTACTATTCCTTCATTACCATTTAGTTTAGCGTAAATTTCAGTTATCAATTTTTTCTCCAGAAATCAAAAGACTATAATATGATGAATATTATTATACCAAGTAGTAAGAAACAGTTATCCGATAAAAAAATTTACATTTAGAGTTGTTATTATGGGGATTGAGAAGAATAATGAAGATCAACTGGAAAAGGAAAAGTTAGAAAAAGAAGCACTTGAAAATGAAAAGCTTGAAAGAGAAAGATTTGAAAAAGAACGAATTGAAAAACAGAAAATGGAAAATAAATTATATCCTAATAACTCGCTTTTTATGATCCCTAGTTGGAGTGATTTATTAGGCTATCCCATATTAGGAACCTATGTTCATCATCCAGTCTCAAAAATAGAAACAGATGCCGTTATATTTTTCAGTGGTTATGATTATTCAATTGAAACCAAAAAAGGAACACTTCATTACTTATTTGGCCTAGGGTATTATTTCCTTAAATTTGAATTAGAATCTGGCAAATATGTGACCGACAATAGAATCCTAACAGGATTAGTATTATCAGACTTTGTTTATGATCAAATGGCTACTTCAAGAAATATCACTTTAGAAGAGGATCGAGACGTAATTATAGCAGAGAAAGTGATAAGAATCCCTATTGATTTGTCTAATAAATCAGAGGATCACTTAACCTTTATAAAAGGTGCATTGATGAGAAATGTTTTCATACCTTATAAAGATATATTTTTAGAGATGATGGAAAAAATACGTAAGGATGATTCCTATCAAATCTCAATTGAGGGCCATAAGATTTTAAGTTCACATTGGGACTTTTATAACCAAATTTTAGTTTCTGATAAAATGCGTGCCAATCCTGATTCTTCTTACCTGAATCCAACGGCAGGATTAGATGGGATTAACTTTGCGGCCGATACGCTTCTAGAAGAAACAATATCTCACATAAATCTTAGCATTATTGATGATAATATTAAAACTTTGAAAAGTATTTATTCTAATCTTGAGTTTGATCCTATGTATCTATTCTCTATAATAGAAAAGGCGGCCTTAATGTTAAGTTCGGGTATGCCACCAATCTCTTCGAAACAGATAGACTCGGTCACTAAAAAAACCTCTAAAGAATCGATCTTCGCTTCAGCAGAAGATCGCCTTTATTCGTTTATCAGTTGGCCAATACAATTTAAAAGAAAAGCAAAAAAAGAACCCAAAGTATTACCTAGACTCGTAGAGCAACCCTCAGATTCGGACCTAATTGATATCCAAAGTTCCGATATTGGAACCATGCCAATACAAAAAATGACACAGGAAGCTTTTGAATTGGAAACTTTAAAATCTGAAAAGGTTGAACTTAAAACATTACCTATCCCACCTAAACCAGATATTACCCAAATACTTTTATATATAAAAAAAGTAATTGAAGAAAATTATGAAATGCAATCTATTGGACAGGCTTTTGAACTCGCGAGGGAAACTGCAAGGCAAATGGGTGTGAGCTCAACCACATTGCATCAGAAAAAAATCTGGGAAATGAGTAAATATGCTAATATTTACATTAAAAAAGAACAAGGTTTTGGATTACCAGAAAAAGAAAAAGTGGATTTAATTCGAAAATTAGACGAATGGCTTTTTGAAATTGAAGAAAATGAAAGATTGGAAAAAGAAAAATTAGAAAAAGCTCGTTTAGAGAAAGAAAGATTAGAAAGGTTAGAACAAGAAAGAATCGAAAGAGAAAAACAAGAGAAGGAAAGAAAAGAAAGAGAGCGTCTCGAACGAATTCGTCTAGAAAAAGAAAGACTAGCACAAGAAAAATTAAAAAAAGAACAATTGGAGAAAATTGAAAGAGAGAAACAAGAGAGACTAAGATTAGAAAGGGAACATTTAGAAAGGGAAAAACAAGAACAAGAAGCTATTGAAAAAGAAAAACAGGAACTTGAAAGATTAAAACAAGAAAGAAAACAAAAAGAAAAAGAAGCGAAGCTAGAAGCAAAAAAGCGAAAAAAGTTAGATAAACAAAAGAAAAAAATAGAAAAAAAGAAGTTAAAGGAACAAGAAAAATTGAAAAACCTCTGAGTCATTAGATAGGGAAATCTAAATAAAATAGTAGAATAAAAAATTTTAAATTCAAAATTAGGAAATGAGGTATTAGAATATGAGTGAAAAAATAGACCTATTAATTATTACGAATAATACTGGTTTTAATAAGAAATGCTCTGACTTTATTGAATTGTTAATGTCCCGAGATTATTCCTTTGATATATTAAATCCTGCTGTAGGAACAGTAAAGGCATACAAAAGGGAGAACTTCTATAGCTATAAAGTTATTCTTTTACATCGCCTTATTACAGATGATAAAGGATTTTATTTAAAATTAATTGATTTCTTGAAGAGCGGTGGTGGGGTTTTCATAACATACACTTCCTTGGGGCTCTTTGGTGAACTAGATACTGTTTTCAGAGAATTTTGCGAAACTTTTTTTTCCAGTAGATATCAGAAAGATTTGTTATTTGATACAAGAGATTTTTTAGAACGAATTGAAACTATAGTAGTGAAAAAGGAAAATATAAAAAATATTAATGAATCTGAACTTCTTCAAAAATTATATCAGCAAGTTTCGAAAATCGTCTTAGGAAGACCTATAAGAATTTATCCAAAACATAATCCCCCAAAAGCATATCCCATTATAAATACTAATCCCTCAACGCAATTAGAAAATAAAACTGTTCAATTTGACGTAGAACGAGTAGGAACAAATGCAATTTGCGGTTTTATGGATTTTAGTACCAATGGAAAATTATGTGTTATTTCTGGATTTGGATTATGGAATGATCTCTTTAATCTTTTAGATAATCGAATCTTTATCAGTAATATTCTTTCATTTTTAATAAAATGACATGTATCGCGTTTAATGATAAAAACTAAATTCGGGAATTAAGAAAGGTTTTGAAAATATATAGCCATTCTACACATCATTATGAATATTTCTAATTACAATTCAAATTTATAAATTAGTTCTTTGCTTATAGTCAAAATTATTTCCTAGTAAACATGTATGATATATAGTATATATATGATCACGAAAAAGTATATAAAAGAAAAATATTAAATATGTAATTTTTAAAAAAAGTGCAATTAAGGTAAATAAAATCCATGAAATCCACAACCAAAAAGACAATTTTCCTACTATTGGGTATTGTTTTTCTATTTAGTCTACTTTTTAATCTACCAAGTGGGAGGTCTATTGAGAGATAGCGGTATATATCTCCAATGGCTAGAAGTATTTGCCAAAAATCATGAATTTTGTGCCTCCTTCCTACTTCATTACAAATTAAAAAATCATTTAGAAAATAATCAACATTACTGGCTACAGCTCTACATTAATCAAGCTGAAGAAAATGGTGATATTCTATTAATTAGACAGCCTGTAATCTCCTGTTACAGGAAGAAATAACATTTTAATATTAATCCTTTAAAACTTCAAATCTTTCACATTTCCACCCCAATTGATAAAAAAAATCCCATACTAATTGATACAAAAATACAAAAATCCCCTTTCTCCTGATAATATTTTTGTACATTGACTTTTTAACTGCTTTTAATTCTATCATTTTGTCTGAAAATTGTCTATTCCGAGATAAAAGTAATATTCCGATTTTACAACCTTTTCCTATTCTAAATGCAGCTTTTAAATCATGAGTAAGTTTTTCTGGTTCATGATAAACAATTGCAGAGTTAAGAATTTTATATGATATACTCTTATTCTTTATTCTAAAATCTAATTCAGCATCGACCCCAAATGGTACTTTTTCATTGAAATAATAGCCTTCAATTAGAGGTAATATCTCTTTTTTTAGACCAATTCCTGGTGTAAAAATCACATCTAAAAAGAGGGTGTCTTTAATAATTTTAAAAGTGATTCTTCTATCTTTAATGTTTGACTTCCAATTAAACAATTAGTGGACTTTCATATATCAAACTTTTCTCTTAATGTTTCAAAATCTTTAGCTGGGTAATAAAATCCGGGATAATCTCTAATTTCAGAGAGCCTTGGCACTAAACTTACATCAATTTCTTGCCATTCATAAGTCTCTGTCTCAGGGAAATTATCTGGGATTATAAATCTATCGATATTAAACTGATAATCCCCACGCTGGTTCTGAACTAGCATTAGCGCTAATGCTTCTTCTTGTTCGGTAACTTTATCTTTACCTAACCTAAAAATAGATAATGTGTAATATTTCAAACCTGTTCCATCAATAAAAACCATTTCTTTTCCCATTTGAACATTAATTTAATTGCAATTTTCTTTTCCTATATATTAATTAAATAATTTCAATCCTTTAAAGTAATTTTAGATCTTTCACATATTTTAATTATACTAATTTAAAAGGGTATTGTTTTATTTAACTCCGGAATTAAGACTTTAATATTCGAGTTTTGAAAGAATCTCTCAAAAAACATTGTATGTTCGGTGTGAATTGGAATCACATATTTAGGGTTAACCTCATATATAAAATTTATTAAGTCATGCGATGTAGCATGACCCGAAGCGTGAATCCTATAAGCAGGAATTCCAATATCCAACAATTTATTACAGATTGTATTTGTATTATCATAAAATT
>JAHLWP010000010.1 GCA_019057865.1 Promethearchaeota archaeon
GATTATTCGGAAACAATGAGAGAAATTTAAATTGACTTACATTTAAGTAATTATTCTTCTTCTTTTTCTTCTTCTTTTTCTTCTTCCTTTTCTTCCTCTTTCTCTTCTTGCTTCACTTTCTTTTTCTTTTCTCTCTTTTTCTTAACCATTTTTTTACACCTCTATTTTTAATTGCTTTTTATACACTTTTTAGGAATACTCTTTATTTTTGGTCATTTAATATTTAGAGAGAACAAAATTTAAATCTTTACTTTGATGTCCAAAATGATCAATTTTAACTAATTTTTGTAGAAAAAGGAAAAAAAAAGAGATTCAAAAGTAATTAAACCGACTAAATCTTTAAATCTTCACATTCTGATTTTTTCATCAAAATTAGAATTTAGTCTACTTTAAATTTCAATTATTTCTTATCATTCTCTATAACAAATATCAATTGTTCCATCTTCCTGGAATATTATACTTATAATTTTTTTTTCTTCAGTTTGGAATTCTTTAAGGGGTATCTGTTTACCCTTATATTCGATTTTAAAATCTTCTGACACATAATATATCTTATTTTTTTTCTTGTCAATTACTTCAATCTTTATATTAATTGCCCCCCTCAGTTATTTAGATAATATTATTATCCGAATACAAAATTAAATTATGAAAGAGTAATTATACCTGTCTTTGAATTACCTTCTGGCAATTCAATAATAGACTACTATTATTTAAGTTTTTACTTTCTTTTCCAATTTGGTTCTAATTCCTCAAAATTAGTGTAATAAATTTTTATAAGATAAAAGGCATTTATTATTCTTTAGCTAATTTTCTCTCTTCAATTTCTCTTAATCTTTTATCTTTTTCAAGTTTGTCATTATAATATCTGATTGAATCAATCAATTTACTTGACTCTTCTTTCCAACCAATACTTTCGAATCTTTTGACAACTTCTTTGTAAATTTCTATTAATTTTTCATAGGGACAATCAAGATAAAGGATTCTACCCTTTTTTATTTCTTTTTCGTATTCTTTTGCCATTCTTTCAGCGTTATCAATCATATTAAAGATTTCTTCAGATTCTTTAAGTTTTTCTTTCTTTTTCTCTTCAAAATCTAAAATCCTCTCCTCTTTATTGAGAGAGAGGATTACTGTTCTGAGAGTATTGATCTCCTTAATTTTATATAATTCTTCAATTTCTTTCCATTTTTGCATTTTTTGAACTTTAATTTCGCGCAATTTTTTATCTTTCTCTAGTTTTTCTTGATAAAATTTAATTTGTTCATTGAAAATCATGGCTTGTTCATTCCAACTGTAATTAATGAGCATTTGTATTATGCTTTCATAGGTTTGAATTATTTTTGGGTAAGGACACTTTATTTCAAATTTGTTTTTTTTAATGCCTAACTCATAATCTCTGGCGATTTTTTCCACATTATTTATCATTTCTGCGACTACTTGACTTTTGAATTTTTCACCCATAATTTTTTTTTCCTTTAAATATTTTGTTTAGTTTTATTAAAATAATCTTCATGGTTAAGTATGGATCTCGTTAAAGATTCAAAGATTTTTTCAATATTTTGTCCAGTTTTAGAGGAACATTCAAAATAATTCATGAAATTATATTTTTTTGAGATTTTCTTAGCATTTTTTCTAGATAATGCTCTTTCTTTATGGAGATCTAACTTTCCACCAACCATTAATAGAGGAATTTTCTTTCTATCATTAGATAAACTTTCTTTAAATGTTATTATCCACTTTTCTACATTACTTATACTAGAATGGTTGGCGATATCATACATAAAAATACCTCCTGATGTACCCCTTAGAAAAATGGGAAAAAAAAATTCAAACTGAAAATCAAATCTAAGAATCCATATTTGAAGTGCAATTTTAAAAGAATTTATTGTTAACTCTTTAATCTCAATATCTATGAATGTTGGTGGTTTTGTTTCCTTATTGAATCTTTTTTGAATAAGCGCCTGAATTAGTGAAGTTTTTCCAACATTTTTTTCTCCAAAAAGACAAATTTTGAAGGTTAAGTCGTTGCTAATTTTTACCATCTTCTATTTTTAGAGTATTCTGTAGTTTGATTAAAATATTGTTTTTATAGAATCTTTTATAAAATCCCTTATAGGTAGTTATATAATCAACTAACCAAATTTAAATCTTCATTTTGATGCCCAAAAGGATCAATTTTAACTAATTTTTGTAAAAAAAGGAAAAAAAAAGAGAATCAAAAGTTGTTAAAACGGCAAAATCTTTAAAAGTTTATTTTTACTTTCAATAAACCCTTTTTATCTTTCAGAAATACTATTACTTATTGTTGGTTCTCTACTTTAGTGAACTCTTAAATATCCAACAAGAAAACTAAACTTTCAAGATAGCTTAAGAAAATACGATAGAAAAAGCTATTTAAATCTTTTTTTAGAAATAAAGATTTAGATGCTAATAAGAATAATCCAATTAATAACTTAAACAATTTTTACCACAAATTATTATCTAAAAAAGCATAAATAGGATTAGTATTTTATTAATAATGCTATAAATTAATGAAAAAGCCAAAAATTTTCAATAAAATTGTATAGGTATAAAAAATATGTCAAAAGTAGAAATAAATGAGGAATATCCTACTAAATTAAGGAAAGATACCTTTATTCATTTTGCTGATAATTCTGCAATGGGAATTATAATAATTCAAAGAGGCCATTTAAAATATTATAATCAGAAATTTTCAGAAATTTTTGGCTACAGTGAAGAAGAAATATCTAAATGGAAGAAAAGAGAATTCTATAAAATATTACATCCTGAAGATTTATCACATTTGGTAGAATATTTTAAGGTTGAGGATGATAAAAAAACAGTGTCATTACAATTCAGAGGAATTAGGAAGGATAAGAAAATCATCACTGTAGAGAATTATATTTGTCAAATCGAGTATAATAATAAAACAGCATATTTATCAAGTTATATTCCTTTAGAAAAAGTTTATGAAAAAGATTATACTCCACAAACAGCAAAAATAACCACAAAAAAGAAAATTATATTGGATTTTCATCCGAATATTATTAAACTTCTAAAAGATAATAAAGTAAAGTTTGATATTTATAATATTTGCTCTTATCGGGAAGAAGATTAATTTTCTTTTTCTTGTTTATCCTCAGGAATCTCTTCAAAATGTACGTTATATTTCTTTTTGGGATCAAGAACTTTATGCTTAATTAAAGCTCTTGGGATATAAACTATTGTATCTGGTCCCATTGAAGCCAATTTTACATTTTCTAAGGTAAAGATCTTCTTCTCTTTAGACATATTTTAAACCAATTAGGATCATTTTAAATATTTTATATTATATTTTATAGAATTTTAAATGTTTTTTTCAAGAGATAATTTAAGGTAGAGTTTTATAGAAATCCATATGAAAAAGGTGAAATTACTTAATAAATTTTAATTTTGAATGAATCTACTCAAGAATTTTCATTTTTTAGTGGAATCAGTTCTAAAAATCTTTTTTTTACTTCAACCATACTTCATACTTCAACCTAACTTCATTACTTTACATTATATTAAGGATAAAAACTTATTTTATAGTAACAAAAATAAGTTGTTTTGTATTAACTATGAGTATTTTAAATTATCCACCTGATGAAATTATTAATCCTCCACTTTTAGAGAAGAAAAATTTTGAGCATATAATTCTCTGGATGTTGAACAATAACGAGGAATGTGAGTGGGCAGATTTTACAGCTGATCCAGTAAATATTAGTCTTTCTACATTATCAAATTATCTAAAAAGGTTAGAGAATAGTGGATATCTAGAGAGGATAAAAAGGGGTTCTTATTGTATCACACCTAGAGGTGAGGAGAGGTATAATGAGTTATCTAGAGCTAAGGACAAGAGAACTAAGTTAAGTTATCCTCCTAAAGCGATTACAGAAAGAAGGAATTATGATCACTGGATTCTTTGGATGGTTTACAATAACAATTCTTGCAAGTGGTCGGATTTCTTAGCAGAGCCCCTTTCTATAAACCAATCCTCTTTGTCAAAAAATTTGAATTTATTGATGGAGAGTGGATTAGTAAGGAAAGAGAATAAAGAGTATAAAATTACACAAGAAGGGAAATCAGAATATTCTAATATGCTAAGGTTTTATGATTTAGATAGACAATCAATTCTAAAGGAAGAAACCAAAAGGATTGAAGAGGTTACCAAGAAGACTATTAGATTTTTTGAGAAATTTGATATTGAGAATGATTATGTGAAGTTTCGATTTCTAAACAATGTTTTAAAATTAGATTATAGTCGAGTTAAAGATTTATTAACAGAAGAAGAATTTGATAAAATATTGTTATATCTTTCTCTTAATCATCCAAATCAATATCCTCATTATATTTCATCTAAAGAGTTTTCTGATAAGTATAACATTAAACAATCAACCCTTAACTTTTTCGTAGATAAAATCGTTGAAGAGGATTTTTACCCGGTAAAATTCTTCAAATTGGAAGATGAGGGTGATGAGGTTTATTATTTTCAAGGTAATGAGAAATTAGAAAAAGTTCTTCGTGCGATAACAGAAGATCACATTACCAAGTTTACATATTTAAACAAATTATACAATAAGTTCATAAATGGGACTCCATCATTAGATATGGATTCTACCGTAGAGGCAATATTAGAAGAAATTTGTGATAGTCTCTTTAATAAAGGGATGAAAGAGCCCTTAAGGAACTTCTTACCAACTTACATAAATTATTTGGCATATAAGATAGAAACTGAAAGAGAATTATTAGATACTTTTGACAAATTAGAAGGAGTTGCATGGAGATATATTCCTGAACTTATATCTTATAGCTCTAAAGAAACTTCATTTGAGCCACCTGAATACAAGTATCATATAGACCCAAATATATTAAAGGTTTTAAACCTCTTTTCTTCACCTAAAATTAAAGAAATTTATGAGGGTGCTAAAGCCTTAATGAAAAAAAAGAATCACGATGATGCTTTAGAAAAAATAAATAGTTCTATTAAGCAGGATCCAGAAAACTTAGATTTGTATTTTTTAAAAGCGATTATTCTAAGTTTATTAAACCGACATCAAGAAGCGATAAATTTTTTAAAAGAAGAGGTGAAAATGAATATTGAAGACCAAGATGAGCATTCTTTTATTTCTTATCATTTTGTTTTGATTTTCTGTTATTTAACATTTGGGAAGTTTGATAAAGCGCAAAAATTTAGTGATAGCATAGAAAAAGTATTTCCTGAACATCCAGCGTCCTATATAACAAAAGCATTAGTATTAGGTTATAAAGTTATTTATGAATTAGATCTTGAAGAATCCAAAAGTGGCGATGTCTTATTTGAAATTGAAAAAGCTATTGATTTAGACCCTAAACAATCAAATAAAGCCAAGTATAATCAATTTAAATGTCTAGTTTTAAAACAGTTAAAAAAATTTGATGAAGCGCTTGAAGCAATTAATAAAGCTATTGATCTAGATTCTGGGGATGTTAAATTTTATTTCCTTAAATATAAGATTTTACATTATAATGAAAAAATTGACGAAGCTTTAGAATTTTTAGAAACCGCAATTAAAAATTTTCCAGAACAGGAAATAGAACTTTTAGCAAGTAAAGCATATCTTTATAAAAAATCGAAGAATTATGATGAAGCATTAAGAATTATTGATGATTTAAGAGAAAAATATCCTGATGATCTTGACATTCTTAATAAAAAACTCTATTTCCATTTATATAAGGGTGATAAAAAAGAAGCAATAGAAGCAGGCAAGTTATTAACAGAATTAGACCCTAGCGATGGTAATTATCATGATTCATACGCAGAAATTTTAACAGAGTTTGGGGAATATGAGCTTGCAATTAAAGAAATTACACTGGCACTAGAACTTGAACCATATGGTTGGTTTTCTTATAATACATATATCAATTTAGCTAAATGCTACAAAGCAATTGGTGAATATGATTTAGCAATAGAAAGTATCGAAAAAGGTAAAATCGCTAGCCACACATGTTACTGTGATATTGAAATGAGAAAACATATCGAAAAAGAAGCAGAGAAAATGTATGCTGAGATTAATGAATTGAAGACTAAATAGGATGACAAAGAAATTTGGTAATCTATGATACGTTATAAGGATGTCGAATAAGTGAAAATTTACAATCCAAACTTTATTTATAAAATTTTGTTTTAATAAAATGATATTAAGGATTAGAAAATAATTGAAAACTATTTTATGTTTTATTTATGATGGTTTTGCAGATTTTGAAACAGTTCTTGTCTGTTCATACATAAATGAAGTTGAAGATTATAGAGTAATTTATATTGCCTATGATAAATCACCAGTTAGAAGTGCTGGAGGTTTGACAATTATACCGGATAAAACTGTTTCTGAAATCTCTCTCACAAAGGATATTGATGGGATTTTAATTCCTGGAGGAGGTTTAAGGATATTAAAACCTGAACTTGAAGAATTAGTTAAGAAATTAAATAATGAAAAAAAATTAATAGCAGCAATTTGCGCTGGACCTGAATTTTTAGCAAAAATGGGTATTTTAAAAGGAATAAAATACACTACTTCAAAAGAATCTAAACAATATGAAGAAAATAATGAAGTAGATCCTTTTCCAAGGGATACCTATGTTGATGCTAGGTTGATTCAAGACGGAAATATCATTACAGCCAAAGGTTATGCTTTTACAGATTTTGCACTTCAAATATGGGATTGGTTTAATTTATACGAGTATGATGCTGAGAAAGAAGAATATAAAAAACAATTTACTCCTACATAATTTAAAGTTTCTATAAGCTAAATATTTGAAATAATGTTTAGATTATATACAAATCAAATGCTTAACATTTACTTCCATTATTTTTAAGAAAACGAGAACATGTATCATCTAATTTTTTAATAATATGATCACGGTCTTTCCAAGAAATCCAAGTATTCCCGGATTTTTCAAAATGAAATCCATCATATTCTTCTTTTATCTTTGTTAAAGTTTTTTTAACAAAACTCCATGAAAAACCAGTATCTTCCACTATTTTTGCAATAGCAATTGGATAATTTACTTCAAGACTGTTATTAAAATAGTCAATTATTTTTTCCAATCCAGTTTTAGGAGAAGAATTTGCTAGAGTCATCTTAAGTAAGTATATATAAGAATTCAAACAATTAAATCATTCTTATTATGAAAGAAAGGAAATTATAAAAAACTATTTTGGAGTTTCACCTTCTTTATGAGCAAATATAGAATAGATTCCGAATAATAGAGTAAATAATATAAATATAATAAGCAAAAATATTTGTAATTGGATAATGTCAACAATACTTATTATTACACCTTTTACTCCCGGTAGCTTAATAATTTGAGTAAATAATTTCATTAAAATTATAAAAATAGAAATTGTGTCTGCTCTGATGATTTTAAATTTATTCTCAAGGTATTCAACTTTATCAAATATTGAACCTATTATGTAGAGAAAAAGCCCCAAATCAATCAAAAAGAAATACCAAGTAGTAGTTGCTGCATCTGAAAATATAAATTCAGCTATAATATCCATAATAATGTAGAAAACATAGAAAAAAGTTAATAAAAAAAATAAAGTAATATATGCTGAAAATTTTTTTGTAAAAATTAATCGTAATAACACAAAACTCATCAAAATTAAATTAACCCAATACATCCTGCGAAAAATGATTGCACTTAATATTACAACTTTCAAGTTGAAATTAATTAAAATATTCCAGATTATTATTAAGGCTATTAAATTTAAAATACCAAAAATTAAAAACTCTAAAGAACGTGTGATTTTGCTGAATTTTTTATCTCTATATAAATAATCATCAACTTTAGTTGAGGAATCCATACATAATTTAAATGCAAAAAATGCTGTTAATAACTGGTTTGCTATTAAACAAAATCTATAAAATAAATTGAGTACCCCATTAAATATTACCAAACTCGGTAAAGAAAGTATAAAAATTACTATAACTATAATGTAATTTAATTCATCAATTGGTTTGAAGAATGAAATTAATAACAAGAAAAAGAGGAAACCTCCAAGAATTCCAATAAATATGTAAACAAAACGATTATATCCTACATATGGAATAAATAAATATCCAAATAAAATTAAAAACCAAGATATAATGAAAGCAATTATTATAATAATGTAAATTGGCTTTCTAAATAAATTCTTTAACCCAGTTAAAAATGACATGTAATAATTTTCCTTTTATTTTTTTTTATATTTCATATTAAATTCAATATAAGGTTTGTGTAATGTAATTATTAATAGGTTATATTGAAATCATACCTAAGACTATGAAACAATTAGATAATTTAGAGACTTTTGATATAAGTGAAATTGATATTCAAAAAATCCCAGAATTCTTAAAGGAGAACAATATTGATTTATGGATATAAGAGATAGCTTTTTTTGGAATTTTATTTAAGGAATTTAATTAAAGTGCCATCATATCCTATTTTAATACCGTGTATTTCAAAATATGATTTTACAGAAGGTTTTATCATTGGTAAATTATCGGATTCATCTTGTTTTATTAATTCATTGTTAAGTAATTCAGAAAGATATTTTCTTCCAACTTCCATCTCATTTACTTGTTTTTCTTTCATTAAATATGATATTTTACCTACAGCTTTTTCGGATAAAATCTGCAAAGTTAGTATAGGAAAAATTTTTTCACATGTTGTCTTACATTCTAAAAATACAAGACCTAGTTTAACATCTATAGTTGTAGAAACAGCAAGAACTGCCCTTGGACCTGCTTGTAAATATATTAAGTAACCATCCTTCCCTTTAACATACAATTCTTCAAAATCTCCTTTTTCCATTTCAGCAACGGTCATTTCTGCTAATGATAGAAGAGCAGAAGTCATAGCGGATATTTTTACATCATCTATTTCTGGGGGGAGTATTGAAGCAATGGGCATACCCTCATTTGTTATTATTGCTACAGCTTGTATTTCTGGAATTGAGTACTTTAATTTTTTCAAATGCTCCTCAAAATCAAATAAATTAGAATCCATAGAAATACAGGAAAAATGATAATTTTATAGAGTAAATGCTTTAATAATAGTTAAAATATTTATTTAATTTTTAAGGTTTAGGTTAGTTATTTAACTTTATTTTCTCCTATTAACAAAACCACCTGATTTCATTAAATCACATGGTTTAAGATATGCAATTCCACTTTTTTCCACAAAATCTTCTAATAATTTAGTCCATTTCTGATAGTTATTTTTTCCTGGACTAAAAGGTCCTGGCATATCCATACCTGCAAGCATTGTTTCATCAATAATTCTATAGTTAGATACAATCCCTTCTTCTAAAAGGCGACAGCCTTCGTTTAATTGGATTGCCATAAATAATTCTATATTGAAAATATTAGCTTTTTTCTCCAAATTGATAATTGGTTTTCCTTCTTTCCATTCAAATAATCCTTTCCCAGTTTTTTTTCCTAAATTACCTTCATTAACGAGTTTTATAAGTGTTTTTCCTGGCTTAAATTCAGGAGAGAGAACTTGGGAAAAATATAGTAGAGTATTATAAACAGTATCTAGACCGAAATAATCCCATTTAGCATATGGTCCTAGACCTTTTACATCTATCGCATCAGCCTCGATTTGTTCCAATGGAATACTCTTTTCCAAAGAATACTCTAATAACCAATTTAAGTAAAGACTAGTTGATATGGTTAAACGATTTACTATGAATCCTGGACTTTCTCTTTCAATCACAGGAATAAATCTTTTTCCTTTTAAAGCTGGAAATTTATAACCTACTTCTAATGCAATGTTTACAGTATTATCAGAAGTCTCCTTTCCTTTTATTAATTCGATTAAACGTAATACAGGGATGGGTGTGAAGAAATGCATTCCAAGTACTTTATCTGGTCTATTTGAACGCTCGGCAATTTTAGTAATACTCATTGTTGAAGTATTTGTTGCAAGAATCGCATGTTCTGGAGAATATTTTCCTAATTTATTGAAGATTTCTTGCTTGAGTTCCATAATTTCTGGTACAGATTCAATTATAAAATCTGCATTCTCAACAGTCTTTTCTATATCCCTTACTAAAATAAGGTTTTTCATCAATAAATCTGGCGTGGCGTCGTCATCCATCAGATTTTTTGATTTCATTTTTATTAAGCCGTTTTCGATAAATATTTTTGCTTTATTAATTGTTTCCATCGTTCTACTATATAAAAAGACCTTCTCATAACCTGCCATAAGTGCAACTTGAGCAATTTCTCTACCCATAACTCCAGCTCCTATGACAGCAATCTTATTAATATCATTCATGATTTTTTGTTTAAGTTTAAAGATCAATTGTATTAAAATAAAAAATAAATTATTACTCTTCTTGCAAAAGAGTTAATATTCATATTAAAATATAGTTGATAAAATATACCAAGATAATAACATAGTACCAATTCCAAGAAAGATTGAAATTGGTAGTCCAGGTAAAATTTTATTTCGCGATAATCCTGAAATTGTGATACCTGTCCCAATTATTATTGCAATCGCAGTAAAAAGCATAACAACTATATTATTTGTCTGTACAAGTGCACTAGATGTAAGCATACTATAGAAGGCTAAATCACCTATTCCAATTTCTAATTTAGAAGTATCATAGATAAGTTCCCCACTTTTAATTTTCTCTCTCTGTTCTTCTTCAAGTAAATTTTCTGGATCATCAGAATTAGAAACAATATCGATCATCTGTTTAATTGGTCCCTTTTTAGACAACACAGCATATAGATCCCAACAAGAAATACCAATTAAAATGGCCAAAGTAGTCCAAAGTGGCATAAATACTCCCATTGAAGCGCCTATTAATAAACCAATATATAAAACTATAAAATTTTTTATATAAATTGAGACAGAAGTAAAATATTTATAAAGCATAATTATAGTTAAGACAGCTGACAAAAAGATTAGCTCATAATAAAAAAGATAAAATAATATAGGAGATTTATAGAAAATTAGAAATATTATAATCTGTCCAAAAAACCAAGTTTGAAAAAATCCAATTAAACCAAAGCTTATCCCAAATATAAATCTTAAAATATCAATTCCTTTTCGTTTTACAAAATAAATTATTACAAATCCAGATACTGCTGCTAAAGCTGTATATATTAGACCATTTAATAGACCACCTAGAGCTCCCAATTCACTTTCAGAAAAATAACCACCTTCTATCTGAACACCCGCTTCAATATATGTTAAATAGGCTAATAATCCAGCTACAAGCACTACAATAATTATTGGGAGTGAATATAGTTTTCTTTTGATTCTATATGTTGGAAAAAAGTGCGGAATAAAATCTTTTTCAACAATATCTTTTTCTGAAGCTTTATCTTCCATTATAGTTGTAACTCTCTCTTCATTTATTTTTAAATTCTCGGAGTTTTCTGATTTCTCTGAAATGACTTAAGCAAAATTTTTATATTTTAATTTTTAATATCTTTAATAATTTAAATACATATAGATAATAAATTAAATTCTTGTATGCCTATTTTTCTTCTGACTAAAAGAAACGTAGAAAGATAAAATTAAAACATTTCTTTAAAGGTTTTTATCTCTTTAAATTATTAAAAGAAATTATTTAATTGGATTATTCTTTATTTAACTCTAATAATGGTAAAATTTCAAAAATACGAAGAAAAATTATCTAAATATTTTCAGAGATTATCTGAAATAAAATTTAAAGACAAATTAAAAAGATTAGTTTTTCGAATAGGTATTTATCATCAAGAAGAGTTTGAATTAATTGCAGAATCACCAAAGCAAATAATTTTTCCATGTCATTTAGGAGTGTTATTTTGCGGAGATTTTAAGGATACGTTATTTGACACAATTAAAATGAATCTAAATCTGATATTTGATTCTTTCTTTTATGATTTTAGAAATTTAGGTGATTATACCTTTTCTAAAAAAATTTTCAATAAAGGTGTAAAAAATAAATTTAAAATGACAGAAAATAATGAAAGAATAGGACTTCATCCAACAAATAAATTTTATCAAATTTTAATAGATAAAAAAAAAGGAGAGAACATTGATATGATACTTGCCATTACAAACCTTCCTGTATATTCAAGTAGTGAAGATAATATTTTCTTCTTGTTTGGAGAAACTCACTTAAGACATCAATGTTCCATAGTGTCAACACTAAGTTTAAAAGAGAATTTTTATAATAGGCAAAATAATCAAGATTTATTTAATGAAAGAGTGATTAAAGAAACCATACATGAAATTGGACACCTTGTATTAGGTCCTGAACATTGTGACAACAATTTATGTGTAATGCGCTTTTCTGTTAATATTGAGGATATTGATAAAAAATCAGTTTATTTATGTGAAAAATGTAAGCAAAAATTAGAAAAAAAACGTATTAATTTTAATTTCTAAAAATTTTTGAAACAAGTTAGAACCGAACAATTGGTAATTCTTTAACAAACTCCTTGACTAATTTAACTCTATGGCTTCTATCTTTTCTGTAATACCTCAATGGATACAGTTCTTCTATTATAAACTCATAAAGCTTTATCCAAGTTTTAGCTACATTACTAATTCTATAACTTTCAGCAGCTCTCTTAGCATTTTCACCAAACTCAGCTCTAAGATCATCATCTTTCAATAATTTCACTACTTTTTCTTTGAAATCTTCTAAATTATTGGCAAGATAACCTGTTTTTCCATGTCTAATTACATTTGAAATTCCACATGCATTAGCTCCTACACTTGGAGTTCCTTGAGCCATTGCTTCAATTAACACTAATCCTTCTGCCTCAACCCAAGACCATAGACAAGATAGATCTACAGTATTATAAAGTTTTAATAGATCATTAAATGGAACTCTGCCAGCATATGAAACAAATTCCCTGTAATTCTTTTTTCTTATTAATTTTCTCACATGATCACTTGAGGGACCATCACTTCCTACTAAGAGTAAATGAGAATCTGGTACTTCTCTGTGAATCTTTTTAAATGTTTTAATAATACTTATTTGATGTTTTTCAGGAGATAATCTAGAAGCATATAACAGCACTTTTTTATCTCCTAGATTGTATTGATCGCGAATACCATTTTCCCTTAACTCATTAAAATAAATATCATTTATTCCATTGGTTAAACAAACGATTGGTTCTTTAAATCTTTGTTTTATGAGTAGATCTTTTTTAGATTTTGTTGGAACAGCTACTAAATCGTATTTATCCAATACATGTCTTTCATATCGCCACACCCAGTCCATTTTTGAAAGAAGTTTTCCTACTACAGGGATATATTGTGATGTGTAAAATGATAATGGAGAATTATGTGTCCCCACCATTGGTATACCAAGATATTTAGCCCAATTAATTGCCATACTTCCAAATGTGGCATGTGTATGGATGTGAGCAATATCTAAATAGTCTTTATTGCAGAAAAAATACTTATGTATTGGAAAACTTAGTACAAATCCTGTTTTAGGACTAATTTTAGCTCCAAAAAAGTTATGAAGGCGAAGATTTTTCGGTCCGTTTTTAGGCTTTTGAATTCCCGGTGCGAAAACATGTATATTATGATGAGTGTGCTTTGCCATTGCTTCAGCTAGATTTCGTACTGAAATTGCCGTTCCGTTAATTTGACTATACATACTCGTGAAAAAACCGATATCCAGTTTATCCTTTGCCATATAATTGCCTCGGGAGTTAAAAGTAGTTTAAAGACGCTATTGAAATATTTGATCGATCAAAAATTGTAAACCAATTTCTGGTAATATTTAATCAAAAGATTATCTAATTATTAAATCATTTCTTTTATTAAAAAATGGACGAATTTTTAATAAGACAAAAACGGAAAAAACTTAAAAGCAAAAGCGATTATTTATTTATTCCCTTCTCATTTTTGACAATTCTAAATTTAGATTATTTAATGACCATCAAGTTTATAAATTTAAATCTTTAGTAAAACAAAGATTTATTGATTTATGATTTTTATTCATTATTGATAAACTAAAACCATAACATTTTTTTGTATTGTGAAATGAAACAAAATTATGGACCCGGAAGAAGAAAAAAGGATTATTGATGATATCTTAAAAAAGCGGAGATTATCTTATTCTATAGAGATTTTAGATGTTCAAGGTGCTAAATATACTGTACGTAATAATTTTGGTTCTACAATTGTGTATATAAAAAAGGGAGGTAATTATTTTGTTGAACAAGATAAGGAATAAGAAAATTTTGAATATTATTTAATTTCAACTTAAAATTTAAAGAGAAATGTTATTTTTTTTTTTAGATAAGAATTTAAGATTGGGTTTTTTTATTTAAAATAACTTACATAAAATTTTTTAATATCGATAAGTTGATTAAGAATTCGACGTAGAAAGACTCGTTCGGACAGTACGGAAAGTAAATACATTGAAAAATTTCGAGCGGTAATTGATGATCATACATCTATTTCAATGTACAATAAAAAAAACCGATCTGTTTGTGCTATTCGTAAGGACTTAGCAAAATCTTATGAAATTGAAGTTGATGCTTCAGAAGCTCCTATTTTAAATAAAATGTTAAATGATCCTGAACCTTATGAGAGTTCTATGGCAGATCTAAAAATTTTGGAGAACGAAGTATTTCCAATTAACAAAGCTTTTGAAAAAGTTTTTGGAACTGATAAAGAACTAAAATTAAATTCAATTAAATTAGCTATCGGAAGCAACAATAATGATTATGTTACGGTTGCAGAAAGTGATTTAATAAAATTTGATGTTAAACCTACCTTAAGTGGATTGCGAGATTTTATTAGGGAAAATAGTGAAAGTATACTAGGTTTTTTGGACAGTGAATATATTAGTGAAGAGGGAAATGTAATATATTTGAATTGTGGAAAAAAGAATATAACAGACAATATTTATTCATTTAAACTCCTCATCCTTGCCTCTATGCAACAAAGAGGATTTTTTCTTCAACAGGAACATAAATATTATGGACTTCAACTTTATATTATTGTAGAATCTAAAAAAGCTAATGATGATAAATTACTTGAGCTATTAAAGGAAATGAATATTAATTGGGAATTAATATTTTTTAGAAGAAAGTTAGCTATTTACGATTGGACAGAAAAAGAATGTGAACAAAACTCTGAAAATTTGAAAAGCTTTTTACGTGCCAAGTTTGAAACCCTAAATTATTTTGATATTAATAATATCATTCGAGTAGTAGCAAAAAATCAATTGCCTTTTAAAGTTGCTGAAAAAATGAGCTCATTGTTGTATAAAATGAAAAGTGAAAGAGTCTACCATCTACAAGATAGAAAATTTCAAGAAAATCATTTTCAAGAAGATCAAATTCAGCAAGATGAGTATTCAATAACACTTAAGAAAGCTGAAATTGCTGCTGCCGCAAAAATTGCATGTGCATATTTAGGGATTCAGAAAAATATTGTGTTTGATAGCGATATTTCAGTAACTGAAATTTTAAAATATCAAGAAGAATTAACCAATATTTAAGTATAAATCTGTTAAAGAAAAATAAAAAAAATATTTATTTACACGTTTCTAATTATTAAGCTTATTTTTAATTAAATAAATCCGTAGGATTGTTTTAATAATTCGTGGTTTATTTTTCCCACTGTTATCGATTTTCCTGTTTTGATATTATTTATTGTGTAAAGTGCTGGAGCAAATAATCCTGGATCTATTTTGTAGAAATCAAAGTTTGCTTCTTTAAAGATCTCATTAAATGGTTTTCCATAACTTGAGGATTGATTTGCAGGAGCTTTTTTAAGAAGATCAAATAATTCTGATTCTTTCTCTTTATCTACTTCAATAGTATAGAATGTCATTCCAGCAGCAATATTGGAATCATTTGTAGCCCCCATAGCTGCAAAATCATCTTTAGCTATAGGAGCAATTGCTGTAGTGCCAAATCCATCCTTTATAACTTCTAATGGAAAATGGATTTCATGTAATTTATGTATACCGGTTTCAACTATTCTAGCTGCAACTTGAATTGATCCAGTTAGACAAGCGGTAGGGGCACATACAGCAAATGTTTTTTCTGCTTCTACCTTACATTTATTTGAGACAATTGCCATAACTTCCTCATTTGGCATTTTTCTTGTTTCAAAAAAGACAATAGCACAGTCTGATTCATCGATATAATTAATTTCTTCAAATAATTTTTCTGTTTTTGCTTTAGCTCGTGCTGGACCAGAACCTAGAGATTGAAAAACAACTTTTTTTTTCAATTCACCATTCTTTTCAACTTCCTTTTTTAATTTTACATTCCAACCTGCTAATTGAGATGCCATACAAGAAATAATAGGAAATGAAGTATAAACATTTATAGCCGGAAGATAATGTCCATCTAAATTGTAACTAGTAAAATTTACAGCCCCTAATCCTCCCATACAAACCTCTCCTACTAGCTTGCCTCCAATCCATGATGCGTTTGTCATATCTATGACTGTATGACCACTTTTTAGTTTTGTTACTTGTGCACCATATAACTCTTTATTTTTAATTATGTCATTGACTAACGTTAGGCTTAGCTCATTAATTTTTACATGATGCAATATTTTTCACTTCAAAAGTTTACTTTTTGAATTAATAATTGAGTATTTATTATTATTTTGATAATCTATTATATATTATTGATTTTAGAATTATGATTTGATTTAACTCAAGAAAAATGAGTGATACTATTAAGAAATTAAATAAATTGGAGAAGGATTTAAATAAAACTAAACAGTATTTCTATGAACAAATAAAAGAATTAGAATCATCAATTCGTATTTATACTCATTTGGATGCTGATGGTTTAAGTTCAGGGGCAATTCTTGGCAAAACTTTTTATCGAGAAAGGATTCCGTATCAAATTATAGTTCTAAAACAGTTAGAAAGAGAAGAAATTAGTAAAATCTCTGATCAGGTCAATAATTATAATAATTTACTAATATTCTCGGATTTTGGGAGTGGTCAATATTTGGAACTTCAAAAACAATTATTCCATAAAAAAGAGTTCCATAACTTAATAATATTAGATCACCACCTCCCTCAAAAAATTTCTGATAAAAATGAAATTGATATGCTTGGAGAACTCCATGAAGAAACTAGTCCTTGGCATATAAATCCTTATTTTTATGGGATTGACGGAAGTTATGAGATTTCTGGCGCAGGAATTTGTTATTATTTCTCAAAGTGCTTAAATGAGAAAAATATCGACCTCTCACCTATTGCATTAATAGGTGCTAATGGAGATATTCAAAATCAGGGCCCTAATAAATCATTTATAGGAATCAATTCTTTAATTTTAGAAGATGCTAAGAGTGTTAATTTAATTGAAGTTGTAAATGATTTAAACTTTTCAGCGATAAAACCTTTGAATGAAGCATTAGCATTTTCTAAGGATATAAATTTACCAGGACTAATTAATGATGCTAATAGATCTTTAAAACTTTTACAAACTTCAGGAATTTTAATGGAAAATTCTGAAGGAAAAATCAAAACTTTAAATGATTTAAACCAAGAAGAAAAACAAAAGATATCATCAACAATAATTGAATATGCTTCGGTTAAATTCAATATAGAACCAAGTCAAATCATAAAAAAACTAATAATTAATAGATACTTATTAATAAAGGAAAAAGTTGGTTCTGAGCTTCATGATATAGCTGAATTTTCTAATCTATTAAATGCATGTGGACGTACAAATAGTGCCTCGTTAGGAATAGCAATAGCAATGGGAGATAGAAAAATTGCGTATGAAAAATCTCATGATAATTTAATAGAATATAAAAAATTATTGGGAAAAAGCTTATCATGGCTTTTCGAGCAAAATAAAATTCAAGAAAAAGAATATATTCAGTATTATTTTGGAGAAGACGTAATTCCAGAGAGTGTAATAGGAACAATAACCTCAATGTTAATCTTTGAAAAAAGTAATAGAGTAGATAAAACTAAACCTATCTTTGGGGTAGCTAAAAGAGAAGATGAGGAGGTGTATAAAATTTCTGGAAGGGCACATAAAAAAATTGTAAAAAAAGGAGTGAACCTTTCACAAGCTATTAGAGACGCGTGCAAACTTTCAAATATACATGTACTAGGAGGAGGACATCCACCTGCAGCCGGAACAAAAGTACCTGTCAATAAAATAGAAGTTTTTCTTGAAAATTGTAATATGATAATTAAGAAACAATTACAAGTAAGGGCTAATTAATTTAGCAAGTTAAATATAGTTAAACTTTATAAACTTCCCCTATCTCTGGAGCAACTGAGTTATACCCTTTTTTTGCTAACTCACTTGCAAAACTTGTAGTTGATCTATTATCACCATGAACACAGAAAATATCATTTGAGTTATCATAAAAATTTAAATTGTCTATATAATCATAAAGATGCAGATTATCAGCATGACTTGAAAAATCAAAATAATCACATTCACATTTAGCTCTTATTTTTATATTATCAATTGTATGTTTCTTGAGTCCTCGTTCGCTAAATTCAAAAATACCATTTTCTAAAAGTCCTCTTCCAGGAGATCCTTCTACTTGATATCCAACTAAATAAACAGCAGAGGATGGATCTGTTAATATTGTTTGAATATACTCAATTGCCGCACCTCCTTTAAGCATACCTGAAGGAGTAATTATGACTCCATTTGAATTTTTTGCGATATTTCGACCCTTCCTTCTCATAACAAATTTGGCTTTTTCTAAAGCATTTTTAAAGATTCCTTGACTCCTAATAGACTCTGGGTAATCTAGATATACCCTAGACACTTTTCTTGCTAAACCATCTATAAAAATCTTACCTGAATAATTGTATTTATCTAAAATTAAAAGAGCTTCTTGGGAACGAGCCACTCCAAAAGCAGGAATTAAAACACTACCTCCATTTTCAGTAATATCAGTTGTTTTCTCTACAAAATTTTTCTCGAGTTGATCCCTATCAGGATGCTCTTTAAGTGAATAAGTTGATTCAATAATTAATGCATCTAATTTAGGAATATCTAAAGAATTCGCGGGGTTAATTAAGTTCGTTAGTTGAGTATTAATATCTCCTGAATAGAGAATTTTTTTGTTATCTACTTCTATAAGAATAGAAACACTTCCAGGTATATGTCCTGCATTAATAAACGTTATGAAAAAATTATCTTTAATTTTATGGCGAACTTTATTTTTAAGAAAATTTGCATTCTGTTTTACTTTTTCCAATTCCCTAAAACCAAATGGATATGGAAAATCAGATATTTTTATCATATCTCTAATAAGAACTTCTACTATTGCTAGTGATACTGGATTAGTAAAGAATGGCCCTTCATAGGCTTTATATAAGAATGGTAAAGCTCCAGAATGGTCAATATGACTATGTGTTAATGCAACTGCTTTTAGATTGCTTAAATTAGTATCATAAGGTAGTCTGTTTTCATTCTTAAATCTAATACCATAGTCTAAGATACATTTAGCTCCGCTCTTAGATTCTATTAAAATAGCTGAGCGACCAACTTCCCTACATCCCCCTAGAAAAGAAATAGAAACCATTTTCGAAATTCTCTAGACTATTTTATGCTTCAAAGCATTACTTATATAGTGTAAACAAATAAAAGATAATAATTTTATCAAAATTTAAAATAAAAAGAATAAAATAATTATCAAAATATCTTTTTTATTTTTTTTTGTTCCAAAAAATTTAATAAATAATTGATAAATTATCTTATTTTTCTTATAGTATTAGTTAATAATGCTATAACATTGTTAACATTTTTGCCAAAGATTTCTAATATTTCTTCCCAAGTAACGGGTGCTTCATCCTCTTTCCAGCAGTCATAATCTGTAGACATAGCAACAGCAGCATATGGGATACCTGCTTCGTTTGCTAAAATTGTTTCAGGTGCTATGCTCATATTTACCACATCTGCACCCCATATCCGAAACATATTTGATTCTGCTCTTGTAGAAAACCTTGGACCTTCAATTGTAACAACAGTTCCTGTTTCATGATATTTAAGATTCAGTTCTTTTGCAGTTTCAATAAGAATTTTTCTTAACTCTTCTGAATAAGGATCAGCCATTGGGGTATGCTTCATATCTCCAGGGGCAAATTCTTCAAAAAAAGATATTTTCCTGAGTCGAGTGAAGTCTATAAATTGGTCAAGAATAACGAGATCCCCTCTATCTATATTCTCTCTCAAGCTCCCGCAAGCAGTTGTAGCAAGGATATGAGAACAACCTTGATCTTTTAATGCTTGTATGTTTGCTCTATAATTTACTTGCGTTGGAGGAATTATATGCTCTCTTCCGTGTCGCGCTATGAGTACTACATCAACATCGTTGATTTTTCCTAATTTTAAAGGAGAAGTAGGTTTTCCATATGGTGTATCAACATTTATATCTTTAGCATCCTTTAAAATTTCCGGATTATCTAATCCTGAACCACCAATTATACCTATTTTTACCATAATATTCAACAATATAGAGTTTTTAATTTATAAAATTTAAAATTTAATAAATTGTTTTTTAAAAAACTTACCCACTACTGCTAAATTCTATAAAGTTTTAACACAATATGGATTAGTGTAAAATATATTTCTAAAATTTAATTTATTGCCTTATGCCAAAAAACAAAGTCCTCGTACTTGGATCGTTAGCTTTTGATTATATTATGAGTTTTAAAGAGAATTTTATTAGCGCTGTGTCGATTGACCATGATAAGGAAGAATATCAAAGTACCGTTACCGCAGATAGTCGTCATCAATTTTTTGGTGGAACGGCAGGCAATATTGCTTATAATCTAGGACTACTAAGTATAGCTAAAGTTTCTATATTAGGGTCAGTAGGGAATGATTTTGAGACATTGGGATATAAGGATCATATAAAAAAGTTTAAAAATGTAGATTTAAGAGTTGATGTCTATGATAATCTTTTTACAGCGGCTTGTTTCATAGTTAATGACATTAAATCAAATCAAATGATTATTTTTCATGGTGGTGCTTTAGATAGGTGTAAAGATATAGATTTAAGAGAAAAAATATCAAACCCAGAAGAGTTCGTTTATGCAATAAACTCAACACAAAGCGTAGAAGCTATGACTAATTTTGCCGCTCAATTGAATGACTTACAAATACCCTCTATATTTGATCCTGGTCAAGTTACACCTCTTTTTCAGAGAGAAAATTTAATTGATATACTCAAAAGATCAGATATATTAATTGGTAACAATCATGAGACAAGACAAATTAAAGAGAGATCCGGATTAGCTGAAGAGTCTATTCTCGAACATGTTAAGGCATTAATTATCACAAAAGGATCTGAAGGTTCTGAATTAATATATAGAGATGAAAATAATAAAATATATAAGATTAATATCCCGATTGCAACTCCTATGAAAATTGAAGATACCACTGGGGCAGGAGATGGATACCGTGCTGGAATACTTACGGGATTAGTGCTGAACATGACCATATTAGATTCTTGTAGATTAGGAGCTATTATCGGCTCCTTTGTGGTTGAAACTACAGGAGCTCAAACACAAATCTTTAATATTGAACAAGTTAGAAAACGATTTTTTAATACATTTGGCTATACCCCTGCTGAATTAGAAAATATATAAAAAAAAAGATTAGTCATTGATTTTAAAAAATCTTGATTTCATAATAAAGGATTTATTCTTCAACGGGGATTTTAATTAGAGAAAGAATATCATAACCTTCTAATTTATCTCTACCATGTAAACTGCCAGTAAGTTCAATAACAAAAGCAACTCCAATGACTTGTCCTCCCGCTTTTTCCACTAAACTACATGCTGCTTTAGCAGTACCACCTGTTGCTAATAAATCATCAAAAACTAAAACTTTTTCACCTCTCTCAATTGCATCCTTGTGCATCTCAATTGTATCTGTCCCATATTCAAGCTCATATTTTTCGCTTAATGTCTCTGCGGGCAATTTACCAGGCTTTCTCATTAATACAAATCCAGCACCTAATTGATATGCTAGAACCCCTCCCCAAACATATCCACGTGCTTCAATAGCAACAACTTTAGTTATCCCTTTATTCTTGAAATATTCTATTATTCTATTGCATGATTCTTTGAAGGGAGCATGTACTTTACACAATGTTGTAACGTCTTTGAATTGTATACCTGGTTTTGGGAAGCCTGGTACATTACGAATAAATTCTTCCAAGTTCATTTATATCAATTCCAATTTAAATTTATTTTTTATTTTAGTTAATTTAAAATCATATTTAATTGAATTGAATCGTCATAAGATCAATCCCCTTTAAAACAGAATATATCTTTTAATTAATTAGAAAAAATTAAATAACGATTAAAGTATAAAAAATATATTAGAACTGTAATTAAAATTAATTTAAATTCAAAAAGAGAATCCCCATGAAAATACTGCTTTTTGGTCCTGCAGGTGCAGGGAAAACCAGTCTAATGAGAACTACTTGCTTAGGATATAATTTTATGAAGATTTTAAATTTAAAACCTACTAAAGGTGTTTCAAGAGAAAATTTTATCTTTCGGGGTATAATGGAACTTAATGTCTGGGATCTAGGAGGACAAGAACGGTATATGGAGCGGTACTTTTCTGAATCCCAAAGAGAGCGTATATTTTCAGAATCTACAACAGCGGTCTTCATGGTTGATTCTGTGGTAATTGATCCAAATGTTCGAGAAATTTTCGATAATTTTTTAAAATATCTACTTGAATTCTCTCCCAATATTGAGAACATTTATGTATTATTAAATAAAATAGATTTACCAGAATCAAGAGAAGATGATTTTTTTAAGGTTCTATCTAATGAGTTAAATGGGGATTTTATGAAGAAACTCGCTTTTACGCCAGTATCAGTAAAAGAAGGCAGTGCGCAACACAGATTAATTGAAATATTAGATTATGAAATCCAGAAGAATACATTATCAATGCAACGTTTAGGAAAGATACGACATTTACTTGATCAGTTAAAAACCAATACATTATCTGAGTATCTTTTATTTAATCAACCTGATGGATTAATAATTGCCTCTACTTTTGGAAAACTTGATCTAAAGCCCCTACAGTTCATGAAATTTGAAATCGGAACTTTAGATTCGAATATTTATAACATTTATCAGCAAGTTATGGAGTTACAAAATATATCTAATTATTCTGCTTTATCTTTATCTACTATTGTTTATGAATCTGATAATTGTTATATCTTAGTGAAAGAGGTGAGCAATGGAGCAGTTTTAATGGCAATTACGAAAAATAGGCAACCAGAAGTCTTCTCTGGTGTAATGAATGCGTTGAGTGGAGAAGAATTTGAGAATTTAAAGGAATTCTTAATTACTTAAACATAGTTATTTTATTCTATTTTTTTGTTGAATTATAGGTTTTTATATAATCTATTCTTGAGATTAGAATTAGCAAAATAAAAAAATAAATTTTAGAAGAAATGTTGATAATAATTTATTGTTCTTTCTCGTGAAGCCCCCTTTTTGTTAAGAAGTGCTGTTTAGTATGATGAGGTCTTCTTAAAACTGAATCATTATATTTTTCTATTTCTCGCGCGTCATCGCACATGAGTGCTGCTGTTCTCATCATTTCATGGGCAGTTGCTAGTAATGGTATATATTCAGATCTCTCTTTGAGTACAAAACAAGCTTTTCCTGTAATTATTGAAACTGAAGCAGACAATTCAAAAGCAGCTATAGCTTTAGCTTCTGCATATGGGTTAGAAAATTTAGCAGCCTTTATAGCAGTTGTGGCATCAATGATAATCTGTGGTAAAATTGGTGTTTTACCTTCTAGCATATCTAGAATTACTTTATTTAACTCTTCAGCAATAACCTGAAGAGCGCCAGTTATTGCCAGCACTTTTAATAAATCTGCATTGAAGCAACTCATTTCAATAGGATCTAAAAATGGTCTCCTCGCACCAATCATACAATCACAATTCACAAGAATATACCCCATTCCCTTCTCTTGAATTTCTTCTACGGCTTTCTTAGCTGGAGCGTCTGAGATTATAATCGTAGGTATCCCGGCTTCTTTAGCCACATCTCTAGCCTCTTTAGGACCTTTAAGTGCGGCATTCGGGCTTGACATTAAAATCAATTCTGGCTCCCATTTTAATAAGTCCTTCATAGTTTCGGTGCACAATTCTGGTGGATGCATTTTGGCTCCAGAGGTTATCTCATAAACATTGATTCTGGTAGCTTCAGCTCTTTCATCCATTAAGAAAGCTAGTAATAAAGACGAACCAATTGTTCCATTCTTCAAAATTCCTATTTTAAGAATCTTATCTTCGCTCATTTTAATCAATTAAATTTGTAATTTCAGAATTTTAATTATAATTACTATTTATCTCTAACAATTTTTCAATGTTATTAATTTTGCTTTAAAATTTTATATAAAATAGATGTCTAATTTAATAATGACTAAAATTAATTAAAACTAAAAAAGTTGTAAAAAATGGAATTAAATGGAGTAGAAATTGAAGATACCTATTGTGAAGCATTTGGAGGCTTCTTTACAAGAATTTTAGTAACTGCTAAAAATGAAAAATGGGTTAAAATTGCAGCTCAAGAAGCAACGGGTTATGGTACATCAGGGATTGGTTGCGACGCAGAGGCGGGAATAGATGTATTAGTACCTGCCGAGAAAACACCCGATAATCGTCCTGGAGTTGCGATGATGTTTTTTATTAAGAAAAAGGATAAAGTTAGTAATGTAATGATGCACCGTGTAGGGCAATGCATTTTAACATGTCCAACCACAGCTTGTTTTGATGCAATAGGTGGTTCTTTAGAACCAGAAAAGGAATTCGAGGTAAAAACAGGTTATTTCCTTAAATTTTTTGGAGATAAGTATGAAGAAAAGCTTGAAGACGTTTTTCCATTTCCCGCATGGAAAATTCCTATTATGGGAGGAGAATTTATCATTCAGAGTTCTTTTAAAGTTGGGAAAGGAATAGCTGGTGGAAATTTCTTAATAATCGGAAAAGATCAAGATTCTACATTAGAAGCAGCAGAGAAAGCGATTGAGGCTATAAAGGATGTAGAAAATGTTATTGCTCCTTTTCCAGGGGGAATTGTGCCCTCGGGATCAAAAGTTGGGACCCAATATAAAAACATTCCGGGACTTTTCGCAAGCACTAACCATGCTTATTGTCCAACTTTAAGAACCAAAGTAGAAGATACTCAACTAAGAGAAGGAGATGGGGCAGTTTTTGAAATTGTTTTAGATGGAGCTACTGAAGATTCTGTAAAAAAAGCATTAAAACTAGGAATCGAGGCTGCTGTAAAAGTTACAGGAGTAAATAGAATCTCAGCAGGCAATTATGGTGGTAAACTGGGAAGATTTCATTATAGGCTTTATGAACTTGGTTTAGAATAAGACAAAAGAAGTTAAAGATTAGTAAAAATATTTTTTCCTTTATTTTAATTTTCTTTTTATTTTACGAAAAGGAGTTTTCTGTTTTTCTTCTTCCTCTTTAGGAGGTTCTTTCTCCACTTCTTTAACAGGTTCTTCTTTTTTCGGTTTTATAACTTTTTTTTCTGTTTTTTTGATAGATTTAAGAGGTTCTTTTTTCTTTGGAGTTACTTTTTGTGCGCCTAATAAACTTGACTTTACCAGTTTGTAGGATCCACCTATCCCTGCTAATATACCAAAAATTAATCCAACAAAAAATGTCACCCATGGTAAAATACCAGAAAATACATCAGTAATAATTCTTATTTCTTGAGGTGCTAAATTATAATCATCGATAAGGCTTGTCGTTTCCCAATCGGTATCAGTAACATAAATATAAACATACCATGTTCCTTTTACTAATTCAGCGGTTCTAATACTAATTCGCATGTTTTCTCCTGTATAAGCTCTAGTAATATTATACCAATCATTATTTTTATCAATAAGGGCAACAGTTATATAAGCAATTCCTTCTACATCTGATACATTAAATGTAAAAGTTAAATCATCTCCATATAGTACTGATACACTCTCATCCATTGAATAATCATTTATTTTATAACTATGAATTTCAGGAGGATTATTTTCTACAGTCAAAAAAGTTGAATAAGAACCAACTCCATTATCAAGATCTTTTACTGTAAAATTTACTCTATATTTTCCTATTGGTCTATCCGCTGGAATAGAAAAACTTTTAGAAAATAAATTTCCTTCTTCATGATCAATACTTACACTAATCTTATCACCATTAGGATCCTCTAATTCCATTTTAACAATAAGTTCTGTTGGTATATTTTCTATATCTGTCACATTTAATGAAATATCGCATGATTCAGTTCTCGGGACCTCTTCTAAAGAGAAATTAATTGATGAACTTATTATATGAGGGAGTGAATTCAATACATCAAAAGGAAAGTACGTAGGATATAGTTTTCCAGTACCAACATCTGATATATTAACTTTTACATAATAATTTTTATCTACTTGATCGAATGTGTCGTTTTCAATTATAAAAGAAAATTGAAAAAGGTTGTTTTCAAGATTAAATAAATTTATCTGCGTTGCTTCATTTACACTATCAACAATAGTAATATTCCAATCAAATTGGTAAGTTTTAAAGTCATTCAAAGTCAATTCAGCAGATAATGTGTCTTCTATATAATATCCAGAGCTATTAAAATTAAGCATATAATTTGTTTTAATTGTAAAATTTTTATATGTTGTATGGGCATTCAATAGATTCCAAGTTGAATTATAAAGCAGAAAACTAACATTTTGGACTCCTAATGGTGCATTATATTCTGGTCGGTAGTAATATACATATTCTTTAACTCCAATCCCTTCGGTCATATTATAAGTTCTTACTGATCCATTTGTAAAGGAAATTTCCATTACGGAGCTAGTAACATTAAGAAAAAGAAAGCTTGGGGCATAAAGGGTAATATTAATAGATTCAAATAATCGATAAATTTCGGTCTCATTTAGAGTAATATAATCTTCTTCAGGTATTGGATCTCCAACATCAGCAGATTCAATTAAATCCTTATTTTCTTCATTTTGAGTTTGAAAATAATCATTTTGTAAATTAAATACAAAGAATGGCAAAAAATAAAATGTAAGACTTGATAACGCTAGAAATATTAAAACTAAGCTGAGACATTGTATCTTTTTCACTCTTAGGTCATCTCCTCAATTTTTTCATCTTTATATGTTTATTCTTAAAATATAATATTATCCCAATCGGAACTATAATGGGTAAGAAATAAAATATTATTAAATTAAATGTGGATAATTCTATAGTAATTTCAAAATAAAATTGTGCAATCTCCTCTCCTGAACTATCTTTTAATAAAAATATGTACGATTTTGATCCAAATTCATAAGGATTAAATGGTAGCGTTATTTTTTTAACAATCCTATTTTCTCCAAGAGCTAACTGGTTTATATTTGCGCTAACTCTTTTATTATTTACGTATAATGAAAAAACTTCTGTTTCTTCGCGATTATTCTTTATAATCAGGATAAAATAGGCTGTACTTCCTTGAGAAACCTTCTTTGGGAATGATACACTAATAATTTCATATTTAGGGAGTATTTCAATAACTATAGTTTCTGTATAATATATAGTCTTATTGATGGTAATACTCATTTCAATATCAATGGTATCATATATAATATTCTCAGAGGAGTTTAATTCATAGTATACCGTTTTTATCTGACTTTCAGCTAAATACTCCTCGCTAATGAAGTCATCAATAAATTCTCCTGTAAAACTTACATTTAATGATTGTGTAGCATTTGGCCAGAAATTAATTATATTCATAGCAACTGAAATTTTATCTCCACTCACAATTTTACTATCATAGATAAAACCTTCATAGGCAAATGGATGTCCAATTTCTATGAATTTTATAATTTCTAAATAAGTATTATTGCCCTTTATGAATTTAAAGTGTATTTTAGTATTTCCTAGAACTGCACCAAATTTTGCAGTGAGATTAAAAGATACTTCTGTAATTTCGAATGATGTGAAATTTATAATTTGAGCAGGATCACTTTCAATTTGCTCTCCTTCTAAAATTGCTGATAAAGTCACATCTTCATTACGAGTATTGTTAATTGGAACAGTTACATTTAAAACTGGACCCTGATATAATGTTTTTACCAGTCCTTTTATTGAATGATTCACTAAACCAGAATTCACATTAAATGTCTTAATAATCTCAGCGAAACCAAAGTAAGTTGTATTAGCCCACACATATATGTTATATCCATTTCCAATAGATAAAGCCTCTGGAATATTATATAAAAAAGTGTGTGAAGTATCTGTGTTGTTTGGATATTCAAATTGCTTAAAGAAAGTTCCATTGGGATATTTAAAAAGGTAATGAATGTCAGCATTAGTAATATCATAGGATATTTTCGTCATTACAAAAGATAGATTATCGGGATTGTAATATAGCATTGGTTTCTCAAAAGAATATGTAGTAGTTAAATTCATACGATCTTGAAAAAATATAAAATTGGGAACTTCATCTGATACATTATAAACTGATCTTAAAATAGTGCTATTATAAATTTTAAAAGCGTTTAAGTAAGCCTCACTTAACCTGAGATTAGAGTGTAAATTCTTACTAGTAACTGTATTTGAAGAATCATATGCCTTATTTAAAGGACCATCATACAAATTATTTTCAAAATAATCAAATATTTCTACAGCCCTATTATAATAAGTAATATTTCCTGTTAATTCAAATAATTTTAAACAAGCACTCATCATTATAGAGTTTGCTTCAAGATTATATGCCGGGTCAGGATTGCTCCAATCTTGGTCTGCTTTATACATATAAGCAGGTCCAGATACCCATAACTCTTCATCTAGCTTATTATAAAGATCAATTGCTTTTTGGAGATGAGAAGAATCATTTTTCATCCCAGTTTCAACCCAATATTCTAATAATGTTATAATTCCTATGGCGTTTACATCTAGATATTTATCTTTACCAAATGCTACTGGATCCCATGAACCTGAAGCGTTATAATAGAAACCTAAATATGGGGGGTCATCCCACATCTTATCAATCAGTTTTGCCATAGTTTGAATTGCTAATACATAAGCTTCATCTTTTATCTCACTTTCAACTTGTAACTCACCAAATATTCTATGAATTTGTAAATTAGCTAAAATCGCATACAAATTATACTCAGTATATTTAACATTTGCTGTAGAGTTACGATGATTGAAGCCGATGTTATTGCTATCCCAAAATTCAGAAGAATTAATAAGGTCGAAAATCTCCACTATAGATTTTATTGGCGTGTCTCCATTGATATCGATATCTTTCATATCAGTACCAATATTTTCAATTAATAAGAATATTGGCATTAGATTGTCAATTAGATATCTATTATCATCTTTTATAGTTTCAGTTGTATTATCAAAAGACCTTACAAACCCATATTGAAATTGATCCAAACTTTCCTTATACCATAAGGGAGTTGATCTTAATTCTAAATATTTCTCATAAGTTTCTATATGGCTAAGATTTGTTCCCATTAATGATTTATATAATAATAAATTATCCTCAGAAAATATTGTATCATCTATAATATCTCCTTCTCTATCTCCATATCTAAAATATAGATCAATACCTAAATCCAAATCTGCTTTATATTTACTTTCAAAAAATTGTTGTAGAACATCGAAGTTTTTAGTAAAAGGATCTTGAAGCATTGAAGTATCTGTTGCTAATTTAGGATTAGTATCGAAAGTATTTTGGATATCCGAAGGAGAATCAAAATTAGATGAAGCTGTGAAAAATTCATTAATATCTATAAAACTAAAAATAATAATTATCAAAAAGAAAAGACAAAATAGTTTTTTCAGAGTTTGTCGATTGTGTTTTCTATTCTTACCAAAATTAGTAGAACTAAAAAGATTCATTGTAATTTGTGTTCAGCTTTTATAAAAAATTGTCAAACTAAAGATTTATATTTGAATTATATTTTTAAAAAATCCTTCTCTTTAAAATTTTTTTGGAACATAATAAAAAGATCCTAATATTAGGCAAAAATAGAATATTTATTAACAAGGTTAATATTTCATATTTCTAATCTCAATTTGATTACTTCAGATATTTTTGAAATATCTACTCTTATTTGATCCATTGTATCCCTGTCTCTAATAGTCACTGAGTTATCATCTAAGGATTCATAATCAATTGTAATACAATATGGAGTACCTAATTCATCTTGTCTTCTATATCTTTTACCAATTGAACCTGCAGAATCGAAAAATGAGCCTATACGATTTTCTAATAATTCTCTATGGATTTTAATGGCTAGATCTCTTATATTCTCCTTATTTCTCACAAGAGGAAATACAGCTACGGTATTTGGTGCTAATTGTGGGTCTAATTTTAAAAGTATTCTGCCTTCTTCTACATTAAAAGCGTTTTCAAGCAGAGTATATATAATCCTATCTATACCAAAAGCAATTTCAAGGACTTGCGGAATTTCTTTAATTTTAGGATCAGATCCCATACTTACCTCAAAATTTTGTTTCGAAAATTCAGAATGCCTTCTTAAATCATAATCAGTTCTATCATGTATTCCACATATCTCAACCCACCCAAATTGTTTTGTTTCAATTTCTAAATCCCAAGCATCGTCAGCATAGTGGGCTCTCTCATTAATAGAATGCTGTCTAAATCTAATTACTTGTTCTGGAATGCCTAATATTTTAGTTAAATAATAGCTTACATAAAGACAATAAGCATAAGCAGGTTTTTTGAGAAGTCCTTTTTTAATTGCATTCTCAAGGGAAATTAATTGTGGTTTATCAAGGTTTTTTTCTTGGAGCTTCCAATCCAATAGCGGAAGTTTATTGGTTTTAATTTCCTCATAATCTTCAAAATCCATTTCTTGTTGTTTACTTATAAATAACTGCAGTTCAAACTGATCAAAAGCTCTCATTCGGAGGACTCCTTGTCTTGGAGATATCTCATTTCGATAAACTTTACCAAATTGATAAACTTTTATTGGATACTGTCGCCTTGCATCTTGATCTAAACGATTGAATAATAAATAAGTTGTAGTTGCTGTTTCTGGACGTAAATACGCATCTACATTATTTCCTACTTGGGTCTTCAACATTAAATTATAACTTTCTATTTTATCAAATGGGGTTCCACATTTTGGGCATGTAAGATTATGCTGCTCTATTAATTTTTCCATTTCTTCATTGGATAATCCATCAATCATCAGATCTGGCAATTTCTCTTGAAGGAATTTATCCACTCTATATAATGACTCACATTTAGAACACCTTATAACAGGATCAATAAATCTCTCCAGATGACCTGAGGCTTCCCAAACTATACTTGGCATAATATGGGGGCACTCAACCTCTCCAAATCCAAAATATCGCAATTCTTTCCTAAATAGAGAGAGAATATTATTTTTAAGTTCCATTCCGGCTGGTCCATATGAATAAAATCCAGCTAATCCACCATAAATCTCTGGTGAAGGGCCCCATATAAAGCCACGCCGCTTAATCAATGAATTAAAGGTCTCAATGTTATCCTCAATCTTCATAGTTGATTTTAAAAATCTTTGATAATATTTGTATTTTAAGAATTCCTTAAATTCAAATTTATAATATAAATTTTTATATAAGTAAAAGATAGTATTAATATACTTTTAAGTTATAATATCAAATTTAATCTGATTATAAAATAATAGATTGATGAGTATGATTTTACAAGATTATTTCACAAATTTTACATTCTGGTCATCTATTGAAATGCTTCTTTATGGAATTATTGTTGGTTACTTTTTCCTATTATTCTTTTACTTCACATTAATAAGATTTCGAACTTCAAAAAAATTGTATTGGCTGTTTTTTAGCCTATTATTTTTATGTTTAGGTATTGGAAGAGTTTTTTTCATCATTTATTATTATTATGCTCCAGAATTACATACAGGTACAAATGATCTTGAAGTTGTGTCATTCCTAATGCTTAACTATCGTTTGGCTACATTCTTCACTTGGATTGGAATTGCATGCGCTGTAGGAGTTTTAGGGATATTATTTTTTCCACCTGATACAGAAATAGAAAAAACGGAAAATTCGCTTAAAGACTGGTTTAGAAATAAAAATAGTATTAAAATATTAATTCGAATAGGACTTATTGCGATTCCAGTAATTATTGGAATACTTGCTTTAACACTATCAGATCGTCTTTTTATTGATCCTGATTTCTTGGATGATTATCCTCTAATTACTATAGAACCAATAACAGTAAAGATTGGAGCATGGGAATATCCAATTGGGAGATTTCTTTTTAATTTTGTGCTCCTACCTTTATTTGTTACTCTTATTCCGTTTATATTCCTCTATTTAGCATGGAAAACTTTTGGAGTACTAAGAAAATCTTATGCTCTAAATGCTATTGGATTTTTTCTTTACTTCCTTGGAAGAATATTACAAGGAGCTCTTGAAGTAGCTAATCTACCCCATTTAGGAGCTATAATGCCTCCATTGATAATATTATTAGCCCTATTAATAATGGTAATAGCTAATAATTACGAACAACTCAAATAGATAGATTTTAAAACTTATAATTATTGAAGTTCTTTTACTCATTCTAGCCTCAATTTTTTACCAGTATCATAGAATCTATAACTAATTTCTAAAATAGCTTTAAAAAACAATTTTTACTCTTAGTAAAAAAAGAACAAAGTTTTAAAATTGAATCTTTTATAATTAAAATATATTCAAAATTATAAAATAAAGAATAAACATATTTTTAGAAGGTTTTTTTAATGATCCACGGAAATCAATATTTATTACCTTTTTTTATTAGAAAAGATATTCACCAACCGGCTATTCAAGAAAATGATGAATTAACTCTTGCATTTTATCTTTTATCAAAAGATTTAAAAAAAAATGAAAAAATTCTTTCTTTCTCGAGACTTCTTTGGCCATTATTATGTGTTCAAGGTATTGTTAGTACTCATATAATATTAGATGGTTTATTAGTATTTAGTAAGAAAGATAAGTTCTCGAATCCACCACGCCAACCATTAATAGGACATCTTTTAAGAAATATTGATAATAGAACAAAAACAGAACAATTGAATAAATTAATAGAAGTATTAACATATAAGGATATCGAAGCGGAAAAGATTGGAGAAACTGAAGAATCTGAATACCGTACGCTCATTATAAATGGCTTAACTAATCCAGAATTTCTTCACGCTTTAATAAAAATAATTCCCCTTATAGAATATAAACCTATTACTGAATATACTGTTTTAGATACTAGTATTACTACAGAAGGCGCTTTAGGCATTGCAGAGCAATATCGCAATTTAATAAATACAATGAAAGGTAATTCATTAAGGTGGAAAACTCAAATTGAGTTAATTGGAAAAGAGGCTGAAAAATGGCTTATAGATCTAAATGTACAACTTAAGGATATTAAATTACGTTATTCTAGTCAAATAAGTAAAACAACATCGGCAATAGATCCAACTCAGATTGATCAACAAGTAAAATTCGAACAAGATAAAATTGATCAATGGAATGTAAATGAGAAAAAGAAAGTAATTGAAAGCATTTCAACTCTATTTAGAACTGCAGAACGTCATTTGGAGGAGATGGTTAAAAAAAATAAATTCTTTAGTCATGGAGATACTTTAAAATCTAGAGTTTTCAAGGATATTTTACCTCATTTTGAAAATCATTTTACTTACTTAAATGAAGAAGGTCAAAAATTTATAGATTCATTAGAAAGTCTAAACCAAAGATTTATTGAGCTAAAAGAACGGACGATTCAAATAGATAACGAAGCACATCGCAAATTAGAAAGTATTAAAGAGTCTTTGGATAAGAAATTAAAAGATAGAAATAAACTATTAACTGAATTTCAAAACGAGAAAGAAGAAAATATTTCTAAATTAGAGCTTTTAAAAAATAAAATTGAAAAATCTTTTGAAAATATTAAAGAAATTATACAAATTAAACAAGATAATTGTTTGCATGAAGTTCAAGCTTTAGCAGGATGGGCTTTAAATGATGATCAATCAGAATTGTTTTCTAGGCCAATACAATGGATTTATATGCCTGTTTATGCCATGTTTATCGAGGATGAAGGTAAAATGGAAGAATATATGAATATTGTTTTTCCAGGTTTTATCCGAAGTGATCCTAATAATATTTATGAACCCGTCTCTGATGCTTTTACCCGCTTAAAAAATACATTAATTAAAAGACTTGAAGATGATATGGCTATTAGGTCTAACTTTGAATTTTCATGCGAAAGGAAAAATTTGATTAAAGATCCAAATCTCAAGAAAATAATTCAAATAGGCATTTCTAAATTAAGGAACAAACTTTTCATAAATGATTTAATTGAAAGTAAAATACGAGAGAACATCTCATTTTTACCCTAAATCTTAAATTTTTTCTTAAATCATGCCAGGATCAAAAATAGACATCAAAAATAGATTAGATCTAAAAAAGAAAAGGATTAGAGCTTTTTTTCTTTCTATAGAAGCAAAAAGAAAACGTAAAGAAGGATTAGATAAAACAGCAGAGGAAATATATCGAGACGGAATGATTTATGTTCAAATGAGACTTCCCGTTGATAAAATCACTAAAGAATTTGAAGATGAATTAAAGTACAAAATTGATCACAACATTATTCATGCAAGCATACGCGAGGCTAACACTAGTGATCTTGATAGCATTAAGAATTTATATAATAAAAGTTGGTTAACATCCAATACTCCTTTTAGACCCATAACAAAAACATCTTTATTACAAATTTTTGAAGACCCAGATACAGTATTTTTAATTTGTAAAGTGTATAGCAAAGAGGCTGCTTTTGTGATTCTTGATTTTGAAGGAGAAAATAAAGAATGTGCAGTAATTGCCGCTTTAGCAGTATTGCCTCGTTTTCAAAGAAGAGGGCTTGGAACGATATTAGGGATGGCTACATGGAATTATCTTAAGGAAAATTATAAACATGTTAAAGAACTTAAATGTGAAGTTTATAAAGATAATATAGTTTCCTATTCCTTTATCAAATGGATAGGATTTGAAGAATATGGAACTAAGGCATATAAGAAGGAAGATTTTCATATTGACGATAATGGATAGTAAACCTTTTTTGTTATAATTAAGTCTATTTCATAAAATGTTGTTTTTACTTTTTAATAGATTATCATGTCTGAATCAAAATTAAGTTTAAAAAAGAAAAGAATTAGAAGCTTTTTCTTAACTTATAAAAAATCTTCTGAAAGCAAAGAAGATATGCAAGATGAACTAATCAATGTTGGTTTAAAGTACATCCAAATGAGGTTACCCATTGAAAAAATTACCCCTGATTTTGAACTTAAAATAAAAGAAAAGGTTGAGCATAATATACTTCGTGCAAAGATCAGAGAAGCTAAATTAGAAGATTTGGAAAATGTAAGATATATTTATAATCGTGCATGGCTTAGTAGTAATGAACCGTATTCACCTATTACGGTTGAGGCTTTAAAAGATATCTATAACTATCACGATACTGTTATTTTTATAGCAAAAGTATATGGTACTGATGCTGGATTCATAATTTTAGATAGAGAAGGACCAAATAAGGAATATGGAGTAATATGTGGTCTGGGAGTAGATCTTCGTCATCAAAGGAAGGGGCTTGGAACTGTGCTTGGGCTTGAAGCGTGGAATTTCTTCAAAGAAAAAGGCGTGACTGAGCTTCGTTGTGAGGTTTATGAAAAGAATTCTGCTTCACAATTTTTTATTAATTCTGTGGGATTTGAAGAGTTTGGAGTTAAAGTTTATAAAAGAAATGATTTTACATTAGAGGAAGAATTAGAATAAATCCGTTAATCATCATAACTAAATTTTGGTTCAGATATAGAATTAATTTTCTCATTTACTATATTCTCATTATAATCATCCTGAAGCTCTTTATAATAGTTTTTTGCTCTTTGTAAATTAACTAAAGCTAACTCAATCTCTCCTTTTTTTATAGCAATATCTCCTAAAGTTTGAAAAATATCTGCGCATTCTTTAAAATATTCTAAAGCTTCAAAAATCTCTAATGCGCTTTCAAAATTTTTAATTGCTTCTGAATTATTGTCAAGAAAATCTAAATATAATTGAGCTATAGCTGTTTTTAAATCAGCAATCTTAGATTTATCACCATATTTATCATAAATTTCAATAGAATAATTATAATATTCAATTGATTTAAGATACTCCTCTTTTAATACATATAATTTTGCAAGATTTTCCAAAATTATCCCTTCTTTAATATCTTCTGCGATTTCGAAAATTCTAACTGCTTCAAGACTTTTTAATAATAAACTTTCGGCTTCGAAAGTGTTTTTCCTTAAAAGATGTAATTTTCCAAGATAAAGAAAACATTCCCACTCAAGTTTTGCTTTAATAAAAATTGAACCCTTATCTTCTATTCTATTTATTAAGCCTAATGCATTATTTAAACTTTGAAAGGCTCGATCATAATCTTCTCCTAGAATATAGTAAAATTTTCCATATTTAATATGAGTTTGAATCATCCCATAGATATCTTCTCTTTCTTTAAAAAATTTAGAATTTCTTGATAAAATTTTTTTAATTCTCTCTGCATCCTTTAACATCAAAAGGACTTCAACTAAATTACTGGCTGATTTTATCTCTTCAGTGATTAGATCGTTTTGCTCTGAAAGATTAAGCGCTTCCTGGTAATATTTATAAGAATGTTCCAAATCGTTAATTAAATAATATATATTTCCTAAATTGTTTAAAGTTTTGATAGCCTTTTTATATTCATTTATCTCTTTAAGAATTTCTAAAGCTCTATTAAAATGATAAATGGCTTGATCAAAAAATCCAAGATCTTCTTGAATTATCCCAATTTCATTATAGCAAATAGCCTCATTGAGTAAATCCTTTTCTTCTTTAAAATTTTCTGAAGCCAATTCAAGATTTTTTAGGGCACTAGGCAAATCTCTTTTTTTATAATATAGACTAGATTTTTCTAATAATAAAGAACCTGGTATAGGATCTCCCATAGCTTCTTTCTCTTTTAATATTTCATTAACTTTCTGAATCTTTCGCTCAATTTCCTCATCGTTAATAATGATATTGTCATAATATTTATAAGATTCTTCTAGCTCTTCTAAATCAGAACTAGAGTGCAACGGTTCAATATAAGGATGTTTTAAACTTCTGCTTAAATCATTTTCGATATTGGTGATTAATGGCTTATTACAATTATGACAATATTTCCAATGATCCTCAATATATTTTTTACAATAAGGGCAAGTTCTCATAGAAATTCGAAAAAATCAATTATAACTTTTCAAAATTTCTTTAATTTAAAATGAAAATTACCTTATTTATAATTATTTAGTTATAATTTTGAGAAATTGCATATAATGCTATTTACTTATTTAAAAATCAATGTTGAATAATTTTTCGAATCGTCAATGTTTCTTTCAAGAATTTGTGAAATTTACATTATGATGTAAGAAAAAATAAAAAGGATCACTTTTTTAAAGATAGAAACGATATAAAAAAAATTGGTAAATCATGGATAGTAAATTATTTAAAAAAACATATCAGTATGTTTGTGGCTCTTGTGGAGAATTTACTCATACTTTAACTGAATTCTGCGAAAAATGTGGTGAGAAGTCACTTAGGAAAGCTAAGAAAGATGATTATAAGAAGTTAAAACATCCTAAATAGACTATTTTAGTTTACACGGAAAAAGGAGCTTCTTTCATGAAATTTTGAAAAAACTGAACAAGAGTTTAACTACAAAAGCATCGGAGATAAATTATTTTACTTTTTTCCGACTTTCCTCATATTTCTTTAAATCATCAAAGATGTCTTTATCCTGTAATCCAAGTGATTGCAACAGAATCCGCAATTGGATTATAGCGTTATTTGCCTTTATTTTCTCAGCTAAGTGTAAAGCTCTTATATATTGGTTTTTGGCTTCTTTTATCTTTCCAATATAGAATAATGTTTCACCTACGTAACCTAAACCTCTAATGATTAATTCAGCATAATTGCTGTCAATAGCAATGTTTGTTCCTTTTTTGAAATACCTTATTGCCTTTAGTTTATTATCTTTTTTTCTAATAATTCCTAAATTAAAATATGAAGTTATTATTCCACGATTATCTCTAAGTTCCTTAAAAGCTTTTAAAGTTTTTTTATATAGCTCGAAAACGATATCCCATTCTTCACTTTTTTCATGAATAAAGATTAAATTTCCTAAACAATCCAATAAATTATAAATATCATTATTATCTGAGCATATTGCGCTACAATCTAAAAATATGTCGCATGCTTCCTCCAATTTATTTAATTTAATTAAACTATTTCCAATTCCTTTCGAACATGCAATCTGTTCTTGGACCTGTTTTAATTCCTTGTAAATTTCATACGCTTTTTCATAAAATTCTAAGGATTTTAAATAATCATTTTTTTTAAAATATAAAGTAGCTAATACTCCATAGACGGCAGCTTGTCCGAATCTATCTTTATGTTTTTTAAAATGCTTTAAACAAGTTAAATAATTGATTTCAGAATCAATATATCGCCCTAATTGTAATTGTATAAGAGCAATATCGCCCAACTCCTTCATATAATTCGAATCTTTGCCAATTCGCTCTATTTCTCTCAGATTTTCCAGTTTTTTATTTAATAAATCTTGTAAATCCTCTTTATTAAGCTCTGTTTCATTTTCAGTCATAGAAATTCTTTATAAATTGTAATTCCTTTTTTTAATTTCCTCATAATATTTCTTCTAAAACTTCTGCTGCGTTCTTCACATACTGGAGACATTTTTTTTCAAAAAATTCATTTTGATTGTAATAGTTTTTACCTTCTTCTTCTTCGACTATTTCGGAAATTATAATCTAAATCTATAAGAAATATAAAATTTCTTATCTATTATATATTTAGAGATACAAATACAAAAAAATTAATCTAAATAAGGTTGTTTTCTTGAAATTTAAAGCAAGATTATATGAATCCCTTGATGATAAGAAAGTTAAATGCCATGTATGTGCAAATGAATGTATTATAATGCCAGAGAAAGTTGGGATTTGTAGGACTCGAAAAAATTTTGATGGAAAATTATATACTTTAATTTATGGCTCAATGATCTCTTCTGGAAGTTTAGATCCAATTGAAAAGAAACCACTTTATAATTTCTGGCCTGGGGCAACAGCATACTCGATTGCATCAATAGGGTGTTCATTTAAATGCCAGAACTGCCAGAACTGGTCTATCTCACAGGCGAACCCAACAGACAATGGAAAAAATGGTTTTTACGATTTAGAAGGATATAAGAATCGTGGGATGTCCTTAGTCGAAATGACTCCTGAACAACTTGAAAAACGAGTTGTAAAAAGCGGAGCAAAAACTCTAGCTTATACTTATAATGAACCATTAATATGGCATGAATGGATTATGGATACTGTTCCACTACTTAAACAACATGAAATTAAAACTCTATTGGTAACTAATGGATACTCTACTCCTGAAGCCTCAAAAGAATTGATTGAGGTAGGAATTGATGCTGCAAATATTGACATAAAGGCTATGTCAGATGATTTTTATAAAAAAATATGTGGAGTAAAATCAGTACAACCTGTTTTAGATACTGCTAAAAGATTCAAAGACAATGACATTCATGTAGAAGTTACTAATCTAATAATCCCTGAATTAAATGATAGTAGAGAAGATATTAAAAAATTATGCGAATGGATAGTTAAGAATTTGGGAAAGAATACTCCTTTACATTTTTCAGCATATCATCCAGATTTTAGAATGCCCTCTAAGAAACGAACTCCTTATGAAACTTTAGATATGGCTTATAAAATCGCAAAAGATGTGGGATTATTCTTTCCTTACGTTGGAAATATAAGACATGACGACGGTAGTAACACTTATTGTCCTAATTGTGGTTATTTATTGTTAGGTCGTTCTGGATATATGTTTACAAAAATCGATGTTAATGAAAATAATACATGCCCTAATTGTGGATATAACTTACTTAATGATATTATTGGAGAAATAAATAAAAAACCATAAAAGTATGCAAGGGTAACTTGTAGACTTATATAATTACTTTAAATATAAAAATAAAAAAATTAATTTAGAATTAAAATACTCCAGAAATTGAAACGCCGAAAACTAATAATAGAAATGCTTGTAAAAAACAGAAAGCAGCAACAATTACAGCGAGAGGAGGCCAAGAAAGGGCTTTTGAAACAGCCATAAATCCAGAAGTATAAAATTTTATGATAAGAGCGATTATTGCGAATATAATTATGAACACAATGAATAAGAACAATCGAAAGTTTATAAAAGCGCCAATAACTTGTTCAACCTCAGGTGGGAGTACAAGTGTAATAATTATTAAAACAGCTGAAGCAGCAACAAGACCAAATAAACTAGCAAGTGGAAGATCATTTCCAGGTTTCACAAATGCTAAAATTCCTAAAACGATTAACATTATTGCTGTGAAAATATTAACTGCATTTTCAGTTACATCTTCGTATCTATTAGTTGGTGGGCGATCAAACATCAGTTCTGCAGCTCCTGTCAAAATGGTAAATAATCCAACAAGAAAGCCCAAATAGGTTAAACCCTTGAGGAACTTAGTTATATCAAAATCCCATTCCTCCGACTTTCTTGTCTTAAATGAGCCTCTTCTTTTAGTTTCATATGCAACGTAAATTGACCAAATTATCCCCAGAATCAGCATAAATAAACCTCCAAATTCTGCAAGAGGTTTCAAAAAATCATCTGTAAAATCCCAATTAAAAATCAATTTATTTCACACTTTAATTTAATTTTGGATAAATTATTATAATGAATATATAAAACATAATTTAATAAAAATATGTAGTCCAATATTTCAAAAATAAAAAAGAAAGTGAATTATTAGATAAAAGAAACTGTTTTTTTAACATAATCCACATAAGTATTGATTTCTTGCGTTTTCCTTTCTTCATTCCAATTATATTCTTTTGCCATAAGGTCGGCAACTTTTTTAGCAGCTTCAAAAGCTCTTTTATGACTAATCCAGAGAGACATTTCAGTTCTTCGGCAAAAAATATCAATCAAATGTTGAGTTAATTCATATCTAAGGCAATAGATAATCTCTGCTTTAATAAAATCATTTTCTTTCATGATTCTTTCCTTAAAAGACTCATCTTCTTTTATAATTTCAAGAATTTGCAAGGCACCTCTACCATATTGTTGATATAAATGGGCACTAATATCATTATCTAATTTTATGCCTGAATTCTTTAATTCTTTAAGCCATCGTTCTTCATCAATGCTAACTAAAAATTTCTGTTTAGAATAACCATCTTCTCTTTTTATATTTGGAAAAAAGTTTCTTTCCTCAACTTTCTTGAATAAATCTTCAGCCATGTTTCGCCATGCTGTTAACTTTCCTCCAGTTATAGTCAATAATCCATCATCAGAGAAAAATATTATATGCTTTCGAGAAACTTCACTTTCAGATTTTCCTTTTTGCATAACTAAAGGTCTTATTCCAGCATAAGTAGAAAGAATATTATTATAATCTAATTCTGCATTTGGAAAATAATGTTTAACTGAAGTGATTAAATAATCAGCATCATCTTTATTACAAAAAGGATTTGCTAAATTGTCTTTATAATCTGTATCTGTAGTTCCTATAATAGTATAATTCTTATTACGTGGTAATACAAAAAATGCTCTATCATCAGCAATTGATCGGATAATAGTAGCCATATTATTTTTAACATGTTCACGCTTAAATTGTAAATGAACTCCTTTAGTCGGTCTAATTAATGGCTTTGGGATCTCTTCGGGGTAACTTTCTAACAATTCATCTGTCCATACTCCTGTTGCGTTCACAATTAATGTTCCTTTCATTTCAAATTCACCATCATTTTCCAGATCTTTACATTTAACACCAGATATTTTTCCATTATCTTTCATGTATCCGGTAGCTTTACAATAGTTAATTATATCCGCTCCCCTCACAACAGCTTCCTTAAGAATCTCGATTGTTAATCTCGCGTCATCTACATTATTATCATAATATACTGCTCCACCTTTATTACCTTCTCGTATAAATTCAGGTTCCATTTCAAAGATTTCTTCTGGTTTATACCATTTATGTTTTTTGTATGTTTTAAATTCTGATTCATTATCACTCAAAAAATCATAAATTTTACAAGCACCTACAATGTCCCGCTTTTTATATTTCCCCCCTTCTAATTCAACGAAAAGGAAAGGGATTGGTCTTACTAAATGAGGTAAATGTGCTAACATCCAATTTCTCTCAGTAGTAGATTCTTTTACTAAATCCATTTCTCCATGACCAAGATATCTTATTCCTCCATGTGCTAATTTTGAACTTCTTGATGAGGTTCCAGTAGCAAAATCTTGCATATCTACGCACGCAATTTTTAAATCTCTCAATGCAGCTTCCCTTGCAACCCCTGCCCCTGTAATACCTGCTCCTATGACAATAATATCATATTTTTTTTCTTGTAATCTCTTTATTATCCTATCTCGATTTTTATAATTCCATCCAAGATCGAATATTTTCTCTTCTAATTTAGTCATTTTTATCAAAAATTAGTGAGATTAATTTAAATTAATTAATTAATAATATACTTAATAGTTTAATCTTAAGAGCTTATCTTTATTTCTTTTTAAATACATATACTGTAGAATGTTCAATGCCGAATTCTTTGGATGTTAATGTTTCTCTATAAAATTTAAGAAGCTCTATACCCATATTTAAGAACATTTTAAGAACTTCCTTTTTAGAATAAGCTCTAGAATACATATTTTCACCCATAATTTCAACAAATACTTCTTTATCAACATCAGCACCCTCTTCCCATGGCTCGTTTAGAGATAAATAAAAAAAACCACCCTTTTTTAGGGAGCGTACAATTCTTTTCGCAATATCCTCAAATAAGGGAGGATCGAGCAAGAGCATAGTATAGGAAGAAAAAACACCATCGAACATATTCTTGAACTCTATTTCGGTCATTGATAATTCTACAAATTCTGCTTGAGGTACATACTTTCGAGCGAGTTCTACCATTCGAGGTGAAATATCAATACCTAAAACATTAAATCCTCTTTCTACTAATAATTTTGCATATGGTTTACCAGTACCGGATCCAAGATCTAAAATATAAGCTCCTTTTGGTAAATTTTCATAAAAATAATAAAATAATGGATTAATATTTACATAATTAACTTCATCATACTTATCTGCAACACGTGTCCATGCTTGTTTATTCAGTGATATAATGTCAACTTTTTTATTCATATTAAGCCCGTCAGAATGCAAATCACTTGAATAAAATTAATATTCATTCTTTATATAATAATTTTTTGAGAATTAGTGGCATTGAGTAGATATCGTAATAATTGTGCTCAATTATTTCTTTTATTAACCCTATATATCGACTTGGATTTTTCTGATATCTTTTATAGCATATACCTACTAGACTGCTGGGTAATTCATTTTCTCTTTTCCAATTTAGTAAATTCTTTTCCATGTTTGTAAGAGTATAGCTATTGAATTTGCCTTTTAACCTCCTACGACAATTGTGATATAAATCTATATGATGATATTTAGTATTATTAATCTCATACGGTTCATCATTTTCCGAAATCATGGGATTTTCATCAAAATAATATAAAAAGCGATTTGCGACATACGGAATATCAAAAGTCTTCCCATTATAAGTAACAAAACATTTAAAATTCGGTAAAATCTCATTTCTTAGATGTTCACATATAGCAATTTCTTCCTCTAAATCTCTTGCAAAATGAATATGGATTTCAAATTTATTATTATTATAATATCCCAAACCAACTATAATCATTGGACTATCATATAAACCTAAAGTTTCAATATCTAAAAAGAGGAAATCTTCAATTTTAAAGCAAAAACTCAGGTCTAAGTCGTCTATATATCGATTTTTTTTAAGAGTTTTATGATCTTTATTTCTAATTAATCTTAAGATCTGGTTTGCTGAATTTTGATATCTTAAATTAATTTTTAAGTCATTAAGAGTTTGGACTCCCCTTCGCTTTAATTTTTTCTCAACTTTTTCTCCAATATAATGCACAGTTTTAAGATTTTGTATGATTTTTTTCTTAGCTATCAATAAACCTAAATCCTCGGGGAAATCTTTTTCTTCCCAAATTATCTCTATGAATTCACCCATTTCATTTTTTATAACTTGAGAATTTTCAAAAATTTCCTCTAAATTTTTACCTACGTATTGTTCTAATAATGGAGAAATATTGAAACTTGCGAAATTATAATTATCCATTATCTATTCTAAAATAAGACACTTTATTTAATAATGCATTCTCTGAAAGTTTATTATATAATTAAATAAATTTAATGATCAAAAGCTAAATCTAGCCCTGAGATCCAGTTTAAGAGAAAAAATTAGAAATTAAGGAATATCTGGGAGTTCTTTCTCCAAGATTTAAGGATATGTTCTCTTTAGACTATTACTTCTTAAAAAACTTTCGAGATTCCGAATCTCCTAAAATGTAATGACTTCCTCCACCATGTATCATACAATAAGCATCGAGAAGCCCAATTTGATTACAGTATTGTTCTGTATATCCCCGACCACCCATAGTTCTAAATAAATCAAGAGAAGTTTGAAATGCTAATTCACAAGTTTCAATTTTCAACCCCATTACCTGAGAAGCCATTATTTTTGACCTTTCTAATTGTTGTTTCTTGTCAATTTCTCGAGCATAACTCATTAATGCTGAAAGATATATATTTACTTCACGCATATTCTTAGTAATTGGAAATCTAATTATTTGATATTGATGTAATTTTCGTTGAAATTGTTCCCGCTGAATAGCAAAACTATGAGCATAAAATAATTTTTTAATACTATCTCCCAATGCTTCAGCACTAATTACTAATCTTTCTTCAGTTAATTGATGAAACATAATATCCAATCCATCTCCTCCAAGAAGGTTTGCTTTAGGGAGTTCAGCATCATCAAATACTAAGCGACTGACAAATGCATCTCTCATCCCATAAGTAATTACCCGTGATGATTCAAAATTTTTCAATTGTTGATTTTCTGTATCTACAATAATTGCTCCTAATCTTCCATTATCTAATCTACCATATAAACAAATATAATCTGCTAACATTCCATTTGTTATAAAAAGCTTCTTGCCATTTGCAATTATTTTATTACCTCTTTCTTCGAGTCTTAGTTCAATTCTAAAAACATCACTACCTGCAATAAATTCTGTCATAGCTGAAGCTGCCATTGCACCAGATTTAACAACAGGATTCAAAAATTTATTTCTCTGATAATCATTAGCTTTATAATTCACTGGATTGCAATAAAGAGTTCCCCCTGCTAATCTACCCATTTCAATACTCCAATTACCACCAATATACTTCTCACTATTTCTTGACCAAAAACCTCCACATAGGGCTAATGCTATAAGAGCATTTCGAGAAACGTTACCAATGTCATAATCTTCTGAATCAAAAATTGTACTGTAATAACTTTTTTCTGCTAATTTTTTCATAACATTAACGACAATTTCCCGTTTCTTCTCTTGTATCGGTTCTTCTGCCAAATAATTTAGTTCTTCTAAGGTCTTCAGGTCTGTTTCAAGATTTTCTTCCATGAAGTCATAAAATTCGGATAAAAATTCTTTCTCTTTAGCTGTAAATATTGGGTTATTTAATAAGTCTAATTCAGTAATGTATCCGTTAATTTCAAGTTCCGGAAATTCTGGGAGTCTAGTATCCATAATAAATAAGACAATCTTCATAAGATTTTAAATTTTTTTTTTGGAGAGTAGGATTTATTTCCCATCTGAATACCTTTCGCTATATTCACTCCAACGACCTCCACAAAGAGCATAAGCTATAAGTGCATTTCTTGTAATTCTTCCAATTTTATAATCCTTTTTATTTAGTATGGTTGAATAAAATTCCTTTTCAGCTAGTTTACTCATAATCCTAACAACAATTTCTTTCTTCTTCTCTTGATTTGGCTCTCCTACTAAATAATTTAACTCTTCTAATTTTCGTAATTCAATATTAAGTTCATTTTCCATAAAAATTTATAATTCTGCTAATAATTTCTTCTCCTTAGCGTTAAGGATAGAATTGTTCAATAAATCTAATTCTGGAACATATCACTGTATACGAATAGCTTCAAATTCACTTATTCTTGTGTCTATAATAATTTAATCAATATTTATAATTTGAAAATTTTGTTCATTTGGTTAAATATAAGTTTAAAGGTAAAAAAACTTTATAACCTAAATATCTATCAAAAAAATATAATTAAATCTAAAAAACAAATTTCTAATTTTTAAAAAAAAGATAGTGAAAATATTATGATAAAATTTAGTGATAAGCAATTAAAAATCCCTAAATTAATGCGACCAGTTTATTTAGTTACAGCTGGAATGTCGAAGTTTGATCGTGCATTCCCAGAGACCCGAACAGAGGAACTTTGTATTGATGCCCTTACTGCTGCTGCTGAATTTGTAAACATGACACCGACTGAACTCAAAAAGTTTATTCATACATGCTATTATGGACATTTCGCTGATCATTTTGGAGATCAGTTACTAGGAGAGGCTGTTATTCATGATAGGCTTGGATTGGATCCATTGGGAAATATTGGTGTAAAAACAGGAGGTGCAACAGGAGGTTCAGCTATGTGGGAAGCTGTAAAAGCTGTAGCTTCAGGCTATAGCGATTGTGCGCTTGCACTCGGATGGGAGAGGATGGATGAAGTACCAACGGATGAGGGAAACCATCTTATATCATGTGCTGCAGATAAAGATTGGGAAACACCATTAGGTCATATATATACGGGTTATTATGCAGTTATGGCACAAAGATATTGGAAGGTCTTCGGAAAGGAAGAACCGTCATTTCGAGACACAATGGCAGAAATTGCTGTAAAAAATAGAGGATATGCAAGAATGAATCCTCATGCTCAAGGACCAATGAAGATCACCATTGAAGATGTTAAGAACTCTCCTATCGTTGCCTATCCTCTTCGTGCTTTAGATTGTTGCTTAATGAGTGTAGGAGCAGCATGTGGAATTGTGTGTGATGAAAAAACCGCATATGAGATAACAGATAAACCACTTAGGATCTATATAGCAGCAGGAAGTCATACATTACGAGTAGCCGATCGAAGAGATATGAAAATACCTCTTTTACCAAATGAAAAACCAGGTTTATATGATGATTTAGGAAAACGATTTTCTGGAGGAGATAGATATCCTGGGTTCGCTAGTTTCTTAGCTGCTAGGATGTCCGCATACTATGCATATCATATGTCAGGGGTAAATGATCCTTCCGAAGATTTAGATTTAGTTGAACTACACGATGCTTTCACAATTAGTGATATACAGACTTATGAAGATATAGGGATTCGACCATATGGTGAAGGAAGAGATTATATAGAATCGGGTGACGCTTATGTTATAAATCCAATTACCAAAAAACCCGGTAAATTACCAAGTAATCCTTCTGGTGGATTGATAGGGTGCATGCATGCAGTAGGTGCAACAGGTCTAATGCAAATTGCCGAAATTGGCTATCATATTTGGAACCGATGGGATGAGATCCACGAACCAGAAGAAAAATGGAAAAAATTTGATCGAGAAAAACTAAAAGATTGGACAAGTTTGCAAGTTAAGGGAGCAAAAAGAGGATTAGCTATTTCACACGCAGGTGTTGGTTCTCATGTAACATGTACTATTTTAATGAATCCAAATAATTTATTAAAGGAGGATTAGAAAAATGCCAAAAACAGAAGAAGAAAAAGGTTTTGTAGAGATTGTTAATAAAAGATATAAACCTAAAGGGACTTTTCATATAATCGAGGCAAATCAACCTATTTATAATAAAGATACAGGAAAATTAGCAGGTGTTACAAACCCTAGAGATATGACATATATACATTCATATGGTAGAGAAGCAGTATTTTTCGAGTCTCTAGGTAAAGGAAGACTTATGGCTTCTAGATGTGATAATGAAAAATGTGAAACAAAAGGTTCAATTTATGAACCATTTAGGATTTTTTGCCCAGATTGCCTAAGAAAAAATACTGTAATTGATATTACTGAAAAAGCTCAGAAGACAGCAAAAATCCACTCATTTATTATTACTCATCGTTCTGGAGCTTTTAATACGCTACCAAAACCAATCAAATTCATAAACGTTGAATTTGATGAAGAAGTAGTCACTATTCTTATGAGCGTGTTAGTTGTCGGAGAACCAGAAATGGGAAAAAGTGTTGTGCCAATCTTTCGAACCAAGAATCCAACCTATACAATTATGGATTTAATGTTTGTTGTTAAGGGTACACGCGAGTCAGAACTACCAGAGGGTTTTACATTTTAATACTATTTTAAAATTTTTCTTTTTCTTATTCTTATTATTAATAATTTCGAATTTAAAATTTAAAAGTAAAAGCAAATTTAAGACCTAAGGGCAAAAGAGAAGGAACCTTAAAAGATATATTGTACTGGGAATAATTTAAATCATTTTTTATTTTTATTTCTTGACTTAGTTAAGTCTGATAATTTTAAGCTATTCAATTAATTTTAAACTGAGAATAAATAAAAAATAAAAATAAAATTTATTAATATCATTGCTGATATAAATTAAAGATCTTTCTTGCCTCATCAGGAGTTGCAGGTTCACGATTTACTAATCTAGTTACCTTTGCAGCCCACTCTACTTGTTCCCAACTTCCTTTAGCTAATCTACCATCAGGCATGCGGATATTATCTTCTAATCCAACTCTTATATGTCCTCCCATTGCCGCAGCACATAGTGCTACTTGAAATTGTTGTTTAGCTACACCACAGACACTCCAACTAGCATCTGGAGGTCTTAGATTTAGAAAGTGTCCTAAATTTTCAAGAGAAAACGGTACACCTCCTAAAATACCGAATACAAATTGAAAATGAAGGGGAGGATCTAAAAGTCTTTTTGGTTGCTGTTTTGCTAGATGTAAGATATTATACATACCCCCAAAATCATAAATTTCAATTTCAGGCTTAACTTGTGCCTTTTTCATGGCTTTAGCGAATTTTTGTATTGTATTGAATGTATTTGCGAATATAAACTTTGCGCCAAGCCCAACTTGTCCAGTTTTATGATCTCCTACTGCAAAATTCATTGAATTGGAATTTAGTGATGCTATTGGGGGTTTAAACGTTTCAACTGGTGCTATTCTCTGTTTAGGTGTAACAATAGTACTTATTGCAGTACTTAGATTAATTAAGATATCTGGTGCTTTTTCTTTGATATTATCAATTGCTGTTTTAATTATATCTAAATCTGCAACGGGATTCCCTTTTTCTGGATGTCTTACATGAATATGAACTATTGCTGCTCCTGCATCATAACATTTTTTTGCTTCATCACCAAACTCCTCCGCAGTATAAGGAACTGCAGGATTCTGGGATTTAATTGTTGCCGCTCCTGTAAGAGCAGCACTTATTACCAATTTATTTGATAAATCTTCCTCTGACATTTTTATTACATTTTTAAATTTGATTTTGTAAATTTTAAATCAGATTACTACTGAAAAAATAGATTTTCCTCCTATTAATATTTTTCATATTAATATTAATATTTTTTTTAATTGAGTTAAAGCTTATTAAGGATATAGAGAAATCCTATATTATCATTTATTTTTTAAAAAAATATTATTCCAATTAAAATCAAATAAATTGAATTTTCTTTTATTTATTATCTTTTTTAGTAGAATTATTAACTTAAAATAAGTTCTCCACTATGGAATCAAAAGAAACCTTTAGTTGTTTTTTTTTAAATCAGATATTTTTAGATAAATCATTTTCAAATTATTTTAAAACTATTTACTACTATTAATAATATTAAAATTCATAAAACATTGAAATTAAAATGAGTGAAGAAAAAGTAATTGTAGCTAATAAGGGGCTTGTTAGAGCTGACTTTGCCTTTTGGGTTGGTCAATACATGGATAGATTCTATGATGCTCTTGAAAATAAGAGATTTATTGGAAATAAATGTCCAGAATGCGGAAAGATTTTTGTACCTCCGAGAAAGACTTGTGGAAAATGTAACAAAACAATCCCATTGGATAAAAACTGGGTTAATTTGCCTGAAACAGGGACCTTGCTAAATTACACTGTCACATATTATAAAGTAAATGAGAGAACTACTCGAAAAGTTAAAAAACCTCAAATAATTGGCATGATACAAATTGATGGTAGCAATACAGGGATAGTATATCGTCTTTTAAATGTAGATCCTGATGATGTCAAAGTTGGAATGAAAGTTAAAGTAGTGTGGGAAGAAAAAACAAAAGGAGACCCTTCAGATATTAAGGGTTTCACGAAACTATAGTAGGAGGTAAAAAGATTATGCAAAAAGTAGGTATTGTAGGGTATAATCAAGTAAAGTTATATTCAGATGCAAATTATGGGAGGTATGAAATGATTTTTGAAGCTGTACGAGGAGCATTAGATAGTGCAGGACTGAAAAAGAAAGATATAAGCACAGTGATATCGGCTACTAATGATTATTATGATGGGCGTACTATATCAAATGCGTTAACTGTGGAACCTGGAGGAGGATACTTAGCAGATGAGTCAAAAGTTGAGATGGATGGAGCTCATGCTGTTTTATATGGATTGATGCGCATTTTATCTGGAAATCATAAACTTGCTGTAGTTTGGGGTGGAAGTATGGCATCATGCTTTCCCTATCATTCTGCTCGATTATATGAGACTGATCCTACATGGGAGCGTCCAGTTGCTTATGTTAATGATATATCTGCTGCTGGGTTTCAGATGAGGGCTTATATGGAAAAATTTGGAGTAATTCCTGAGGATATCGCTAAGATTGCTGTTAAAAATAGAAAAAATGCTACTAAAAATCCTCTAGCGTTAGCTGAGGCTCAAAATCCTAATTTAACAGTTAAAGAAGTATTAGAATCGGAAATTTATGCTGATCCTATAAAAGAATTAATGGTTGCTCAACCTTGTGATGGTGTTGCCGCATTACTTTTAGCCCCTGAAAAACAAGCATTAAAGATTATAGATAATCCAGTTTGGATTACAGGTGTAGGATATAATCAAGAAACTTATTATCTTGGAGATAGAGATTTATTTAAAAGTAAATCTATGGAATTAGCAGGTAAAATGGCGTTTAGTGCTGCTGGAATCAAAGATCCTAAAAATGAAATCGATGTAGCTGAGTTATTTGAAGGTTATGCACATGAGGAATTGATTTTTACTGAAGCTTTAGGATTTGTAGAGAAAGGACAAGGAGCAAGTTTAAACTCTGAGATAAATGGGGATCTACCCATCAATCCTTCTGGTGGAGCACTTGGAGGGAATCCGCCATGTGCAACAGGTTTAATAAGAATTATTGAAGCTGTAAAACAACTTAAAGGAGAGGCAAATGATTATCAAGTTAGTGGTGCCAAGAAAGCTGTTGTTTCAGGGCAAATAGGGATGTGTGCACAAAATAATATAGTATATGTATTGGAGGGTGGTAATTAAATATGGGAAGACAAGTATGTATTGCAAGTGCAGGATTTAGTGAGCATGCTTCTAAGCGCTCCGATGTAAGTATGCCTGAATTAGTGAGTGAAGCAATAGAAGATTGTTTAAAAAGAGTTCCTAGTGTTGATATTAAAGATATTGATGCTTATGTAAATGGTAATATGCCTGCATTTGAAGGTTCAAATATTCCGGAATTATGGATGACTGATTGGATGGGGGCTAGAAACAAACCACTAATGAGAGTTACAACAGGAGGAACTACAGGAGGTTCTGTAGCTATTTCTGGATATTATTCTGTTGCTGCTGGTTTACCAGGTGTTGATACTGTGTTAGCTATAGCTTTTGAACAACAATCTCAAGGAGACACTAGTGTAGGGCTTGCTAGCACAGCTTATGGAGAAATATCAGTTATGAACTCGTTAGGTATTCCTTATGATCAATTAACCCTTCTTTTTTCTGCTGGTGCAGCAATAGGAATTGCTTCTTATCAAGCTACTAATTATATGCGCAAAAGTAAAATTACAGAAGAAGATTTAGCAAGAGTAGTTGTTCAAAATAGACATAATGCGGCAAAAACATGGTGGGCTCATTTAAAAATGCCTAACCTCACAATTGAAGAAGTATTAGATACTCCATATATTTCATATCCTTTAAGATATGGAATGGTTTGTCCAGCTTCTGATGGAGCCTGTGCAATGCTCTTTACAACCGAGGAAAAAGCTAAAGATATGAGTGATATTCCCGTTTATGTTAATGGAGTGGGTAGTATTGCAACTGAAACTGCTCTTATTGGTTTTAATGGTAGTGGATCAGGACAACTAGACCTTTCTGAGCAATTAGGTGCTCAAAAGACTTCTGAATTAGCCTTTAGACAGGCAGGTGTTTCTTTTCCAAGGAAAGAAATTGATTATGCTGAGGTATATTCACCATTTCCTAACCAAGAGCTTATGTGGGTTGAGCAATTAGGTCTATTCGAAGAAAATACAGCTCCTAATATGTATGAGACAGGGGTAACTGCCTTAAATGGTGAATTACCCGTGAATTGTTCTGGTGGTGTCAATTCTACAAATGCTATAGGAGCATCGGCAATGGAAAGACCTGCTGTTGCTGCCTTACAAATTATGGGGGAAGCAAGTAATCAAGTTCCCAAGACGGTCCATACTGCTTTAGGACACGGATGGGGCGGGTATGTTAATTTAGTAACAATGATGGTTATGGCAGATGAGCCAACCAGAAAACTTAGGTAAAATATGGAGGAGATATAAATTGTCTAAAAGAACGTTAAGAAAAACAATGGATTATGTTAAAAAAGAATATAAAAGAACTAGAATAATGCCAGCTAGTTGGTATTTATCCAGTTATAACTTTAAATTTAATATTGCTCATATGAAACCATTTCTTGAAAAATTGAAACAAAAAAAGTTAGTCGGTTTGCAATGTTCAAGTTGTAATAGAGTATTTTTTCCGCCTCGCCAAGTCTGTGGTAAATGTCTTGTTAAACCAGATCGTTGGGTAGATTTACGTGAAACGGGGAGAGTAGCTTCATACACTATAACTTATTTAAAAGATCCCGAAAGTGGTGAAGTTTTAGAACGACCAATTATCTGTGCACAATTAGATGGGGCAGATACGTCATACCCAGCAACATTAAGTCCTGATGTTGAATTTAAGGACACATATATTGGAATGCCTATAAAAGTTCATTGGGCAGAAGATATTAGCGGTGGTATGATGGATATTGAATATTATGATTTAACTGAAGATGATGCCAAAGATTTAGAATTACGTAAGGAATAATAATATCTTTTCATTTTTTCTATTTTTTTCTTTTCCAACATAAAAAGAGTATCTGACTTGTAACTACTATAAAAATTTTACAAGTACTTTTCCTATTGTCGCAATGGTAAATTTTATATCATCCTCATTTATTCCATAATGAGTAACAAACCGAATTCTATGGTTAAAATTGAAGGTTTTAATTCCATTTTTATAAAGTTCAACCATCAATTTATCCATTGGTATTTTTAGTGGAAAATCTACCCAGAAAATATTTGTTTCTGGCTGTTGAACTTTAATTGAGAACTCAAGATTCTTAAGACCTTCAGCAAGAAATTTAGCATTCTTATGATCCTCCTCCAGTCTTTTTATCCATTTCGGTTCAAGTGCTATTAAACCAAAACATGCAATAACTCCAGCTTGTCGCATCCCTCCTCCTAACATTTTTCGATATTTTCTTGCTTTTTCAATAAAATCGTATGACCCAGCAACAATAGAACCAACTGGACACGAGAGACCTTTGGATAAACAAAACATAACACTATCAACATGTTGAGTAAAATCTGAAGCAGGTCTGTTAAGCGCTACCGAAGCATTAAATAATCTTGCACCATCAAGATAGAATTTTAAATCATTTTTCCCTGCAAATTCCTTCATTTTATAAAGATCTTCAGGTTTGATTATAGTTCCTCCATGAAAATTATGAGTATCCTCAGCACATAAAAGAGTTGTTGGAGGTTCATGAATATCTTCTTTATCTCGAATCAATTCTTGAAGTTCATCTAAGTTTGGCATAGCTTTATTTGATGAATAAGTACAAATCATTAATCCTCCGATTCGAGCAGCACTTCCTACCTCATGACCATAAATATGACTAAGTTCCTCAACCATTATTTCATCTCCAGGTGTGGTTTGAGATAATAAAGAAACAAGGTTTCCTTGTGTTCCTGAAGTGACAAATAATGCTGCTTCTTTTCCAACTATCTTTGCTGCTTTATCTTCCAACTCATTAACAGTTGGATCTTCTCTTTCAACATCATCACCTATCTTTGTATTATCCAACGATTTAACTACTTCCCACATTTCGGGAGATGGTTTTGTTACAGTATCAGAACGGAGATCAACAATTTTCATTTTAATCAAAATCTTAAGTATATTATTTTATGTTTTTATAATGTATCATAGAAATAAAAAATTATTAACAGTATTTTTCATTGAAGTTTTTAATATGAACAATTTTAGAAAAATTGACGAAAACATACAGTTTCCAGAAGTTACCGGTAATTTTATTGTGGTCTATGAAGATCAGGACATCTATTTATATGGATGGATTGCACTTGATAAGACTTTTGATAATTTTTGCTCTTTTTTACAAGAAGAAATAGAATATTCCTGGGGTTTTGAATACGCAGATATGAACGATTACTTAATTTTCTATATTAATATGAATGATAAAAATCAATTAAAAGAAATATCTGATAATCAATATTATCAAAATATTCGAAAGCAAGATGAAATTTTCATAGTAGTATTACATAAAAAAATCAAATATCGAATTATAGAAAATATTCCACCAGTATACGATTGGTTTATGGAAGATTTTTCAAGTTTTTAATCTTCTACTTAAAATTTCAAAAAATTCAGAAAAAAAAAAAAAATTAAAGATTATTTTTTTAATAATTTCCCGTTATTTTTATTTGAGGTTCTTTGACAAATTACAAACCTGGAATTCCTGTCCGTTTGTGGATGATCTCCAGTATCTTGGTGATAAATGTGATTGTAATTAAAAAGATCATAGTTGTAAGGACGTATGTAGTGAGTGGATAAAACGTCTTATGAGCGATAACGTCTGCCTGAAAAAATAATTCCTCCACTCCTCCAATAAAATAGATAAGGACAGTATATTTTGGAAGATAAGCAGCTTCATTGGACCAAGCAGGGATAACACGGCGCAAAGCTTGTGGTAATACGATATGGTGAATACTAGCAATACGTGACATTCCCAGCGAGCGTGCAGCTTCTAATTACCCAGTTCCAACAGAAATAATGGCTCCACGGAGATATTCAGCTTGATAAACCGCACTATTAAGACTCAGCGTGAGTATACCCACAAATATTGGGTAATCCATAAGCTTCAGAGTGATGTCTCTATCTAGCATTCTAAAGCTAGTCTTTAAACTCCAACTTCCAACAGGGATATTTAAGCTAACGGGAAGAAAATAAATGAATAATAATTGCGCGAGCAAAGGTGTACCACGTATAATCTCAATGTACCCAGTAGCAATCCGTGAAAGAATCCTCCCTCCGTACTGGCGAAGTATGCTAAGGATAAGACCAAGCAAAAAGCCCATCAAAAGTGCGCATCCATACAACCACATCGTCAATAAAAAACCTGAGAAGATATGATCCCAGGATTTCAGTACAGCAAAAATTTCCTTAATGGGGTTGGGACTAGCTTGAAATATCATTTACTTTCCTCCTCATATGATTGCTTTAAAAGCCCTTCATGGCTTCCATATAATATCTGAAGCTGTTTGAGAAATTTTTTTACTCGATCAGACTTAGGCGAGGTGAAGAAATGTTTAGGAGTTCCCCGTTCTAAGATAACTCCATCACCGAGAAAAATCATTTCTGATGCAACAGCTCTCGCGAAACCCATTTCGTGAGTGACAACTATCATTGTAGTACCTGCTTTAGCAATATCCAACATCACTTGGAGTACTTCGCCAATCAGTTCAGGATCTAAAGCAGAAGTAGGCTCGTCAAACAAGATTACATCTGGCTCCATGGCCAAAGCACATGCAATACCTACACGTTGTTGTTGTCCACCGGATAGTTCTGCAGGATAGTGATCAGCCCATTGCTCCATTTTAACTTGTTGCAATGCCTCTAGTGCCTTTGCGCGAGCTTCTTCCTTTAAAAGACCTTTCACCCGGCGAAGCCCTATACTAACATTATCTATCGCTTTGAGATGAGCAAATAGATTAAAATGTTGGAATACCATGCCGATCCTTGCTCGTATCGTATTAAGATTTATTCCAGATGCCATAAGATTCTGTCCACGAAGATATACTTCACCCTTATCTGGTGGGCTTAGCATATTGATGCAACGAAGTAGTGTACTTTTACCAGAACCACTTGGCCCAAATATTATCTTGACTTCTCGCTCTGCTACTTCGAGTGAAACACCCTTAATAAATCCGGAGCAATTCCAAGGTAAAGATTTAATGGTATTTCCCTGTTTAGTGTCACATTCAAAATTTTCTCAGAGGGGAATTGGGAAACAATTAATTGAAGCGGCAGAGAAAGAAACTTTCAATCAAAAGCGAAAGGGAATTGCAACGATTGGTTATTTTTGGGATTTTTGGTTTATGCCTGCAAAGTATTTTTTAAACCTTGGTTTTAAAGTCGTGGTAAGGAGGGGTGAAGAAGCAATATTATGGAAACAGTTTGATCAAACTGCAGAACCACCTACATTTAGGGAAGAAAACTATAAATTTAAACCCATTAAAGGAAAAGTGGTAATAGATCTATTTTGGAGTACTTTCTGTTTAACCAGTGATGTTGAAGCCCAAAGAGTTCGAGAAATAGTCTCAGAATATGGAGGTACTGTGATTTTAAATGAATATTCTGCTGATAATCAATCAATTTTACAACAATATGGTATTTCTCGAAGAATCTATGTGAATGGTAAAATAGTTGAAGTGGGTCCAGAAATAGAAAAAGAAGAGCTTAGACAAGAAATTGAAAATGCTAAAATAAAGATTTAGCTTTGCGAATTTTTTAACTCCATAAGTAATTCATGTATGCGACTAAGTGCTTGGGTAAGGTAATCTTGCGGCAGTCCAAAACCAATCCGAAGGAACTTGTCCATACCGAAAAAATCCCCTGGTATAATGAGTACATTCTTTTCCTTTCGCAAACGCTCTGCAAATTCAGTAGAATTGATATCTAAGTGATAACGTAAGAAAAGGATTGCAGCTGCTTGTGGAGGTATAAAACTGAATGTATTTTTGTGGTTATCCATCCATGATTGTAAAACCAGATATCCATTACGAATGAACTTACGAGTACGCTTGATAATGCGCGGTCTTACTTTAGGGGACAAGGCGATCGCAGCGAGTTTGTTTGATAACATCGTGGCACTGATTGTAGTATACTCGTGTCTAGCCCAAATATTATCTATAGTATCAATAGGACCGAGTACCCAGCCAATACGAAGTCCAGGTAAACCATATGCTTTACTCATACTACCCACCGCTAGTACTTTGTCGTATCGTCCATAAAATGAAGGAGTTTGATCGTTTATCAAACGTTCAGCACCAATATAGACTTCATCGGCCAAAATCCATGCACCAACTCGTTCTGCTGCATTAACAATAGCATCCATTTCATTCTCAGTAAGGATATAACCAGTAGGGTTATTAGGATTACATACGGCGATGAGTTTGGTATTTTTTGTCACTTTTTCTTGTAATTCATCTAAGTCAGGTGCCCAACCATTTTCCTCGAGTAGATGGAGTTTTCTTAACCTAAAATTATTGTTCTTGGCAATACCCCAAATTTGCATGTAATTTGGTAGCATCATGACGATTTCATCACCAGCAGCAAGTAACGTACGGATAGCATTATAATTGGCTTCAATTGCCCCTACCGTAACCAAAACATTGTCCGCCGTAGCACCATCATATAACGCAGCAATATTTTCCCTTAGTTCGGGGATGCCATTAACATGTGGATAATTCAGATCAGTAGCAAGAAGATGATTGATATAATCTGGATCATCTGAAAGTAATTCGCTGAGCGACATTGGATGAACACTACTTTCGGTCAGGTTGAACTCAACATCCTGCTCAAACTTGGACATCCAGCGTTCTTTAGCAAAGGGTTGAAATTTTTGCATTTTATTGTTTTACTATTTGGAATTAATTTAAAAGAGTATTAAATCTATTTTAAATCTTCTTTGATCTATTATTTTTCTTAATCAATTGTACAATTATTCTAGTTGATAAATCGAAGTATGTCTCTAGGTTACCTTAAATCAACATTTCAATTAAGAATTTCAATATTATTCTAATATATCTATATACGTATATACGTGACAATTCCTTCTAATGTGTCTGTTGAAATCACGCTTCCAGTACTAAAATGGTCTGATGTTACCCAGTTTGGATTTATCAAGATTTTTTCTTCTGAATTGGTGATAAAATCTTTTAAAGGGATCAATTTAAGGGTTCTTAAAACTACCGCTTGAGTCGTTTCATGAGATCCTCTTTTAACAACGTAGACTTTCGTTTTCATTTTTGTAACATTTAATTCAAATGAAAGGATTAAAATATCAAATTATATAAATTACTGAACTAAAAACGATAGGTGTTAAAAAAAAAAAAATTTTATAATTTAATTATTATCTTTTACATAACTAAAAGTTGAGGGCTCTCATTTTTTTCAATAGGTAGTAATTATTGGGCATCCTACAATCCCGGAATCGCCGTTCGTTTGTGGATGACATCTAGTACTTTGGAAACAGTTGAGATCAAGACTATAAAGATGATAGCGATAATAATGAATGTAGCCTCTGGGATAAACTCCCTAAATACGAGATAGTGAGCCTTGCCAAAAAGTTCTGGTACTCCAATATACCAGACAACTATAGTATATTTCGGAAGATAGGCGGCTTCGTTGGACCATGCAGGAATAACACGGCGTAAAGCCTGTGGCAACACGATATGGACTATACCCGCCCGACGAGACATACCCAGCGATTGGGCAGCTACTAGTTGCTCAGTACCAACAGATGTAATAGCACCACGGAGGTATTCAGCTTGATAAGCCGCACTATTAAGACCTAAAGCGAGGATACCTACTAAAATTTCTGGATTTAAAAAGATGAAAGTCATCTCCCTATTACTGATTCTAAAGTTAGTGTAGAAGGCCCACCTTTTAATGGGGATATTCAAGCTATAAGGGAGAAAGTATAGGAGTAATATCTGTGCTAGTAAAGGTGTACCCCGCACAATTTCGATGTACCCAGTAGCAATCCGTGAAATAATTGCCCCCCCATATTGGCGAAGAATGGCGAGGAAAAGGCCAAGAAAAAAGCCTATCACTAGTGCCCATACATATAACCAAATCATCATTGTAAAACCTTCTAGGATTTCATCCCAGTATTCTAGTACGGTAAGTAAGTCCTGAATTTCCTGAGGGAGAGCTTGGAACATCATTTGTTTTCGTCCTCATTTGACAATTTCAGAAGTCCTTCATGGCCTCCGTATAAAATATCAAGTTGCTTAAGAAAAGCTTTCACACGATCAGACTTTGGTGAGACGAAGAAATGTTGCGGGGTTCCTCGTTCTATTATGACGCCATCACCGAGGAAAAGCATTTCTGATGAAACAGCTCTTGCGAATCCCATTTCGTGAGTTACTACTATCATTGTAGTACCAGTTTTAGCAAGATCCAACATTGCTTGAAGTACTTCACCAATCAGTTCAGGATCCAAAGCAGAGGTTGGTTCATCAAACAAAATAACTTCAGGCTCCATTACCAATGCACGTGCAATACCTACACGCTGTTGTTGACCACCGGATAATTGTGCAGGATAATGATCAGCCCATTCCGCCATCCTTACTTGATGTAAAGCTTTCGATGCCTTCGAGCGAGCCTCTTCCTTTGATACACCTTTTACTCGGTGAAGACCGATACTAACGTTATCTATTGCTCTGAGATGCGCAAAAAGATTAAAATGTTGGAATACCATACCGATATTTGCTCGCATTTTGTTAAGATTGATTCCAGGCTCCATTAGATTCTGTTCCGAGAGATATACCTCTCCTTGGTCTGGTGGATCCAGCATATTGATGCAACGAAGCAATGTGCTCTTACCAGAGCCGCTTGGTCCAAAGATAACCTTCACCTCTCGTTCCATTAACTCAAATGAGATCCCCTTAAGAACCTCCAATTCTCCATATGATTTCCACACATCAACGATGCGTAGCACGGATTTACCCATCTTTATCCACCTCCCATTCCCAACTCTTCAAGTTTCTTGGTTTGCCGTTCGCCAAATAATCTTGTTATAGGATAGGTGAATAGAAAATATATAATCGCCACAATACCTATGGATAGAGCCCATAAATCAACGAAATTTGATGATATCTGTAAGGACGCGTTCGTCATCTCGACAATTCCAACCGTGAGGGCAAAGGATGAATCCTTGATGACCACCGCATATTCATTCGACCAGCTAGGAACCGCTAGCCGTAAGGCTTGTGGTAATATAATAGTTCGTAAAGCTTGGAAACGGCTCATCCCCAATGCACGAGCAGCCTCCTCCTGCCCTGGATTCACAGATAGAAGAGCGCCCCGAAAAATCTGAGATTGGTAAGCACCACTGCGAAGGGCAAGTGCCAAAATTACACCGACAAGCGGCCTATAACGTAGCTCTATGCCATAACATCTATTACCAAAGCAAATCTCATACAAATAAGTTAGATAAATAGCAAAAATGAATATCAGAACCAGAATTGGGATTCCACGAAATATTTTTTCATAGCCACTCGCTAACCAATTAAGTTCTTTACCACCATAAACGCGCATAATTGCCAGTGATAAACCTATCACAAACCCACCTAATAGACCTAGAGCTGTGAGCAATAATGTTGCAGGCAATCCTTTCGAAAGAATATAAAAAAAAATTTCAGCGGAATTGGGAGGATTCGGAATGCTGTTCACCCAAACCATTTTTCGATGAGTAAATCCATAGTTCCATCTCCAAAGGCATTAAGGATGACTGTATTGATTTCTTTCATCAGCTCGGGTTCTTCCCAACGACACCAAAGTGCTGTAGGCTCAGCTGGTACTGTGAATATAGACTTAAATGCGTATGTTTTGGCATAGACGGTAAAAACTGGTTCATCTACAAATGCAGCATCAATCGTTCCAGCATCTAATGCGGCCATAAGTATGTTAGCTTTAGGGTATACTAAAAGATCTACGCCTTCAGTCATGCCGAGGTCTAATAAGGTATCATGCTGTGTGGTACCCGATTGAACACCAACAGTGTAAGCTGTAATTTCATCTAAACTAGTGATATTAATCGTTGAGGCAGTCTTGACGATGACAACCTCAGTTACACGAATGTAGGGCACGGAATGCGCGAGTTGTTCTGCACGAGTTGGTGTAACCATCATTGCAGCCGCAATCATATCGATAGTGCCTGCTTTACAAGCACCAATCAAGATATCAAAATCCATATCTGTCATCCTTAGGCTAACATTGAGATGCGCAGCTATCATGGCTGACAGATCGACGTCGAAACCTTGCCACTCATCCGCAGTAACATTAAATATCTCAAAAGGGGGCCATGGTTCATCAGTTCCCACATAAATATAGCCTCGATCCTGAATCTCCTCGAGTAATGTCTTCCCTTCTGGTTCTGCGGTAAGAAGTGGAGGTATAAACCATCCAAGACCGAATCCAACTGCGAGACCAACTATAATACCTAATATAGCAAATTCTCTTTTCATATAATTATCATCTCCTTATTTTTAATTATAGATAATTTCTGTATTGTTATTTTTGGAAAAATTTCTATGTTGAAATATTCAATGAGTAAACTTATAAAGATTTCCATCTTTGTTTTAACAATATTAATTATTTCTATCCTTAAAATTTTTATTGAGTAATCGAAATAGTATATATTATATTTCATTATTTATCGTAAATTTGTAAGATATAACTAAATGTAGGGGAAATGTTACATTTCTTTACTATTTTTAGTTCAAATAACAATCATAAAAAAACAATTATATTATAAAAAAGAAAAAAAATTTGTAAAATCTAATTAATTTGCTTTTAAAACTAATGTTATAGCTCTCGTTAAACGAATAATATCCATTACTTTACCTTTCTCTACATTAATTTCTTCACGACTAATGGCATGCGTGAAATCACCTTTTCCATTACAAATTTTAACGATTGAATTAGGATCTCCAGACATAACAATAACTGAATCTGATTTGGTCCCTTCTAACAAAATTGCTTTGCGGTTTTTAATATCTACATAAAAAGGGTCTTCAATATCAAGGTTGAATTGAAATGACATTTCCCAATCAACGTCCTTCCCAGCAATATTAGTTACAAAAACAACTTGAGCTTTTTCATTTTGGTTTATTTTTTCAATAATTTTTGTTAAATTATCTCTTGCTATACCCATTTTTACTTCCCTCCTTCATATTCAGGTTTATTAATCCAGTTTTCATATTCATCTTCTGGAACAAAGAAGAAATCTGTCATTTTCCCTTCTCTTACTTTGTTAAAAACAGCTCTAACTCTTCTTCCTTTTTTAATCTTAGAAGGAACTAAATTTTCTGAAAAAATTCCTTGAAGTAATGCGGTTTCTGCTCCATCTAATTTTATAAAGCCTATACTATAAGGTACGGCTTTTATAAATGCAGAAGTTGTATACCATACAATTGTGCTAACTTCTATAGTTCCTGTTTGGTTCAATTCTACCCATTTAGCAGGAGCAAAACAATCAGAGCAATTGATCCTTGGAGGCATCCATGTCTTTCCACATTTAGTACATTTTGTGCCCAATAGTTTTTTATTTTTCATTAATTCTAAAAAGAATTTGGATTGTCCTCCCATTGTGTATTTGTAGTTGATCCTTATTACATCTCTTATTTGATGCTCCTGAAATTCTTCGCTCATGGTTTTTTCAACCCCTCCTCATTTGTCATTACTATAACCGCAGCATATGCCGCTCCAGGGCCTCCTATTGAGTGAGCAATAGCTCTGCCATTTTCAATTGTTTTTATTTGATGCTTTCCAGCATCCTCTCTAAGCTGAAGTGCTGCTTCACCTGTAGACATTATCCCGGTAGCACCAACAGCATGACCACATCCAATTAATCCACCGCAAGGGCAACATGGTAATTCACCATCTAACCATGGCCCCTCCCCTGGTTTTTCAAAGGATTTTTCAATCCATGGACCACCTTCCCCAAAAGGAACAAACCCAAGCTCCTCATAAGAGATGACTTCTTATCCAGAGAATATCGAACTGATATTCATTGTCCTGAGAAGGCATCATGGAGCTCTGCTAAATCAATTTGTTCCTTTATTTTATTATAGTCTAAGCCTGCCATCTTATACGCGGCTTTTGCAGCAAAAATATTTGAATATAACCTTCCCATATCTTCTCTATTTCCTATAAAACAATCGGTATTTGCTGCTGCGACACCAGTAATCCAAATCGGCTTTTCAATTTTTAATTCTCTTACTTTTTCTTCACTTGCGAGAATTAATGCTGCTGATGCTTCTGAATATAAACAACAATCAAGCATCTTGAAGGGATGACAAATTATCCTTGAGTATAGGACATCATCTAAGGAAATTTTCATAGGGGATTGTGCTTTTGGATTGAGCATAGCATTCCCATGGTTTTTTACGCTAACTTTAGCCAATTTTAACTAATTGTTAAGATTTAAAGCCATTTGTTCTTCGGTAGGATTACCGAATTCTTCATAATGGGCGTTTACCATAGAAACGTACGAGGTTGCTGCCATCATTCCCATAGGATATTTACGAAATATGTAGAACTTACACCATTTTTTCGTAAGTCATATCAGTAGAATAGGCGATGGCATTCAAAACTTCAGGTGTCGTAGTTCCTGTTTGTTCGTCATAGCAATCATTGCATTTTTCGACTCCTATACATAAACATAAGTCAGATAAGCCAGAAGCTACTTCTGCAAAAGCCATTCGGACAGTATATCCTCCTGTTGCTCCTCCTGTTGCTATACGAGTACCAGGTTTATTATTCATCCCTATATAGGAATTACAAAAAATATCTGGCATAAATTGTCTTTCAAATAGCTCATTATAGATTCCATATACCGTAGATTGTAAATCCTTATGAGTTATTTCAGCACCGTTATTATTTGCGTCCTCAAGTGCTAATTTTGTTGCATCATATGCTAATTCAAAATATGTCTTATCTAAATACTGGGCTTTAAAAGGAGTAATTCCTATACCTATAATCGCAACTTTCTTCACATTTTTTCACATTTTATATTATTTTATGTTTTTTGATATTAGATATATTTATTATATATTCTTTTCCAATTTTTTTTAGAGAGTAAATCGTTAAAAGTTTAAATCTTACATTATTTAATTCTATAATTGTATTATAATTAACAGTTTGTTAACAAAAGTGAAAAAAATTGGTTTTAGAGACAAATATAACTGAAATGTTAGGAATTAAGCATCCAATTGTTGGAGCACCTATGGGACCTTTTTATACAACTGAATTAACGGTAGCAGTATCTGAAGCGGGAGGATTAGGAGTTTTAAGTCATACTAATTTATTCGGTAAAAGCAGTACTGAAGAAATGAAGAAAAATATGGAATATGTTATTGAACATACAGATAAACCTTTTGGTTTTAATATTAGAACAGCAAGGATGCAAATGGATGCTATAAAACTTTGTAGAGAAATACCCAAGTTCATTATGAGCAAACCAAAATTAAGGGAACAGGTAAGATATGCAATAACTTCTGCTGGTTCCGCTCGTATGTTGCTAAGAAGTAAAAATTACCAGAAATTAAAAGAAGTGTCTGATATCAGAAATTTCCATGTAGCTCCAGCATTTTGGTTAGCTAGAAAATGCGTAGAGGCAGGAGTTGATGGGCTTGTAGTAACTGGATTTGAAGGGGGTGGTCATCAATCATATGAGAAAACATCTACCTTAGTTTTGATTCAACAGGTAAAACAAGCATTTCCTGATATTCCCATAATTGCATGTGGAGGATTTGCAACGGGTGTAGGGCTTGCTGGAGCATTAGCAATGGGAGCAGGAGCGATAGCTATGGGAACTAGATTCATTGCATCAAAAGATAGTGAATTTCATGAAAATTATAAACAAATTGTAGCTCCTGCGAAAGCTCCTGATACAACAGTAGTCACAGGATTTATAGCTCCAATAAGATTATGGAAAAATACATACACATCCCATCATGATACTGTGAAAAATAAAAATGAGAAACTCGTAAAGGAGAGTGAAATGTTAATACAAGATTTGCTTATTGATCAAAAGAATTATGAAATGGTATATGAAGGGTATATAGAAAATAGTGCTGTTCCTTTAGGTCAAAGTTGTGGTATAATCAATAGTATCGATAATGTAAAAGATATTATTGAAAATATAGTAAAAGATGCAGAAATTTACCTTAAAAATTCAAATAACTTTATAAAATAAATTGATATTATAAAAAAAAATAATTTTGATTATTCTTTAGTTCTTAATTCACGCCGTAATATTTTACCTACTACAGACTTGGGCAATTCTGGGATAATTTCTATTATCCTTGGATATTTAAATGCTGAAATATTAGTTTTACACCATTCCATTAGGTCTTCTTTTGAAACTTTATCTTGATATTCAGGTTTAAGCGAGACATAAGCTTTTATATTCTCTTCCACTTCTGGATCTGGAACTCCAACAACGCCAACTTCATTAATAGCTTCATGAAGATACATTAGATCTTCAACTTCTCTTGGAAATACAGAGTGTCCCTTATATTTAATCATATCTCTTTTACGGTCCTTGATATGTAGGTATCCATCGTGGTCTATACAACCAATATCCGTCGTATAATACCAAGTTCTTCCTTTTGAATCTTTTCTCAATGCATATTCAGTAGCTTCTGGTCTATTTAAATAACCTAGAAATACTTGGGGTCCACAACCACAAATTTCTCCAATATATTTTGCCTCATCTGGTCCGCAGTCATCACAATTATCATTAGGGCATTGAGGCAAAATTTTTGTGCCATCTTCAGGATCAACAATTTTTATCAATGTATCTGAAACGGGGAAGCCTACTGTATTTTCCTTATATTTATGGAATGGTGTGACCGTTAATATTGGACTTGTCTCGCTCATTCCAAAACCTTCTACGATTAACGCACCAGTGATATCTTCAAATTCCTGTTTCACCTCTAAAGGGAGAGCAGAAGCCCCACTTAAGCATGCAATAAGAGAATCAAGTTTTCCTTTATACTTGATGGAACCTGGGTCTTGACTAATCTTATTCCATAAAGTTGGCACACCAGGACCAAAAGCTATGCTTTCTTGTTTAATCATTTTTAATATCTTTGAAAGCTTAGCAGGTGGTTTTATAAATAAAACTAGTTTATATCCATGATACACTCCAATATTCATTGCTATTGATAATGCAAATTCATGTGCTAAAGGTAATACAACAAACATTCCCCCTTTACCTAAAGTTTCTTCTACTTTTGGTAGTTGAGTTCGCACAAAAGTGCTACCCTGTTGCGCGTTTACCACAAAATTAAAATGTGACATCATACACCCTTTTGGAAGCCCTGTAGTACCTCCAGTATATATCAAAGTAGAAACGTCTTCTATAGGATTTATATTCACGGCTGGTAACTCTATCGGAAGTCCTCTTGTTAAAAAGTCTTGAAATTTATGGAAATTCACATCTCCAACTTTTGTTGGCCATTTTTTCATTCTTGGAACCTTTCCTAAAGCGGTCCCTAATTTAGCCTTCATTGGGGGCAGATATTCAGCAATTCCAGTCAATATAATATCCTTTAATGTAGGCATTTTACTCAATTCATTGCCATGTAAATATTCTTCATAGAGTATATCTAAAATAATCAAAACTTTTCCTTTAGAATCATTTGTTTGATGAACAATTTCTGTAAATCTATTTAATGGAATGATGGGATTAGCAATAGCACCAATTCGAACTATACCAAAATATGTAATTACAAATTGAGGGACATTAGGTAAATCTATAAGTATAACATCCCCCTTTTTAATTCCCATTCTTGCGAGGGCTGTAGCAAATTGATCTGCTGCTTCATCTAATTCTTTATATGTCATCTGAAATCCTTCAAAATAAATAGCTTGACTTTCTGGGTACGTCTCAGCTGTATTTCTTAACATCTGTCCTAAGGATATTTCATCATAGTCAATATGGCGAGGTGTTTCTTTAGGCCATAACTTCATCCAATACTCAGTAATTTCATCACTCATATTAAATCAATTTTGAATTTTCTGTAAATATGAATAATATTAATTCAATGAATATTTAAAATTTTAATAAAAATCAGAGTCAATTTCAGAATAAATATTAATATAGAACAATACCTAAGTTATATTCTCATCTTATATAAATTTTTATCAGGGACATAACTCATCATAATCAAATCATCTCTTATATCCCAGCCCAAATTAAAATAAAAATCTACAACCTGCTTATTATATTTTTCAATGAATAAATGAACTTTATGTACTCTCATTTTATGAAACCTTGCAATTAATTCATCTATCAACATTTTACCATATCTTCTTTTTTGGTAATCAGGTTCTACAGCTAGATGATGGATATATCCTCTTCTTCCATCGAATCCTCCCATTACAACACCAATGATTTTCTCATTTACCCTACCTATTAGGAAAAGATTTGGATTTCTTTTAAGCATTCTTTGGATTTCCTCTCTCGTATCAGTGGAACCTGCACTAATTCCTGCCTTTCTCCAAAGATTAATTACATCTTCATATAATTCCATAGAAAATTTTTCGATTTTCATCTTATTGAGATATTTAACAAACTTTTTAAGTTTTTTATTAGGAATATTTTAGTTATTAAAAGATTCTAGAGATAATCTGGATATATTTTTCCTTACTTCTGTTTTATCATCAACAATCTTTTTTACATATTCTGAGATTTCTTTTCTTTTATTAATGTCCGAGGAGATTGGTAAGATTACGTCCATAATTCTGTTTCCAATCGTTGCAATTGTTCCTTGAACAAAAGTAATTGCTTGAATTTGTTTTTGCACAATATCTAAATTCAATAAATATAAAAGGAGATAAGAATCAATAAATTCATTATTTTCTAATACTTTTATCTGGAATATATGACTTTGAATTATTATTTTAGTATCTAAGCTAGTTATATAAGCAGTTTTTCCAATCAAATTAGGCCCACCATCCTTAACTAATAGGATGTCTCCTTCTTCTATATTCTGTTTTAGTTTATAATGCTTATAAACTTCTTCACTTGTCTTTTTATATGAATCTAAATTTATTTCCCAATTATTTATTTCACTGGTCCGAATAAATGGAATATCACCTAAACCATAAACATGAGATCCTATTTCATCTCCTCGAGGGAGATAACCACCCTTATTAGTATAAATTATTTTTTGGTTTGTTAAATTTTTAATACTTAAAAGTGTGAAATTTTTATCATCTGCCAGTCTCTTTAAAGTTTTTTCTACACCGATATAATAAATCGGGATGAAAATTTTATCTTTAATCTGGCTAAATTTAATCTTAAAGATTTTTTGTTCCTTTAAATAGTCAAATTCTTCAGCCTTTCTTATTTTTAAGTGTAAACCTATGAGGTCATCGTTTACTATTGGATAGCCTGCAGAATCTAATTTTTTACTTCCATCTTTATTCAATTTATATGAAACCTTACCATCTTTATCATGTCCCACATTTTCCACAATTGCAAAATCAATTGTATAATCTGCCGGAATATTATTTAATTTTTGAAAGAATAAAATACTTGTTTTATTACATGTATAAGGTTGAAAGGTATTCTGATCTAATGAGATAATAGCTAAGATTTTACCATTAGAAGTTAAATATTCCCAGATATAGCGATCTGTAGGATTTCCGAATATCCCTTCTGGTAAGACAATACCTAGCTTTCCTCCATCTTTAAGGAACTGAATGCACCTTTCAATAAATAAAACTTGGGGTGGTTGTTGTTTTACTAACTTTTCTTGCATTTTCCACTCATCACCAATATTTTTCCAAATATGACCAAGCTTGTAATCTTTTAAAATTTCTTTATCGTTTATAGGAATTTTAACACCAAACGGAGGATTAGTAAAAATATAATCAAAGAAATTGTCTTTTATTACTTCTTTTGCTTGAGTTCCATAACTTTTGGGATCCAAAGAATCCTCACAAAAAATATTAGATTTTCCATTACTCAATATTTCTAAGTATAATTTACTAATTTTTGCTAAGAAGAGGTCTTTATCAATACCAAATAAATTTGAAATAGAATTAATTCTTTTTTCTTCAGAGCTGATTTTTGACCATAACAATTCCTTTACTTCAAGAAGGAACCCGCCATGACCACACCCGGGATCTAGTAGTTTTGCATCAACAGTAGGATCTAAATAATGTACCATGAATTCAATGATATTTGGAGGGGTAAAAAATTGCCCTCCTTCATCTTTTAAAATCTTACTTACAAAAATCTCAAAAGCATCACTTAATATGTCTTTAGAGGATTTTAATAATGAAATCTGCTGTAATTCTTTCACAATTAGGTATAAAAGTTCTTTATTTAGGCTAATTTGCTCGTTTTCACTAATTATATCCTTATATTTTTCTTTAACATTTTTTTCGAATAGTTTTTGTATTCTTTCAAATAAATCTTCTATTGATTCACCTTTTTTAATACAAAAATCCACAATTTCATTATCATCCTTGCTAATTTCATCAGTTAATTTACAAAGTAAGAGATTTATTATTTCTTTAGATCTTGTCCTTGTATCTGTATCAGTTTGTTTTAATTTAGCATATAAATGTTGATTAATTGAGATAAAGGTCTTCTTTAAATTTGGAGACTTTATTAGATCTTCTTTTTTAATTCCATTGGACCCTATTTCTAAGAAATCGGTAATGTGAACAGGCATATTTTTTATATATTAAAAATTACCTATTACTCACTATATTCAATAAGACTATTATTATTTTTTATTAAATGAAAATTAATTTTATATATGTCTCTAAAAGATCTCGATATCGGAGAATACATTGAATTTAATGTAAAGAAGAGATTTGCAATAATAACACTTAATAGGGTTCATAGATCAAATGCATTTACAATTGAGCAATTAAGATTCTTAAAAAAAGCAATAGAATATTGTCAAAATTCAGAAAAAATTCGAGGTTTAATCCTAACTGCAAATGGAACAACTTTTAGTACAGGTATGGACTTGGATTTTATTGATGGTAGTGATCATAATGCTGTAAAAGACCTTGAGAGAACTGCTGCTGAGATTTGTATGTTATTATTTAATGGAAAGCCTGCGATTGCGGCTATAAATGGCCGTTGTTTAGGTGAGGGTGTTGTATTTCTTTTATGTTGTGATTATAGGATAAATGTTAAAGACACTTATTTCCAATATCCTGAAATCTTTTCTGGTATTTTTCCGGGTACAGGTTGTATAGTATTAATGACTAGAATTATCGGGATTCCTTGGACAAAAAGGATGTTAATGCTAGCTGAAAAGATTAGCTCTGAAAAGGCGTTAGAAATTGGGTTAATTGATCAAATAGTTGATTCCAAAGAAGAATTGATGCAAGCTGCTATTGATAAGGCAAAATTTCTCTTTCCTAAAAATCAAACTGTTCTTAATGCTATTAAATTGTGTTCAAATCATTTACTTGATAAAATTTATCATAAAGCTTACGAATTAGAAAAAGAGGCTTCAGGGTGGTTTGAATATGATAATAAAAATAAATTCATAAGTGATTTTAGAGAAAAGTTATCATCATTATAATTTTAATGATATTGAAAAGAAAAAAAAGTGAAAAAGAATAAAAATGTCATTTGAAGGTTTAGAATTTGGAGAATTTATAGAATTTTCTATAAAAAAAAGATTTGGAATAATTACCCTAAATAGAGCAGAACGAGCAAATGCTTTAACTACTGAAATGTTAAAAGATTTGAAAAGAGCAATTGAGTATTGTATGGATAATGTAAAAATAAGAGGAATTATATTGACTGGAAATGGTTCAAGTTTTACAACGGGAATGGATATTGATTCTATAGATGGAAGTAATCATGCTGCTGTTAAAGAATATGAACAAACCGCTGCCTTTATCGCGAAATCAATATATTATGGAAAACCAACCATTTGTGCTATTAATGGTAAGGCAATGGGTGATGGTGTTGCCTATTCTCTATGCTCTGATTATCGAATAGCTGTTAAAGAAAGTTTTTTTATGATGCCTGAAATAAATTTAGGTATTTTTCCTGGAACTGGAACAATTGTGTTAATGACAAGAGTTATTGGGATACCTTGGACAAAAAAAATACTTATGTTTGCTGAAAAATTAAGCTCTGAAAAAGCGTTAGAAATTGGATTAATTGATCAAATAGTTGATTCCCAAGAAGAATTGATGCAAGCTGCTATTGATAAAGCAAAATTTCTCTTTCCTAAAAATCAAACTGTTCTTAATGCTATTAAATTATGTAGTAACCATTTACTTGATAAATCATATAAAGAAGCATATGAATTAGAAAAATATGGGTCTGCTTGGTATGAGTATGAAGATAGAGATCAATATATTAAGGATTTTAGAAAGAGACTCTATTAAAAGAAAGACTTTTTTGAAGATAATAATTAATCAAAAAAGTCGATAATCTCAAATAAATTAAAACTTTTTAACTAATTCTATCAATATTAATTATTAACAACTTCATTTTATTAAAAATTAAAGGTGGATATTGTAAACATGTCAAGTCCTTATAAAGACCGATTCTGGCGAAAATATTGGGACGAGGGATTAACTGATTTGGATCCTAGTTTATGGAAAATTTCATATACGGAAGCCGTGAAGGATACTATTGAAAAGTTTCCTAAGAAAATGGCGTTAGCATATCAAGGCTTAGAAATAAATTATGGTGAATTAGATAAATATTCAAATCAATTTGCTAATATGTTGATTAAACAAGGGTTTAAGAAAGGAGATGTTGTAGGAATAAACTTACCAAATATACCTGAATACGTGATTGCTCTTCTTGGTACTCTTAAAGCAGGATGCATTGTTTCTGGAGTAAGTCCACTCATGTCAGATGTCCAAATGCATTACCAATTAAATGATTTAGGAGCGGGTGAAAAAAATGTTGCTCTGGTAACTTTAGACGCAATTTTCCAGCATAGATTAAAAAATATAGAATCAAAATTGCCTCAATTGAAGTTAATAGTATGGACTAGTGTTATTGGGATTTTTCCAAAAGAACAACAAGATAAAATTCGAGCTGTTAGAGATATTCCTTCAGGAGAGGTCACTCCATTAGAGGGAAAAACTGTTCTTGACTTTCATGATGACGTCCTAGCTCAATACTCTACTGACGTACCTAAGGTCAATGTAACTCCTGATGATATAGCATTTATTCAATATACTGGAGGAACAACAGGACCTCCTAAAGGTGCTATGTTATCACATAGAAACAGTGTTTCGGATTTGTTAATTGTCCAAAAATGGCTTAGTTGGGAAAGTGGAGCAAAAATTGCACTTTCAGGATTTCCTTTTTTCCATATCGCGGGTACATTTTTCTGTGAAAACTGTATTTATCTAGGATGGGGACAAGTGCTTATACCTGATCCTAGAGATGCCTTACATATTTGTAATGAGATTAAGAAATATAAACCAACTGCTCTTGTAAATGTGCCTTCACTATTTCAAATTTTGATTAATACACGAAAATTTAAGCGATTAGATCATTCAAGTTTAGAATTCTGCATTTCTGCTGCTTCACCATTTCCAGAAGAATCGCAGAAACAATTAGAAGGTATTATAGGTGAAGGTAAATTATTAGAAGTTTATGGAATGACCGAAACTTCTCCCCTTACTACAATGAATCCTATGAAAGGCAAGAGGAAATTAGGTTCAATAGGATTACCGTTATTAAACACGGAATTAAAAATAGTTGATCCTGATACTGGAGAAGAAGTTCCCTTAGGGGAACCAGGAGAAATATGGGTAAAAGGCCCTATGGTAATGAAAGGATATTATAATAAACCTGAAGAAACTAAAAAAGCTATTGACCAAGACGGATATATACGTACTGGAGATGTCGCGATTATGGATGATAGAGGTTACCTTAGAATTGTAGATCGTACAAAAGATATGATAATAGTAGGGGGTTATAAGTTGTTTTCTACTAAAGTTGAAGATATATTATCTAAACATCCTGCTATTGGAATGATTGCTCTAATCGGGTTGCCAAATCCAGATAGGCCGGGTTCCGAAATTGTGAAAGCTTATATACAAATAGATCCTGAGTACGAATTTGATGGAAATGAAGATGCATTAAAAGAAAATATAATAAAATTCGCTAAAGAGAATTGTTCCCCTTATGAAGTTCCTAAAGTAGTTGAATTTTCAAAAGAGCTCCCTCTTACTGTGGTAGGAAAGATTGATAAAAAGTTATTACGCAAAGAGTAAAAATAAATTTAAAATTCATTTTTTTTATCTTTTTAATGATTCAAGATTTAATTTGAAATAATAAGAGTATTTCACACTATAATTCATTGAATCATTATATTATCCTAATATTTTCAAAGATATTATAAAATTACAAAATCTTAAAAACTGAATATGGTTTATAACACATAATTATCTATAGATAATTGGCATTTAAAACACATATAAGGAATACAAAAGATTAGAAAGCATAAAAAAGAAAGGTATAAACCAAGCATAGAAAAGGTGAGAATTAATGGCTAATGATGATGACTCAAAAGTTTTTATTGGTAAGAAGAGGTCAATGAATTATGTAATGGCTGCTATGGTTGTTCTAAATGAAAAACCAGTGAGATTACTAGCTCGAGGACGATCTATATCCCGAGCAGTTGATGTAGCAGAAATTGTTATTAATAATTTTATTAAAGGAAGTACTTATGGAGAAATCATAATTGACACTGAGACATTTACTAATGATGATGGGACTTCTAGCAACGTCTCATCAATCGACATTGAAATCTTACCACCAGAAAAGAAGTAATAATTAGTTAAAAATCTTCAGGAGAAAATCAGGAGACTTTCTCGCATCTTTTTTTTATTTTATTTTGTAGAAGGATTAATTACTTAAGGACAAATTGAAATTCATCTACGTCAATTACAGAGCGATAACCAACTTTTTGATAAATACTGTTCGACGTGGGATTCATTAAGTCTTAAATAAGAAACAAAATCGATTTCCCTCTTCTAATATGTTTTTACTTAATTTAGCTACACACTCAGTTGCATATCCCCTTCTTCTTAATTCTGGTGGAGTATAAACAAAGTTCACTAAATTTCTATTAGGTGTTTTTCCTGCTTTTTGTACCATTGAAACTGGTTTATTATTATCTAATAATAAAAAAATTTTTCCCTTTCCTAATTGCCTTCGCTATTTTTTTTATTGATTGTTCTATCATTTCGTTGGTTCTTTCTTGAAATGCTTCTATCAAAAACTCTTTTGCCCATTGCAGAATTTTATTCTCATATAACCTTGTGGCTTTAATAAATTCATTTTTACCTAAAGTTTCTTCTGCTACACGTTCTAATTTATAAATTCTTTCATTTGTAACTAATTCAGCGCTAATCCCTTTCTTTTTACACCATTGCTTAATAAACTTTTTTGCTCCTTCTTTAAAACCCAAAACACCAGGTAATTTAATATTCTTTTTAATAAGTACATCAATTAAAACATCAATAGTTTGTAAATTATCCGTATACGATATAATTTGGTTATGGGGAGGAGTTCTTATAGAAACTAATTTTATCTTGTCATTCTCAGTAATAGAAGTAAAAATTGGTTTATTATCTCCATATCTATATAAGTCTTCCTTTAGAGAGTTAAGAATCGAGAAAAGCAGATTATTTTCTGCTTCATACTTTAATAAAAATGGAAATACCATCTCATTAAATCGGTTGAGATCTTCATAAAATTCTACTTTCATAAATACACTAGATAATTATTTTGATTTAAATTCTCTTAATCTTCTTTTAATTAACCATTCTATTTAATCAGTATAAAAAAGGAGAGTATTTTGAACTGTCATTATATTAATAAAATAAGTTTAGACATTAATAAATTATAAATATTAAGATCTGCAAAATAATGTTAAACTGGACGGATTCGAAAGTGAATAAAATATGATTAGAGAAAGAAAATTGACTATTTTCCTTATAATTATACTTTTACGTGCATAAGTTAAATTTTTCTCTTGATAGCCAAGGTCTAAGGCAACTAGAGTTGAAACTAAATCTACCAGATTTAAGATTAAAAATATTCCAAATAAGATGTAATTAATAATTTTTAGTCTCATGCATATCAATTAAATAAATCTTTTTAAAAATATTAAAATATATAAGATTTCTGATTCTTTTTTAGTCATGATAAGGATTTAGAGTCTGTCAATTTGTAGCAAGCAAATAATTCTTCAACATTATTATTCAATTATATTCAATAGAAAACCTGAAGAAGTATAAAAGTAGTAAACGAGCAGATAAAACTTATTAATAGAAAAAGTGCAAGTATACCTTTTATACCCTCATTTGTACTATATCTCAGAAAAACTAAACAGAGAAGTAATGTGGTACCATAAAAAAAAGAAGTTATTACACAAAAAGGATTTAACCAAGAATAACATTCACTTAAAGCACTAAATGATACATCAGATATCGTTCAAATAAAAAAGTAAGTAAATAATATGGACCTAAGCAAAACAGATACCATGCTCCTAGCACAATACAAAGAGTTAAAATGTACAAAATTATTGTCTTGATTAATTTCACTATTGAAGGAAGGACTTGTCTTAATTTAAAGGTAAATGAGAAAGCAAATTTTCGAACTTTTCGCTTGAAAGAAATTTTCTTTTGTGGCATAAGAGACTGAAGAGATACAGATTCTGGAGAAAATCCATCAGGATTTGTTAAATATATTATACCACTCTTAGTTATTATAATGTATTTAAAGGCTCTGCCATTATTATCTCTAAAAGAAGTGGATAAAAAACATCTGTTAATGAGTTCCGAAATTTTTTGTTTTATTTGCTTGTTATATTGTTTCTTATGATACTGTTTAGCTCTTTTAGATAGCTGATTAATCTCTCCTAAAAATTTTTTTGCTTGTGGAATAGAATCATATATAAAATCAGATCTTATTGCTTTTTCTGGCTGATTGTAAATAGCTCTTAATATATCAGTATTTTCTATTGTCGGTAATGGGATTATCTTTTGAGGTTTATAAGGTCTCTTTTTGTGAGAAGGGCGTGACTTTTTATAATATATACGTTTTGAAGGTCTTTTATACGATACAAAATTCGGATAATAAGTTCCCTTATAGGCAGCATTTGTATCTTCTAAATTAACTACTTTACCTTGCTTTTTATTCTCAGATCTAAGCTGAGTGAAAGTCGAGTTAATAAAAAACATTTTTGAGACCTGATCTTCATGATGACATAATGTATGATGTTCATTGTTATTATTGAATCCTGAAATGAGATTTTCCTTTGTAAAATATAATCTCAAAATATTATTATATGAAGCACAAAAAATCAATACTTGTAAAAATTTAATCTCACCTTCAAGATAACGTCCATGATTTTTATTCTCATCAATATAATTGAATATCATAAAATTTAAACCATCATATATAAAATCTCCTTCTTTTGGCAATTCAAAGGGCATTTTCTCTTCAAATTTTTTAATCATTTCATGATACAATGAAAAGGTAGGTTCTCGGTCAAAAAAATAATGTGTATGAAAATATTCAATAAATTTTCGAATATTTAAGAGATATTCTTTAGGTATTTCAATTAATTTGTCCCAGAATCCATCTTCTAATGCCTCATACCACACTTTTCTACCTTTAGTAGTAAATGTAAAAATAGGATACTCAATTTCATGTTGTCTGTGCCTTCTTCCTTTATCAGGTGGCTTTAATAAATCAATAGTTCTATTTCCTAATTGGATACGAGATAGATTAAAACAAGTCTGGAAGATAACGTGTTTTCTTTTATACTCTTTAAAAAGTAATCCTATGTTTTTTTTTTTAAAATCTAAAAACCCTTTCCAGCAAAAAAAGTAGAGATCAGGAGCGAAATTAAATGTAATGAGTTTTAATATTTCCTTGTTTCGTAAATTATCTAATTTATAAATTCTATCATCTATCATTCTTATTTTTACTATTCAATATTAATTATTTAGTCTAAATTTATTTTAATTTGAGAACTATCTTTGTAATAATAATAAATCTCAGAGAGATCTTCACACACAGTAATGAGTGAAATGTTTCTATACCGAAACTCATCACAGATCAAATCCTCAAACATCCTTTCAAGCTGGATATTAAAAAGATATTCTTTATCTCCATAGACTCCTTCTAACTGTTCCTTGGTAAGAAAATAATTCTCCTCTTCAATCCTTCTAAAATAGTCTCTGTTCATGATAAAATTTTTCCTATAGTCTTCATGAGGAGGTTTTTTTAATATCTTATCAGCGTCCTCTAAAACAATAATGCCACGAAGGACATCTGAATTCCTAATGGGTATAAGATTTTTAATGGTTTGAAGTAGAAAAGTCACTAAAACTTTCTGGTAAAAAAGATCACATCCAGATAAATCAATACATATTGCCTTACCCTCACTCCATAATTTTAACCATTCGGGTACTTCCAGCAGAATCTCTAATGTTCTTTCTAAAACAGGATCATTTTCGAATAAATGAATTGCTTTTTCAATGCTTCTTATATTACTCTCTGTAAAATTATCTGAATATGGATGCTCGATTAGATTGGTCTTTAAATCCTCCAGTAAATCTACTAAGGAGCTAGGAAATTCTCCCGTCTTATAATGGTGTAGTAAACATCCCATAACAATTGTCATCTCAGGATGAAATCCAAAAATAGCGTTAATATATTCTTCAAATTGCTCTCTATTACGTGCATCAAATTGCTCTTTGATGAAATAGGGAATTACTAAATCAGAATCTCCATACTTATACACTTTGTCAAGATGATACAGATACAAATCCTCATTCGATTTTAGCTTGATAAATAAAACTCCAATATCAGGTAATCTTACGTATAACTGGTTTAAAATGTAAGATAGTGTCGCATTCCTCTCTGCTCGGTTCTTTCCTGTAATTAAGAGGTTGTACATAAAATATCTAAGAGGAATGTTTGAAATCTCGCCTCCATTTTCATAATCCCATACCATCATACCAAGATCTATTTTTATTGACATGATTTTCGACCTTATATACTAAACTTTCGTGTCTTTAATTACTGTATTATTATTTATATTTAAAGAAAAATTAAATTCGGAATATTAAATTGAAAAATTAAAACTTCTATCATTCTTGATGGTTCACTTCCTTAAAAAATCATTAATCTCATCATATATCTTGACTAATTCGTTAAAGAACTCTTCATAAAAATAATCATCCTCTCTTACATTCTCTTGTAAAAATTTGAAGGTCTTTTCTATGGTTGTTTTCAACACTTCTACTTTAATACTGTTTACTTTATTCATTTCTAACAAAATATCGCACATTCGATTAATGACATCTCGATAACTAGGAAATTCAATACCAAATTTCAGCTTGACTTGGTCTATTTTATCCAATAGTTCCTCATTAACTGGGATTGCCGTTCTCAATTTCTTAACTCCTCTTTTAATTGGGCAAGAATTCATTCTTTAAATTCCTGAGAGCAATTTGCTTATCTTTCTCAGATAATTGGTCAAATTCTTCTCCAATTTTACTGTATTCATAAGGTGGGAGAGCTGTAAAGTACGAAATAACAAGTAATATACCATTTTTAACAATTTCTCTGTCTTCTTTTGTGTCCAGAATCTTCATTAGCTTTAGTAATATCTGACTCACTGAAATTATAATCGACTTGCGATTCAAACTCCTACTCTCAATATATTCAATGATTTTCATATAGCAATTTACATCAAAATGATCCATTATTATCTTTCTTCACCTACTATTGAAAACACCAAGATTTTTGCATATTTTTAAATGTTAAAAATCTGGGATCGTTTCATTCTCATTATGATTCTGTTCATTATTATAGATTTATTATAAATATTTAAATGTTATGATTTCATTATAAATATAGAACGATTTTGATGTGATACTAAAAGTGAACGGACACCCAACTAAATACTTGTTTTATGAATCCAATAAAAAAAGCATCGTTACTGTACCACGAGCGATAATTGATGCTGCTAATCTAAATTGGAATCATCAAGACCAAATAAATATAATCGTAAAAACTATAGATGAACAACCAGGCTTATTTCTATTTAAAAAGAAAAATAATAAATAATAATATTGCCTAAATTTATGATGATGTTATTTGAAGGAAATGGATGAGCTTGTTCAATTTATAAAGGCTGATATAGACTTAATAAATAAAGGAATACAAAAAGATAATCCATTGCTTTTGGATAATATTGAAAAAAATAAACATTTGTTATTTATAGAAAAAGATTTTATGATAGATTTACTCAATAAATATTGCTTTCAATCTTTACCACTGAACTATAATTATTATAAAGGCTACGTTCCTAAGGATCGGTTGGAATTATTTGAGAGTCTTTTTACTTCAGGAATAAAGAAATCCGAAATCTATAATGTTAGTTATGTAAATGGAGGTACATTTATATATTCAATGGAACAGCTTTATATTAGATTGTTCTTAACAATCTACATTGAATCTCTAATCACATCTTTAGAAATAAAGGTTATAATTAAAAAATTATTGGATAACTGGAAATTTTTTTTGGAAGAACAAAAACTACCAGTTGAAATTTTAACATTTTTGCCTGAAGTTTTTATTGAAAAAGAAGCTGTAAAATTACCCAATAACTTTGAGATCAAAACTATTTCAAGTTTTCTACATTTTGAAAAAACAGGATCTGAATTAAGTAAAGGATTTGAAGTTTTTGGACCAATGGGCTCTTTTCTTATTTTTAAAACAGAAATTTCATGTAATCATAATTTTATAAAAGATCATCAGAAACTTAGCAATATTGATCAAAAAATACTTATTGAAGAATGGAAAAAAAAAATGAAATCTCTTAAAGAATTAACATTTAGTCTACTTCTAGGAGGTATTAATTTTACTAATGAATCTACAGTACTATCATTGCCTTGGTGGTTTGGAGATCAAGAACTAAAATTTAAGAGAAAAAATATAAGTATAGGGGCTATAACAATTACAGATAAATATTTAAAACTCGTAAATGAAATCTATGAAATGGTATTAAAATTGGATATTATAAATGATAAGGAACTTGAGTTAGCACTTTTCAAATATGGTTACCTTCTTAAAAAAAAATTTTTATATGATATGATTCTAGATGAATTTATAATCCTCGAATCTATTTTTTCAAAAGGAGGGACTTCAGAAGTCTCATACCGTCTCTCATCTAATTTAGCCTTTTTTCTTGCCGAAGACATTGAATATTTTAAGGAAATTTATAATTGTATAAAGGATCTCTATAGCATTAGAAATAAAATTGCACACGGAGAGGATTGGACAAAAGGATTATCAAAAGAAAAATATAGAAAGCATTTAGGAATTGATGATCCTAATGCTAAAGCTGAAACAATAGCTAAAGGGATATATTCTAAATTGAGATATTTTATTGATGAAGTGCTGAAAAAAATAATAGAAATGAAGTATGAAAGGATTGAGGCTAGTAAAGACCCAAACATAATGAAGGATTTTAAAGGTACCTATTTTATAGAAAATAGTAATATGTATAAATAACAGAAATAAAGATAATGTAAATGAATCCAGAAGCATTTAATTGCTAGGAAAGGTAAGAAATGGTCTTAATTAATGATGAAGTAATGAAAAATCCCAAAAAACAGTTTGAAAAATATATGAAAACCTATGAGACCGTTAAAAATTAATTTAAGGCTGTTGTTTCACCAAATTTAATTCATCACCAAAATTTATAAAAACTTTAATCAATTTTTAAAATATTCAAAACCAAGAGACTTAAGGATATAAATGTCTGAACAAAAAATAATTCAAGGAAAATTTTGCAAAACTAAAACAATTGGAGAAGGTAAATCGGGTAAAATTTTTGAAGTATTAGTCCTAAGAGACATTATATACGCAAATAAAGGGGATAAATTAGCTATAAAAGAATATAAAGCTTGGGTCTTAGAAGAGCCATTCCAAACAATTAGAATTGCAAGAGAATGGACCACTGGTTCGAAAATAATATCTAATCATTTAGTAAAGACATATGAAATAATCGAAGAACAAGGAAATACCTATTTAGTGATGGAATTATTGGACGGTATTTCCTTATCCAAATATTTAGAAAATAATCCAATACTGAGTTTCCCAGAACTTATTGATATTTGTTCAGGAATTTTAGAAGGTTTACACCAACTTCATAAAAATAATTTAATTCACAGGGATATTAAACCAGCCAATATAATGATAACAAGTAGAGGACCAGTTATTACGGATTTTGGTGTAATTAAAGATCTGAATGAATCAAATACAATTACAGGGAGCAATCAATTTTTAGGTACAATAAAATACGCAGCTCCAGAATTATTATTTGGTAAGAGTAAAGATGATAAATCAATAAATATCTATAGTTTTGGAATGATATTATATGAATTAATTTTTAAGAAACCGTATTTTGATAAAAGCATGTATTGGAGCGAAATTATAATCCTAAAAAAAAACCCTATTACATTTCCCTTATTTTTAAATTCAGAAATATGGCGGCGTTTTGGATTTCGAGAATCACTTTTTCTATCATCAATTTTACAAGGCAGTTTAACAAAACCAGACTTACGTTTAACTAGCGAACAATTATATACAGCATTCAGTAATAATATTTGGAAAAATTATTTTTTACATTATGTGAATTCGGATGTTATATCAATTTGGCCAGATAATCCTGAAATATTAAAAACAAAACTTCATACATTACTTATTAAATTAGAAAAGGAAGCACCATCTGAAATTGAAGATATTATAAAAAACTTGTATTATAACGCAGCTATAATAGAAGATTATGGATTTTACAAAATAATTGGTGTTGATGATACAGAAGGTTGGCTATATCGCTTAAGTGAATTAGGATTAATATCAGAATTAATTAATTATGAAAAAGAGTATTGGGATGAAAGAGTAGGATTTATGACTAATTTAGGATGGCAGTTTTTATTAAAATATTCCCAAGATGTTGAAAAATTAATCCAAGACGTTAGAATCAATAGCAGTATCAAATAAAATTGTAATAAATATTTCCAATAATCCTTAATTTCCTTAATACTTTAATTTAGAAATATCTTCGCGGACTTGTTGTGATCTATTTTTTAATCCTAATTGTTCATAAATTTCTAGGGCACTTTCGAAATTTTGAAGTTCTATGTCGATAATCTAAAGTTATCCACGCTATTACTTGACATCTTACCTATAAATAAGCAAAAATAAGAAAATCTAAACAATTAGTAAAGTGTTCTCCTTTCTAACTTATTTAACTTGATGACATATTCAGAACAAATTTTACATTCAGGTATCTTACATATCGCTTGATTTTTCGGCAAGATGCATGAATGAACAAATGGACATTCGAACACTATAATTTTTGGCTTATCTTTGGTTCTGCTCATCATTACTAATGATATTTGTTAAATTATATAAATAAAAAACGAGTGTTTGAATTTTAAAAAAAGAGGAGGGGAACAATTTAATAATTAATCGTCCTGGTATTGACTTTTTTTATTTAAATGATAATAATAATTGGCTAGGTAAAGAAAAATGTGAGAGTCACTCTCAATAACTAGTTAATAAATGCCTCATCATTTAAATAGTCGAAATCTCATGTCTAGGCTAGAGAGAAAAATTATTTTAGAGAGGAAATAAAGGATGTGTAAAGAGTGTAATGACACTGGAAAAATTAGAATCTATAGGAATGATTTAGAGGAATTTGAAGAAATACCCTGTGATGCGTGTCATCAAGTTTATCCAGAAAGTATCTCAACTTACCATTAAAATTCCTAAGTATAAAGCTGTTTTTGAAGTTCTCTTATCCTCACTCGTAAGGTAGCATCTGTAAAACCTATTCGGAAGCAGTAAATATTCTCTTATTATTTTATGAAGAAAAGAAGAAATCAAATTCTAAATAAATTGACTAAATAAATAAATAGACTAATTAAATTAATGAGCCTATATTTCTTCTACTCTTTTGAATTTTTTTATAATATCATCTTTTATACTCTTAGCGGTATTCAATGAATTTAGAACGCTTTCTATTTCAGATATAGATAACCCGTAATACTTAAATACGTAAACATCTACTAAATTTTCATAATTTTGAATTATAGTATCCAAATGAATTGGATCTTTAATTCTTAATTGGTATCTAGCATTAAATTTAGCTTTTGCATATTTAACTAAATTAAAAGATTTTTCCCAAATATTTGGTTTAATTACAGATATAATAGTCTTTGAAAAAATATCATTTAAGCTTTTAACTCTTTTTCTTGAATTTAGTAATTGTAACATTTCAAGATATATAATATCTCTAAATTCTGGTAATTTAGTCTCAAAAATCAGTAAAGGTATCTCATCAGCACCTTTAATTCCGTAGAGTTCTAAAGTAGAATTACCATCTATAATTAATCTATATTGGTTGAATTCAGTAAATAATACTTCTTCTTCACCATCCGGAAAAATATTAATATCTGATATCCATACTTCATCAAATTCACCATTCTGAATTTTTATTTTGTCATCAAGAACAAGTTTCTTAAATGTCTTGGTACCATTTCTATATTTCTCAGAAAGTTCAATCCAAATCTGATAAAATTCAGTAAACAATTTTTTACTTCTCGATATACTTGAAATAATTCTACCTAATTTAACTTGTTCTTTGTCTGAAGCTATATATATCGGCATTCTACCTAAAGGCGTCGCAAAAAATTCCCATATAAGACCTTTTGCTTTTCCTGCTATTTTATACCAAAATGTTAATAATTTAGAATTCAAAATTCCCAAAAGATAATTTAAATCAATTTGAAAATTATTCTTAGGAGTAATTGCATACATATCTGAAGTTCCAAAATAACCAATTTCATCTAGCGCAAAACTATTCTCGGGAGCTCGATATGGACACAAAATTTTTATATTGGAGTTTTCAAACAATTCTATATTCTGAATTCTTTGATATCCATACCAAGGATATTTTTCTTCTTTATCATCATAATCATATCTCTCCTTTAATTCATCTTCATATACTTTTAAATAACTCAATACTCCAGAATAGTCGTCAATTTTGAATCGTCCATCCTGTAATGGACCAGTATATACAAGATATTCATCACTTTTAATTAAATAATATTTCTTAATACCACTATTAGTGATTAATGGTTTTATAAATGGAAATTCTATCTTATGAGATTTTTTTTTTTAAAGTTCTAAGTAGCGTCATTTAAGAAAGTCTAATTTATTTTATTTCAGTTCATTCTATTTTGATCATATTACATTTAAATTAAAAAATGTTTATTAACTATGGAATAACTATCATTAATCTTAGTTTAATATTCAAATCACTCTTATTTAAAGAAAAAGGATTTTGGAAAAAATAAAAGAATCAGAGGAAAGAGGGGGAGTTGATATAAAAATTAAGCAATCCATAAATGATTTTGGCTTTAATGGATTAAGAACCCATCAAAAAGTATGTTGTTAGGTTTTATTTGGTTTTAAATTTGACTTTCGTATATAAAAACAAAGATACAAAGAGTTATAATGTATTACGTTAATTTTTAAGGGAATATTTCGTATTACGGTATTTTTGAGGGAATTTAAGAAGTTTCCCTACTTATTTTGGATTTTTAACCACGGAAAATATTTTTTTAAAATAATAGGTCTATTTTAATAAATTTGTGTGGAAAATAGAAAAGATTTAAATAATTTTTTAAGATATTTTTATATAGAGTAAAATTTGGATTAAATACATTTCAAAAGGTTAATAAATGTCTCAAAGTTTAAGTCCTTTAATTAGTATTCAAGGATTAACAAAAAAATATAATAAATTAGTTGCTGTTGATAATCTATATCTTGATATCCATGAATCTTGCTTTGCACTACTAGGTTCTAATGGTGCAGGAAAGACAACAATAATGTTAATGTTGCTAGGATTAGTTAAACCTACCAATGGAACTGCTTTTATTTTAGGAAAAAAGATATCCAAAAATCTAACTAATACTTATAAAATTGGTTTTTTACCCGAGAATGTAGGATTTTATCCAAATTCAACAGGTCGAGAACATATCGAGTTATTATTTGGTCTTCGGAATAATATGAAAGATAGAAGAAAAAATGCAGAATTACTTTTAAAATGGTGTGGGTTAAAAAAGGAATTTTGGGCCAAGAAAGTTTCTACATATTCCAAAGGAATGCGCCAACGTTTAGGAATAGCACAAGCATTTGCTGGAGATCCTAAAATCGTAATTTTAGACGAACCATTATCCAATATTGACCCCTTGGGCAGAGATGAATTAATTAAGAAAATTCAAGAAAAAATTAAAGAAGGAATAATTATTCTTATTTCAAGCCATATAGTCTCTGAGATAGAACAAATTTCAGATTCAGTTGCCATTATTGATAATGGGAAAATAAAAGCATCAGGTAACATTTTTGCTTTAGCACAATCTTATGGATTCAATGAATATGAAATAAATATTATAAATAAAAATTCAAGAATATCCTTGAATGAGCTTAATGAAATTCTTTTTTCTGAAAAAGACCTTTTTATGGAAAAACCGAAAGTTTTAAGCGAAAAAATCATTTTTAGAAGTGATAATCCTAATGAAATTAAAAATAATTTGAAGAAATATGAGGATTTTGAGATTAAACCTTTATATGGAACTTTAGGGAAGATTTATAAAAAAGTAATAAAAAAAAAATGAAAAAGGTGTAAATCAATTAAACCTTATTTTTATTCAGAAAGAATCTTAATTTCATTTTATCTTAAAAAATATTTTAAAAGTTTTCGCACTATTTTATGCTTTCTTTTAATTTTAATTCCCGTTGTATATAGTTTTTATCATATACAAACTCTTAAAAAATCTTCAGTTGAGTTCAATCAGACATATATAGATACTTCAATTTTTTTACCTGGATTGATATTAAATTTTATTTTATTTATAGGAATATTTACTATTATTACTTCATGTGATATTATTTCATATGATTTCTCCCATAACATGGCAATGATTCTGTATTCGACAATTTCTCGGAAAAACATTTTAATATCGAAATTGGTATCTGTAATATTGTATTTAGTTTTTCTTGAATTGATTACTTTTCTCTCTTTTGATATTTTATTATCAATTACATTACTTTCTTCAGTATCCACAAGTGTATTCTTTATAGGGTTTTTCTTAATTTTCTTTTATATTCTTTTTGTATTCTCATTAACCTTCTTTTTTTCAACCATAACGCGAAATACGGTTTATGCATTTGTGATACCTTTATTTTATCTTTATTCCGAACCATTACTAGTTATTTTTGACTTGAAAATTCTCTCATACACTGAACAAGTAACCATAATTGCTCGTTTTATTCAAAACATTATTATTAATGGAAATGTAGTAATTAATTATAACGAATTAACTATTAGTCTTATTATTTTTTTCGGTCTCCCTTTAATCTTTTTTCTTATTAGTTTTTATATATTTAAACAATTAGATATTCGTACATAATTATTGGTGATAAGAATTTTCATTAAATTAAAATAACAATATTTGGTTGGGAGAGAAAAATTCAAACTAAGGAGAAGATTATTTTACCTTTTATTGTTCTTTTTTCAAAAATAAGTGCTGTTGTAATATTTATTCCGTTTCCAAAGACCGAGGTAATAATGAGATTGGGGGATTATGATTTTCTTAAAGGAGTTACTCACTTTGGACATCTAAAATATCCTTGGCGATCATACAAACAAGTAATATTTATTAATCTAACAGCAAGAGAGGGCGTTTTTTCTCTATTAATTCTTGATCAAAATGCTTTTATAAATTGGAGTAATAATCTCTCTTTCCAACCATATTTTGAAACTGGAAATATTACAGAAATAGACGAAAAAATAACGATAAAACCCCCTAATCATGATAGAATAACTATAATAATTATCGCTGAAGAATATTTAGCAATTTCTGGAATGATAATAACAAAATATTTAGATTACTACACAAATTATGGCTTTTTCTCTCTTGTAATTGTAGCTGTCCTTATATTTTATTATTTATATGAAAAATATAGAAAAGGATTATGATTTTGTATAGTACGAAAGTAACAACTAATATTTAATTTTTTATAACTTAAAAGAACTTAATTTTTAGAAATTTTTTTTTAGTTTAGGACAAATTATTAAAATGGTTGAAAATATATCGAAGAAAAATTCTGTATCTTGATAAATACAGAAGAGTTTATAGGAGCAGAATGTGTAAAAGAAATTAATAATTTCAAAGAAGAACAATGACTTAACATCTTTTTTTATTTTTAGAGAAGAATGTAAAGATGCAACAGTAAAGAGAAAAATTTTATAAATTATAATTTCTTAATTACTTTTACAGAAATGTATTCTTAATTCAATTTTCTTTAATCAAAAAAATTTTTAAGTAGAAATCTACAAATACAAAAATTAAGAGAATTTTTGTTAAGGTGATAAAAATGAAAAAGATTAAAAACTTTAAATTGCTTTCGATTGGATTTTTATCTTTATTTATCTTAATTTTCCTAATACCCATTGTTCATGCTGATGACGTTACGTTATTGGTTGAGGAATCTGAATCCAATTACTATCTTCATAGTACTCTGACTGTATGGAAAAGAGAAGATGCTGATCCTAATAAAGATTATTACGCGGTTAAACTTACTGTTGCTGAACATTACGCACAAAATAATATTTTTATCGAAATAATGAGAATGGGTGCAGGTCTTAATGTGTATCACCCCGCTGTTGGTGGTGGTATAATTAATCGAGCCGAACGTAAACCTAGTGCTGGAATTCATCTTGGAGGAACGATTTATATAGGATTTGGGGGGATTACTATTGCCTGTGGGCTACCCACAGGAGTGGTAACTTTGGCAACAGACACAAATACTGAACAACATTGGGCTGTATCTAGCTGCCTTGCAATTAATTGTTTGGATTTTGTAATCAAGGTCTCTACACCTGAAGGACAAGGACTCTACATATCTAGTTGGTGTGGGGCTCACTGGTTCACTTTCACGGGCCTTGGTTATTGGCTTCCAGATAGAGAAGGTTATGGTCCTAGTCACTATATATATGTTGGACCCGAGAGGGACGGAGGTGGTTGTCCAATTCTTTCTGTATATAATGGAACAGATTATATAGAAGAAGGATTGCTAAATATTCATAGTCCATCTTTTGATATTAAAAATGAACATACCTTAATCATGAAACCTGAAGCGGTAGACAATCGATATCTCCTTAGACTTACTGAACACTACAAAACCATCTCACATATAGATAATGTAAAGCTATTTGGGAGGTTATCGAATGGTGTATTGATTCCATTACAATTAACATCAGCATTCCATTCTGCAATTGGTAATGTCATTGATACTTTATGGCTTAGTGATGACAACCGAGTGGACGTTTTAGGTGCGGATCATAATGATGGCATATCTGAGTTTATTGATTTAGAATTTAATGCCCACAATGGTCAGAGTTTCATAGAATTCTTATTTGTGATTGAAGGCTATAATGCGTTCGTAAAATAATAGTCAAAATATTTATTCATAAATTAATTTTTTTTTTTTTCTTAAAATATACTATTTCATATGTTATATTTTTAAATTTTTTTGAAAGAAATTCTTAGTTTTCTTTACATTTTTTCCAAAGAACTGTGAACCAAATGAGTCTATAAATCTTCAAATAACGGCAAATCAATCACCAGTGGAAAATGCTACTATAACTGTTATGAAAGATGGAGATCTTTTATGGAAAGGAAATACATCAGAAACTGGAGAGATTGAAGTACCTTATAAGCAAGAGCAAATAGATGGAATGATCTTAACTGCAAGTAAAAACGGTTATATACCTTTTCAAACTCTACAAGATATCCCTTATGAGGATTCTAAGCTGATCACTGGATATGACATGGTTATAACTTATATCATTCTTCTTGGTTTTATAAGCATATCTGTTGTTTACATTAAAAAATTTAAAGGACAAAATAAGAAAGTTAATTAAGCCTCTTTAATCTAAATACATTCTTTTTTTACTTTTTTATGATTTAAGGGTTTCTTTCAATTTTTCTAAACTTTTTTGGAATTTTTCAATTTCAGCCTTATTTAAAGTATTATCATTGATTTTTTTAACTAGATTAATAAAATCTTTCACCAAGGGATGTTCAAGGACTACACAAGTTTGGTTTAAGGTATTAACATCTAATATTAGACCTGAATCTATAATCTCACCAATACCTAATATATCTTTGAATAGTAATTCATTATTCTCTGTATATGATAATACCACAATATCCTCTAATATTTGGGAACCATCGTTTTGTTTTATAATCTTAAATTCGCACAACTTAAATTTTTCACTTCTTTTATATTTAATTCATCTTACTTTTTAGTTTAATTTAATAAAAACAATTTTTTTAAATTGTCTTTAATAAATCTAAGTATAGCAATTATTTTAAAAGTTATAACTTAAACTAAAACCAGAGAAAATTGATGGAAAAATGGCAAGACCTTATCAAAAAGCGAATATTCCCGGTCCAGAGATGGGCACGTCTGTCTATGATCCGAAAGTAATGGCGAATATTCTAAAAGCACAGAAAAAGAAGGTTTTTGTTATCGGCTCAGAATCTCTAAACTGGGAGCTAGATGGTAAAAAAGTCGCTGATTATTTCATAGATATTGCAAAAAAGCTAGATTGTCATGTTATATCAACAGGTCATACTTATGGATATCTAAAGGAATTTTATCCTTTAGATAAATTATGGGATATGTCTCTAATTAATGTTACTGGAAGACTAGTGGATAAAGAGTGGAAAGGATTAGATGGAAAAGGACAATATGAAATGGCTATTTTTGGTGGACATCTCGTATATTATGTTTCACAAACAATGAGTCGAATAAAAAACTTTTCAAATTGGGTAAGAACAGTTGATTTAGACCGATATTCACATCCTAACGCTAGATTTAGCTTACCAAATTTAAGTGACAATGATTGGAAAGCCTTTTTAGAAAAATTAATTGAAAATTTATAATTATTAAAAATACAAAAAAAATTAGAGGAGAATTATTAAATGAGTTTTTCAGATATGCCCGTTGATGTAGGTCCTGTATATGAAGGTGAGCGCATCAGGGGTAATCAAATGTATGTAGAGCTCGGCGGACCTAAGATTAAAAAGCATTTTGAACTCGTGAGGGTTAAATCAGCCAAGGAAATTAAGGATGGTGATGTTAGACTAATTGGTCCAGATTTGACCGACATGGAAGAGGGAGAAAGGTACCCTATTGGAATTTTAGTGGAAGTTGCTGGACCTGAATTAGAAGAAGATTTAGAAGCAGTATTTGAAAGGAGAGTCCATGAATTTTGTAATTTTGTAAATGGAATAATGCATTTAAATCAACGGTATACAAACTGGATGCGAATTTCTAAGTCTGCTTTCGCAAAAGGGTTAAATAATTTTGAGATGTTAGGGACAATCCTGATTAGGCTCTATAAAGCAGAATTATCAATTATTAAACAAGCACAAGTGACATTTTATACAGATGCTAAAGAAATTGAAAAGCCTTATGAAATGGCAATGCAAATATATGAAAAGAGAGATGAAAGAGCCAGAACAATTCATGATGAGGATGTAGATATGTTTTATGGGTGTGTTTTATGCCAGTCTTTTGCACCAACCCACGCTTGTTGTATAACACCAGACAGAACTTCTCTTTGTGGTTCAATCAATTGGTTTGATGCCCGAGCAGCAGCTAAAGTCGACCCGAAGGGTCCTCTGTTCGAGGTACCTCCAGGCGAGTGTCTAAATGAGGAAGCTGGAGAATTTACAGGTGTTAACCAAATGATTAAGAAACGGTCACTCGGAGAAATTGAGAGAATTTACTTATATTCGGGCATGGAATTTCCACATACATCATGTGGCTGTTTTGAAGCGATTGATTTTTATATCCCTGAAGTAAATGGTCATGGAATAGTTGATAGAAATTTCGATGGAGTCGCTATCAATGGTTTGCCCTTCTCAGCTATGGCAAATCAGACTGGTGGGGGTAAGCAGATGCCCGGTTTTAATGGTGTGAGTATCCAATACATTGTATCACCAAAATACCAATCTTATGACGGACTACAAATGGGCCTTGATGGAGGCATTTATACAATCGTATGGATGCCGAAAGCAGTAAAAGATCGAGTTGGTGAGTTCCTCCCTGAAGACCTTGTTAACAAAATTGCTACAGAAGAAGAGGTTCAAGATCTTAACAAACTAAAAGATTGGTTGAAAGAAAACAATCATCCTGTTGTTGAGACTTGGGCTGAATTAGAAGCTATGGAAGAAGAGGAAGAAGAGGAATGGGAGGAAGCAGGTGCTATGGTCCCAATGGGTACAGTTGGAATGACAATTCCTGGAATTGGTGGAGCAGGAGGTTTTAAAGTCATCTTAAAGAATTGTAAAATTCATGCTGAATCAATTATCATCAAGAAGATTGAACCTAAAAGAAGAAAAAAATAGATTATTATTTTTTTTGCTTTTTATTTTTATTTTTATTGTTTAAACTATTTCTATATGAAGACAATTAAAAACTTTTGAGCTCATTTCTAAAAACAAAGGAAGAAATAAATATTAAAATATTTTTTATTAAATTTTTTTACTAAAAAGTTAGTTCCTATATATTAATCCAATAATCCTAAAACTTTAAGATTCTTTAACTTCGATTTTTTCTGGAAACCTGTAAGTAGATATGTCATCAATGAGTTCTTTATTCTCATTTTTGGGAAGCTGAGTTAAATGTCCTTCGGCTATAAGTAGTGGCATTTGGTCTTTATTCAAGCGATTTAATAGACCGGTATTCTCAGTTATCATCATAATATGATCCAGAGACAACAAAAAATTTCTAAGTAATTCCATATATCAAAAATCAATAGAGTAAATAGAGTTAGTGATCATAAAAGTATAAAAATTTATAAATTAAATTTACTAATAAAATTAAGAGGATAATTTTTCTTTAGAATCAAATAGGGTGGAAAAATGCTTAAAAGGTCAATGAATTCAGCTATTATAGGTATTTTGTTTCTATTATTTTCACTAGTCTTGCAAATTATAGAGAAAAAAAAAACATTAGCTCTATTCTTAGGAATAATAGCTCTTTTTTCAATCATTTTTGGCCTTTCTCTTGACTATAGAGATTTATTTTTTACTGTGAAAGAATTCAGATTAGGGAGAGCTGAGGAATATGAGGTTAATGCGGTTGGTCCGTATCTTTCAGGCATAATCTTACTTTCTATCAGTCTCTTTGATTTTCGCTTTATTTTGAACTTACATAATCTTTTTGATATGATTATCTTTATAACCTGGATTTTAAGTATTATCGCCTTAATTGGTGCTATAATATTTTGGAAGTTGCAGACGAGTCTAGGAAAGAGTCCAAGAAAAAGGAAAAAAGACACCTGTCCCAAATGTGGAGTAAAAGTACAGCCTGGATATAATATCTGTTCTCATTGTGGAGAAAGAATTTCATATGAAGAAGAAAATTAAACAGAATTATTATTTTTAATGGGATCTTTATTTAGCTATTTTTACTTTTTGATGGTTCCATGAAGGCTGACATTAGGGTCCTTTTTAAGCTCTTCAATTCGTTTTACATTTGTTTCTTGGCACTCATTTATAATTTTATCCATCCTTTTTTGATTTAAGTATCTTTTAGCTCATCATCGTTAAAGTCCATGACTTCAGGATCTTTCTATTGAAATATGGATTCCCTATTTTCTTCTACTTCTTCAAGAATACCAATTTCTAAAAAGTAATCAAACATTTTCTTTATTTCTATCCTGATTTTAATTTTATATTTTCCTTTTCATTCTCTTCTTGAAAGAATAATAGGAAGGAATTCCTTCCTTATTTTTTTTTAGAAAATATTTAAACATATCTGAATTTTCTTACAATTGGCTATATATCTAGGTGATATTTATATTTGACTAGATGAACTCGCTTTTTATCTTTTTGTCTTTTCTTCCATTTATTAAAGCTTATTACCACAATCAGGGCAATATTCTAAATTTTTATCTACTATAGGGTTTGAACATTCTGAACACCTTTTATAGATCTTTATCTTTCCATATGATACTCCTCTCCGGTCAGCTGTGGATTTAGAATAATATTTTAAAATCGTGCCAATTATCCCTAAAGATAACATGATAATCCCTGCTATGGTATAGGTTGATGCACCCGCACCCCATGGACCAATGATAACAACAACTATTAAACAAGAGATCCCCATTCCTATTAGACACCCAGTAAAAGAACGATAGTAAACCATAATCCGCACCCTAATTAATTTTATAAATATTTTTATTTTTTCAGTTGTACTATTATCTAAAATTATCAATCACATTTAATATTTTTTACAGGGATAACTAGATTCTTCTAATGAATTATTTAAAATCCCTTCAATAACTCTAATTCTTCCAAACATAATTTATATTCTCTTTAAATTTCTTATATCTGGTTATGATACTTCAGTGAGAATATTTACTAATAAATTTTGCCGTAGGCTCCATGCCAAATCGGTATTAGTGATCATCAAGTAAATTGCGCATAACCAGGTGTCGTATGGTCTATTTGAATATAATTAAAAAATTTTAAGCTCATTTCTGAAAAGTGAATTTTATAACAATTACTGTAAGAATGATGTGCCTATTAAATCTTTAAATACGTATTTTGAGTATTTTCTAATCAATAAATGTCAAAAAAGAATTATTCTTCGATATCTCTTCGCAAGGCGGACATTTGACTTAAATATTTTAAATATTCAAGGCCTTTACCTTTAATTTTACGCGTTAAAATTTTTTTTCTTATATCTTTACTTGAAAGTGTTCCATCACCAATTTCTCTAAAGTTTTGTCTTGTAGTTTGCATATAACCGTCCCATCCTACTATTTCTTTTGAAATATCTTCTTTAGGAGTGTTTTTCATTCCATGTACAGAAACAATACCTTTATCAACACTAATTATCGCTGCAAATTCTCCATCTTTTGGATTTAAGAGTATTTTAAAGGTCTCATCTTTGAATTGCTCTTTGAATTTTTCATTATTATTTAATGATTCATAATTCTTTTTTATAGATTTAACAAACTCATCTTCAATTTCACTACCCATTTCTTGTACTGCCATAAGCATCAATTTTTCTTTTATTGGATTTAATTATGTTTACCAACAAAAATTATTATACGAACATATTTAAATTTTTGACAAATTTATATAAAACTGCAAGAACTTTTTTTATTTTAAAATATTTAATAAATAGGGGAAAGTATTCAATTTCGTTTAACTAAAGAAGAATTTAGATTTATTCTTGTTTTTTACTTATGATTTTTATTCTATTTATAATATCCCATTTTTTCATGAGTTTTACTACACTGGTAGGGAGTAAATGTTCCCATGGCTTACCATTAATCATTGCATCCCGAATATCACTTGAGCTTAATTCTTTTTCTTCCAAAGAAACTTCCCATAATACGTGGACATTGAGTCCTAGCGATTCTAAATATTTTTTTTTCTGTCTACCCCAATCGTCATAGATCGATAAAAAAAATACGGCATCCATAGGAACATAATATTTAATAAGTTCAGGTATATTAATCGGAAAAGGTACAATAGAAAACTCGGACAATTTAAATCCTTTTTCCTTAAATATTTCTCTTATCATCACATAACGTTCATAATAGGACAATGGATTTGCAAGGGGAGTACTACGTTGGGGATTTGTTTTTGAATCTCTTGTTAGAGAAGGATCTGGATTTGTGATACCTATTATTAAATGATTACATAAATTTTTTCCAGCTAATAGATATTTCATATGATCATTATGTAATATTTGGAATCGACCATGAATTACACCAATATTATATTTAATTTCTTTATCTTGAATCATAATTATAAGAATATTTTCACGTAATCGTAAGTCAAATAATTCAAAAAATATTAATAATTTTGCTAATCAGAAATATCGAGATATTTTAGGGTTATTCACTACATCTTCAGGCTTTTATTATTTATAAATCTGAATATGATATTCAAAATATCGTATAAAACTTTCAGAATTTTATAATTTACATGTTGGACTTTAACCTTTTCAAACACAAACTAGGAAGCTATCAAAACTGCGTTCAATATAATCAAGACAGAGTACAGTTTATACACGCTAGCGATATTCATCTGGGATCTCATCAATACAGAAATGATTATCGAGCAGACGACTTTGTTCGTGTATTTCAAGAGATACTAGAACTAGCAATTGCTTATCATGTTGATTTTATATTACTAGGTGGCGATGTATTTACTTCATTGGAAATGCTTCCAGGAAAGCTAGATAAGATTGTTAATATATTAAAAGAATTTTACCAATATACAAATGAGACAATTTCAATCATTGCAATTGAAGGAAATCATGATATTCGTAAATTTTCTAGAGGGGTACAATTTAAACAGCGGGGGCAATCTTGGCTTAAATTACTTGCTAGTTTAGGATTGATAATACTTTTAGATGCTAATCTTGAAGCTCCACCAATGGAAATGTTTAAACCTTATAATTTCAAAACAAGAAAAGGAGGTAAAATTCAAATAAAGAATTTAATGATATATGGTACTCGCTTTCTCGGTGAAAAGCCAATTTCCTATCTATCAAAAATAAGAAAAGGGATCCAAAATGATGATGGATTATTTCATATCCTATTACAACATTTTGGGATTGAAGGACAGATGGAAAATGTTCCTGGTATCAATATAGACTATATTCAACCCCTCAAGCATAGAATTGATTATTTAGCATTAGGTCATTTTCATAAACAATTTATACTTGATGGTTGGATTTATAATCCTGGGTCTCCGGAAGCTGTTTGCTCAATTGATACATCATTTAAACGGGGAGTATTTCTTGTTGAAATTATTGGTAAAGAGAAATATATTAAAAAAGTCCATATGATTCGGTTAAATAATCGAAATCATCTCTGGGAAACTATTGTCTGTAAAAGGTATAGAAATAAATTTGATTTTTATAAATACATCATCCAAAAACTTAAGCATTCTTTAAAGGCTCTAAATCCCAATATCGAACCTTCTAATTCTATGATGCCTGTTCTATATCTTATATTAAAGGGATTAAAACCATCAAAATCTTGTAATATTAAGGAGAGAGAATTAAGTAAATTAATAATTGATGAAATCCCTGTGGTTGATGTTAAAATTTATCGAAAATTTACAAATTCTTCAAAATCTTTAGATAAATATTTATAGACTTGAAATTATCATATCTCTAATTTTTTTTTTTAATATTGAATCTTAATATATAATCGAATCAAATCTTATATCATGTCATTAGGGAGTGCAATAAAAAAAAATAAGCCACTTTCTATTATTACAGCATTCTTTTCAATTTGGATTATATTTTTGATAATATTAAGTGTAATAAATAAAAGAGAAATAATATTTTATGATGCTCTTTCCCAAAATGATGTATCTTCAGATTATGCTTCTTCTATTCCATTAGAAAGATATTTTGTTGAACCATTTGTAGGATTAGCTTACATTTTTGGGATGGAATTCCTTTGGCTTATAGCTTTTTTCATAATATATCTTGTTTTTAGGATTATTTATTTATGTTTTAAAAGAATTGGTATTATTAAATCAGAGAAATATAAAACCCTAATGTATCCAATTGATGATTGGATTAGATTTGTTTTTAAGCTCTTCTCTATAGTAGTATTAGTAATCGGTACTATTATTCTTTTAGGATATCTAATTTTAGGATTTTATTTTGTATCTCGTTATTTTATGGTTTTTGTTCAATTAGGAATAAGGATTGCTTTCATAATCTTACTTATTAAGACTTCTTATATCATAATAAAACTATTACATCCTAATTTCAAATTAAATTATGAATCTAATAAAAGGAAAAAATTATCTAAAAAAGAGGGAAAAGTTTCAAATTCTTTAAGAGTGGGAAAAAGGGAATTAATATATATGTTAGGAACAGCCTACTTATTTCTTGTCGCTAATATCCTTTTAATTTCTACTCCATTTCCAACTCATCGTATAGAAACAGATTTAGCTGCTGATGAATTTTTATTTGACTTTCATTGTCATACAACTATGTCTGATGGCTGGTTAACTGTTGAACAAAGAGTTATGTATTACATTGAGCATGGGATATCAGGAGCAGCCTTTTCAGATCATGATAATATTCGTGGAGCAAAAGCAGCTCAAAAATTTGTAGAGGAGAGAGGTTTTGATTTCGTAGTCTTTATGGCTGCAGAGTGGACTGATAATGAGCATGACATCCATTTGAATTATTTTGGTCTTGAAGAAACAATAGTACCGCCTATGTCAGATAATCCATTCACAATAGTTATGAATGCCTCTGATATGATAAAATATGTAAAAAGTAAAGGAGGTTATGTAATTGTTAATCACTACAATGCTAGACCAAATAAAAACGAAGGATTAGGAGTTCCCTATAATTTTACTGATTTAATGAATTGGGGTGTCGATGGTTTCGAAATTGTTAATGGAGATAGCATACAGGATAGAGAAATACGAGAATTTTGCTTAAACAATAGCTTAATTTGCTTTGGAGGTTCGGATGTCCACACCAACGAAGATTTAAACTGCATAGTGAAATTAAGGTTAGACGATCCAACTAATATGTCTATTGCAAATATTTTTCAAAATTTAGCGCGCAATGATCATGAAGTTATCGTGATAAAACTTCATAGTAATGTAGTTAATTTCCCAGATGATATCAATGATCTTGGATTTGAAATTTTTGAAGATTATATGAATTATCTTTTAAATCTTAATTCAATCCAAGTTTTATCATGGATTTTTTGGTCCTGCCTAGTGTATATATTATTTTTTTTAAGTTATAGAAAAGTGAAAAAGTCAAATTTGAATCGTTTAAGATATAAAATAACTTAAAAAACTTTTTTTATTAATATTCTAAAAAGAGTTGGTATTAGTTATAAAATTCAAATAGTGTGTTAAATATAATATCCTGTGTTATCTTCTTTTTGTTTATCTCTCTCATCATCATTGTCTTCGTCATCATCTCCAAGGAATTTCTTGTAGAAGTATTTTAACATCTTTTCTGGATCTCCATTAAAATCCTTTAAATCTCGTGGATCTATTCTTATTATACCTCCTTTTTTAAAAGGTATAACTCTACTTCGAATTTCTTTCTCAAGCCTTTCTTGTTCCTTAGCATTAAGGGCCAATTCTTTTTTCATTAACTCTTTAAGTTCATTTGCAACAAGGGTATCTAAACGCTCAGGTTCAAAGTCCAATAGTGCTTTTATTCCATAAATCTTAGTAACCCTTTTGATTGCCCTCTCTTTTTTAAACTCAGAAATTTGTTTAATCCTTTCAAGTTTTAACAAATTTAAAATGTTTAACCAGTCTAGCTTAATTGTCCATGAGAAATCGTTATCATTTTCTGCCATTTTTAGCTTCAGAATTTTTTACAATTAATGTAATGTTTAGTAAAAATTAAATATTATTTTTTTGAACACTATTATAATACAATGGATAAATGAAACTTTTAAATTTATTTCTTTTATCCTATAAAAATTAATCATCTTGTTTTTATTTCAAAATTATGAAAATACGGAAATAATTTATTTTTAATTAATAGAAAGAAATTTTCCCTTAAGATAATAGCTATTTTAGAATAAATTCTTTAATACTAGATATTATTAAATCAGGGTCGTCATGTGTAATCCAATGAGAAGAATTCTCACTTCGCACTATCTTTAAATTTTTAACATAATCAGATAATCCTTCCAGTTGTTGTGGTAATAAAGCTACATCTTTCATACCCCAAATTACTAATGTTGGTACTTCTATGATTCCTGTCAATTCATCGAAACTCGTATTAGCTCTATAGTAATTAACACCTCCTAATATTGCTCCTGGTTGAGACCATGCTTCTATATATTTATCTTTATCGAATTCGGTAAAATTAGTTTTACTGTACATGTCTTCAAAAACAACCTTTTTTAATCTTCTGTAATCATCCTCATATAATTTTTTTTCTGCCTGTGGTTTTAAAAATTCAAATATATAAGAACTAGCTTCTTGCTGTTTTTTGTCTGTTCTGAGGCTTTTCTGAAAAATTTTTGGATGTGGAGCATTTAAAATTATTAATTTTTTCAGTAATTCAGGATATGATTTTTCCGCAAATGCCCAAGCTACTACTCCACCCCAATCATGACCCGCAAGATAAACTCGTTTTAAATTTAACTCTTCGATTAATCCTTTTATATCTCCAATTAAATACTCCATTTTGTATTTTTTAACATCGTTTGGTTTATCAGATAAATTATATCCTCGCATATCAGGAATTATTAATTTAAACTTCTCTTTTAACCCAGGAATAACACTTTTCCAACAATACCAGAATTCAGGGAAGCCATGTAGTAAAATTAGTGGTTCTCCAGAGCCAATAACAATAGTATGAAGCTTAATTCCATTGGTATCAATATATACATCTTTAATTTCTTTAAAAAAGTCCATATTTATTTTCTCTTGATTTTACATTTTAAAATTAAGTTATATCTTAATTAGTATACTTAATTTTTAAATTAAGGGATTAAATTTTAAAAAAGATCCTTAAAAATTGATTTTGGTTTTTTTAATCCAATTGTAACCAAAAGAAAGTAAATAAAAATCTTTAAAATATATAATTAGAATAAAATTTTTGTAGTTTTATAGATAACTTATTCAAAAAATGCTTTAAATGATTTTTCAAAGTCCTTTATATAAGAATTATCTACTTCACCGAATTTATACCGGCCACGTGGTAGACGTTCCTTACCTGAAAAATGTTTCTTTAAAGAAATCTCAAAGTCATTCATACACATGCTATTTTCTTCTGCGAATTTGATCTCTCCAAATTTTAACAGAAAATCGGGATCAATAATGCTCACCTTTAATATTCACCTCTAATGACTGATTTTATTTTGTTCAAATATGTTTTTATATAAATTAATTATTAAGTTAAGAAGTTAATCAACTATTTAAATATTTTCATACAATTAAAACTGTTATTTATTTTTGAAATTTGACAAAATTTTCTATAAAATGTCGAAAATGCGACATAAAATAAAATAATTTTATCAATTCCCATCATTTTCCCCGTTATCCTGTACATAATTGTCAATTTAATTCAAATATATGAAAATGGATGATCAGTTATAATTATAAGCAATAATTTCAAACTATAATTGAACCCTATACAATTATTAAAAACTTGAGCTTGAAATAAGATGAAAAGACAAATTGATGATAGAACTTACCTAAATTATTTATTACAATCCTTAAATGTTAATGATCTAAAACATTTATGCCGAGATTTTGAGATTAAAGGGTTCTCAAAGCTAAAAAAATTAGAATTGATTGATTCTATTTTGGACTCTTTAGCAGAGGAGGAATATGAGGAGCTTCTTAAACAGAAAGAATTAGAGATAATTTCATCAGAAATTAATTTAGCAATCAAGAAGATAAAAGTTGAAGATCGAGAGAGTCTAGTTGAAGTAAAAGTGGTAAATCCAGATGAACATGAGATTGAATTATTATTTAAGGGATGGAATTGGGAAAATACTTCGTTCTTGTCGATAACTCCAAATAATATTAACAATCCTGAAAGAGATTGTGATTGTCGGATAGGATCAAATATGGGTTTTTGTAGTCATTTCTGGGTAGGTTTCATATTTTCTTTAAAGCAAAACTATTTTAAACTTAAAGATTGGACTTTAACAATACTACCAGAAGATTTTGAGAAAAAGATAGGAACTATTGTGTTAACATCTAAACTCGCAACAGAGAAGGGAGCTGAAGGCGCAGAGACTATCAGTCTAGTCGAAGAAGGCTCAGAAGCTTATCAATATAGTGAATATATTGATAAAAGCATTACAATTTATGAAGGAGAAATAACTAAGTTAGAGAAGAAACAACAAGAATTTCAAGGGAACATAACAACTTATTATCTACTTACGTTAAAAGATGTTAAAATTGGACCAAGAGTAGAAAAAAAGAGTGACTTTAAAGAAGAAGAAATAACAATTGTAGATAGTATAAATCTTAGAATCAGTGAAAGACTTCATAATGAGAATGATTTAAAGATCGGGGATAAACTGGGTGCTAATGGAAAACTCACAAAAGATAATTTTCTAAAATTGTATATCGTAAAAAACATACGAAAGATTCAAAAAGTATAAAATTTTAGGCTTTATTTTGTTTACAATTTTACTAATTTTTTTAAATATATGAAAAAGGTTTATAATAAAGAAAACCTAAGTAATAAACTAAATTATTTTAAAATATATCGTTGAGAAGAAATGGATGATATGAAATCTGGTTTTATTGACGATATTAATATGATTCTTGCTACTGATTTTTATCAGTTAACTATGTGTGCTGCTTACTATCAATATAATCTAGAAAACGGCATTGAAGAAAAAGACGATGATTTAGCTACCTTTGAACTTTTTATAAGGCAATTTCCAAAAAATCGAAATTATTTAATTTTTGCAGGTTTAGAGCAAGCTATTTATTATTTGCTTAATGCCAGATTTACTGAAAAAACAATTGAATTCTTAAGAAAAAAGCAAGTTTTTAGAAATATCGATTCAAGTTTTTTTGAAGAGTATTTACCTAATTTTAAATTTAATTTGGATGTATGGGCAATGAAGGAGGGAAATTTCTTTTTTCCTAATGAACCAATTATAAGAATTCATGGTCCAATGATCCACGCACAATTAGCAGAAACATTTTTACTTAATGTTATAAATTTTCAAACATTAATTGCTTCAAAGGCTTCGAGAATTAAAAATATCGCACCAGATAAAGCTCTTCTCGAATTTGGTACAAGAAGATCTCATAGTCCGCTTGCGGGGGTATATGCTGCTAGAGCTAGCTATATCGCAGGATTTAATGGGACTAGTAATGTAATTGCTGATATGGAATTAGGGATTAATTCTACAGGAACTATGGCACATAGTTTTGTCCAAAAATTTGATAATGAAATCGATAGCTTCAATACATTTTATAACATTTATGATGAAAACTCAATTCTATTAATTGATACATATGATACGGAAAAGGGAGCTCAAAAGTGTAGTAAATTTGGTAATAAAATAAAAGGTGTAAGAATTGATTCAGGAGATCTTATAGAACATGCTAAAAAAGTTCGAAAAATTTTAGATGAAGTAGGATGTAAAAAAGTCATAATCGTAGCTAGTTCTGATTTAAATGAATATAAAATAAAAGAGATTATTGACAAGAATGCTCCAATAGATGCATTTGGTATTGGAACAGAACTAGCAACTTCAAGTGATGATCCAACAATTTCTGGAGTATATAAATTAATAGAACATAATTATAAACCTAAAATAAAAATTAGTGAAGAAAAAATGACTTATCCGGGAATAAAACAAACTTTTCGAATTTATGATGAAAACAGAGTTTTTAAAGAAGACTTACTAGCTCTTGCTGATGAAGCCCCACCTTCTAATTCTGAACCTTTATTAGTCCCAATAATGAAGAATGGTAAGTTAATATATAAATTGCCCAAAATTGATGATATACAAGATTATTATCTAAAAAATATCAAGAAATTACCTAATAATTATAAACAATTAGAACAGATTAATATCTCCAGCTTAAAAATATCAAAGAAGTTAAAAGAACTTACAGATTCTTTAAAAAAAAAATTTATTTGAAATTTAGAAAGAAAATTAAAATGGAATATTAGCAATTAGTTCTGGAATAGCAGTTGCTAAAGAAATGATAACGCTAAAAAATACTTTGAAATCAAAGAACCAATGCCTTATTTCATAGATTTTCCTTAAAAAGTTTATTTTAATTTAATCTTCTATAAGCAAGATTTTAAATAAGTTTGCAAAATTTTTGCTTAAATTATTATATTCAACTAAATAATTAAACAATTAAAATGCCATATTTTGATAGTAGATAATGAGAGAAGCAATTTTTTAAACTTTACGAACTTTCAGAATATTATTATTAATAATCGTAATCATCGTAAAAAATTTAAAAATCATCAAATGAATCTTTGTATAAATTAATATTTTAATAAATTTGGAGATACTTTAAAATGTACCATTTAGACGGTTCAGATTATTTGAATAAAAAATATTACAAAAAGACCTTTAGCATATGCCCAGAATGTATGGAACGTATTCCTGCAGTTATAAAAGAAGATGATGATGAAAAAATCTATATGTATAAAACATGCCCAGAACATGGAGATTTCAAGGATGTAATCAGTTCTAGCGCCAAGTATTATAAATGGACTCATTATGCGATAAAAGATGAAAATGGAAATGTAGTTTGGCAATTTGAAAAGAATGGTGAAGTAAATCCTCCTGATTGTAGTGCAGAAGATCCAAGGGGTTGTCCATATAATTGCGGGTTGTGCCCAGAACATCTTTCTGCATGCTCATTAGCGCTTATTGATCTAACAAATCGTTGTAATTTTAATTGTAACTTTTGTTATGCTAATGTTTTACAAAGTGGTTATCTGGTAGAACCATCATTAGAAGAAATTGATAGAATTATGCGTCATTTCAGAGAAAAACCAATGCCTGCGGTAGCTATAATGTTTACAGGTGGAGAACCTACAGTAAGAAAAGATTTTCCCGAAATTTGTAAAATGGCGAAAGATCACGGTTTTCAAGAAGTTATCGTCGCTACAAATGGATATGGATTTCAGCAAAAAAAAGGAGGCCTTGAATGGACGAAAAAAGTCTATGAAATGGGTTTAGATACACTTTATTTTCAATTCGATGGGATCAACAACGTTACTTATGAAAAAACCCGTGGCATAAAAAATCTAATGAAGTATAAAATGCGAGTCGTTGAAAATTGTAGAAAAGTAGGATTATCATCAATTAATTTAGTTGCTACAATTGCACGTGGAATTACAGACATCGAGGTTGGCAACATTATCCAATTTGCAATTGATAATATTGATGTAGTTAGAGGAATTACCTTCCAACCAGTTTCTCTATGTGGCAGAATTGCTTATGAAGAAAGGACAGAATTAAGAATTACTAATGCCGATATTCTTAAAGAAATAGAGATACAAACGGGAGGTAAAATAAGTATGGAAAACGCGTGGTATCCGCTTAGTACCATTGTTGAACTCGGTAGAGTAATCGCCTACTTATCTGATGTTGAACCTATCGAGTTTACCTGTCATCCAGATTGTGGATTTGCAACATACATGGCTGTAGATCCTGATACTGGTGAATTGGTGCCACTAATGGAATATTTTGATCCATTGAAAGTTATTGATTTTGCCAATCGGTTTTGGGAGAAGATTAAGCATAAGGAAAAACAACCGATTAAGATTTTTGAAAATCTTTTGGGAGATTTCGGTAAAACATTGGATAAGGGTCTCAATTTTCTTGATAAGACACAACTCCGCGCAAGGTTCTTGTTGGGAGTACTACAATACGTAAGGAAGCCTGGTAAGATGATGGAAATGTTTTCTCGACTGCTATTGAATGGAGATTGGGAGAGTATAAGCTCATTTACACATGGAACATTATTACTTTCAAGCATGCATTTCCAAGATGCTTATAATATGGATATTGAAAGAGTTAGAAGGTGTATTGTCCATTTTGGAGTAGCCATGCCCGACGGATCAGTAAAAACGATTTCCTTCTGTACAATGAACTCTCTTCATCGTAGTCATATAGAAAAGCAAATTGCTAAAAAAGTAACACAAAAAGTTAGAGAAGAATTTGATACTTCAACAGGACGAGAAATGGTGGAAATTGAGCAGGAAATAGCTCGTAATGGCGGAATTAAAAAGGAGAGTGATGAGTAGATGGCTTCTGAGTTTGTTGAAGATAAAAACGGTATGAAAATCCGTAAATTAGTGGAGTTAAAAACTGATACAGCTAAAAAATACCAAGATGCAATGCTTGGAAGGGTAGAATATTTCAAAAAAAAAAATCAAGAAAAGAGTCAATTTAATAGTGTTATTCAAAATACTATAATTAATTCTCTAAGTACCATTTTAGACTTGAAACCGAATATTGATAAATCACTTGGGGAAGAAAATTTGGAGAAAGTCCACAAAATTATAGATAGTATTCTTTTGTTTGGATTATAATTTTTTCTTTTCTTTTATTATTTTTTAAAACTCTTTTATTAATTATCTGCTTTTTTCAAAAGATATTTTTGATATAGTATTTTAATTTAGATTACGATGTTTTTTAATATAATTTCTTTACCCGTAACAATACTCTTTATCGTTGTTGGGTGTGGTTTATTTTATTACGCTATTAAATTAAGAAAAAGATTTCCAGAGCAGCATAATTTTATAAATAGTATTTTGACTTTTATTCTATGGATATTAGCTGGGTTGGTATATCCGATCCTTTTTTGGACCGATAATATGAATTTTGAATTGTTTCAAGTCTTATCTACATTTTTCATATGTATCTTTACACCTGGATTGATATTTTTCATATTATATTATCAATTTCAATTTGTAGTAAAAAAAAATCCAGGTATTAAGGCAAGGAGAAATATAGAGAATTTTCTAAATAGTTTTGATAAACAAGAGGGAGAAAGAAATAGATTAGGGTCTCATACACTTAAAACAGATATCCATAGAAAAGCATTGCATTTATTCCCAGCAGGATTGATTATTTTTCTATGGATTTTTGCAGTATATATTTGGGATGGTTTATGGAATGCAGATGATCTATGGGGTATATCAGGAGAGGAATTTGGAAGATTTTTAATATTAACTGCTGGGTACTCAGGAATTATAGTTTTTGCTGGATTAGATTATATAAGATTATCTTTTATCTTTGAGAATCGAAATCTATATCATCTTCTCCCTGATAAAGTGTCAAATATATTAGGAAGGACAATGAAGCGTAATGAAATTTATGAATATACCAGACCCGCTGTCATTGCATTATCTTTTACACCTATACTTTTTCTTCCTTTTGGAGTATTTTGTGCAGCAACATTAATAGCTACCATTGGAGATGGAGCAGCCTCTATTTTTGGGTTTAAATTTGGAAAAAAAAAATTTCCAAAATCATCTAAAAAGACAATTATTGGCTACATTGCTGGTTTTATAGCCTCTTTTGGAGTAAGTATATTTGCTTTATGGTTATTTGAGCCTAAAATACTATTGATAAAGAAAATAATTATTTCCATTAGTGGAGCATTGATGTTTTTTCTTATAGATATAATCAACCTGAAAGTTGATGATAATATTTTAAATCCAATATTTTGCGGGTTGTTAATGTGGATAGTATATATTATCTAATTTTTTTCATTAATCGATTTAGGAATTACCTTAGTATACGATTTCACCTAATCTATTAAAATTTAAGTTTTTTATAATTATTTTACTTCACTTATTATATTAGTCAATTTTAAATTCAAAAATTCAATTAGCTCACTAAGTTTATATTTCAACAATATCTTTATTTTTCTAAACGATATTTTTAGAAATTCCACAGCAAAATCACTAATTAAATTAAGATAAATGACTTTTAAAAATAATTTTAATCAATTATATTGTTCTAATAATCCAAATCGAAAGAAAAAACAACCTTGCAATCTTCTTTTTCAAGAACAAAACTCTGAAAAATTAAAATTTAATTCAAGAAATTTAAAGAAAAGAGAAAGTGGTTTTCCATTTGATGAGGAAATAATAGTAAAAGATTTAAATGGTATTGTTCGCAAGGTTCAAATAGGATCTATGGAGAATTCATGGCAAGGTCTAAAAGTATTATCAATTAATAAGGATGAAAAGCAATTTGGTTCTCCAAAATTTATTCCTATTAAGGATTTTAATAAAGGAGAATCTTCATTTCTCTTAAAAATTCGCTTAGCTGATGGAAGACAAATCATATGCAGCCCAAATCAAATCATTCCTATATTAGTGATTTTTATTCGTATTCATGCATATAATAATCCAAAGAATACTTGGTCTATTGATTATAAAAAAGCTCAAGACATAAGAAATGGAGATAATATGTTAGTGCTTCATAAGATTCCATTCTCCTCAAATGTCTCATACTATCTTTTTATTCCTAGAATTCTAAATTGGGAGAATCGATGGGTTGGAATCCATAGGAAAGATTATTTAAAATTTTCATTTAGAAAAAATCAAAAGACTGAGGATCCACTAATAAAATTAATTAATTCTAAATTTCAATATTCCAAACCAGCTAAAATATATAGAACACTTTGGTCAAATCTATCGGTTTCAGAAAAATATTTGCTTGAAATGGAAGCAAGAAGAAACCAAGTTAAGATTCTAGTAAAAATCCATGAAAAAGTAGGCTATTGGTATTCTTCAATTATTCCATTAACAAATGATTTTTTTAGATATCTGGGATGGTATGTCGCAGAAGGGTCCAAGGATAAAAATAGAATTACTATTACCCAATCGAAAGAAAAAAATTACACTAATTGGCAAGAAATCATTAATCTCCTTGATAATTTAAATTTTCCTTCAAGTGTATCAGGAGAAAAATCTATTAGAATAAATTCTAATATCTTGGCTAAATTAACAGTCAAATTGTGCTCAAAATTAGCTCAAAATAAGAAAATCCCTTTTGAATTGTTTAATATTGAAAGAGCGAATGCTTTTTTAGACGCATATTACAAAGGAGATGGATGTCAAAAAACAGCTGGATTAAAAAAATTCACAACAGCAAGTCAACAATTAAAGAATGATTTAGTGAGTATTCTTGGAGCAACAGGATATTATTGTTCTATATGGTATCCTTCTCCTTCTGATAATTGTTATCGTATAACTGAGATAAATGACAAACATTACAGGAGAAAATTTATGGGACTTATTAAATTCAATAGCACAACTCCTTTAAGGGTGAAGTATGTTAAAATAATTGAAAAAAATCTTGAAATATTTAATTTAAAGACTGAACATGGTTGGTTTGTCTCTACAAATGGAATATTAATTTATAATAATTTACCATAAAATGCAAATTTTTTTTGCATTCAATTGTAGTTAGAAAAGTTTTTTTTGACTTGTCTGCAATTCTTTTTTCTTTTGATAACCTCTTAAAATTATTTCTTCATAATCGATACCTAAAGCATCTAATAGCTGTTCTAATGCTGATCTCAATAATTCTCTATATTTTTTAACATCTAAATCTCTAAAGATGGCCAATTCAAAAGCTTTAGCTCCAATTTTATCATTACTTTTAATAAACTTAATATTTTCTCCTTTTTGTAATTCTTTTCCTGTTGCATCTCTTAATGCTAGAGCAGCCCTAACATGCTGAGGAATTGTTTTGTCATATGAATCAAGTGATTTTTGCATACTTATATTAATTGAATAATCTTCTAAGGTGAACTCTCCCTCTTTACCAATTTTTTTTCTGTTTTTTTTTATAACCTCAATAATGGATTTTCTTGCTTTTAAAAAATCTTCATTATCATTAATGTCCTTTAAAATTTCAATCAGGTCGTTAAACACTGTTTTAATAAATTCTGGTGTGTTTTTTTTTTTCGCAACTAAACCTTTCTTATCAACAAACTTAGTATCTTTATAAATACCTAAATAGTTCTTTTTTCTATCTGAAAGAGCTAAAAATTGATATGTTTTTTCTTCTTCTAAATCAAGATCAAGTTCTTCTTTACTCCATTTACTTATTTCATTCATTTGTGCTTGTGAAGGATTTTTAAGAAAAATGGAATCTGTATCTCCATAAAGAACTTCTATCCCAATTTGCTCTGCTTTTTTAATAGTTTGCTTTATGGAATATTGTCCTATTCCCGTAATACTTTCTGCTACAGGTAAGCAATATAAAGGGAAATTTTGCGAACCAAAAACTCCGTATGAGGCATTAATGAATACTTTAAGTGCTTGTTGAATTGTTTGATAATAATTTCGTTGTTTTTCAGATAGAGTTTTATCACTTGATTTTGGTTTGAAGTACTTTACTCTAATATCTCGGAAGAAACCAACTACATAAGCAAAGATTCCCATTTTATGAGTACATGCATGATAAGGACTGGCTTTTAATAGATTATCTTTACAATCGTTGTGAGGACATAGTACAGTCTCATATGAAAGGTTATATTCTTTTATTATCGAAGGATAAAGTGATGCGTAATCCATAACTACAACATCAAAATGAATCCCCGGTACAGGTGGAAAAACGTAAGCACCTGCGAATGCTTTTCCTTCTATAACTGCTTTTGAATAGCCCCCTGTTTTTAATTCAGCTATTTCAGATCGCCGAGGTATTAGATAATTTTTTCGACGATGTTCAAAATAAAAAATACTTTGTATCCAAGTGGATATCTGGCGTCTTACAGTTTCATGGATTGGCATTTTAGTAATCCGACATAATAAGATAATTAAGTTCCATACAAGGGAGTTGTTAAATTTGGTCAATTCTAAAGTTAATATGGAATCTTTTAGATTATACCAGGTAAGAATATCATATTCCATTTCATGTATCTCTTCTTCGTGCTCATACTTTTTTTCACCCAATAATGCTCCACTAATAGCGTTTAAAGAACTGCTTTCATAAACACCACCAAATGCATATCCAGAAATACTTCTATTAAAGAATAGATTAAATAAATCGATATGAATTCCTTTTCTAAGATCACAATCTGACCTCGATAAAAAACCAAAACCCCTCTTAATATGAATAGGATTTAAATCTCTTTCAATTTTTAATTTATTTGCTCTATGAAACATATAATTTAAATCAAAATTATCTCCGTTAAATGTAATAATTACAGGGTACTCCCATAAAAGACGAAAGGTTTCAGTTAATAAGTTCTTCTCACTTTTAAAAAAAATTAATTTTGCTTCAGAAGGAAATTTTTGATGAAGCCCTCGATAAGAGAATCCTTCTCTTTCTAATGCATATACTAATTTTAAACCATCTGTAGATACAAAGGATATACTTATTATTTCTTGATTCGCTTGACGGGGATCTGGGATACCAAGATCTTCTGGACCTAAATTCACTTCAATGTCCATAGCCAATCTTTTAAAATCTGGAATTGGAGTTAAAAATATATCTAAAAACTTTTCTGAAAATTCTTGAATTTCTGAAGCTTCATCTTTAAATAGATTCCGTAATTCAATGGCCATTTTTTTGGATTCTTCTGAATCCTCTTCAAAACTTAATTTTTGAATTTGCCCATTCTTAATACTATAAATTAATCCAGGAATTAATTGTGTATCATAGATATAATTTAAATGATATCTAATATCTGCCTCCCAAGCTTTTATGTCATGTTCCCCTAAAATATTCCGAATATTTTTTCCAGATCCTCCAATATCGGATGGTGTTTTACCATAAATTTTTGTTATTGTAAGTTCTTTATCTTCTAATAGGTCTACTTTCTTTATTTCTTCAAATCTTGTGAATCCATCATAACTTGTTAAATCTCTATTATTTTCCAAATCTGATTTTGATTCTTTACTTAAACAATAAGGTTCGTGGTTTGTTGTATCAATCCATAACTTAATTTCATCTTTGTCCAAATCATAGAATTTACAGAATGCTTTATTTTGTCCACCATCATAATCAACGTCAAGTAATAACCCTCTTTTCAGATTTTCTACAATCTCCCCTTTTTTGATTAAATATCGAATATATTTTGAAGTAACTGTTTCTCGTGTCACTTTATCTAATTCAATGATTCCTTCCTTTAATCCAAAAGGTACATCATTCCCTTTAAAAAATAAATCTTGAGGGATTTCTTTTGTCTCAACTTTTTGTTTTATTTTTTCCTCTTCTATTTTCTCTGTTTTTTTGGTAGTAATTTCCTTTTTTGGTTCTTCTTCAACTAATTCTTTAATTTCCTCTTTTTTGGGTTTTTTTTCTCCTATCTTCTTTTTTGGAGTTTCTTCTTTCACAAAACTAAAAAGTGAGGTCTGTGCTTTCTCCTCATCTGATTTCTTTTTAGATTTTTTTGGAGCTGGCAATTTTATAACCAATAGAAATTTCAAATTTGTTTGAGCTATTAATTAATATGATAATATTTATTTTAATCTCAACTATTTTGAGTTTAATATTTATTTTATTAAATAAAAAATAGAATTGATAAAACTACCTTTTTTCCTAATTTATTTAGTGCCTGTTGTCATTTTAATATCTTCAATAAGCATAAAAGGAGCAAAAACAACGTTATTAGCAGGACTCAACCATGTAGATACTTGTTTTAAAGTTTTTCCTAAAGCTATTGTATGTTCAAGTATATGAAGATGATTTGAATAATATTAGAAGTTGTTTATTAAGGAAAAGATTTTTTATTTCTTATTTTGGGAAATTGTATTCTTAATCTCATCTAATAAAAGCTTTTTTTCTGCTATGTACCAATCAAGCTGGCTTTTTGAAGGATTCTCATGATAAATAATTTCTGCAACGTCCCGAATTTCATCCTCAGAGGCTTTAATTAAAGCACCATCAACATCCTCTCGGATTAGTAAAACTAAATTATCAGTCTCTAATGGTTTAATATCATATCCGTTTTTTACATTTTTATTAATTATAACACAAAGTTGAGCAAGACGCCAAATAGACTTATCTAAGCTCTTGTTCTCCTTGTAGATTTTAAAAGCCAATCTAGTTACATCCTCTTTTGAGAAAGGCATAATAATTCAAAATATTCTATTATAATTCTTTATATAATGACAGTTATACTGATGGGTATCAAAAAGATAATTAAACTTTTAATTATTTGTGTTTACTTTTATAGCTAATTAAAAACACAAAATTAATAATTTATTCATTTTTACTATCTTTAAATAAATGCCTCCGTAGCTTAGCGGTATAACTACTATTATTTTATAATCGCAGGACTATGCATCCGACTTGTAATCGGAAGGTCGGGGGTTCAAAATGACAATGCATTCGCATTGTAATGAAAATCCCCCCGGGGGCTTCTATATTTTATGATGAATACTATTTAACATTTTTCTGGATTATGTTGATTATGGCTGGAATTCAATTTCTAAGTTTTCTAATATTTAAAACGATCAACAGAAAAGAATATGAACATAAACATATTTTAAAGAAATACAATATAATACAATAAAATCTCAATTATTTCCATAGCTCCCATTTTTAATTTATTATGAATAAAATAAATCGTATAATTCTTTGTATAATTGATGATGTTAGATCCAAGCATTTTTTTAATTTTATTGATAAAGGATTACTCCCCAATTTTAAAAAATTAATGGAAAATGGACTATATTCTAAGAATTGCATAACAGATTTCCCTTCCATTACTTATCCTACCCAAATATCTATTAATACTGGTACATACACAGGAGATTATCGTAAAGAATTATGTCATGGGATACCTTTAGCAAAATGGATGGGGCGAGATACTAAACCTCCTTTTTTGAGAGATTATGCCTCTAAAGATATGCAAATATATAAGTTGAACGAAGATGTTGGCAATAATTGTCAAACTATCCTTGAAATGGTTGGTGATGAGAATAATGCTAGTATAAGCCAATTTTTAATTAAAGGTGCAAAGTACTTCTTCCCTGAGAGAAAGACAAAACTCGCAATGCTTTATCTCCTTCTAATGCTTCTACGAAATAGAAAAAGAATAATGATTAGAGCAAATTCGGTGATTGTTCAGAAGTTATTAGAGACTTTTAAAAGTCCAAAAAAGTTTTTTGACGTCAATGAACCTCCTATAGCCTCTTTACTTTGCTTTATATCTTCTGATTTATTAATGCATGTGTATGGATTCGATTCAAAAATATATAAATTAAATTTATTACATATCGATAAAGTTATAGGCTATTTAATTGAGAAGTTAGATGAGATGGGCTATTTAAATGATACTGCTATTGCTATTACCTCAGATCATGGGAATTATAAAGCGAAGAAAGTGGGAGACCTAACAGATTTTTTTATAGCAAATAAATTAACTCACTATCATCCTCATAAGAATAGAAAAGGAAATATGGACCTCGCTGAATATGGTGGTGTTGGTTTTTTTAATTTTAAAGGAAAGGTTAAATCGGATAGCTATAAATTTTGGCTACAACCAACTATAAAAGAGCTTGAAAATTATGGGAAAAAACGAGTAAATTTACTAAAGGAATTATTCAACATTAAGGGAACCCAATTAATGTACTATAGAGATGATGAAAATACAAATAAAAATGGAAAAATCTATTTAAAGAGGAAATATATAGATACAAATAAAATTATAACAGGAATAATTGAATATAGAGGAACTGGACATAATTTTAAGACAAAATATATTATAGAAAATGATGAAAATGATGTTTTCAATTATTTAACTGATCCTAAAGCTAGTAAATTGATAGATGGCAAATTTCATTCAATAAATGAATGGTTAATTGCAACATCTCATCTTGATTTTCCATTATATCCAGATTTAATTCCTCGCCATTTTAAAAATCCAAGAAGTTGTGATATTATTCTTAGTAATGAGGGGACTATTATTTATAATATTGAACATGGAAAGAAAAAAAGGAGGACCAGATATTTTCACGATATCGGGTTAAGAAAGAGTTCAGTTGTTCCCTTGATTATAGGAGGATCATTAGAAATACCTCATAAAGAGGTACAATTTTGCAAAATTGTTGATATTGTTCCAACTCTATTAAAATTTTTAGGTAAAACACCTCATAAAAGTGTGATTGGGGAAAGTCTGGTTTAGAATAACTAAAACAAATTTGGTCAATAAATTGGAATTAAAAATATTATATATAAATGACCTACATAGTAGATATGAAGAACTTGCTAAAATTGCAACCATTATTAAAAAACTCAAAGATGATAATACACTTATCTTTGATGCAGGTGATACTACAGATCCATGGCGCATAGAAGTTATAGGAACTAAAGGGAATATTATTTCGGATATTCTTAATTACATTGGTTTCAACACAAGAATCATTGGAAATACTGAAGGTTTTTCAGATAAAGATATATTTGAAGAAATTATAGAGAGTTCAAATTTTCCAGTAATCACATGCAATATTTACAATATAAAAGGTAAAAAGATTAAAAATGTAAAGGATTATGTTATTTTTGATATTAATGGTTTAAAAGTTTTGGTGACTGGCGTAACACCTGCTTATAATGAGTTTTACCACCTTTTTAATATTCATATAGAGGATCCAACTAAAGATTTAAAGCGAGTTCTTTCCAAAATTGACAAAAATCAATTAGATCTTGTAATTGTTATATCTCACTTGGGCTTAGACGGTGATAAAGAATTAGCAAAAAAATTATCTAATATTGACATTATCATTGGAGGACATTCTCATACAGTTCTTAATGAATGTCTTGTTAAAAACAATGCAATTATATGCCAAGCTGGAAATTTCGGTGAATATGTAGGAGAACTTATTATAGACTATGATTTTAAAGAGGGATTAATAAAGAGTTTTAAAAATAGATTAATTTCAACTAAAGATTATCCTGAGGATCCTAAAGTTATTGAGCTTATAAAACAAAACTCAAAAATAGCTATAGCCAACATGTCTCGCCCTTTATATAAAATTGATCTTAATTTGAAACACTCTTTTACTGAAGAAAGTCAAATAGGCAATCTTTTGGCTGACGGTTTAAGGGATTTCTTTAAATATGATATTGGTATAATAAATAGTGGGGTTTTGAATCATGGAATCGAAAAAGGTTATGTTACAAGATTAATTCTACATAAAATTTGTCCTTCACCATTAAATCCAACTTTAGTTGAAATTAAAGGAAGTGACTTGTTACTAACCTTAGAAAAATCTTTACTTCAAGAGTTTCAATTAAGTGATGGTGCAGGAGCAGGATTTAGAGGAAGCTTCCTAGGAAATATTCAAGTATCTGATAATGTTCAAATATATTATAATCCAGCAGACAAGCCACTAAACAAAATACAAGCTGTAAAGATCAATAATGAATTATTAGATCCCCTAAAATGGTATATCGCAGGAACATCCGATTATCTACAACGTGGAACTGGCTATGAGGAATTTGGTAATTGTAAAAATGAAATTTATAGACGGGAGTGGTTAAGGGACATCCTTGAGAATTATTTAAAAAAAAGAAAATATGTCAAAAAAGCTTTAATTAAACGGTTTATCCAAACTGTATAATATTCCTTTAAATTCGGAAAAAAAGGTTAAAAAAAAATTATATTGGGCGAAAATATTCAATATCTAATATTCGCTTTCTTGGTTTTTCTTTAAAAACAGCTTTTACTTGCATACCCACTTTTAATTGTTTAGGATCTCCGATATTTATAATATGTACAATATCAGTGTCCGCACCATCTAATCTAATTATTGCATAGGAGTAAGGTGGTTCAAGAGGCATTACTGGTGTTGAATGCGCAATTGTAGTAAAGCCTACAACTGTACCTTGATTTCCAACCTCTATCCATTCTTCCATTTTTTCAAAACATTCTACACAAATCATTCTGGGAGGAACAAATACTTTACTACACTTAGGACATTTTACACCCATAATTCTTTTATTTTTTCCAATTTCGGTTATAAACCGTTCAACATATGCTCCTGCTGTGTGTTTGTAGGGTACTTTTATTTTTCCTCTAAATATTTTCTTTTCATCAATCAGGTTATCCACTTTTTCTCACCCTTTATGGTTTTTGTACCTCTCTAATAACTTTAAAGTATATTATATCCCCTATATTTCCTTTCCTTTCATCTTTAAATACAGCCTCAACACGCATCCCTACTTTTAATTTAGTATAGTCCGTTTCATCTATAAAATGCATTGTAAAAGTATCAGCGCCATCTAATTTGAATAATGCATAGCCATAAGGAAAAGGACGTAGACCTCCTGTCTGAGGATCTACAAAAGGATAATTAACTACCGTGAAGCCATGCAAAGTTCCTTTTTTATCCAATTCAACTAGATCCTTTAACTCCATTTTAATAAAACATTCTGCACATACAGTTCTGGGTGGAAAATGCACTTTACCGCATTTTGGACACTTGCTTCCTAATAATTTTTTGTTTTCCTTTAGCTCTTCAAAAAATTTAACCGATAACTTACCTATGGAATACCTATAAGGTAGATCGGTTTTCCATTTAATCTCAAAAGGCTTTTCTTTCTGTTTGCTCATATTTTTTATTCACCTCATAGGTTCTTTTCCTAATATTAGTATTTCTGTCCAAAGTGAACCGCCAAATCCCATTGCTAAAGCATTTTCTGCATCAGGTACTTGACGTTTTTCACCTCTGCCCATTACTTGAGTTGCTGCCTCAGCTACTCGAATTAATGCTGTAGCACCTATAGGATTAGTACTCAATACACCTCCCGATGGATTAACTGGTAATTCTCCACTCATTTCAGTAATTCCCTCATCTAACAACTTCCCTCCTTCACCAAATTTAGCAAATCCTAGGGCTTCTGTCCATGCTAATTCGCTCCAACTTGTGGGTTCATATATTTCAGCGACATCTAAATCTTTTATTGGATTAGTGATTCCTGCTTTTTTATAAGCTTTCTTTGAAGCAATCGTAGCTGTAGGGAGATTATACATTGCATCATCAGTCCCAAAGGTATAATAATGAGCAGTTTCTAAGGCTTTAAACCATGCCGGATTATCTGTTATCTTCTTAGCTTCTTCTTTATTTGCATAAATTAGAGCACATGCTCCTTCACTCTGTGGACAGCAATCATGTAATCTTAATGGATATGATATCATCTGTGAACTCATAACATAATCTACAGTAATATCAGGCATTTGTAGATGTGCAAATGGATTATTAGCGGCATTACGACGATTTTTTACAGTAACTTTTGCTGCTTGTTCTGGTGTTGCGCCATATTTATCTTGATACATAGATGCCATAAGGGCTAGTGGACCGAGAGCACCAGCTAAAGATGGTCTTTCCCATACCGGATCAAATGCTGTTATTATACCGGTAGTAGCTCCACCTTCTTTTAATTTTTCCCAACCAACAACTAAAACCTTGTTATAAATTCCTGAGGCAACATTGTGATAACCACATATAGCTAAGGAACTACCCGTTGTGCCACCTGTTGCAACCTTAACTACAGGTTTTAAATATCCAGGAGCTCCTTCAATTCCACAGAATAATTCAGAGAAATTAATTCCTTCAAAATGGTCCATTTAGTATTTAATCTCGAGATGAAATTAAATATTACCAATGACGATCGCATCAATCTCTTTAGGTTCAAGTTGAGCATCATCAAGAGCCATCTTTACGGCTTCGTATACCATCTCAGGGATATTAACATCTCTTCTCTTACTCCTAAATTTAGTCTGACCTATGCCGACTACGGCTACATCATGTCTCGGCGTTTTAAATTCCCTCCTTACTGTTATTATTAAAGTCTATTTTTATTTTCATATTTTCTTATTAAATCGTTCGTGTATTTAATACTTATTATATTGTCAAAATAGACTATTCGATTTTTTTGTCTAATTCTTTTTTTTCTATATTAGTATTCAAGTATTTATTTTTTTTTCTATTAATTTCCGTGGTCGGAAAG
>JAHLWP010000087.1 GCA_019057865.1 Promethearchaeota archaeon
GATAAAAATAATTATAGTTTTCGAGTTTTTTGTTAAATGATGTTATCAAATATTTGGATTGTGATATTAAAGATAAATAAAATACATAATAAGGTTAATGATATTTAAATGCTCTATAACATTAGATTTCTATTTATTAAATTTATTGATTATTTATAATGGATAAAGCCAATTTTAATAATCTTCAAGGTATATTCCAAGAAATATTACTTAAAATATTAAAAATTTTCAAAAGATATCAAAAAGAACGACTATTAGTAAAATCTCATTTCAAAAAAAAATATGCTTTCCAGACCATTTTAAGATATATTTGGCTAATGAAACAGAAATGTCCTGTATATTTCTATAAAAAAAAACAAATTTCTAAGATTACATATAAACACAATCTTAAAGTTAATTTTTATGATTGTGGACCAATATGGGTTGTAGAATTTAAAAAGAAATAGGAATCATATATTTCCTTTAATAATATTCATTTATAAATAATTAAAGAGATTTAAAGTTTATTTAAAATAAGATTTAATTAAAGTAAATTTAATTAGATTTGAATTCACTTTATAATAATAATGAGAGAGAATAGAGATAAAGAGTTAGATCATAGTAAAGAGATTAGGGATGATCAAGAAAGATTATTTTTTCAATTAAATTTAATATCGGATATAAAATTCAAAGATGATCCAAGCTTTAATAAAATAGTAAATGAGTTTAAAGAGTTAAGAATTGTCCTCTATTTTTCTATTTTTTTGGGAATTATGCTTTTTTTTATGTTTATTTTAATAAAAATTAATTATATAATTATTTTAATTGACTTGAGTGTTGTATTAAGTTTTTATCTTTATTTAAAATATTTAAAAAATAGATATAGAAATGACTTAAACATAACTAAAAGAGATTTTAAAATTGTTATTAAGAAAAGGAAAAAATCTAAGTTATATTCAGTTTATCAATTAATCTTTGATGTTTTAATAATAGCTCTCACTCTATTTCTATTATTTATTTCATTGCTTGAAATCGAACCATTAATATTTATTCTAATCCTAGCAATTTCTCTTGTATATCTTTATGTTGGAGAAGGTTTTTAAGGTTAAAATATTTAGAATATCTTTTAATTTTTATAGAATAATTGAGATGGTTCTAAATTTAATAAATCAAAATTCCTAGTGTTCTTAAACTCTAAGATAATTTGTTCTTGTTTTTTTATAGATTAAATAACGAAAGAATGAATTTGACCCCAGCAACATTAAAATCCTTTAAGAGATAATTTAGAGATCTAATTAATATATCTAAAAAAAATAAATAAGGGAATAAAATCGAATCTTGTTTAGTGTAATCTGGTTATTAAGGATTTTCAAAAGAAATAATAGTTATATTTAATATTAGTTTATATTAATTATGCCGAGATTAATTTATCTGGTAGCTGGGGCAAGACCTAATTTTATAAAAATTGCTCCTTTAATTAATGAATTCCAGAAAGAAAAAATTAAATTTAAACTAATTCATACAAGTCAGCATTATGACTATAATATGTCAAAAATCTTTTTTGATGATCTTGGAATACCCGAACCAGATGTTCATTTAAATGTAGATTCTGCTTCACATGCAGTTCAAACTGCAAAAATTATGATAGAATTTGAAAATATACTAATTAAAGAGAAACCTTCATTAGTGGTCGTTGTTGAGGATGTTAATTCTATATTAGCATGTGCTTTAGTAGCAAAAAAATTATTTATTATATTAGCCTATATTGAGGTAGGTTTAAGAAGCTTTAATATGAGAATGCGTGAAGAAATTAATAGGTTATTAACTGATCAAATTTCTGATTTTTTATTTACAACTGAGAAAAGTGCGAGAAGGGATAGATATTGATAAAATTTGATTAGGTATTATTAAATGAACCAAAATAATATTGATCATGAAATTAATATTCCAAAAAATATGGTTAAAGGTATTATATGGTCTTTTGGCTCACGGATAACACAAACAATATTCTATATTTCTAAATTAATAATCGTTGCCAGAATACTCTATCCTAAAGATTTAGGATTATTTGGTATAGCACTTTTAGTAATTGGGATTTTAGAATCTTTTTTTCAAATGGGTTTTAATCAAGTATTGATTCACAAGAAAGATGATATTAAAGATTATATTGATTCAGCATGGACTCTTTCAATCATAAGAGGTTTAATACTGTTCATCATTTTATTTTTTACTGCTCCATTTTTTGCAATAATTTTTAATGAAGCAAAATCTTTAATCATAATTCAAATAATGGGATTAACAATTCTTTTTGATGCCTTTAAAAATATAAGTGTGGTTTATTTTCATAAGGAGCTGAATTTTAAAATTCAGTTCATTTATTTTCTTTCAGGAATTTTAGCCGATTTTTGTATTACTGTTGTATTAATAATCATTTTTGCAAATATTTGGGCTCTAATTCTTGGAATGGTAATTGGGAAATTAGTTTTTATGATAATAAGTTATTTAATAGCGCCCTATACACCCCATTTTGACTATAATTTAAAAAAAGGAAAAGAATTATTTGAGTTTACTAAGTGGGTAATGATGTCTAATATTCTTATATTTTTACTCATCCATGGTGATGATCTTATTGTAAGCTTAATTTTGGGTACAACTGCATTAGGATTTTACCAAATAGCTTACAATATTTCGAGTGTGCCTGCTACAGAGATAACAAGTGTATTTAGTAATATGAGTTTTCCTTTATATTCAAAATTACAAGATGAATCCTCTAAATTAAATTCCGCATTTTTGAAAACTCATTTATTAACAAATTTTATTACTGTCCCTATAGTTGGAATTATATTTTTCCTGAGTCCAGATATTATAAACATATTATTAGGAAATAAATGGATGCCAATAGTACCAGTAGTGCAAATATTAATAATATGGGCATTCTTCAGATCTATAGGTCGTGGATTAAGTACTTTGTTTGCTGCTGTGGGTAAACCAAAAATAAATACATTGTCTCAAATACTTCAAACAATTGTATTATTTACATTAATTTATCCTTTAACGATAAATTGGGGCATAATAGGAGCAGCATGGGCTGTTTTGGTAAGTGCCTTAACAATATTTTATGTTAGAATTATACTTTTTATTAAAATGACAGGAACTAAATTTTGGGATTTTTCTAAACCAATTTTAATTCAAATTTTATTTACTACTATTAGTATGATTCCTATTTTTCTTTTAAAAATAATTTTTAAAGATTCGGCAAATTTCATAATATTAATATTAAAAGTTGGGTGTTTTATTACCTCTTTTCTTTTATTAAATTTTATCATATCGAGATTCTTCAATTATAGAATATTTGAAATTATAAAGGAAATGATTAACTCATTAAAAAAATAGAGTTATAATTGAAAAAAATCCATAATATTCTGAAAAAAGATCGAGGTTTATTATATGAATTTCGCCTATATTATATAATATAAAAAAAAACACCTATTATTGAGGGGCAAGTTATTGAAGTTTTAAAGAAAACAGACTGTGACTCCCCTAAAGATCATTTATATTTATTTACGTTTCAACACATTAATAATATTGTACCAAATTATCGAAATTATTCGTATTTAAGAAGAGAATTATGTAGATATAACATAAAATTAGGCAAAAAAGGAATTGAAACGGCTTTAGAATTGCTTAAAGGAATCGAAAGACCGAGAAACAAATAAAGAAATAACACGCCCAAGATAAGAAATATTATAATAAAAGACGTAA
>JAHLWP010000011.1 GCA_019057865.1 Promethearchaeota archaeon
CAGTGGCCTCAGGGAGATTGGGCGGATCCTGAAGATCTAGCTGGTGAGGAAATATCGGAGATTCCAATTCCAGATGATTGGGTTGAGGTTGTAGAGGAACCAGATCAAGAACCTGAAAATATTCCTGAACTAGACCCTGATCAGTGGCCTCAGGGAGATTGGGCGGATCCTGAAGATCTAGCTGGTGAGGAAATATATCCAATACCAATTCCAGATGATTGGGTTGAAATAGTAGAAGAAACTGATCAAGAGCCCATAGAAAGTCCAATACAAGAAGAGAATCAAGAAAAAGAAGAGATTATAGTTTATGCTACTAGTGAAAACTCTTCTTCTGATTTTTTAGAACTAAAAAATTTTATTGCTGAAATAGCTACCCAAGAGAAATCGCAGGATATTCAAAAATCATTAGAAATAACAACAGAAAATCAGGAATCGAAGCGGGAATTAAATAGTAAAAAAGACGAGAAAGAAGCAAATAAGGAATTAAAAGAAACTAAGGAAAAAGATTTTATCACAAATAAAGAGACAAATGAAATTAAAGCAGAGATTAAAAAAAAAGAAGATAAAAGCTCAGAAATTCAAAACGAAAAGACACAGGAAATCTCTAAAGAACTTAAAGAAAAATATAAAGAACAAACAGGAAGACGACCTATATATGCAGGAAAGATTACTAAAGGTTTTGAAGAATGGTTAAAGGAACAACAGGAATCCGAAAAAGAAAATCAAGAAAAGGATGAGCAAGAGGAAATCAAAGAAGATTGGGAAATTCTGTTAGAAAAATGGATAAATGATGCTGATGAAAATGAAATTTCGAAAGAAGTTAAAGATGAATTGATTGAAATAATCAAGAACTATCGAGAAGTTAGAAAAATCGAAAAATTATTAATGGCATTATTAGCAAAATCCAATCCTACTGAAGAAATGCTTATTGAAATTGAGAAGTTGATAGAAAAAGTATATGAATTAACAAATAATCAAGAAGAATTATTCATTACTTTTGAGAGATTTAAAGCTTTCTATAATAAGACTGCTAAAGATCGCATTACTGAACAAAAAGTAAGATTTATAAAGCATCTCGCTCAAAAATTAAGAAGACTTAAAGATGTAGCTAATGATGAAAACGCTCTTCTTAACTATAATTGGAAGGCATTTATAAAAGCAAATATAGACTTAATAAAGGAATTGAACGAAAATGATAAAGAATTAGTTTCTAAAATCATTAATAAGGCAGATATCTCTAAAGAAGAAAGAAGAAAACTTATATCTATTTTAACTAAACTCGATACTGAACAATTAATTAAAATTTTTGGTGAAACTTTTAAACATCATACTAAAAATTATATAAAATGGGGTTGGGATTTTGATAGGGGAGTCAAGAGATTGATGTTAAATGCCTTTTTAAAACCTGATTTAGAGAATATAACTTATAATAAAGAAGTTATACAAGTTGAAAAATCAAATAATTTAAGTTTTAACCGAAGAATTTTTGAATATCTCTCAAATAGAAACAAAGAAATTGAAGATGGAACATACATACCAAGGTTTAATGATTTCAAATCCTTACCTGATTTTAAAAATCTAACAAGAAAGAACTTTAATACAATAAGGAATAAATGGTTCAATGAGAATCTAAATATAAATTTTAAAGATTATATTTCTAAATTACAACCTTCTTTAAAAAGCAAATTATTTGATTATTTAAACAGAAAGCTAAAAGAAATCCAAGAGGGAATATATATTCCTCTTTATAAAGATTTAAAAAAGGACCGACAGTTTAGAGATATTAATGAAAAGTCTTTTAATCGTATAAGGAGAGATTGGTATATTGAAAATATCGGTAAGAATTTTTCATCATATCATCCTTCCTTAATAAAGAAAATTTTTAATTATTTGTCCCAAAAAATAGATGAAATTAGGGAAGGGACCTATATTCCAATGTATCAGGATTTTATCAATATACCTAAATTTAAAAATCTTAATGAAAAAACTTTTAGACACGCAAGATATCAATGGTATAAAAAGCATTTTAATAAGTCTTTTAATAAATATTCTTTACAATTTGAGTACACAATTAAAGCAAAATTGTATAATTATTTATTTTCAAGAAAAAAGCAAATTGAACAAAGAAAGTTCATTCCAAAATTAAATATTATTAAAAAAAATCAGTTATTTAGAGCATTATCTAACACAACAATCCTTGAAATAAGAGATGATTGGTATAAAGAGAATTTTGGAATTCCTTATTTAAAATATCATCCTTATTTTAAAGAATTATTATTCAATTTTCTTTCAAATCCAAATATAATAAGTAAGATAAAACGTTGCAAATTTATTCCAAGATATAAATTTTTTAAAGAAATACCAGAATTTAGTGGTATGAGCTCATACACATTTATACAAATTAGGCGTCAATGGTTCGAAGAACAATTTAATACTAAATTTATAAAATATTACACGAAAAAAACACGCCATAAAATTGAATTTTATAAATTTAGAGACAAATCATCATTTATACGCCCAAATTATAAGTCCAAACGTCATCGAACTCTTAAATTAATTATTCAACTAGGAAGGTGTTTACTAACTGGCAAACCCCTTAAAGCTAATTACGTAGATTTCCATCATATTGACTATGATCCAACAAATGATGATAAAAATAATATCGGTTTTATAGATCGATCAATTCATCAAAGTAAGGTTCATCCTCTGAATTTAAATATTACAAAAAAAATTTTAAAAAAAAATTTAATAGATCTTCTTAACGGAAAAATTCCTAAGATGTGGAGAAAAGAAGGTATTAATTTAAGTAAATATGAAAAAAACAAACTTAGTAGAAGAAAAAAGTCAAATAATATTATAATTAAAAAATATAATGAATTATAAAAAAGTTGAAATATAAATCATGGAATTCCATAAGTATGCTAATAAATTCAAAAAAAACCAGAAGTTAAAAGAAAAAATTGAATACAATTCAAGAATTAGAGAATTAGTTAAAGCCGATTTAAAATGGCAAAAATATTTCAATCATATCGAAAAAATATTTGAAAAAATCAAAACCATAACGCCCATTTTTTTTAATTTTGGGGAGGCTGGCTTTTATTATAAAATATCAGTGGATTTAGAACTTATTTTTCATTTACGATTTGATGATAAAATATTTGAGTATGTTTTATTTTATCAAGGAGAACCAGAAGAATTTGGTGAGTCTTCCTATAATCAAACTGTTCAAGCAGATATCGAATATATTAAAGGAATTATAAATCTTTTTAGTCAATAATTTTTAAAAGATATTTTTAATCAGTAATAAATTTAAAGAAATCTTAAATTTAATAAAATCGATAAAGCAAACTCATTCATCAAAAAATATTAAAGGAAATAATAAATATTCTTATTTAACATAATTTTAAAAAAAAAAAATTTTTCTTGGCGTTTTTTATATGATGTTTGATGAAGAAACCTTACGACGCATCAGATATCTTCACTTCTCAATTAAGAAAATAGAGTTGGCATTAGAAAAAGAAGATGAACACTTTAACTTAGATGATATAAATTTCATTCTAGAATATACTAAAATATTGAATATTAACTACGGAAGCGAAAGTCATATAAGAATTTTAAAGGAACTAGATATAACCCCTATTTTTTATGATCCGATTGAGAATCAGGAAATTCAAATTCAAGATATAATGTTTGAGTGTGGAAGGGTATTATGGGTTATGGCAAGAGCTTATTCCCAACTTTCCGAAAATTTTGAAGAAGATGAAGAATGGGAAAATTCTCTTGTTGCTATGACCGAATGTAGCAAAATTTATAAAACAGCGGCATATTTTACTGCAGCAGCTATTTATCAAAATGAAAAAGGCATAACCTTATCTTCTGATAATCTTGAATTAAATTCTGAGGAAGCTAGAATTTTAGCTCAAAGCATCTCAGCCTTACAGGAAGAAAATAATAATAATATATACTTTGCTTCGAAATTATATTCAGGACTTTCTGCTTTATCAAAACGTTTATTCTATTTAAAGAAGCATGAAGAGCAAAAAAAACAACAAATAAGAGCACAATTTCATTATGATATGGGGAAATCTTGCTCTCTTAAAGCAAAGGCATCATTAGAATCCTCACTCACAGATATAAATCAAGAAAAAGTCAGAAAACTACAACAAAAAGCACTATGGTATTTTATAAAAGCAAGAGATATTTGGGAAAATATGCTTCAAAATCTTCCAACTTCAAGTGAAGAAAAAGAAAACATAGATTTAAATTTATCAATAGTAAAGGAGAATATTAAAGAGACTGATGTGGAACAATTAGAGTATGAAGATATTAAAAAAATCCAAGATCCAGAACCTATAATTATAATTCCAGAGAATTTAGCCCCGTTTGTGCCAAAATCAACAATTTATTTAACAAAATTCGTGCCAAAAGATTTGAATATAAAGAGGTTCAAATCTTTTCAAAGAAAAAAATTAGAACAAAAAATTCCATACAGTAAACGTGAAAAATTAGCAGATAAGAGAGCAGCAATAGTTAGAACAATAAACGAGTTAAAATTATTAAAAGAAAATAAAGAAATTGATGTTGAGAAGTTCGCTGAACTTATGGAAAAATACTCAATTAAATTAAACATGATTGAATCTGCTATAGAAAAATTAGCAAAAAAGTAGAACAATCTTATTATAAGTAATTAAAAATCATCAATCTCCCCGGGTATTGGTTTTTTTTCTTTTTCTATATATTTTTTCCGATTTTCTTCTATTTTAAAATCTCTCTGTGATTCTTCTAAGAATATAAGATCGTAAACTTCCTTTAACGCTACACAGATTAGCAATGCTTCTATAAGAGAAATCAGAACAGTCATCATTATTTCTAAATTAATTAAGTTTTTAAAGAAAAGTGAGATTAAGAAAAAGAAATGAGGAGTATAAAGAAGGATGACTATCCCTAATCTTTTACCAAATCTAATAATATTCTTATTCTCTAATTTAAAGACTTTTTCTAATCGAATAACTAGAATGTAATCTTTCTCCAAATTGTTTAATACAATTAAAACTTTAATTTTGATTTATATTTAAATCAAACCTTAAATCAAATAAAACTGCTTCTAATTAATATCATTTAATGATTAATTATGGTAATTTTTATTTTAAGGAACCTTTATCTAATTATGTCTATCACAAAAGAGCAAATTGCACTATTACTATATATTAAAAATATGCTTGCAGATTTAATCTATATTAATGGTGTAATCGCAACAGAATTAATTAAAGTAACAGAAAATACATCAGTAATTCGTCGTGGAGAAGAGTTTTTGAGTACAACTAATTGTCTAACAGAACATAAAGAATTAAACGAAAAAATAATTGAGATAGTTAAGAAATATAAAACTGATCCAAAAGATTCTGAATGTTTAGAAAAACATACATTAACGCATTTGAAGAATTCAGAAAAATAAATTTTTATCTAAAAATTCAAATATTAACGATAGAGGGATAATAAGTTTATGTCAAAGGATGATTTTGATGAATTTGTTAATAAACTTCAAAAAGATATTATTGACAAAGAGCTTAAGGATTATAATGAAAGAATTGTTGAACTATACCATAATCCGATAAATTGGGGTCAACCACCTGAAGAGGAAATAACTGAAACTCATGCTTATGAAGGTCCTTGTGGAGATACTATGCAATTTTTTTTAAAAATCAAAAATAATAAAATTGAAAAAGCTAATTTTATTACTGATGGATGTGGCGCTACTGTTGCATGTGGAAGTCAAACAACTATGCTAATCGAAGGGAGATCGTTGGAATTTGCTGAGAATCTAAAATCAAAAGATATAGAGAAGGCTTTAAATGGTCTTCCAGAAGATCATAAACATTGTGCTGAACTAGCTAAAAGAACTTTAAGAAGGTTGATTGAAAAATATAAATATAAAAAGAATTAATCTTTTTTCATGATGGAAGATATTATAATTGAAAATATTGATATTCCTGTAAATTCAGGTAATATCAATCTTAAAGGTTCAATATATTATACCTTAGATACTCCATCAAAAGCTCCTTTTATTGTGATTTTAGGGGGTCTAAGGGATCATAGAGAAACTCCTTTTGTAAAATCTTATATTGAAAAATTTGCTAAAGCAGGATGTTATGTTCTATCCTATGATTATCGGGCTCATGGAGAAACTAAAAAACAGACAGGTTCAATATGGTATAAAATGGTATTACAAATATTTTCAGATATTCACTTAGTAATTGACTGGATTATAAAGAAACAATACAATAGGCTTTTGGAAGAAAAAATATTTTTATTTGGCAGAAGCATGGGAGGCGCAATAATATTAACCCATGGTTATACTGATCATAGAGTGAAGAGGAGCATAGCTCTCTGTACTAGATATGATTATCATACAACTACAGTAAAGTTTCAAGAAGATATTATTAAAAAAATAAGTCCTAAATATTTTTTAAAAAAAGATCCTTTAAATAAAAGAATATTGATCGCGCATTGCAAGGATGATCAAAGAATCCCATTTGAGAATTTTTTTCAAATAAAAAAACAACTTGGATTAAATGATGAAAATGCACTTGAGTTTGATACTGGAGGACATTCTTTTAAAGGTCATCGAGAAGAGATTTTTAAATATTCTCTTGAATTTTTAAAGAAGTTATAATAAAGAAAATTATAAATTAAATAATGATGATATAAAATTAAAAGGTGAAATTAGATGGAAAAGATCTTAATCGTAGGACCCGCATCTCAAATACTTGGAGTAAAAATCGCAAAAGAGTTAGGAATTGAGGCCATAAATACTGAAGTTAAGAAATTTCCAGATGGGGAAAACTACCTAAGAATTAATATTGAGGATGAAACAATAATAGCTGGAAAAGAAGTTATTATTATTCAATCAACAGGACCTAGTTCGAATAATAATCAAAATGCCAGATTAATGGAACTTTTTATGATGATTAATTCTGTTAAGCGTATGGGCGCATCAAAAATCATTGTTGTTGTACCCTATCTTGCATACACTCGCCAAGATAAAATATTTAGGCCAGGAGAAACTCAATTTGGTAATGTTATTATACATATTATTAATTCCTTAGGCATAGATGAATTTTATACTGTAGATGTTCACGCTCCAGTGATTTTAGAGAAATGTTCATGTAAAGCAATTAATATTGACTCAATGAAACTTCTGGCAGATAATATAAAAACTCTTGGAGCAGAAGATATCGTTGTAGTATCACCTGATAAGGGAGGAATTGAGAGATCAAGAGCTTTTGCAAAATATTTTGGAGAAAGTGTTCCTGTTGACGTGTTCGAGAAAAGTAGAGATGTAAAAACGGGTGAAATTAAGATGTCAGGAAAGTTGAGTCTTAAAGGTAAAGATGTTGTTATTGCAGATGATATTATTGCAACAGGTGGTACTATGGCGACAGCAATTAAATTAGCTAGAGAAAGCGGAGCAAATAGAATTTATGCTGTAGCTACGCATGCATTATTGTTAGAACAAGCTAAATATCGAATATTGAAAGCAGGCGCAGATAAAATAATTGGTACTGACTCGATTGATAATGAAGTAAGTACAGTTTCTTTAGCAAAAATAATTGTTGATTATTTAAAATAGAGTATTTTTTCCTTAATAGTTATGAATTAAATCTAAAACTAATTTTCTAATTCTTTCTTTAAGATCTTCCTTAGTCGAATCATTTTTAATTGTGTAATCTGCATTATTTAAAACCTCTTCAAGACCAAATTCGATTTCTCTCTTATTTCTATCTTTTAAATCATCAATACTTTTTGGATCATCACTTCGAGCTCTTTCAAAAAGTCTTTTAAACCTTCTTCTCTCTTCTAGAACTATAGCAATTATAGGAAATTTCCAGTGTTTTCGAAAAACATTTACTTCAGCCATAGATCTCAATCCGTCAATAAAAATAATGTTATTATTTTGCTTATTTATTAAGTCTACACATTTTTCAGCAATTATATTAGAACCGTATTTTAACCTCAATTCCTTAGCAATTTTGCCTAAATTTTCACTAGTAGGTTCAAGCTTTCTTTTCTTTGCCTCATTTCTAATAATATCACCCATTATAATGACAGATCCTAAATTTCTTATAGCATCTATCGCTGTACTTTTACCAGAACCGGGAAGACCGCAAATAGCTAGTACTTTCATTTTTAAAGAAATTAGACATTAAAACAATTTATATATTAAATCTTTATTTAAATTCTATATAGAATAAGAAATAAAGTTTTAAAAAAAAAAGGAAATAATGAAAAAGAAAAAGATAGATCCTTATTATTCACCTGCTCATTTGACATATAAAGCATACAGAAAAATTTGTGGTTATGCTATAAGATATGCAAATGAATATTTAGATGAGAGTAAATGGCGTGAAGTATATGGTATCTTAATAGGATCAATAAAAAATGAAGCTGAAGTTATAATAAAAGATGCAATTCCAATGGTAGTTGGAGATAGAGCAGGTGTAAAATATGAAAATAAACAATACGTTGATATGGCACAAATTGATGCCTCAGTCTTTGAAAGATCTATCCAAGATAAAAGAAATGATTTTATAATTGGTTGGTGGCATACACATCCAGGTTTTGGGTTTTTTTATTCTCCAATTGATTGTATGACTCAATTAGGTTACCAAATCCCGAATCCTTACGCTCTTGGATTAGTCTTTGATCATTGTGAAAGAAAATCAGATTCACATTTTTTAGGAATAGCTGGGTTAAGATTAAAAGATCCAAATAGAGGTATTTCTTCTACTTATGATCTTATCGAATTGAAATACGAGTTAAAGAAGGAAATAATGCTTAAAAATTCTGAAAAAGAAATAGATAAAATCAATAAAAACATGAATAAAGTAATAGATGAAGTTAATTATATTGATCAGATACTCCGTAAGAAAGCATTGGCTCAATTACAAAGAAATTTTGGATTAATTTTAGTACCTAAGGAAGATATTGTAGTGACTGATAATGAACAAGAAGCTGGAGAGGATGAACGTTATCTATATGAGTGGGATCCTGCATTTTTCAAAAAATCATATCGAATTCCTAAATTTAGGGAAAAGTTAGAGAAGGTAATATCTGATATTTATGACGAGTTAGATGAATTAATCGAAAAGAATGAGCTTGAAAAATATAAGTTAAGAAAAGAAAAACTGCAAAAAAAAGTCCAAAATATGTTAAAAAAACCTAATGAATGGTACGAACGATTATTGAAAGATTTTTCTAAACGGATAGAAGTGATATTTCCCTATTATGACTACTTAGATACTAATGAGAGAAAAATATTCGAATATTTTGAAGAAAGAAGTTCTGAGTATAATAAAATATTGGAAGAGTTAAATTCTCGAGTAGAACTAAATTTTCTCGCTTAATTTATTTAAATTAATTTCTTGAAATATCTTAATTAGATATTAAGAACATTCGACATATTTAGTAATTTTTCAAATCTTATTTTGAAACTTAAATATTTCGAGATCATATATCCAGTTTAAGAATTTAACAAAATTTTATATTAATTGGAGTATTAATTGATATATTATACTTCTTTTCAATTAATTAGAAAATATTTTTACCAATGATATTCTATCATGGCAAATGAAACAACACTCATCATAAAGAATAGAGCTGAAAAAGAAAAAACAATAAAGGATGCGATTTTTGCATTATCGGGTGGGAAAAAAACCCTTTTGATAAAAGGAGAAGGAGAAGAAATTAGTACAGCCGTAGAAGTTGCAGAAATTCTTAAGCATCGAATGTATCCTAGTGTAGAAATCGCTAATGTGTCTTTAGGAAGCCGCCCATTTTTTAACAAAGGACAAAGAGGAAACTACAATAGAAAAAATAGAAATAATAAAAAAGATCTTATTTCTAAAATTGAAATTACGCTTAAAATGAAATCATATATTTAATTCCATGACTTCTAATTTTAAACACTTAGGTCCATTATTAGAAGAAACACGTACTCAAGCAGTTTGTGAGATATGTAAGAATTTTATCTATAAACGTGTTTATTTCGATGAAAATTCTAAGGAAAAAAGAAAAACTGTCTTTGTTTGCAAAAATTGCTTAAATAATAATAAGTAATAACTTAAAATCTTCTGTTTTAACGTTCTTTAGCTTTTATTTTACTTCTTTTATCAATAAACTTATTCCAATCAAATGCCAGAATGAAAAACATGATGGTAAGTGTAGCTATAAGCATTAAAGCTTCAGTTACCACGCTTGAAACATCATTAAGTTCGACTTCAGAAGCAGAAATTCCTAAATTAATCAAAATAGGAAGAAAAACATAAAATAAGGTTGTAAAATTTTTACCAATCCATCCAAAAAGAAGACACTTAAAAAAATTTATTTTTTCCTTTGACATTCCTAAAGCTATCCATAGCGGATCATCTGGAATTGGAAGAGCTGCTGCTATGAATATATATAGATACATACTTTTTGGATGTTCTAAAACTAATCTTCCAAACCCTTGAACATTTTCAAAAGTTTTTGATTCTGATATTGAAGCAATTTTCTGAGCTCCTCTTCCCAATAAAAAACTTGTAAGTTCACCTAAAGCAGCACCTAGCCCACCAGCGATCCCAAGACCAAAGATTAGTATTAAACCACTATGCCCAAATTCTGTGATGATTGAATTTGAAAAGAAAAAGAGTATAAAGGGAAATGGCACAGGAAATCCGATACTAGCACTTCCAAGAAGACAAATAATAAGGGAGATAAATAGTGCCCAAAAATAATTTGTACCTTCTGTTATATATGCTAATTTTTGTCTTGAATTATTAATAGCATCTTGAAAATCAGGGACAAATAAATATAATAATAAGTAAATTATAACGCAAACATAAAATAGTAGAAATACAATTGAAAGTCTTCTCGAAACAGCCATGTTTAAAACTAAGTTTTTTGTTTAATCTATACTCTAAGAATTTTAGTATTTAATCCATTCCTTGCTTTTAATAATAATTCGAGATTACTCATAACTTTTCCTACTATATTCACCTTATTTGACATTTCAAGAGCTTCTATAGTTATTATTAATTCATCGTTTTTAGGATTATATACAATATCCCCCTCTTTCACTTCTGAAACTGATTTAGGATTTAGTCCTTTATAAATTTCTATACCTGGTAGTGTCCAGTATTTTTTAGAGCCAAAGCTAAATCGTCCACGAAGAATAATAGGCAGTTTATTAATTATAGCGTCTGCAGAAAAAGGTGCTATATGCCGAATAAGATGACCCTCTAATGCCCCAATACCGAATAATTCGATTTTTATAGGTATTTGTCCTTGATCTGTCATATTTTATAAATAAAGTAAATACAAATTTATATATTATAGCAAAATGAAAATCATTTTAAACTTCAAAAATTGAGCTTTAAAGTATGAATATTCTTTAAATTTTAATAAAAACATTTAAATAGTCAAATTGTTATATATTTAATTGGATGGATAATAGGTCTAATAATGCATTGGAGTAGTTACATAAAATCAAATCAAATAACGACAAATTTGTAACAATATTTCTAATGTAATCGTTATTTCCGACAATATTTTTTTATTTGATATCTCAAGGAGTAAATAAATACTCTGTATCTTTTCTAAAGTTATTTCATGATGTTCCTATAGTGTCTAATACAGTAGAGCTTAATATAATCATCTAGGCGAGCACTTTAGAGTAGTTTTAATGGATTTACGCTCATATCACTAATGAAAATAGAGACTCACAGACTTTGTTACTCAAATTCTTGTCGAGCGTGTATTTTTTTTTTTGAAACACGAGACATTAAAACAGAGTCTAACATTAAAAAATGAGTGCTAAAGAATAGGAGCTTTGATTACAGATTTGGTTCATAGGGTATAATATCGTTAATTCCTTACTTACTACAAATCTGAGTAATATCTGAGTTCCTATTGTCCATCTTTTTTTTTTTTAATATTATAATTAGACAAATCCAATTTAGAATCAATATCAGAAAATTCAAATCTATTATCAATTTCAACGGCAATTATTTTTTCTCCATTACTAATCATATAATTAATAATTTCCCATATTGTGTTTACTGAGACTTTTCCTTTTAATTTTAAAAACTCACTCACTATTTTGAAATTAAATAAGAATACTGGTATTGCTTGCCTTATAAACTCTATATCTTGAAGAACTCTCAAATCTTCTTGTTTAATTGCTCTTAAAAAGGTTTTCGAATTTTTTCTTTCAATTTGGATAATTGATATGAACTTGGGGGATTTTTGAATAATCTTGTTATGTTTTTCTTTTAAAATATTAACTTTTATTTTTCTGTAAAAAATTATTGGATATTCTTGAATGAGATTAGAATTATTCATTAGTGTAATAATAAGTTCATTTAGAAGGTTAAACTCAAATATTGTGTCTCCAGGAATTACGAGAAATAGATTACTTTTCTTAAAAATCATGTTATTTTTAGTTATAGATAAGAATGAATATAAAGGACCTAACTTATAATCAATACCTGAATCAATAATTAATAATTTATCTGTTAGAGATTTTTTTGTTTTTTTAAGTAAAGAAATAAATTCATCAATTTGATATCCTAAATGTCCTTTAATTACTACTATTTGGTTTATTCCTAGCTTTATAAAATTATTTATGGTATGATGTAAAATCGTATTATTATTTAATGATTTAATTTTTAATAATGGTTTTGGTAAATTTTGAGTGATTTCCTTGAAGCGTGATGCTTCCCCAGCACACAATACAACCACCTTGACCTTTTCAATTAATGTCTTCATCATCGAAAAATCATTCTTTAGTGGTAACAATTGTATTCCCTTCCTTATCAATTACTATTGTGTGCTCTTGTTGAGCTACGGGTTCACGAGTTCTTTCTATTAAAATAGTATATTTATCAAGGATTTGTTTTCTTAGAAAATCGTTAACAATTCTCATTATTCTATTCTTAGGTATTAAATTGTTATTTTCAATCCATCTTGGTGAAAATGGAAGTCGCCTAAAGTTTTTTTCAATTTTATTCATATAGTTTTGTAGCTCATAGGGCATATTTTTCTTTACTTTTTTAACAAATCGATATATATAGGCATGATCTCCATTTTCAACTAATCCTTCTCCTGAAGTTGCAAATGGTTCACATGCAAATGCATCTCCAGATTTTAATATATTGTTATGCCTTTTTTCCAAATAATTTGGTATAAATGGGCCTGCATGGAGATTATATTGTTTCAATTCATGACCGCCAAGATTTCTAATTGGTTTTAAGCCATAGCTTTTAATTTTATCTTCAATTGCACCTCCTAACTCATATAATTTTGTACCCGGCTTAAATAGAGCAATTGCAGCTTCAAGACCTTCTTCTGCCGCATCTATATAATTTTGTAGCTTTGGATCTCCATCAATATTTATTGTAAAAGCAGAATCTGCTATATAACCGTTAAAGTGAGACCCCAAATCAATTTTTAATAAACCTCTTTCTGGAACAATAGTATCATCATCAATTGGCGGACTATAGTGGGCAGTTATCTCATTTAAAGACATATTAATAGGAAAAGACAAATTTGCACCGTTTTTTATAATTTCAGCTTCACATTTATTAGCAATTTCTAAAAACAATGCACCAGGATGAATAATTTTCCTTGCTAACTTCTTGGCAGCTATTACTGCTTTTCCAGCCTTAATATAATCTTGAATATAATCTTCACTCATAATTTAATTATTTTTAAGGTTATTAATTTTAGATTTTAAAAAATTAAGGAGTTAAGCGATCTGGAGTCCGCGGATAAAATATTGATTCCCGAATATCATCTAATCCACATAAAAAAGTGATCCAACGGTCTATCCCTAAGCCAAATCCAGCATGAGGTGGCATTCCAAAATCAAATGCTTTAAGGTGGGACTTAAAAGATATAGGATTTAAGCCTTTAGATTCAAGCGCAGCAATTAAGTGATCTTTATTATGGACTCGCGTTCCACCTGAAGTTAATTCAAGCCATCCCATTTGTAAGTCGAAAGATTCACTATATGTTGGATTTTTAGAAGGCATAATATAAAATGGCTTTATTATCATTGGCCAGTGAGTAATGTAATAATATTCTGTTAATTCATCCCCTAATTTACGATAAGCTTCTGTAGATATATCTTCACCCCATTCTATATTTAGACTAAATTTTTTTTCTATTAGTTCAAGGATCTCATCATATTTATATCTGGGAAAAGGAATTTCAGGAATAATAGTCTTATTCTCCATATTTAGAAATTTTAAAGCAGTAATTTGATTTTCTCTGATATCCTTAATAACGGTATGAACTAGTTCTTCTAATACCGTAAGAACATCATACATATTTGAAAACGCTATCTCAACATCTAAAGTAAAAATTTCACATACATGTCGCCTGGTACGACTTTTCTCTGCCCTGAAAGCTGGGCTAATTTCATAAACCCGTTCGTAAACACCACTAAGTTGTTCTTTGTAAAGTTGAGCAGATTGTGTTAAAAAAGCTTCTTTATCAAAATACATTATCGGAAATAATTCTGTACCTCCTTCTGTGGCAGAACCAATTATTTTTGGAGTTGTTATTTCAGTGAAATCTCTCTCAATTAGAAATTTTCTAATAGAATTTAACACCTGACCTCTAATATCAAAAATTGCTTGATTTCTCTGTGATCTTAAATCTAAAGGTCGATTATTCAATCGCAAATCTAATTCAGATATAGTTTCCCCTGTCATATCAATAGGAAGTTTTTCAGGGGTTTTATTTAGAATTTTAATATCTGAGGGGATTATCTCGATTCCTCCTGGAGCTTTTTTGAATGTTTTGACTTTACCTTTAACCATAATGCAATATTGATATCCAAGCTTAGCTTTTTCAAACAGCTCATCGGAAATATCACCTTTTTTTAAAGTAATTTGACGTTCTCCGTATTTATCCTGAAGATTTATAAACTTTAAACCACCCAAATCTCGATAATTTCTAACCCATCCACCTAATATAACTTCTTGACCATCTAATTCAGGAGAGACGTCTTTAGTATAATGTGTTTTTCTCCAATCACCCAACTCATCCAGCATTATTCTGTATCCATTTGTATTTTTTTATAATTAATTTTGCAAAAAGTTGAATAAAAATTAAATTTTTGCCATCTTATTAAGTGGTAATATGGTAAAATTTAATTGGGAAGGCAAAAGAAAAGCTATTAAATTTCTGAATTCACTGGAACATGAAAAAAAATACGAGTTTAAAGTAATCGAATCAATAATGTCTCCAATAAATGAAAATATTGAGCTGGACTCTAATTTAATTTATCAAAATGTTAAAAAAGAATTAAGAAATCTTAAAAAAGAATACAGTTGGGAAAACCAGCTTTATTGGGGAGATAATTATACGAAGTGATGATTGGGTTCAGGGTTTTGGTAATAATTCCACCCTACGCTTGAATAAAATTATCGAATTAAGCGATTTGTTTCGCATAAGTAATAGAAATTTTTAAAAATTCTTTTTACTCATCTGAGTTGAGGTTTTCTAGACCTTTGGTATTAGGAATCGGGTCATAAACCTTAAAGATAGTATTTATTGCTTTATTTAATTCGTTAATGACCTGTTCCGGAGTTCCATCTGTTATAAAATATTTATTTTTTATTATTGTGTTTCCTTTTTTAATTTCAGATCCAATGCATTTATACTTTAATATATTAGCTAAAATATGAAATAACCTATACGGTAATTTAGGTGTAAATTCATATAATTTTAACCCGTCTTTCAAATTGTGACTTAAGTAAAATTTTTTTATACCGTTTTTCAATATATTGGGGTTATATCCATATCCAAATGCTAGCTTTGGTTTGGATTTTTGATCTAATTGAATAAGATTTTCTTCTTTCATATTTTCTTTAATGTTGTTATTTTCCTTCTCTTTAGATGTCCAATTAGACAAATTTCCTTGTTTTGTCGTATTTGACTCCTTTTCTGACTTCATATAAGTATATTTTATGTTACAGAAATAAAATATATTTATTTATTAATCCCTTATTTTACTGATAGATTAATAATTATTTAAAATGCCTGTTTGTTTTTTTAAAAATATATATAAAATAGTAAATTAATAATAATTTTGAGAAAAAATTCCAGTAATATAAAAGTTATAGCTTAATAGTGGGTTTTTTGATAAAGAATACAGGTATAGAGAGAGTTCTGGCTGATTTAGATTCATTATTTAAAGAGAAAGAAATTAATGCTCAGGATTTTCAAGATTTTTTGGATAAAGTAAAAAGCGGAGAAGTGAAAAATTATTTAGTAGCTTTAAGCAAGGGGTCAAAACCAGAACAAGCATTAAGAGAAATATTTTTTACATTTAATTCTAAGTTTGCTAAATTTTTATTTAAAGATGTCTTTCCTGAAGTAAGCCAAGAAGGAGGTTTTATAGACTATTTAATCAAGGAAAATAGAGAAGAAATTGGTCTTGAGATAAAGCCTCTCTATAAAGGGGTTTTTAAAAAGGAAAGATCAGGAAAAATTTTTTCTAAAATTAAGAAACTACAATTAAATCCTGAAGATCATAAAAAACAGATTCAAAAATATCTTAAAGGAAAAAGGGATTATGTTGTATTAACTAACTTGGAGGTTTGGTATTTTTATAGTAAGACATCATTATTAGATCAAAAATATACTCCTTTTACTCAAGTTAATTTGTTTGAATTGTTGAAAGATTTTTCACAAGTTGAGGATTTTTGGCATTATTTGGATGTTCAAGAAGATTTATCTATTAAAGAACCATTAGATAATAGATTTTTTGTAAGTTTGAAAGACTGGGTTTCTGAGCTTAGTAGTGTTAAATTTACTGTTGATAATAAGAAGAAAACTGAATTAATTATAAATTTAATTAATAAGTTTATCTTTATTCAATCTTTGGATAGCTTTTGGGTAATTAGTAAGCACTACATCGAAGAAGAATGGAAAAGTATTGAACGTAAATGGACAGCAAAGAATAAACAGCGTATTTTAAGAAAATATTTAGAAGATATTAATGAGTATTTTTATGAATTATACGATACAGAGTTATTTAAAATTGCTGAAGAAAATAAGACAATTTTAGATTTTATTGATCAAAATCAGGATAACATATTACTTCTTTATCAGAAATTTAAATTAATATTAGGTATTGAATATGGGGTATCAACTAGTTCTTGGATGCCTGGAATTATTCAATATAATTTCCGAAGAATTGATGAGGATATTTTAGGTAAATCTTACGAGACTTTTTTAGCAGAAATTAGAAAGGAACAGGGTATATTTTATACCCCTAAATATATTACACAGTTTATTATAGATAATACAATAAAAAAATTCTTTGATGGGAATTTATCACTATTTTCTGATTCATTAAAAAAGAAAGAATATGATAAATGTCATGAGTTATTAAAGAAGATTTTTCACTTTAAGATTTTAGACCCTGCATGTGGCTCAGGGTCATTCTTAATTAAAGCGCTAAAAACTATCTGGTCTGGATACAAATCTTTAATTCAAACTATTGAAGAGATGTATGAAAAATATAGCAATTTTCAAGGGACAATTATTAGATCTCCTGATATCGAAAGCGAATTCCAAGAGATTCTAAAAATAAAAAGCCTTCTTAATTTTCAAGATAAACGGAGATTCATTTCAAGTATAATTATTCGCCATATTCATGGTGTTGATTTAGATTCTAATGCAATTGAGGTTGCAAAGTTAAATTTATGGTTAGAGGCTATTAAGTTGGCCCCTAAAGAATTCCATTTTGATCAAGTCCCTGCCAACACAAACCATATATTACCAGATTTAGAAATGAATCTCTGTAATGGTGATTCTTTAGTAGGATTACCTGATCAGCAAGCTCTTGATATTATTTATTCTGATTATAAAAATGAATTAAAAAAATTATTTGAACTACGAGATAAATACATAAATGACCCCGCAAACATCGAATTGGTAAAAAAAATTGTTGATATTAAATCAGAAATAAAAGAGAAGTTAAATACCTTTTTTATTGATTTTTTAAAACAAAATAATATTAATTTAGATATTCAAAATCATACAATACCGTTTTATTGGGCATTAGATTTCTGGTATGTCTATTTTGAAAAAACAATTGAACGAAAGGAGCCAGAAGAGCAAGGGTTTAATGCTATAATTGGCAATCCCCCGTATTTTTCAATTAGGGGAAAAGGAACCGGTACTTTAGTACAGGCTTATAATTACGACTTTCTTCAGAATGCTTCACATTGGAAAGCTTTTTTTAGAAGCCAGTCAGATATATATTATTATTTTATAATTTTATCAATAAATTTATTACAACAATCAGGGATTTTTGGCTTTATCATTGAATCCTATTGGATTGAAAATGATTATGCTGATAGGTTAAAAGATTGTTTATTAGCAAATACAAATATTATATTATTACTTAATTTTGGTAAAGTTAAAAAAATATTTGAGGATGCTGATAATGATACCTGTATTTTGATTTTTGAGAAGGAGCAAGAAGCTGAACAAAAAATTATTTACGTCTATTGTAAGAAGAATTTTTCTATAGGTTCATTACATCAAAATAACCAGAAGTTAATTTCTCATATAGTTAAAAAGATATCTAAAGAAGATTTCTCGGATGACTATATCGATATTTATAAAATTAATCAAGAGAGTTTAGGAACTTCAAAATGGATTTTATCAAAATCAAGCAAAATAGATATTATTAGTAAAATAGAGTCCAATAATGAAACACTTGGAAACCTGTGCGAGATTGGACAAGGTGTGGTCCCCGGTAGAAAGAAAGAGTTCACTATTTCGCGAGAAGAGACTAAAAATACTGGAGGTTATTGGAGAAAAATTGAAGAAGAATATATTGAAGTTATTGATAATAAAGAAAGAAAATCTCATAAGATAGAAATTCTATTTATAAAACCATTAATCACTAATAGTGGTATTAAGAAATATTATTTAATTGAAAGTGATGAATATCTTGTATATACTGTCCCATTACAGGATGGACGATTCAATATTGACGACTATCCTGGAGTATTGAGTTATTTAGAAGTATATGAAGATAAATTAAAGGAGAGATATGATTATGACGATAAAGAAGAGAAATATCCTTGGTATGGATATCAAAGAATTCAAAATATAGAGTTGTTTGAAAATTCCAATATAAAAATTTTATGTCCATATCGAGCTCCCGAGAATAGTTTTGCGCTAGATGAAATTGGTTATTTTGGAACTTCAGATATGTATGCAATTACTCCCAAGAATAACTCTCAAATTGATTTAAATTATCTTTTGGGAATTTTAAATTCTAAACTATTAACATTCTGGTATAAAATAGCAGGAAAATCAAAGGGTCTTATTTGGGAGTTTTTTGCGACGCCTTTAGGTAGAATGCCGATATATATAGCTTCAGATAAAGAACAGGCTAAATTAGGCAGAATTGTCTCACATATATCGAGGAGGAAAAAATTATTCGTTGCTTTTTATCAGATTTGGATTGAACTTTCTGAGAAGTATAGAAATGGGACCAAAACATTTAAGAAACTTGTTCTTGATGACAAAATAAAAATTCAGAATGGTGAATTTGATGAAGTATGGATATCAGATATTAATATTTTTCCTGATGGTGAAGAAGAAGTATTATTTACGGAATTCAATCAATTTAAATTAATTATAGATTGTAATTCTACTTTGGAACTTTACGGAATTAAAGGTGTTGATGAGATACCTTTACTGATTTTTGAGACCAAATTACCAGAATTTAGAGATATTATATATCTTGAAATATTACAATTACTAAATTCAAGAAAAAGGGTTAAAAGCTTAAATGATATTTTCTCAAAGACTATTATTTCTGTAATTAAACCAAATATTTGGGAAAAATCTTTTAATTTAATTAAATATGCAAGAGCTAAATTTATTGCTAGATACCAATTAAGAATTAAAGATCCAATTCATTTGGATACTATGATTCAAAATTCTAAAAATTTAGTAGACGCTTACGTATTTAACTATTACAATTTATCTCTATCTGAAATAGAAAGCATATTAAACTCATTAAATACCACTAAGAGTATAAAAGATGATATTATAAAGAAATTCAATAGAGTAGAAGAAATACAGGCTCTTTAGTTTATTACTTTTCACATACTCTATTTAGTCTATTCGCTAATCCTGTTAAAGCCCCCATCAAGTAGGAGAGTTGCATTTCTGTATTTTTCTCATTCAGGACTTCATCTCCTAGATTTTCTTCCATTGCAAAACACGCTATTCATATATCAAAGAAAAGATTGCTCGATATTTATAATAGTAATGATATGTTCAATTGGAAAAACATTTATGGAAAAGATATCGGCCCATTTAAGATATTACAAATTACTAAACCCGATAAAGAACAATCAATCCCTACAGAATTCTTTGCGAAAAGTGTTGACAAAGACATTAATTTAAATGCTTTCGAAAAGCCTAGTTTTAATGTAAAAATTGAAAAAAAAGATAATAAAGTATTTTGTGAATTGATTGATTATTCTTTACCATATGAAAATTTAATTTCTGATAATCTTAAAAAAAATATCAAAAAATGGACGGATTGGATCGATTATTGGGCTATAGATTTTGATAATATGAGTGATATTTTCATTGTCATGTGGGTTTCTTATAGAACTCCTAAAAATCGAGGTTTAAAATTAATCTCAACACCTTATAATTTTTCTAAAAAAAAATCCTATAAGGTTTTAATAAAAGTTATTGATATTCTTGGTATAGAAACTGTTAAAAAAAATACAACATCGCACTTTAATTGATTTTTTTTAATATTTTCTCTTAATCGATGGAATTATTTAATAATTTCCCTAAGAAGCATAGTAGCATAAGATCCTTTTTGAATAGAAAATTCAATTTTTACTTTTTTCTTGTTCTGATAGAAATTATCCTCTGTAAATTCTATTAACTTTAAATTAATTGGTTTTATCATCATCGCTCTAGTAGATCCTTTAAATTCGAATGTTTCTAAGAGTTTTTGTTTAAAAATGTTTTGATTTATGTTTTCTTGTTCTATAATTACATCATAAAAGGTTTTCATTAGTGGGAATTTGTTCATATCAGTATCATAACCAATAATTGGAGCTATTATAGACGCTCGATTGAGATTCAGTGCCTGTTTTAGATAATCATCATAATCTCCACCATATATATAATTAACTTGAGTTACAATACCATTATCATCATCAAGTATGCTAATAACATCACCTTTTAAAGGTTCAAATAAAGAGAAACCTTTCTGATATCTTAAAGAGCTCATCTTATTAAATAGATAAGATTGGAAAGAACTTATTAACAATCTCTTTAAACCAAAAGATAAAGTTGATATACATCCTTCATAATCTCCAGGGTTCTCTATTAAATACTTTATCATTTTTCTTTCATAGAATAGACTATGTGGAAAATTCATATATGCATTTTCAAAATTCTTGTCTTTCTCCAGGTCTTTTCTTACTTTTATTGATTTCTGAGATTCTGTAGAATAAGTTGATGTTACAAATTCATTAAAAGCGTTTTTATAATCATTTTCTAATAGATATCGACCAATTAAGTGAGAATTTGGTCTAAAGGTACCAAATCTCTGGAGACCAAAATAATTAGGAAATCCATATTTAATTAAGAAATTTAATATTTCTTTAAACTTGTTTTCTAAATTTTCCTTGCTTTCTATATTTCTAATTATTATAGTAAAATAATTACCCCAATGACTTCCCAATTTAACAGATTTTTTAGAAGAAGTTATGTCTCTAAAATATAAATCATTTAATTTTAAATTTCTTAGTTTTTCTATATAATCTCCTTTTATGGAAACTTTTTGAACACTAATAGAACATTTGTCTTTTAATCCAGAATATTGGATTAATTCTGAAGGAATTTTTAAGGTATTACTAATTTCTCTTATGGCTTCAAATGTATCCTTATTAAATTTAATTAAATTGAATGTAGTATATTTATTATTCGATTCTTCTGAAAAAGAGAAAATCTTCTTACCCTTATTTATTTTAAGAATTTTTCCCTTATTGGTTATTTCTTGTACAATAAAATCCTTATATGTTTTTTTATATTCTCCACCAATACCATCTATACTAGAAGTAGCATAAGCTTCAATTCCTACAAATTTTTCTAGTTCTTTATTATCATTTTTAGCAAATAGGTAAGTTACATCCTCTTTTTCTAACAATTTTATAGCCTATTAATCTGATTATAATAATTTTAAATCTCCTGTAATCTTATCGATTTCTGTAGATAATGCAGGTCCAATACCTACTGCTGTTGTTGTTCCTGGAGGTAATTGAGTAAGACCAGCATCTTTTACGATAAAATATGGTAATTTATGTTTCTCAAGTTTAATAATCATATTATTCAATTCTTCTTTACTCTTTATTTTGAGAACTATCTTTTTCTGTCCAAAATTTTTCCAATTTTTCCAAACACTTTTATTTTGAAATCGAACTAAATCTGAAGCTGAAACACTAGCATGGCACGACTGGGCACACTTTTTACCAGTTCCCATTTCAAGATCTGTTCTTATTAAAATAACTTGCTTATATTCTTCCACGATATCTTAAACCTATTATATTTTAAGAAATTAGTAAATTAAATCTTAACTATTGAAACTCAATCCTAGTAATATTTCCTGTTAGTTCTAAAATCAATTCTTCTAGTTCTTCTTTAGTAAATAGAATTTTATCTTTATCTTCCTCTCGAAGAACTGCCCTAAATTGAGCATCACCAGTAGCTAAGAAGATTTCATTTAACGAGACCAATTTGCTAGGTGCAATTAATGCTTCTACTACTGGTCTAGGCTTACTTGTTTTTTCCATTAATATAATTTCATCTATTTGATATGTTTCTTTTACCCAAGCTATTAATTCTGATGATATTTTAAGTTTATCTTTATTTCCAATCACCAATATTACAACATCTTCGTAATCAATCGCTTTATGAAAAGAAACATTTTTTAGAAATTCAAATTTCTCAGAATCTTCCAATTTAATTAAATCTTTGGCTAAATCTAGCTCAAATTCCGTAATTTCTCCAGCATCTAATTTTACCTGACAACTAGTGCATAAAAATCCCGAGTTTACACATGTCTTACAAGCTGGAAGAACTTTCATTCAATTTTGACCTAAAATTAAATTTCTATAATCTCACAACCAATATTCCTTAATATACGTTCTGCTGATGTTGGATCTGTTTTATATGTATAAAGATATTTCTTGGTCCTAAGTTTGAGCTTAACTATATCTTTAATCCTCTTTACCCTACAATGAAATGCATACTCAGATAATTCTAAAAACTTATCCTCATCAAATATTTCTTTTGGCAAATTTCCTCAGCTAAGTTTCAGTATTGTAATGATGTTTAGATCTATAATCTATAGAATTTTAATTTTATCATATTATTCAATAATTTTAAACAAAAATTTTATTTTGAATCATATTTTTTAAAAATTATTCCTATAATTGTATTTTCTAAGTTAAATTTAAAATCAAAATAAAAAAGAAGAACTGAGTAAATTGCCGATTGATGACCCAGTTAAGAGAAGAATAGCAAGATATCATTTATTGGAGAAATCAGTATGTAGACGTTGCGGTGCTTTGAATCCATTCAAAGCCAAAAAATGTCGAAGATGTCACGGTAAAGACTTACGATTAAAAAAAAGAGACCTTACAAAGTAGTTTTATGGGTTTTTTTAACCTAATTTAAAAAAATTAACTTAGAGTAAAATTATTGAATTATTTTTCAAAATTTTTTCAATTTTTAATGAAAACCTTAATACTCTTTTTCTTTAAATATATGGAAAATAAAAAGGTAATATGACAGAGAATCGTAAATTCTTATGTGAGGTTGTTTTTTCTGATCATAATTTGGGGCTATTAACAAGTCTTATAGGACATATAGATCAAAATCAGTTAAATCAATTTTCAAACGGAGGAGGCAAGTTTATTACATTAAAAGAAAAGCATCACCCACCCATTTATAAACCTGACATAAAAGAAATAATTATCTACCGGGTAGATAAACATTCCACTATTGATAAGGAAAAGATTGATGTAAACAATTATATTAAAGGCAACTTTAAGGTAAAAATTAGCTAAAAAAAAATTTTAACTATTTGTACTCTTCATAGATTGTACCCTCTAATAATGATCTAATTTCATTAATCTAATTCTCAGCTCTATATGCAAAAAATACAAAAAATCGTAAACTTTTTTAATTTTATGACTTAGAGATCATTATATATATAATCATTAAAAATCAAAATTAAATCAAAATAAAATTTACAGAACGTGAAAAATAATGGCACAATTAGGTGGAACTCCTATATTAATAATGAGGGAAGGCACAGAGAGAACACGTGGAAGAGATGCAATGGAAAACAATATTGCTGCTGCTATAGTAATTGCTGAAGCTGTAAGAACATCACTAGGACCACGGGGTATGGACAAAATGCTTGTAGATCAATTCGGAGATGTAGTTATTACTAATGATGGTGCAACAATTCTTAAAGAAATTGATGTTCAACATCCAGCCGCTAAAATGATGGTCGAGGTCGCAAAAACTCAGGATTCTGAGGTAGGTGACGGTACAACTACTAGTGTAGTTCTTGCTGGTGAGCTTTTAAAGCGTGCTAAAAAGCTTTTGGAGCAAAAAATCCATCCAACAGTTATTACTGAAGGTTTTAGAAAAGCAGCAGAAAAAGCCATCGAAATCTTAGATAATATGTCGATTAAAAGTGGCATTGACGATAAAGAAGGCTTAAAAAACGCTGCTATGACATGCATGTCGTCAAAACTTGTATCAGAAAGTAAAGAACAACTAGCCAAGATCTGTATGAATGCTATTGAAGCTATTGCTGAACAAGATGAAGATGGTAATTGGGTTGCTGATATTGAAAAGGTTCAAATTCAAAAGAAAGAAGGAGAAGGCATAGATGATACTAGCTTAATTAAGGGCATCATTCTTGATAAAGAAGTCGTAAGTCCCGGCATGCCAAAAATCGTTAAAGATGCAAAAATTTTACTCTTACAAAGTGCAATAGAAATTGAAAAGACAGAATTTGACGCTAAACTCCAAATTACCAGCCCTGAACAAATTCAACAATTCCTTGATGAAGAAGAAAAAATGTTAAGGACTATGGTTGATAAGATCGTTAATTCCGGAGCTAATGTAGTTATCTGTCAGAAAGGAATAGATGATATGGCTCAACATTTCGTATCTAAAGCTGGAATTATGGCTGTGAGAAGAGTGAAAAAATCTGATCTTGAAAAGTTATCAAAAGCTACTGGTGGTATGATCTATACGAATCTTGATGATATAACTGAAGATAAACTAGGTTGGGCAGGATTAGTAGAAGAACGCAAAATCATGAACGATAGCTGGATTTTTATTGAAGAATGTAAAGATCCTAAATCAGTTGTAATTCTAATAAGAGGTGGAAGTGAACTTATCGTCGATGAGGTTGAAAGAGCCATTCATGATGCTCTCTGCGTAATAAGAGATGTTGTAGAAGATCAAAAACTCGTTGGTGGTGGAGGCGCTCCAGAAATAGAAACTGCAATTCAATTGAGAACATATGCCTCTACTCTAGGTGGTCGTGAGCAATTAGCAGTAGAAATTTTTGCTGATAGTCTTGATATTATCCCAAAAACCTTGGCTGAAAATGCTGGCTTAGATCAAATTGATACCTTAATGAAATTAAGAGCTTCACATCAAAAAGGCAATAAATTTGCGGGTCATGATCTAGATACTGGTAATGTAATTGATGACATGGCAAAAGTGGGCGTCGTTGAACCAACTATAGTTAAAGTTCAAGCTATTAAAAGCTCAACTGAAGCAACTTCCATGATCCTCAGGATAGACGATGTAATTGCAGCTGCGAAAAGCGCGATGCCTCCTGGTGGAATGCCTCCTGGAGGGATGCCGCCTGGGATGGGCGGTCCTGGAATGGGTGGAATGGGGATGCCTCCGGGGATGTATTAAGAGTTTAATCATTTTTTTTAATTTATTTTTTCTTTCTATTTTTCTTGTAGTTTTTTAGCAATATTTTGGGCAAGTTCACATCCAACGATGTCTATTCCGTTAATTGCCCATTTAAGTTGTTCTTTAATTTCTTTTGAGTTTACGGATTTCTTTAATACGGTTAGATCAACCCTCACTTCTGCTAATAATTTAGCAAAAGATATATAAAATCTATACAAAAAAGTCATGTTTATATTTTTAAGTTAATAATGATCTCATGTGAAATATTGTAATAATTGTAAGCAAATGGTTAATCCAGAAAAAGAGTGGAATGGGTGTCTCTTTGTTTTCTTGATCTTTACGATGATTGGTTGGATCATATACTTAATATGGTATGGTGCTCATGAGGGCTTTTGTCCCATTTGCAAGAGCAGAAATTGGGGAGAACCCCAACCTACTCAACCACAAGTCATACAACAAGTCATTCAACCGCCTAGACCTCAAGCAACAATTTATTGTTCTCTCTGTGGTTATCTTAATGATAAAAAAAATAAGTATTGTGGTAATTGCGGCAGTCTTATCAAATAATAATTTAAAAAATAAACTCATTCTAAGAATCTTTATTTAAAGTAAAAGTATAGCCCTCGTCTCTTGATATAATTAAAATTCCCTCTTTTCTAAATTTATGCATTAGTGGTTTAACTTCTTTAAGAGGAATGCCATAATTTTCCGCCATGATTTCTATCATAAATTTAGGGAACTTTTAGCTCTTTTTCATTTTCGCAACAATGTTAAATATAAATAGATAATTATGTCTTTTTGAATCCAATTTATCTATTTAAAGAAAATTTGTATGAAATTCTTAGAAAAAGAATAAAAAAAGAAGGTTAGGATTTTAAATAATTTATTTCAGAAAAAATAATTATATCTGCAGAGCTTGAATTTTTTGAAGGTCTCTCATACTCACTAATGGTTCTACTTTCCAAGTATATCCTTCAACCTCTGAAAATAAACTCATTATTTTTGCTATGTATATTCCTGCCTCATCCACCTTTTCGGGATCTGTATATACAATACCATAACCTTTAAGACCTTTTCTTCCGTCAGCTGTTCCGAACAATTGCCATTTTTTAATGTAAGGCGGAAATTGTTGAGGCATTTTTTGTTGTATTTTGGCTACCTCATCTGCTTTATGAAATGGGTACCAATTCGTTACCATAAAAATCATAAAATGCACCTCTTTTAATTTAATTTTTAATATTTGGATTTAAAGGTAAGTTTAGTTACAATTATAATCAATATAAGTTTTTACAAAGATTATGATTTTATAAATGAGAGTTATGGAAAAACTTGAATGGTATTGCTATGTCATAGCTAGTTTTAAATAAAAATTTCTTAGAGAAAAAATCAAGTGAACTTCTAGACCTGGATTATCCATCTCTTATAATAACAATAAATTAGAAATGGAAATTGAAAAGTATTGCCTTATCTTTAAAGGAAAATGGAAATAAGTAACTGTAAAATAAAAATTATAAATGTAATGTTATTTAGGAGGGTTTAAAAAGCTTTTATTATTTAATAGGTATATCTATTATATGAAAAAGAAAAGAATGGTTTTTTTTCGAGTTTTATAGGGTTTCTAGAGAAAAAAGAATAATACTAAGATTTCTAGAGAAGGTTGAGATGAAGAATTCGCTTGAATTAAAAAAAATTTATCATTATTATGGGAGCGCAAAGGTGCTTGAAGAATTCAATTTAAAAATTGAAAAGAAATCTCTAAATGCTATTATTGGCCCAAACGGTGTTGGAAAATCAACACTCCTTAAATTAATAATTGGTTTAGAAAAACCTAACAGAGGAAAAATAGAATTCCTAGGTAAAAGAATAGATGGCTTAAAAGCTCATGAAATCACTAAAAAAGGAATCTCACTTTGTCCAGAGCGTCGCAGATTATTCTATGATATGACTGTTTTTGAAAATCTTAAAGTAGGAGGGAAACTAGTAAAAAAAAAAAGCAGGGAAATCTTTAAAGATCAATTAAACTTTGTTTATGAGATATTCCCTCGTCTTAAAGAAGGAAAAAAACAGCGAGCAGGAACGTTAAGCGGGGGTGAACAACAAATGCTTGCGATAAGCCGTACATTAATGTCAAATCCAAAACTACTCTTGTTGGACGAACCTTCAGTAGGGTTAGCTCCAATTGTAAAAAAAAAGATATTTGGTGCAATTAAAAAAATAAAGCAAGAAGGAACAACCACTTTATTGGTTACACAGGATATAATTTTTGCAATGTATGTTGCAGATATGATTCATGTACTTGAAGACGGAAAAATTGAAATAAGAGGAACAAAAGAAGAATTAGAAAAAGAACCTCGAATAAGAAAAGTATATTTGGGAATTTAAGTGATTTAATGAAAATTTAATGAAAAAAACTGAGAAAAAATTTAATACTTAATACTATATATATTAAGGTAAACTATAAATAAATCTAGGTTGTGAAGATATGGCTACTGGTAATGCTACAATTATGGGAGGAGAATCCCAGATGGATATATAAATTAGAAGCTAATACTTTTTAAATAATTAGAAATCTATTTAATCATTATGTCATTAATTAGTGATTTATATAAAATACAAAAAAAAGATCTTAAGAACGCAGTAAATGTACTCACTAATGCATTTTCTGAAGATTCAATGTGGAAAGAAGTATTTAATGATGAAGATAAGAACCATGTACTAACTGAAGTTATGGTTAGATTTTGTTTGAAATATGGTAATGTCTTATCGACATCTGATAATTTAGAAGGAGTAATGGCAATTGCACCTCATGATAAAGATATGACAACATTGAGAGTCATTCGAAGTGGTGCTTTTTTTCTTTCTATGAAAATAGCAAGCGAATCAAAGATAATGAAAGTTCTCAGTAATGCAATTGAAGAAGCGAAGAAAAGTCTTAATTTAGGCCCATATATACATCTATTAATAATGGGTGTTTCACAAGAATTTCAAGGAAAAGGTTTTGGAGGAAAATTATTAAGAGCAATTATAGAAAAAGCTGAAACAGAAAGAAAACCTATATATTTGGAGACTCAAAAAGAAGAGAATGTTAATCTCTATGAAAAGTTTGGATTTTATGTTACTAAAAAAATAAATCTTCCAGATCCAGTGAATTTACCAATGTGGTTAATGGTTCGAGAGGCGAAATAAATTTATAATAAAAACTAAAAAGAGGGAGTAAAAAAATGGAAATAGATAAGAAAAAAGATGAATTTATGAAAGTGATTGTATACACAAAATACGGTAAATTGGAGGATTCCCTTTGATTATCTTAATGAGGTTATCTGGTTTTCTCTTTCTGTTTATTTTGGTTTTGCAAGTTGCAATGGCATCATTTGGTTATATATTAGAACCAATGCCGAAGCATTATGAATCAGACGCTAAGCTGCCAAAGATTAACAATAATCCAAAAAAATTTCAAATAAGCATCGTGTTAGCGCTTATAGAACATGTTAGCGTCATTACACTTGCTATAATGTTGTTTATTGTTTTTAGTCCTTATAACATAATTCTTGGAATTGTTTGGACCATCTTTCGAATAGCAGAAGGCTCGATCCAAGTCTATAATGAAAAAAACTACTGGGGACTTCTCAATATAGCAAGACAATACTCAGTTACTAGTGGTACGGAAAAAAATTCGTTGAGTGATTCATATCGTATCATTCTCCAAACAAAAAGCTCTAGATTCGCATTTGTAATGATCTGTTGGTCCATTGGTACACTCGCATTTTCAATCCTGTTGGTTACCTATGAAGTGGTACCCCCAATTATTGGATGGCTAGGAATTGTTGCTAGCATTCCCGTTGGCTTCGGTAATGGGATAAAACTTGTAAAACCTAACTTTAAAGTCTTTGAAGTTCTGACATCTATCGGTGGTCTGTTGGCGATTCTATTTGAATTAATCCTCGGAGGATGGCTATTGTTTTATCCACACTAAAATGGTGAAAAAAATGGAAAGCAACAGTAAAAGCTAAAAATCCTGATCCTTCTATAATTTGGGAGGGCCATTTTGCTGGGATTGAATTAGGATATTTCCAAATGGAAAAATTGACCAACTTAGATAAGGTTCCACCAGTTGGGGCAACTATTTATTGCTTTCCCATTAAAATTGCGAGAGCTAGTGCTGGCTGGGTTAGAGCTGTTGTTACAATTCCCGAATAATGATTGAATTAAATTAAGAAAAAAAAATATTTTATTCTTCTTCTTTAAATATATCTTCTACTAATTTGGCATCATCTTTAAAGTAAATGAGGGCACCACTCCAATCTTTGAGTACTTCTGAGTATTTTTCTTCAAAGGTTTTAACAAATTCTTTTAAACGTCCTCTTACTTCTGGGCTTTCAATACCTTTTATAAAGAGAGCGCCAAAAATGCGTTGACCATATTCTAAAAGAATAGTAATATCACCATGGTCAATTTTTTTCAATACTTCGGTAGATTTAGTCATTTCTTTAATGAATGAAGTAATTGCTGAAAACATTCCTGACACTAGCCCTGGATCTTGGACAGTTTCTCTAATAAAAGGATAATTAAAAATACCCCGACCATCATCATAAATTATATATAAACCTTGTTTTTCTACTCTTTCATATGTGAAAGAAAATTCAGGTTTCCAGATACTTATTAGATTATTAAAAAAGAGATATTTAAGAGTAAAGAAAAGTCTCTTTTTTTCATTTTCATCTTCTGGTTTAAGTTGCTCTAATAATGTGTCCTTTTCCAAAATATTCAATAAATCCTTAATTTCTTCTCGTTCTTGTTCAATATCCTTTAAATCTATATCTGATTTTATAGTAATTAGGTATTGAATTTCTCCTTCAGAATAATCTTTGTATGTAATATAATCGCCAACTGAGGCAAATATTGTACTTTCTATTCGACTTTCATCAATTGGGAATTTAATACTTCTAAATTCCTTTTTGAGATAAAAGGCTATTAACCCCCAAATGATTATATTGAACACATACCTTGTAAATAGATAAGGAACCGCCAAAAAACCTAATAAACCAGTTAGATTAGCATCTAAAGCAGCTGTTCTAAAGGTATAAAAGTTGAATCCAAATATACTAAAAAAACTTGTTTGACCTGTTATCCAGTATTCTTCTGGAGCAAAGTTAATCAAAGCTGGTGCTTGTAGAAACCCAAATAATATGGAAACTAGGATTATTACCGGTAAAAACGATGTAAAGCTTAAGAATAGACTTTTTAAATATTTCAAGGTATAAACCAAAAGTATAATTATTATAATTAAAGGAACAAGTTGTAAAGCAAAAAAATTGAAAATTACCATCGAATCAAATAGAATTGAATAATTAAGAGTTGGATCTACAGGAGGAAGAAATTTCCCTGAATCAATAATAGAGTCAGGATCTTCGAATGCAATAAGGTATATGGGATTAAATGCGATCATATTTAAAATTAGAAATACGAGTACAGCCAAAAAACTAAATACTATTCCATAATAAAAGTTTGTGTAATTAGTTTTTCTGATTTTTTCTTTTTTATGTTTCCACCAATCCAGTATTTTAATAAAGATGAGAAGAGCTATTGGTTCAAAGATATTAAGGAACAAAACGAAAATGATTGAAGCCATTATAAAATATGCGAAGAAATAAAGCATTATTGGAATTGAATCTGTATATTGGACAATAAATAATAAAATTGATAAAATCGATATAGGTGCTCCTACTGTATAAAGACTTTTGTATGTATCTCTTCTCATATCCTCTCCAATATATCTACCCTTTAATGTAATTTGGGAACTATATAATAATTCTATGCTTAAGATGAATATTGCAAGATATACAAACAGAATTTCAATGAACCACCCTAATGCTGTTTCACCAGTAAGCAATGGATCACTTTCTTTTCCTGTCACAGTTAAAATCACTTGTAAGAGGTAAAGTGATATAGGTAAAAGTACAATCATTAATTTTAATATTTCTTTTTCCCTAGTCCAATTATTTTTTATTAATTCTTCTCGAATTCGTTTATAAGGACTGTCGCTTAACTGGTAAGTCAATAATGTTAAATTGAATTTAACAGGTCCTTCTGCTTTTCTTAACCGATTCCAAACATAAAAAATTGATAAGAAAGGGGCAACACAAAAAATAAACGGTAAAGTGACTAATGGGTAATAGGCAAATAAAGATACTAACGACCCTAAATGAGAAAACAAATATCCTAATCCTACTGCATCATTTTGGCTTTCTAATTCTTCAGGATCTATTTTTACTTGGTAAATTATTGGAAGAACCCAGTATATTAAATAAAAAACTAAAATTCCAACATAAATTCTAAGATATAGGTTTCTTATAGCTTTTTTTCGAATAAAGAAGTAGGGTATTAATAAAATTAAAATTGGAATTGCATTTACATATATAGTAAACAAAATTTCAGGAGCATTCATCATTATTCACATGCATTTTTTTATTAAATAAAATGTATTTAAAATAAAGTATGCAAATTTTAATATAATAATTTAGTTATTTTTGAATATTTTTAAAGTTAATATGCCAAAGAATAATAAAATTGGAATTGTTGTTGATGATGACTTTGCTTCGAAGAATATTCCCCCATATCCACATCCAATCTTTCTTTCTTACGAAACTCCCCTTAGGATCAAATCTATTTTGACTCACTTTGAAAATAGAAAAATTTTCGAAAATGAAAATGTAATTAAATTAAAACCTAAACTAATAGATGAATCGATAATTAACTTAGCTCATACAAAATATCATATTGATTCTATTAAAAATCTCTCAAATTTAGGTAGTGGCTTTCTTGGCGAAGAAATCTACATCACAGAAGACACCTTTTTACTAGCAAAAAAAGCAATTGGAGGTACTATACAAGCAATTGAGAGTGTAATAAATCAAGATGTAAATCAATCGTTTGCTCTTATAAGACCACCAGGACACCATGCTTTGAGAGAAAAGGCTTCTGGATTTTGTATATTTAATAATATAGCAAATTCAGTCATATTTTTACGGGAAAAACTCAATTATAATAAAAAAGTAGCAATTATTGATATTGATAGTCATTTTGGTGATGGATTAGTACAATATTTTTATGATGATCCAAATGTTCTTTATTTTTCTATTCATGAATTTGATTTTGTAGAGGGAGAAATTGGTTTTATAAATGAATTAGGTGAGGGTGATGGTCTAGGCAAAAGTATTAACTTTCCAATACCAATGCACTGTACAGATGATACATTTTTAGAATTTATGGACATACTTGAACCTATATTAAATGAATTTTGCCCTGATCTAATAATTATTGCTGCTGGATTTGATATGCATTTCTCAGATCCAATAGGAAACTGTAGTTTAACATCTAATTCTTATTTCAAATTCACTAAGAGAATTTTAAAAATATCAAATGATATATGCATGGGCAAATTAGTATTTGTTTTAGAAGGTGGCTATAATTTAATAGCATTACCATTCTGTGTCCATGCTGTCATAAATGCACTTTTAAATGAAGAATATGAACCACCCACTTTTGAGAATATTGAATTCTTAGAAAAGAGTAAAATTGAAGATATAACTAAAATAAAAAATTCTTTAAAAAACTTATTAGCTAATTACTGGACTTCGATAAAGTAAGAAAAAATTAAGAAATTATCGTCCTCAATATTTCGTATTAACTTATAGGAATAATTAATAATCAGTTAATTCATTTTTTGTTTTTTACATTTCTGTAAGTTAAGATATCGAAATCTCCTATCTTGTACTTTGAATAAACAATCTTTCTCTATTTTGCTCTTTTTCCCATTTTTTGCGCTCTGAACGTAATTTGAAGAGGTCAATATCTTTATATATCAAGCCTTCTTCTTTTGCTGGAATGTTTCTTTCAGTACGATCTTTCTCGGGGGTATAGATTAGCGAATCACCAAATTCAGCGACATTGGCGAAGAAGCAGTAAGCATATATAGATCTACGTGCATCAAAATGAGCTGCTTTAAAGTCAGCGGTAACAGGAGTAAATGCTGGATTTAAAATAATGTCTACAGCAGGTTCGAAATTCTTTAATTCTACTCTTAAATCCATATCTAAAAAGTCTCGACATATAGCGATAGCAATTCTTCCGTATTCAGTATTACAGACTAGTATTTTTCGAGGTCTTGAGGTGGTTTCTATAGCTTCTTTAAATTTTTTATCTTTAAAGTGAATTATAGCTGGAATATGTTTTTCTTGTTTCCATAGAATTCTTTCAGGAGAGATAACCATACTTATATTTTGTTTTGTTTCTTGGTCGTGATAGGAACCTGGAATGATATACATATTATATTTCTTGGCGAGATTTGATATCTCTTCCAAAAATTCTATATAGTTTAAATCTATAGTCATTTCTGGAAAAATTAGAACATTAATTTTATGTTTACCAGCATTATCAACCATTTTTTTAACATTACTTATCACAGTTTTTATTTTATCTTTTTTAAATCCCAACAGACCAGAAGATTTCTCTTCAAAAAATTCTGTTATAATTTCACCAGTTTTTGATAAACCAATTTGAGCAATACCTATTCTAAATTGACTTTTTTGGATTTTAAAGTCCTGATTAAGAAAATCTGTATATATTATTTCATATTTTTTCCTTTCAGTTTTCTCTTCTACAAATCTTCTTAATATATTATCTGTGATTTGACGTACTTCACTTAATCTAGGAGGTTGACTGATTTCTATAGGACAAGCCGGAGCAATTATACCAGTTGTGCTTCCAGAAATCTCAGGTTTTTTAATTGAATTTAAAGCAGAAAACAAAATCTTTTCTTCCTTTTCAATCAATCCAATACGATTCAATACTTCATTTTGTTTATCTTCGTAACCTGCTTTACCGAAAAGATCTGCTGTTGATTTTAGAATTTGCTCTCCTAATTTAAGAAGTCTTTCTTTCTCTTTTAATTCCATCTCTTCATCTGCTTTAATTATATGCCATACACCATCAAAATAAGTAGAAGTAGCTATAGCCCAATTTGCACCATTTTTAAAACCTCCCTTCTCATAAGAAGTTGCAGCTCCTCTTAACATTGCTTTAATGTTTGGATACAATTTTACTTTAGTTTCTGAGTCATAAGACTCATCAAATTTACATCCTAGTTTTAAAGCATTACAGAAAGCAGAATTCCCAGACGCTAGCAATTTCATTTTATTATCAGGAAAAGTTTGGCTTGCTTTTGAGAATAGATCTGCTGCTTCTGCATATCTTTCTGGTTCTAAATAATTTTCAGCGAATTCCATATTCTCCCAGGCTTTACAGAGATAATAAACTGCTTTAAGTTCCTCTCGTTCTCGTTTAATTATAAATAGAGTGCAAATATCTCTAATTTGAGAAGCTGCTGAGGAAAATTTTTCTGCAGCATCAATATGTTCTCCTTTTTTTCCTAAGATCTTTGCTTTTTCAAGGTTTATTCTGGCTGAGCAATAATTCATCCTTATTTTGGCTATATTCTCGAGTTTCTTGATTCTTTCTTTTTCAATTTTATCTTTAGATTGTATAAAGGATTTTTCTAGCGTCTTTATAGCGTTATAAAAGATTTTTTTGGTTTTTTCGAAACTCTCAATGGCTTCATTATATTTTTCTTGTTTACTGAGGTGCTCTGCTTCCTCTTGTGATATCCATGCAGAAAAGTAGAGTGCTTCGTAATTGTACCTTGGTATTCTTTTTAGAATTTCACACGCTTTTTCGTAACATTCTTTAGCTTTTAAGTGACTTTCTCTTTTATTGTATGATTTTGCCTTTTCGATTAGATTCCAAGCATGGGCATATTCAATTTTTTCATTGACCCTTTTTTTCAAGAGTTTGTATTCAATGGTTTCAAGTGACTTTCCGTAAGCTTTTTGAGCTCTTTTATAGTGTTCCGCAGAAGCCGTGTGATTGCCCAGTCGATCTTCTATGCGTGCTATATATTCATGAGCAGCAGCAGCACAAAAATCATATCCCCTTTCTATACTTTGATTTATAACTTCCTGTAAGGTTGTTTTTGCTTCTGAAAGAAAAGAAATATCTTTGGTTAAAATGCTAAATTCTTCGTAAAATAAACCTAACCTTAATTGCGTTGTAAGAATTCCAGTCCTAGATTCAACATTACTTTGCATATATTTTTTAATAGAATCTATCGCAGAAGAAAGCATATTTACTTTTTTATCAATGGGTTCTACAATCTCTGCGAGTGTTTTATATGCTTTATATAAAGATGCAGAACCAGCATTCTTGACCCAACCTCCTTCATATTTTTCTGCAATAGTTTCTGCTTTCTTTGCATATTCAAGTGCAGTCTGGGCATGTTTTTCTTTTTCTGTTTTATTTTTACTCAAAAGTGCTAGTCCGCAGTACGACAAAGTTAGCATTTGGCACAACCAAGCTGAAAATGGTTCAAAAACAATTGTTTTTATAGCATTAGAAGCAATATTAATCCCTCTTTCAGCATATGACTTCCTATCTGATAATTTAAAAAATTTACTTTGTGCAAAATTACCATAAATCATAGCTGGTAAGAAACTAGTATAAAATTGCCAATTTGTGAAAGAATTTGAAAACTTTTTACCATGTTCTAAAAATTCTTCTAAGTCATTAAAAATTCTCTTTTGAATATAATCAATTTTACCTCCAAGAAAGGTATGCCAATCCAAACAAAAAATACTTTCAATTATTTCAGAGAAAAAAAAAGATTGCCGTCCAAGTTCTATACTTTTTTCAACCAAATCTATTTCTTTTTCTATAAATTCATTTTGATCAGTTTCATCTTCCAAGAAAAAAAGACCATACATACCATAACAAAAGCCAACAATGAAATAAAGTTGACTAAGAATTCTTTTGTCTTCGCATTCTTTACAGTATTCAAGACTCTTTTCACACCTTTTAGTTTCTTCTTTCACATATTTTTCCCAAAATGGATCCATACGATAATTTTTAATACAGGATATCATGAATACGATTCTTCCTTCAGCAATTAAAGATTCTGTAATTATCTTACAATTCTTTAAATCAAAAGAAATTTCCCATGCTTTCTTAGCAAAATTTAATCCTTTTTGACTTATTTCATCAATTTCTTTAGGATCTCTGTGAAGATATAATATAAAGGAAATTGTCATAGCAGCACGACTTAATGCTAAAGCAATTTTTTCTCTATTATTTTCTTTTGAATAATCCTTATACGCATCAAGAAACAAATCACATGCTTTGCTTAATATTTTTTTTCCGGAGCGTTCTGAGTCCGCCAATAAGCCTTTAATAAATAAAGATTCCGCGTTACATTCTATTGATTCAACAGTATTTTTAAGTTTTAAAAACATTTTATTGGCTTTTTGAAATGCATCAATTGCATTGTTTTGCATTTCGATGTATTTTTCACGGCTGTCAGTCTTTTCTGAAGCCTTATCAAATAGATACCCAAGTTTCTTATATAAATTAGCAACTCCTTCAAAATTATTTTTTTCTAAATAATTTGTAATTAGTTGTTGGTAAAGTTTTATTGCCCTCAACCAATTATAGTTTTTTTCCTCAACCTTTACTCTTTCTAAGAGAGATACTTCTGTTTCCTCTATCATCATTCGAATATATTGAGTATGTTATATTTCTACCCTTAGGTTTTCTAAATATATTTTAGATAATGATTAATAAACAGTTATTTCTGTTTTTATTTTTTTTGGTAGAAGATCTAGTGAAAATCAATTTACTAAAAAAAAAGATAGAATTACCTTTTAATAATAAAATTATCAAAAAGATTATAAATCATTTAAGAGAAAAATATTGTTTTTGGAACTTTTTTAAATTAATCATTTAACAACAAAATCTTAAGAATGATTTTTGCGAAAAAAATTAAGAAAGTCATAGAATTTCTAAATTTAACCTTCGAGTTTTAATGCAGTCTGTTGGACTGCAAAATAACTATCCTTTGAATATTTAGATTTTTCAAATAATTCTAAGGAATTAGAAATAAATAAAATAAAAAATTCTTTAAAAAACTTATTAGCTAATTACTGGATTTCAATACAATAAGAAAAAATTAAGAAATTAAACAAGACTAGTTAATTTTTGGGCGTACTCTTGAACAACAAATAACGTATCCCTAGGTCCCACTTTTGGATTTATATAGCAAATTAATGCTCCTGTTCCCCCGATAGGAATGGGACAAATAATAATATGCCCTTTTCCTGTTATATTCGTTCCTATTTTTCTTTCTTCTGTGTTTTCTACGATCATATATTTTATAGCCTGAATAGTAATATTTGTCATTCCTTTTTGACCAAGCTCTAGTTTAGTATTAAGCAACTCGTTAATCTGATCTAGATCGTTAGAAACATCCCAGTTTTCAGTTTGAGTGAGTAGAATACCATCTTTATTTAAAATCGCAATCCCAAAAATATTTTGCTCTTCATTTAATAACTCATCAATAATTACTTCTATTTCAGACATTATAATTACCAAAATATTATATTAGCAAATTATTATTTAATAAATAAATTATAAATTTAAATATACGTTTAAAAATAATTTTAAATTAATGACGGTGAAATTGATTGGCATTCAGAATGTGGAAAAAGGCAATACTTCTTTCATTGCGTGAAAAAAGGATATTCACAGTTTTTGTATTGATATATACTATTTTAATATTTTTATCAAGTTTATTCATAGAATTGGGAATTGGGGGTCAATTAGGAGAATCTGCTATATACTATATCTTGATTTTTTTTAGTACTAGTTTAATTCTTTCTCTACTCTATGCTTGGATTTTGGTGTCTAGAAGAAGACGAGTTTGGGCTACATTCAAATGTATTGGTTATACAAATAAAAATATAATTATATTGGTATCAGGAATTATATTATTTACTACATCAATGGGATTTTTTATTGTAATTGAAGTTCTATTTCATTATGCTGCTATTGTCGCTTATTTAAATTCAGCAGAAATCAATTTAGATATTACAATTTTAATAGGATTAGTCCCAGTTATTGTAACTAGTGTATTATTCATATTTGTTCAACTAATTGCCCTTATTGTTGTTTATAGAAAAGTGTTAAAAGTAAGACCAATAATTGCATTAAAAAGAGTAGGAGTGTAAGGAGGAAAAAGAAATGGCATTTGCAAAAGATATTATGATTGAGGCAATTGATATAAATAAGGAATATAGACGGGCAGGAGCCATTATTAGAGCATTAGTAGATATAAATTTAAAAGTAAAATCTGGGGAGTTTGTAATAGTGCAAGGACCAACCGGATGTGGAAAAAGTACTCTCCTTAATGTATTATCAGGTTTAGATTTACCAGATTCGGGTAGAGTTATTTTTGATGGTGAAAATATAGCACGAGCAACAGAAGATAGATTAAGTAGAATTCGGCGTCAAAAAATTGGTTTTGTATTCCAAGATTATAACCTTGTTAATTCATTAACAGCAATCGAAAATATAGAAGCATTATTATGGCCGACAGTCTTAAGTAATAAAGAAATAGAAAATAGATCAATTGCAGCATTAAGAGATGTTAATCTTCTTGAACGTAAAGACCACCATCCTGTTCAACTAAGTGGTGGTGAAAAACAAAGGGTTGGATTAGCGAGGGCAATTATTCATAGACCTAGGGTTATCTTAGCAGATGAACCAACTGGAAATTTAGATCCTGAATCAGAAACACATGTAATGGAGTTATTAAAGAAAATTAATAAGGACAGAGAAACAACAGTTATAGTAGTTACTCATCGTACGCACTTGAATAAATTTGCTGATAAAGTTATTAAAATGGATAAGGGAAGAATTATTAAAATTGAATAATATCTAATTCTATTTTATTATCATTTTTTTTGCTTGATTTTCTCATTCTATACATTTATCTATCAAATTTTTATACTCCTCTGAATATAGATAAAGATTTTTTTCTTAAATTATTGCAAGTATGGTATAAATTATATACTTAATAAGATAGATGGATTTTCAAAACAAAAATATAAATATATTAAGAGTTTTTGAAATACTATTAACTAAACTAAAATCAAAGTCTAAATTAAAAATTAGGTAGGGTGTTAAAAATCGGAAAAAAGCGTGTGATTCTGTCAGGTTGTGCTGGAATGTGTTGTCTCTTACCAATGGCATATATAAGTTTTCGGTTTCTAAATTTAACAGGAGGAGTTACTGGCGGATTATTAGAGAATTTTGAGGATGCTTTGAGTTCAATAACAGATCTCATAGGTTTTGGTGGACCCTTTTTAGAAATTGTAGCGGGGGGTTTTATTGGAATGGCTATGATTTTTTTATTTCCTATTCATTGGTGTATATATTACCGCCCTGAAGATGTAGGGTTAATTATTGCGGTTACTGTTCCTTGGATTTTATGTTGTGCCATCACGAGTGGCTTATTTGCTCATTCTCCTCGAGGTGGTATTAACACTAGTCTTGCTATTGGTTTTGGATATATGATTCCACTATCGATTATTTATCTAGTATTAGCTGTTGCATTTCCATTAGGTTCAGCAGTTTTAGATGGGTTATTATTGGGATTGGCAGACTTACCATTTTTACTTGCTATACTTACGTCAATCTTTGAGGGCTGCTTGGTGGGGGCAGTTTTTGGAGCGTTTATTGGTAGCTTGAAATATAAACCCGGGAAAGCAAAACCAAAGATTAAAAAAGTTAAAGACAAAGAAGCCGAAATTTCTGAACCTACTTTTGAAAAATTAGGAAAAGCAGAAGAGGCAGAAAGTATTTCACCTTTTTGTACGAACTGCGGAGCTAAACTTACTCCATCTGATGATTTTTGCACTAATTGCGGGCAAAAAAGAAAGTAATTAATATCGGACATTTTTTTAATACTTTTTATTTAAATAAATGACCGTTTGAATAAAGATTTTGACTTGAATCAAACAAAGATAAAGTAAATATATAAAAAAAAAATCCAATGTATATGTCAGCACCTAAAGGGTTAAGGTTTAGCATGATTTTGTTTTTTCAATTTTACTCATTTATCTTAATTCTTTAAAAAATAAAAAAAAATATTTATTTAATTTTGGATTCTTATAAATTTTATTCTTCCTCTTCTACTTCTTCTTCCTTTTCTTCTTTAGCCATTATTTTCAAACTCCTTTTTTAGCAGTTTTATTATTTATCGGTTCTCTCGAAGTGGGGCATACTTACAATAAAAAATTAAAAAATTTTATTTTCTTTTTTTCTATTCTTGATAGTAAATGTCACCATCCAACCAATAGAAAATACTAATCCAAATAATATTGAGAATTTAAGACCCTCTAGTAGGTCTCTTTCTAATATTAAATCGTAAATCAACCCCAGAATGATCGCAATTGGAAAAGCTCCTAATCCAACCAAAGAAACTTTTTTATTATGTTTCATTTCCTAACCTTCTTTATTTTATGTTTTATGGTAGAAATTTTTGATTTTACTTTAATTTTTTTGAGTTAGAACAATTCTTTATGGAAATTAACAGAGATTAATAGTAAATTCTATTTTTATTCATATAATCAATTCTTTAGTATGTATTATTAGCCTACATGAAAGGTCTGAAGTCTCTCTTCTTGCCCAATCTGTACATTATATACGCTGCGAGGCTATATGAGGGCATAATAGTTAAGATAAATATTATGTCCTTCAATGTTCCTTGACTCTCATAAAAAGGAGCCCATGGGGCCACAATAAAAAAATAACTAATGAACATCCAAATTGGCCATCCTAAAGACAGCCCTCCACCTACAATCCATATTCCCTTATAGATATTTCTCTGATATTTTGATTTTCTGATATAGTAGAGAATGAATAATATTATTGGTGTTATAAAAGTAACCCCCATTGCAACCCATAAATTCATGCTTCCAAGAAAATATTCTAACCAGCTTATCATCGTTGCCCCGATATATGATCCAATGCTAACCCATAACCAATGTTTTTTAAACGCACTCCAAAAATTTTTGATTTTATCCTTTATTTTCAGAATAACCCTCTCTTTAACAAATTTAAGGACACCATTTAAAATATTCACAGGCTATAGAACAACTAACATGAAGAACATCAATGTAATTCATTATCCATATGCATAGAGGACAAAATACAGGATAGAACAAGCATGCAATAATACATCCAAGTAAGAGAGCTACTCCACATCCTACTTCACAGAAAAAACATCTTAATGGGTCTGATGGTGGTGGTGGTGGCGATGGTGGCGGTGTGTAACCCCCGCCATTGTCGGTATATATATCCGCTAAAACTGCAAAACTCTCAAGAATTTGCCAATCGTATTTTAAGAGTTGTTCTTTTACTAATTCGGAAAGAGATGCAATTCCTTCTTTTATATCAATGTAAGCATAATAAAGTTCCATTATGTCTAAACCCTCTGATTTTTTATAAATTTTTGCCATTTCTTCCGCAATATCTGCTAAAATGTCGTATTGTTGGGATAATATAACAGACATATTGAATTGTACAAACTCCATTGAAGTTATAGCTTTTTCGTTAACAGGAGTATATTTTAGATTTGTAAATGAACTATTATAAGTCTCTGAATTTAAAGGATCAAGGCGAGTATAAATCGTTAATTTATAGTTATTATGGTAAATTAAATACTCTAATTGATAATATTGCAAATAGTAATTTTCTGAAGTGATTTCTGTCGAAATAAAATAAGCAGATTTATTGATTGTACTTGTAAATTTATTATAACTCCATAATATAGTGTGAGTATGAATAAATTCGTAGACTGTACCATTAAGTTCAAATCTATTGAGAATTGTTATATGGTCTTCTTGTTGTTCTAATACCTTAGATGTTATGTTTATTGATTCACTCTGACTTGGGCATTCTTGATTTTCATTACAAGATAGACAACCTGAATAATATAAAAGTAGTGGTTCTATTAGTAATTCAAATTTTGTATCAGCTATTTCATTTACCGTAATATAGTGATAACTTGTCCAGATTGGGTAATTTGCATCAATCCATGCCAGTATGCCACCAAGTATATTATATACTTTTGTAAAGCCATACTCAACAAGTATCTCACTTGCTAATTGACTCCTATAGCCAGACTTACAGTAAACAATAATCTCAGTATTCTTATATTCTTCAAGTTCATTTATTCTAATTTCAAGTTCATCATGAGGTATTAAAATAGCGTTGTATAGGTGACCCTTTTCATATTCGCAGGAGGTTCTAACATCTAAAATAACAAGGTTCGGATATTTATTTTCATGTTTTATCATATAATTGGCAGTATCTATAGTAATATTTTGATATATTTGTTCTTCAGCAGTAACCATTATTATTAAACTGAAAGACGGTAGTAAAAATGCAGTTATAATGAAAAGAGCGATTGTCTTATGACTTATATGTTTTAAACTATTTTTTAAATTCAAAATTTTACCTTTTTATATTTTATTTTTTTTTAAATTGATTGATTTATACAAGTTAAATATAGCAATATGAAAATTTAACTGTTATATTTCTGCAATCATATTTATGAGATATTAAAATGATTAATTAATTATCTATTTTTATACACTTATTTTATTTATTATTAGAATTGATTTCCATAAATTTGTATTAGATACTTATATTTTAATTCCAAAAAAAAATAGATTAATTATTAAGTTATATTATTATAATAATAATGAAAATTCAAACTATAAGATGATATTATGCCGAAAGAGGTAAAAGGGGTATTATTTAGCCGTTTGGTTGTTTTGATTTCTATTGTTCTTATCCCTATAATCACATTTTTAATCTATAATTTTGCTGGTTTTGAATTATGGTTTTCAAATGATCCAGATTTGGAGTTTTTGATTATTAACCTTTTATGTCCCTTAGTTTTTAGTATTTCATGGTTATTTTTCATAATTTTATTTGCTAACCGTTTTGCTGAAACTATCGATTCTACAGATAGAGTGGTGGGGGTAATTCCCTTAAGATTGAAATTGTTTTATGGTATAAATGCCGTTTATATACTTCTTATTTTTGTATTTCCGTTAATCACACCTGTTGTTTCAGTTTTAACTTTTGCTTCCTTTGGGTGGCAATTAACAACCATTAGAAAAGAACGATGGGAGGAGGACACAAAAGTTTCTTTATTAACTAAAATTGTTATGATTCTAGCTTCAATAATCCCTGTCTTCTGTGGAATAGTTATTATACCAGAATATATAAAGTTATCAATATTTTTATTATGGGATATTTGGATTCCATTGCTTGATCCGATTTACAAAATCTCGTATTGTTTATGTACCGCTCTAGCAATTGGGTCTTTATTTATTTTATTTGCTAATTCAGGCATAAGTGAATATGAGCAAATATTTGTAGATACTACAAAAACTAAAAAGATGATGCAAATTAAAATTTTGGAAGTAGTTTTATTCGTTTTCTTCTTATTTTTAGCATTTTATGAATTTACTGTAATAGATCTATTCTATAATGCGGGATTTATAATTGTTCTTATAGTGTCAATTGTCAACTACTTTAGTGGGAAACAAAAAACAAGTAAATTTCGAGGTCATGTGATGGGATATATTCTAGCTGCCATTTTTATGGGCTCCAATTTAATATTCATTTCAGATACAGAATTCTCAGATTTTATGAAAGTCTCGAGTCTTATCATCTCTGGAATATTGTTTATTTTAGTATTTTTGTATACATTCATTCACCTAGAGGAACCTGAACTAAAATATAATCACTAATTTTTTTTTTTGATTTTTAATTTTAAGTTAACCCTGATATATTCATGTTAAAAATTAAACTGATTTCCTGAATATATTAAACTAGATTAAAAAATTATTATTTTAGAATAAGCGAGATTAATAAAGATATTGATTTTATTAAAATTCGCATCAAACAGTAAGAATTCGTTGATTAAATATTTTAATTCGATATGAGTTAAATTATCCTAAAATTTTCTACTATATTAGAATATAAATTATTAAAAAGCTAAATTTTATTTATAATTTTAAGGTTAAAATTAAAATTTATTAAAAAAAAATAAGGGTTAGAAAAAAATGAAAATTATAAATGCTAAATCCTTAATGGTTCTTTCTTTGTTTCTTACCTCAATGATTGCAATGCCAGTTATGGTATCTGCTGACGACGATAATAAATTTGACTTTGATCAGTGGGGAGGTAGCGAGGGTTTTGTTACTGGTTTTCAGGGAGGCTTTGGAAGTATTTTTGGAGGATTAGGTTATGCAGGAAATCTGTTAGGACATGTTTTTCAAATGTTATTTGTTCAAGCATATGAGAGTTTTGATAGTAAAGAGATGCTACCAGGCGTCTATGTTTTAAGTGCATTTAATGAAACGAAAACTCCAGTTAAAGTTAATGATTATGGACCTGTTGGTGTTAGTGAATACCATCTACTACCGGAGGATTATGCTGCAGGACTTCCACCAGATACGACAGCTTACTGTGAAGTAGTAAAGAGTGGTTCATATGAGTATAATATGACTGTTGGGGCAGGAGTCACACTTATAATTTGGGATAGCGATAATTCATTCATTAAAGCAGTTAAAAAGTTAATTAGCTTTTTCAAAGAAATAGAAGCGATCGAAGGAGAAGAGATTCCTGAGGATCTTATTAGAGAAGGAGTAGAACTAATTGTTTGGTTTTTAATCCATATAAATGATATTATCACTGGCGATGAACTTTTTATATTGAATCCCATTACCTGGCAGAAATTAGAAATTACTCCAACTACTTTTCAAATAACAAAAACATGGTATCTTTCTGCTACTGAGAATATAATTGATCCTAGTGGTGATGATGTTCTTAACGCAATAACATATCCAATAATATACAATCAATTGAATACAAATGCCAGTAACAGAAAAGATATTTATATGCAATGGTTATTGAGAGATACAGAAATTATACCCAATGAAAAATTATACTGGACAGCATTTACCTTCGATTTAATTGAATTATGGATGAAAAATTTTGAAATTCATATTGACATAGCAGAACTTATTGACATTGGAAGTGGAGAGGGAGGCGATCCTGCGAAAGCTTTTCAGGGATGTGATATTGAATTTTACCTATTTACCCATCATTTAGCTGGTGCTTTCCTCTATAATGATTTAAATCTTGATCGTGAACTTTCTGTGAACTATACAGATACAACAGTAACAATTGATGGTGAGGATAAAGATATATCATATCCAGTGAGTTCTGAACTTACTCACAGATTAATTTTAAGATATGTGGACAATTACAATTTTATACCTCCAACTAAGAATGATGATAATACTATTTCATGGGGATTACAATTACAAGATGTTAATATCTCTGCAGTTCCTGTTGGCATTGATTTAGATTCCTATCTAGCAGCTCCTCAAGAAAATCTAGATTATGTTCATTTTGGATTTACTTTTGATCCAGAAAAGAACGTACGAGGAGCAGATGCCGTAGGGAAAATAAAACTAGACCAATACTTTGCTCCATGGAATAATGATACTGATCCCTACGCAAATGCTGATATTACAGATTTGGATATGGCAATAATTTATGTGTCAACTATATTACATTTTCACTTAAATGTAGCAACTTCTGGTGTTGTTGAACCTCCTGATGCAAACATAGATGATTTTTATGATGATGATCCAAATGATGACGATTATGTTAAAGAGACTCATGAATTAAAGGTTGGAAATTACCTTGGCGGCTCAGAACCACTGGATTTCGTTGATATTGCCGGACCATATTATGATTATGGTAATGAAACCCTCCCTAGAGGACGTGATAATGCGAGTACTGCTATCATCCCTCTTGCTGTATGGACTGGTGAAATGGAAAGACATGATACATTTGTACCACCAAGTGAAACAGATGTACAACCTTTTGCTACTGATATTAGGGTTAATATAAGTTTTACTGTAGTAGCTTACGCGGTATGTTATCCTGAATTTGAGGATGGCACCGGAATTTGGCACGACCCTACTTTCTCAGTTTTCATGACTTTTCAAACTCCAGAATTCTGGGCTTTAATTGTATTGATTGCTGGTATTGGATTAGTCGGTGTTGCAACGATATTGATAAAAAGAAGAAAGGACATGAGAATCTAAAAAATATATTTTTTTAAAATTTTATTTTTTTTTATTTTTATTTTCTTGAAACTTTATCCTACAAAGTTTTAAATTTTGATATATCTAAATGATATAAAGAGAAAAAAATTTTACAAGTATCAGTGAGAAGAAGAAATGCCAATTAAGTTAGATGATACCTATCAAGTAGATGAAAATGAACGATGGTTTAAGAAATGGTGGCCTGAGGGAATCCCTTTTAATACTACATTTGAAGAAAAAACTACAAATGAATTTTTAGACGAGCAAGTGGCGAAGCATTCTAATGAAAATTTAATTTGGTTTTTAGATACTTGGATTTCTTATAAACAATTTCAAGAGTATGTAAAATCATTTGCTACGGCATTAGCTGATTTAGGCATTAAAGCCGGGGATGTTGTAGCAATCCACATGCCTAACTGTCCTCAATATATAGTAGGATATTATGCTATTACTAGAATAGGAGCTATTGCTAGTGGAATTAATCCCACTTACCAACCTATGGAAATATTACATCAACTTGACATTATAAAGCCTAAAATGTTAATTGTATTAGATGCTTTATATAAGACTTATATTAAACCTATTATTGAGGAATCAAGTGTAAAAATAATTGTTTATACTAATCTAGCAGATCTAACTGATATGATTAGTGTAAAAAAGATTGTTGGCAAATTTGTAAAGAAGATTCCTACAGGGAAAGTTGATTATCCTAATGCATATAGATTTAAAGATCTTCTTAAAACTAAGCCAAATATTCCAGAAATTAAAATTAATGTTAAGACCCATCCTGCAACTTATATAATGACCGGTGGAACAACAGGTTTGCCAAAAGCATCAGTTTTAACGCACTTTAATGTAGTATCCAATGCTAAACAATGCAAATTATGGTTGGGTGGAGAAAGACCATGTATAGGAAATATTGGGATACTTCCATTATTTCACAGTTTTGCTCATACAGTAGTTATGAATACTACTATAGCAGTTGGAGGTTGGATCATGCTCTTTCCAAGTCCTCCTTCACAAACAGAATTATGTGAAGAAATCGAAAAATTACCATGTACAGAAGGATTAATTTATGCGGGTACTGAAATGCTATTCAAAAGGCTAGCTGAACTCAAAAGAATAAAAAAAAGATACCCAGGAGTAATGGGAAAATTAATATTATGTGTTTCAAGTGCCGGTCCATTGCATAAAGCGGTACATGATGCCTTTATTGAAAATACTGGTGGTAGAATTGTGGAAGCTTATGGATTATCAGAAGCCAGCCCTGCTGTAAGTGCTGGTAATTTATTTGGTGAAAGTCCAGTTGGCAGCATAGGTGTGCCATTCCCAGGAACAGAATGGGGCATCTGGCCAACAGACAATTTCAATTTAGGTCCTATATGTTTAGGAAATCCAGATGATAAAAATTTTGGTATTGAACATTCTGGAGAAATTTGTGTTGCTGGTCCCCAGATCATGTTAGAATATTTAAACGAACCAGATGAAACTGCTGATACAATTTTAGAATACAAAGATAAATTATGGTTATTAACAGGAGATATTGGTTTTATGAATGAAGATGGCACAATCGTAATTAGGGATCGAAAGAAACAACTTATTAAACATAAGGGTTATTCTGTATTTCCTAAAGAAGTAGAAGAACTCCTAATGAAACATCCAGATATTGCCGAAGCGGCAGTAGCAGGGTTACCACATGAGGAATATGGAGAAGTTATAAAAGCATGGGTTTCAATAAAAGAAGATTGTAATTTATCACCCCAGACGATAAAAGAATGGGCTACTGAAAATATGGCACTTTATAAAGTACCTTATTCTATTGCTATTGTTGGAGAATTGCCAAAAAATATCATAGGAAAGGTTCAGCGTAGAGCACTTCAAATTAAAGACCCGTTATATATTGAAAAATACGGAGATTCTCAATGAGGTTTTATTAAAAACAAGTATTAAAAATCTTAATGATTAAATTAATCCAAATACGTAATTTTTTTTATTTTTCAAGATATTTTGAAATATCAAAAAATAATAAATAATTTTAAAAATTATATTAAGATAAAGGATTGCATAGATTCTAGTGTATAATTTCTAGTACACTAGAATAGTAATTAATAAAAATATAAGTTTTTTTTAATAAGATAATAAATAAATAAAACTTAGAGAGACAATATTTTGTCAGAAAAACCAGAAATAGAAAAACTTGAAATAGAGGCTGCGAAACTAGAAGGAGTAAAAGTAAAAGATAACGAGCTTTTATTAATTGATGAATTAGTTCAAGATTATGCTCCAGAAATTGCTCACATTTATGATTTTAGAGAGGATGAATCAGAAGAACAACAAATTAAAACAGGACGCCTTCATGAAAACCGTATCTTAGGTATTATCCTAAAATTTTACCTAAAAGGTAAAAAGAAAATTACTACAACTCAAGTTGAGCAAGAGTATAAAAGATATTATAAAGAAATTGCTCGTTCTACAATTTCGACTTACTTAAATATGCTAAAAAAAGAATCCACATTATATAAAGAAAGAGATGGTAGAGTAGTTTATTACATTTTTTATGAAGATCCTCCAAAAGATATTAAGCCATTTTGGTTTACTAGAATTTTTTGTATTGTTCCAGCTTACTTTGATAGAGCAATGTATTTTTCGAAATTGTATCTAAAGTCTGAATTATATACTCAAGAATACATTAAACGAACCAACAATGGAAATAAACAAATATTAAACAAGAATTTCAAATTTCTGACTGGTTTAATTGTTTTAAATATTTTAAAAAATAGAAGTTCAAAATGTGTATTTTGTCAATTTAGTAAACGAGAAATTTATAATACTTTACAGGAGGCAATATCGGTTGCAATTAAAGACCGATCTGATGTTTTACCTGAAGAATTGTTAGATTTTCTAATCAATGAGTATTCAGAAATCCCTATATTTAATGGGATCAATATTGAATGTCAAGAAACAGAAAAACTAATACTTGAAAATATCTTTAAATTTGCTGACAATTATAAAAAAGATTTAGAATTTCAGATAATGGTTTCAAGTAGAAGACAAGATATAAGATTAAAACAAAAAGAAATTATGGAACAAGAATAAATACAATCCATAAGATAAACAATAATTTATTTCTTTACTTATAAAATAAGATTTTAAGTGTTCTTTGATAAACACTAAAGCAGATTAGATTTTTGCATCATTAAGCTTGTTAGTGCTTCAAATGTTTCTTCTACATTTTCTCCTGTTTTAGAACTACACTCAATAAAACCGTCTACTCCTCTTGATTTTGATATATTAATTCCTTCCTCTCCAGAGATTTCACGATCATCAATTAAATCTGCCTTCCCGCCAACTACAATAACAGGAAATTGATCTTCTGATCTAATTTCTTTTTTAACAATTAATAACCAATCATCTATGTGAGCCAAACTCGAGTAATTTGTGACATCGTACATGAAGAGCGCCCCATTTGCACCCCTAACATATGTTGGCAACAGGAATCTAAACCTTTCTTCACCTCCAAAATCCCAGATCTGAAGTTTTACTTTCTTTTCATTAATTTCCAAACTTTTTACTTCAAAATCCACACCTATTGTCATCTTAGAATCTGATTTAAACAAATTAGTAAGGAACCTTTGGGTTAAGGTAGTTTTCCCTGTTCCCGCATCACCGAATATTACTACTTTGTATGTTGCGTCGTACATTAACTTCCTCTTCCGAAACTTTATTTTAGTTTAATTTTTATACTTAAGGGAGGTATTTTTTATCTTTTTTAATTATATAGATATTTTACATTTAAATTTTATTTTTAAGGATTTATGTTTTAATAGATGGTTATTCTTTTAAGATTTCTATGTTTATTATGTAATTCATATATATAAATGTTTTAAAGCATTATAAATAAAATATCGAATTATAATTTATAATTTTAATGTAATAATTTTGAAACTTATGTTGTAAGAACCATTTACTATTTTCAATTTGTTATATAAGTTAATAATTCTGTTTTTTCTATAATTAGTCATGAAAATATGACAAGTAAAGTTTCTTTAAATAATCTTGTAATGAAAGAGATTGACAATAAAAGTTAAATGTATATTAAACTTTTACAAACTTAGAAGTTTTTTAACTACAAATGGGGAGTAAATTCTCTAAAAAATCGAATGAGAGTGAGGATAATAACTGAGGTAAAAGATAAATGTGGGAAGTGCGGAGCAAAAATATCTCCTGATTATGATTTTTGCCATTCATGTGGTACCAAATTCAGTAAAATAGCAGCAACAACAAGAAAAAGAGAAAAAAAAAAATCATTATACTAAAAAAATAGTAGGTTCTAACCTTGATCGAGTTGAACGTTTAGAGCAATATATGAAAAGGAAACATAAAGTTCAATTAGCAATTGCTATTATAGGAGCAATCATAGGCGGGATAATAGGTGGGATCTGATGGGTAAACCTAGGAAAGATTGAAAATTGGTGGATTATCCCTCTTGGAATACTCATAGGTGCTGTCGGTCCCTTTTTCATATATGATATGTATATGTAAATCTCAAAAAATAAATTCTTTTACTTATTTTTTACTTTAATCTATACTTAATGTATTAGTCTATTTTTAATAACTATATGGTAATAAGATAATGAGTAAAGAAAAGAAAAGCCCTTATGAAATTGATGAGACAATTTACCAGCGATTTGAAGAGAAAAACAATATGATTTATCGCCGTTTATGGGATAAATCTTTACCAACTTATGGTCAAATGTTTTTTACTAATATTCAAAAGCATATTGATTCTAAAAAAGAAGGATATTCCCGTATTGATTTTAATCTTGTTAAATCAGGTTGGACAGTCTATGAAAAATTTCCATTTGCATTTGCGTGGGAAAGAAAGGATCATTATACAGGAGATTATGGGAAGAAATGGACAAAATCAAAATTTAAAGTTGAAAATCTTGAGGATTTTACTGAAATAATAAAAAAGACTGCAAAATTTTATGGTGCATCATTGGTAGGAATTGTTGATATTGATGAGAGATGGATTTACAAAACAGGATTTATCAGACCAGAAAATAAAAGTGAAGAAGATTCTAAAGGGAAAGTAAGGGAGGGTGTACAAAGTGTTTCTATTCTTCAGCAGCCAATTAATTTGCCAGAGGGTATAAATAAAGTTATTGTAATGGCAATTGAAATGGATAAAGATGCTATCTCTACGGCACCTGCTCAACCTGCAGCCGCAACTGCAGCTGTAGTTTACTCCAAAATGGCTTTTACAATAGCATGTGTAGGTGAATTTATAAGGAACTTAGGATATAGAGCAATACAATGTGGAAATGATACCGCGTTGAGTATACCCCTAGCTATTGATGCAGGATTAGGTGCATTAGGGAGATTAGGTTTGTTAATAACCCCCGAGTTTGGTCCAAGAGTAAGAATTTGCAAAGTATTTACAGATTTACCATTAAGAACGGATAAACCTAATCTTGAATTTATAAAAAAAGTTGAAAACTTTTGTAAGAATTGTTTTAAATGTGCTGAAGCATGCGAAACAGAAGCAATTACTAAAGATAAAGAACCTAAATTTAAAAGTGAATCAATAAGTAACAATTCTGGCGTAAAAAAATATCATGTTAATGTGGAAAAATGCTTTGAATTTTGGATTGAAAATAGTAGTGACTGTGGGGCATGTATTGCAGTTTGCCCATTTTCAAAGATTATTAATTATCTAACTCCTAATGAGTTCTGGAAATTAGATTAAATAGAATAATCAAAAATTTTATGAGCTATTTTTGATATATTTAACAAAACAGATAAAAGTTTCAATCCTTTATTATTAGATAATTTGATTATTTTATTTCTGAAAAATGAATATTGTTGATAAAAAAACAATCGCAGAATTTTTAGGTGAATATGTAACCTATATCTCAGTAGAAGAACTTGAGAGTATAATTGAAATTCCTCCTCCTGAAATTAGTTATACATATGCATTTCCATGCTTCCAATTAGCTAAGTGGGAAAAAAAAGCTCCAAATATTATTGCAGAAAACTTACAGAAGAATTTATCTTTAACAGATTACTTAGAAAGTATTGAAGCAATAGGTCCTTATCTCAACTTCAAAATTAAATCTTCAATAATTTTGCAGAATATTTATGAACTTGGGGGAGATTATGGTAGAATTTATGAAGAAGCAAAGAAAAAGAAATCTAAACCGTCAAAAATAGTAATAGAATACCCTGCTCCTAATACAAATAAACCTCTTCATTTTGGTCATATTCGAAATATACTTTTAGGTCGTTCTATTTCAAATCTTTTGAGATATAAAGGGGATAACGTGTTTGAAGTTAATTTATATAATAATAGAGGGATTCATATCTGCAAATCTATGCTTGCATATAAGAAATGGGGTAAAAAAGAAGAACCAAATGTAAAAAGTGACCACTTTGTAGGAGACTATTACGTTAAATATGTTCAAACGGAAAAGAAAGATAAACAGTTAATAGATGACGTTTATGATTTGCTAAAATTATGGGAGAGTGGAGATAATGAGACCAGAGAGTTATGGACAAAAATGAATAAATGGGCGATTGATGGCTTTAAAGAAACCTTCAAAAAATTCAATATAAATTTCGATAAAGAGTATTTTGAATCGGAAATATATGAAAAAGGTAAAGAAATTGTTCTTTCGAACCTTGAGAAAGGTATCTTTGAAAAAACCGAAGACGGAGCTGTTTTTGCTAGTTTAAAGGAAAAATATAATTTACCTAATAAAATTTTACTTAGAAGAGATGGAACTTCAGTCTATATTACGCAAGATATTTATCTAGCATTCCTTAAAAAACAAGATTTTGATTATGATAAGTCAATTTATGTTGTTGGAAATGAGCAGGATCTATATTTTAAACAACTTTTTGCTGTTTTAGATTTGATTGGATTTAAAGAAGATAAATATCATCTTTCTTATGGAATGGTTTCTTTACCAGAAGGAAAAATGAAAAGTAGAGAAGGTATTGTTGTAGATGCAGACGAGATAGTAGAAAAAATGGAAATGCTTGCTTATGAAGAAGTCAATGAAAGATATCCTGAACTTTTAGAAGAAGAAAAAATAAAAAGAGCTAATGTTATAGGTATGGCAGCTTTAGTATTTTTCATTTTGAAATTTAATCCAAAATCAGATTTCATATTTAATCCAAAAGAAAGTATATCATTTGAAGGGGAAACAGGACCATATATTCAATATTGTTATGCAAGAATAGAATCCATAATCTCTAAATCAAAAGAGAGGATTAGCTCTAAGATTAATTGGGCTTTATTAAGCCATCATTTAGAGCAAAATTTAATTAAACAGTTAAGTTACTTCCCCGAGATTGTGGACACTACAGCTAAAAATTATAGTATACATTTAATACCTCAATATCTTCTAAACTTATGCCAAATTTTTAATTCTTTTTACAGTGTTTGTCCTGTTATCTCAGATAATAAAGAATTAGAGAAAGCGAGATTATTATTAATAAAATGTGTACAGATTGTAATAAAGATTGGATTAGATATTATGGGAATAGAAATACTCAATAAAATGTAAGATTTAAATTAATAAAAAAGATTTATTATGAATTTTTTTGATTTCGGAGAATTGATAGATAAAGACACTGAATTTGTCATTTTTGGAATACCTTGGGATTACTTAACTTCAATAGAGGGCCCAAACTCTGCCATTGCTCCTCAAAAAATACGTGATGTTACTGAGAATTTAGCTCTTACATCTGAAATGGGCTTTAAGATTCCTAATTTAAAAGTTATTGATATTGGAGATGTTAATATCGAACCCAAAAACGTAGAGAGGAATCTCAAAGAAATTGAAAATTTTGTCAAAAAGATATTTGAAGAGAAAAAAGAGATAGTCTCTGTAATGATTGGAGGAGATCATTTCTGTACTTACCCTGTAGTTAAAGTAATCGGGAATAATTTTGATAATAAAGATAAATTTGGATTTTTAGTTTTTGATTCTCACTTAGATCTTTACGAAGAATGGGATAAAGGTGTTTACTCACATGCAACAATCTCCCATCGAATTTATGATATGGAATTTATTAATAATAAAAATTTATTAGTTGTGGGGACAAGAGATATTGATATTCCTGAGTTAGATATAGCAAATAAAGAAAAAATTGCATATTTAGATGCCTACAAATTAGCTGAAATTGGATTAAGTGAATATATTAATATAATAATTGATTTTTTTAATGGTTCTGATATCAATAACCTCTATGTATCCATTGATATTGATGCTTTAGACCCTTCTATTGCCCCTGGTACGGGTTTTGCTATCCCTGGAGGATTTTCTTACCGTGAGATATGGATTATTTTAAGAGAATTAACTAAAAATTTTAATATTAGGGCATTTGACGTGGTTGAGGTTGCTCCAAATTTGGATAATGCTAATAATATGACTTGTAATTTAGCAGCTAAGTTAATTATAGAATTTATATCATTTATAGCTGAAAAAAATGGTAAGATTTAAATAATGGATAACAATTTTAAAGAAAAGTTGAAGAAAGTAAACCAATTTAAAGTAACAGACGAAATAGACATAATCAGCCTTATTCATTCTTTAAAAGAGACTGGTTTTAATGCTAAAAGATTAGCTTTAGCTTGTCACATCTATAAAGATATGATTAACGATAAAGAATGTACGAAATTTTTTGGCTTGGCTGGTGCTATGGTTCCTGCTGGAATGCAAGGAATTATTCATGATTTTGTTAAAGAGGGATTTATTGATGTGTTAGTTTCTACTGGAGCAAATTTAACGCATGATCTTGCTGAGTGCTTAGGTTTTCATCATTTACAAGGTGAAATTAATCCTAATAATATTGACGATGCTAACTTACTTAGCGAAGAGATGAATAGAATTTATGATGTTTTTTTGCCAAATAAAGTCTATGAGGGAATAGAGGATTTTATATCTCAGCTGAAAATCCCAGACAATACCATGTCAGTAAGCTCATTTTTAAAATTTTTAGGAGAGCATTTACCTAAAAGTTCAAATTCAATTTTAAGAATCTGCGCAGATAAGAATGTCAAGGTCTTTTGCCCTGCTTTTACTGACTCTGGATTAGCGATGCAGTTAGGTTTTCATCATAAAAATTTAAATTTAAACCACTTCAAAGATATGCTCGAAATGGTTGATATTGCATGGGATGCTAAAAAAGCCGGAGTTTGCATAGTTGGAGGGGGAGTTCCTAAAAATTTTATAATGCAATCATTACAATTTTGCCCAAATTCGGCTAGCTATGCAATTCAAATAACTATGGATAGACCAGAACCAGGTGGATTAAGTGGTGCTACATTAAGAGAAGCAATATCTTGGGGGAAAGTTAATAAAAAGGCAAAATATACAACACTTATATCAGATGCCACAATTGCTTTACCACTAATATTTTGGTTTTTGAAAAAATCAAAAAATAACAAGTAATTATTTAAATTGTCTTAATTATAGAAATCTTTATTATAATATCCCTTTTAATTTTTGATCAATAGTTTTTGTATCAGTTCCAAAAATTTTATCAAGATTTTGCTTAAAATTCCTAAATTGAGAAACTTCTGATAAATTCTTACCAGTATTAAGCGATTTAAATTCTTTTAAGATTTTATGTAATGATGGTTGAACTATTTTATGAATATACTTGTCAATCTTCTTCTCTTTATCTAATATGGCGTAAGAAATCAGAAGTTCAGGTTCATTACTATTATCAGATAAGATTTTATCCCCAATAAAAGCGATAATAAATTTTTTTCCTTCAAAATATTCAACTAAACCCTGTGAAAAGGCACTTTCTGCAAAATTTAGGAAAGCAGTTAATAATCCACTTCTTAAATCTACATCGATTTTTCCAAGACTAGTTTTATGATAACTTTTCTTTACTACAGTAAATCCTCTAAACAATAATCCCGCTTCCCGGATAACCATATTGAGATTTAAATCTATTGATTTTTTTAACTAATTGAAGAATTTCCAAAAAGTAATTTATTTAATAATTTAAATATAACAATCCAATTTAATAAAATCTTTCCTCATTAAAAAGAATTAAAGATTCATTATGTTTACCTACTAAAAAATATATAATCTTATAAATTAATCTATTTCCAGTCAATTCCAATTTTTAAGAGGTTAAACAACAAGAATTTTTATATTTAGTATATTTCTTAAAACTATGATTACCAAAGATAAAGTTAAATTATGCGCTGAAAATATTGCCCGAAGTATAAGTATAAAAAAAGAAGGCGAATTCGTTTTTATAAGAGGAGGTGCTTATTCTCAAGAATTAATAGAAGAGATAGGATTAAGCATTTTAAGAAAAGGAGGAATTCCTCATATCTCATATACATCGGATTACTATACAGAAACTATTTTTCAAGATGATCAAATTAAGGTTAAGACATTAGAAAAAACTCCTCAACATTATTTAAAAATGATTGAGAATATAGATGCATATATTGTAATTGAACCCCTCGAAGATCCTTCAATTACCACCAAAGCACCAAGAGAAAAAGTAGATGCTGTTGCTAAAGCTAGAGCTCCTATTAGAGAAATTCTTTATGGTTTTAAGGAAGAATATGCACCTGGCAAAAAATGGTGTTATGCTGCCTGGCCCTCAAAAAAAGCAGCAGAATTCTATAATATAGATTATGACTTTTATGAAAGGTTTATTGTTGGAGGAATGAGTGTTCCTTATAATGAGATGAATAAAATTACAAAAAATCTAGGAAGATTCTTCGATAAAGCTAAAAAAGTGTATGTTAATGATGAATTTGGGACTGATTTTTGGGTTTCAATAGAAAATAGAAAAAAAATTCTTGATGATGGAATCATTTCAGATGAACAAATTGAATCAGGAGATTTAGGGGGTAATTTACCGGCTGGAGAAGTTTTTTTCCCACCTAACGAAAAACAAGGTGAGGGCAAACTCTTTTGTCCTTTAACTAAAGATAGATTCACAGATAAAATCATAAGAAATGTTGATTTAGGTTTTAAAGAAGGAAAATTATTAATAGATAAAACAACTGCCGATACCAACTTAGAAGATTTAATTGCTTCTTTTAAAAAATGTGAAGAAATGGATAAAGAGAATAAAGTACCTGAACTTAGAACTTATAATGTTGCTGAACTTGGAATTGGGTGTAATCCGGAAATTACGAGAGCAATTGGATATATCCTTACTGATGAAAAGATTATTGGGAGTGTACATTTAGCATTTGGATTTAATAAAAGTTTTGGGGGAACTTCCGCATCCCAGATGCACTGGGACTTTGTAACTGCTCCTAAAGCTAATATTACTGTTGAATATCTAGACGGGTCCAAAAAATTAATAATGGACAATGGTAAATTAATTGATAATTAAGTGTATTAGTGAAAAGCTAAATTAATTTTTCAATATATTGGAGTACTTTTTCTAATACCTTCTTTTTAAATGTAATTCGATCTGTCTTGAAATTGTATTTCTCCACAATAGTTTCTTTTTCATTTGAAAACCCAATAAAAACCAGCCCTACTGGCTTTTCTGGTGTCCCACCAGTCGGACCTGCTATACCACTAATACCAATACCTATGTCTACATTTGATTGTATTCTAATATTATTGGCTAACTGTCTTACAATTTCTTCAGAGACAGCACCATTTTCTTCAATTGCTTTAGGATCTACATTTAATAAATCTATTTTTGCCTGATTGTTATAGCATACAATACCTCTTTCAAATACATTCGAAGCTCCCGAAACATTGGTAAACATATTCGAAATATAACCTCCCGTGCATGATTCTGCGACAGCTATTCTAATATTTTCTTTAGTAAAATTTTTAATTATCTTCTCGATTCTGTTTAAAAGAGCCAAATTACATCATCACCTTTGTATCTCAAATTTTTTGCCACATGACTTGCAATATTGTCCTTTTTTACTCATAGGAGTACCACAATAAAGACAAAACACTTTTGTAGCAGGTTTTTTAACAGGGGCTAGGGATTTAAATATTTCTGGTTCTTTTTCCCCAAAAGGTTGATATTGCAAATTTTTTTCAACAACTTTCTGAAAACATCTAGGACAATTCTGCTTTTTCTTAATACCATAATAGAACACATAGGGATTGAGTGCCATAAAAAACCACATATAATATAAAAAGAGAATAATCCCTGAAAAAATAAAAGAAGTTATAACGGTAATAGTTATTAAAGTCATTAATATAATAACTGCAAAAATACCAAATAATTTAATATTAAATTTTGGTCTTGATGGAAAAACATTCATTTTGCAGCTTTCACAGAACTTCATTTCGTTTATATCTTGACTCATATCTCTCCATGTAAACATTTAAAACAATTTGCTATTATTATTAAAAATACCATAAATATAAATTAATAACAAATAAAAATAAATAATTAAATAATATCTTATACTTTTGAAATTTTAAAGCAATAGTATTATTATTCGGAAAAAAAAATTTTACAGAGTGATTTAAATGAGAAATAATGAAGACAAGAAAGGATTTGTGTTTAAGATTACAGTTATTGGAGATGGAGCAGTAGGAAAAACCTCATTAATCAAAAAATACACTCAAGGGAGTTTTCAAAAAGACTACATTAAAACCTTAGGAGCACAATTTTCAAAATACGATGAGGAAATTGAAGGAGATAATTGTAAATTATTTTTCTGGGATATTGCTGGCCAGGATGAATTCAATTTCATGCGTCCTACCTTCTATAAAGGAAGTAAAGCAGCAATTATAGTATTTTCACACACTGATGATGATAGTTTTGAACATATCTCCCAATGGCATGATGATATTATAAAATATTGCGGTGATCTCCCAATAGTTTTATTCGGAAACAAAATTGATTTAATCAATAAAGAGGATTTAGATGATGGGAAGGCTAAAGAAATTGTAAAAGAAAGAAATTTTCTTAAATATTATAGAACAAGCGCTAAAACAGGAAGTGGTGTATACAAAGCATTTCAGGCAATAATTAAAGAATTATATTATAGATATAAAGAAGACTAATAAAATGCATGAAGATTTCGAGCAAGATTATCCTAAGATAATATTTTTTTCTTCGAATCATTGCGCTCCTTGTAAGCCAGTTGAAGAAATGCTGAAAAAAATAAATATTTCATTGTTTGGAAAAAAATTAAAAATAGAAAAAATTTTGATTGATCTTGAAGAAAACCGAGGATTTACTCGAGAATATCGAATCACCTCTGTGCCAACATTAGTTATAGCTGAAAAAAAATTAGCAGTAAACATTCAAGAAGAAGATATAATTGACGCAATTTTATATGCGTTTATAGCATCTGTAAAAATATAATTTTAAATAAAAAATACTAAAAAGATATGAATAAAAAAAAGAATAAATTTTAAGTGAATTTGTATGGATCGACCATTACTATCTAAAATTTTGGCTCAAATGAAAAAGAATTTAAAAGAAGGAAAATCAATAGGAGATATGAAGGTTGGTGCTTTATTAGCTTTAGGACACCAACTAGAAGCGATTTTTTATTATTTAGGACACGAGTTAGGGACAATTCTAAAAGTCAAACAAATTGCTGATGTAAATAAAATACCTGATGAATTAAAAAAGACGATCTCTGAATATAATCTAGGAGATATTGAAATTACGGATAGTTCAGATGAAGTAGTACAATTAAAGTTGAAAGGGCATTCATCCATCAAGGATTTAATTAATAAAGGAATCAAAACAACTGGTAGTTTTTGTTCATTCGAAGCGGGATTGCTAGCTGGAGTTGTAGAAAAAATAAGCGATCATCATTGCTTTGCCCAGGAATTAGAATGTAGTTTGCAATCAGATAAGGGATACTGTGAATTTATGATAGTTTTTCAAAAAGAATAAGTTCAATTTATTCGAATATTTAACAAGAAACTTGAGTCGAAAATTATTAATAAGTATAAACTATATTGTGAATATAAAATAAAACTGTAAGTTTTGATCAACAATGAGCGACCCAAAATATATAATAAAAATAGTTCTTCTTGGAGACGCTAATGTAGGTAAAACTTCGTTACTTTACATGTGGATCGAAAATAAATTTAGAGAAAATTACAAATCAACCTTAGGAGTTAATCTTCTAAAAAAAGATTTGAATATAACTGGATATGGTGAGGTTTCTGCTCAAATTTGGGATTTAGGAGGTCAAGAATCTTTTAAATCTCTCAGAAGATTATACCTAGAGGGAGCTAATGGAGCTTTATTATTATATGATATGACAAATAAAGAATCATATGAAAAACTTGATGAATGGATACAAAGCTTTAAAGAAGATCGAGAAAATGAACCTATCATTTTAATTGGGAATAAATCAGATTTAAAAGATAAAATTAAAATTACTGATAAAGACATTAATGAATTCGCAAAAAGAAATAAAGTGGATATAATTATTACATCAGCTAAAACAGGGAAAAATGTGGAAAAATCATTTATTGAATTGACTACAAAAATCTTAAAGAAAATTTCAAAAGAATAAAAGTCTAAGAATATAACCAAACTAAATTATTTACATCTTTAATTTTTACAAGGATATTTCAAAGTGAAAATGTAAATATCAAAATTTGGTGATTTTAGCACATATCTTTTTTAAATCAACTATGTCTTTTTAAATAAATTTAAATAAAAACCTTTATTTAAATAAAATTATAAAAAATACCATGAAAGAAAGAATATATTTTTTTATTAAATTTCAAATCACAATTATCTTTCCTAATTATTATGTCAGAAGAAAATAAAGAATTTGATAAGGATTCTGAAGAAGAATCCAAAGAGGAAATTGAAGAGGAAGAGGAGGAATTCGAAGGGGATTATGATTATGAATCTAATTTAGATTATAAAATAGAGAATGTTGTAGCAACAGTAGTTGTTGAAATTACAGAAAAAATTGATCTAAATCAGATTGCACGGCGCCATGCAGAGGTTGAATATAATCCAGAACGGTTTCCTGGTCTTGTAATGCGGATTGAAAAACCACGTGCGACTATTTTAATATTTTCTACTGGAAAAATGGTTGTAACGGGACTTAGAAAAGCATCTGAAGCTGAACGAGTCGTTGATAAAGTTGTAAAAAACATAAGAAAAGCAGGAATTAGAGTAGCTAATCCAGAAATAACGATTCAAAACATTGTGGCTTCAGGTGATCTACATACAAATATAGATCTCAATATGGCCGCTATTGTAATGGAATACGCAATGTATGAACCAGAGGTATTTCCTGGGTTAATTTATCGTATGCAGGAGCCAAAAACTGTTTTCCTAATCTTTTCAACTGGTAGAATTGTTTGTACAGGAGCAAAAAGAAAAGAGATTGTTAGAGAAGCAGTTTTAAAATTAAATCAACAAGTTCGAGATTTAGGTGTTGCTAAAAAAGATATAGGAGACTCAGAATATCAAGATATAACTTTCATCTAAATCTCTTATCTTTTTTAATTTTTTAATCCATTTATTGTAATATTCAAATTGTATTATTTAGATTCTTATAATCTTTCAGACAATATATTTAAACTTATATTTAGATGACTTTCTTTTCATTAATAGCATTAATAGAAACAATATATTCATCATATAAAGCTTGTAATAACTTGGATTCTTTAGCTTTATTAAATGCTAAAAGAAAAAGTCGGTTTAATGATTTTTCATTATTGATTTCATAAATATCATCATCAATTCCTAAGTGATCACTATTTTGATCAAGAAAATTACACAAAATGTATCTATTTTCTCTTCTCAAATTCACTTTATTCAAGGCTCCAAACATTTTTAAAATTAAAGGTCCTTGATATTTAATTTTCTTATGATTGATTGATTGAAAGAATTTAAGGTATTCATTTCTTTTTATAGGAACCGACATAAATAATGAATTTTTAAAATAGTTATTGAAAAGAAGTAATATTAGGATAATATAATATAGAAATAGTTACAAGATTACTTATTTAGCTTTAAGCTATTGAATTAAAAACAAGTATTAAATTAAAAAAATACTTTAAAATGCATATTCAAATCCTTTAAATTCATTTTTAGACCCTTGCAATTCATAATCAACTTTTTCTACGTGAGCATATTTGGGTCCTTTTTTTGAAAATTCTAATAATTCAAATAACTCATTTTCAGGACCTTCTGCTTCAATAAGTACACTCCCATCAGGCATATTTTTAACATATCCAGTTAAACCTAATTTCCGAGCAACTTTTCGAGTGGTATATCGAAAAAAAACGCCTTGAACAAGCCCATATACTTTAATTTTAATTCTTTTCATATAAAAAGCAAATAGATATTTAATTTTTTTAATTTTGTTAACTCAATTATAATTCTAAGTAGTAGGTATCCTTATTTGGGTTGTATCCTATAACTTTATTTTTAAGCAGAGTTTCAATAACACTCATTAACCACTTGTTACTCGTATGAATGTTTTTTTTTAATTCACTTAAACTTAAATCTTCATTTATAGCTAAAAGAAACAAGATTTTGCTCTTAACATTTAATTGATTAGAATTTGTGATTTTATTAAATTTTACTTCAAAATCATATTCTCTTGTTTTTAGATATACAACTTCATTGCTTAGTTTAATGATAACTTCCTCAGTAGTTCGAAAGGCATTTAGACTATAATGAAACTTACTTTCTAATTGTTCTTTTAGATTCTCTTCCATTACTTCTTTATCAAGTTCTTTGTTAAATTCTTCGAGGAGTTCTAAATAGTCTTTGCCAATATCATATTCGGTCAAAACTAAAACAATTATCATTTCTTTGTTTTCATTATAACATGAAACAGAATTCCACTCTCTTTCTTCAGTGATAATATGAGATTCTGTAAAATTATGCGAAATTTGTAATTGTTGGACAATAGAAATTGGAATTTCTAGGTCTTCAGGATATTTCATATAAACAGTGCCGCCTTCAACCTCATCCCATTTAATTAAGCAAATCCCTTTAGGCATCCCTATTAGCAACCTAGTCTTTAATTTTAAAATAAAGTCTTTTACTATAATAATTTAAATTTTCATTTATTTAATTAAGCAAATATGATATCCTAATATTTATATTTGACTGCAAACCAATGACATTGAACTAAAAAAATAAATATAACAAAACCAATGTGTTATATAAGAAATATGCCTGTTTATTATGTGTATATTCTGGAGACCATTGGAAAAAATAAAAAGAAAAGATTCTATACCGGATATACAAATAATCTTTATAGAAGATTATCAGAACATAAAAATGGAACAGGAGCTAAATTTTGTCGTGGTAAAAATCAAATTGAATTAAAATATTTTGAAACATTTACCAATAGAAAAGAAGCAATGAGAAGGGAAATAGAAATTAAGTTATTATCTAGACAAAAGAAAAAAGAATTAATTAGTACTATCAATATTAATTTGGTTTAGTTGAATAATTTGTCAAATGAGCAAAACTTTTTAATCTGCCTGGCTGGATTACCGGCTTCGGGAAAATCTATTTTTGCTAATGAATTAAGGGAGATTCTTGAAAAGAAATTTACTAATTTTAAGGTTAAAATTATTGATCCAGATAAGATAAGGCAAACAATAACCCAAAACAAATTTGTTCATAAAAAAGAACACCTAGTTAGAGAAAAGAATCTTCAGATAATAAAAAGAGAATTAAAAAAAAGATCTGTAGTTATTAGTGATGATTTAAATTATTATTCGAGCATGAGACATGATTTAAAAAAAATTGCAGATGAGTTAGATGTCAATTTTTTTATAATTCACATCTCTACTCCACTTGAAGTTTGCCTAAAGTGGAATGAAAAGAGAGGAAAACCCATTCCAAATAAAATAATTAAGAGAATTAATAAAAAATTCGACGATTTTAATAAATATAATTGGGATACTCCATATGCGGTATATAATATGAACCAAACACTAGATTTGAATGATTGCCTTATAAATTTTGCTAATCGCTTACATTTAAATGTAAAACAGTCTAAAAAAATATTTGAAAGAGAAGCAGAATTTAGACATGATTCCAATCTTTATAAAGAAAAATTGGATAAAATCACTCGAAATTATGTAGGAATACTATTACTAAATTCCAATTATATTCCTCTAAAAAATAAAATTATTAAATTAAGAAAGGAATTTTTAAAAACCAAAAAGAATGAATTTTTAAGCGAATCAGAAATTCAAAATTCATTTCAGACATTTTTAGAGGAATCCTTAAGCATCAAAATATTATAAGAACTGGTTTATTTGATTTTTATTAAAAATAAAGAAAAAGAAAATAAACCATAATTACTTTAATAACTTGAAAAAAGATATTTTTATTTCTATAATTAAGATATTACTTGAAATTATGATACAAGAAAATAATAATAACAGAATCGCTAAATTGAGAATTGAACGATTGGAAAAAAGCAGAAGTGGACGTTCTTTATGTTATATTGACCAACAAATAATGAGCGAATTAGCATTAAATACTGGTGATATAATTGAGTTAAGAGGGAAAAAGAAAACTACTGGTATTGCTGTTGCGAGTGCTACAGATAGGGGAAAAAATATCATTAGATTAGATGGGCTTCAAAGGCTAAACGCAGGTGCTACTATTGGAGAATTTGTATCCGTTCAACATGCAGAAGTGTATCCAGCCATTGAGATTGTTCTGACCCCTACTAGACCAAACATTGATTTAAAAAGGCAAGCAGAAGCAATTAAAGGTAAACTCATTGATAAACCTGTAGTTCTTGGTGATATTGTTGATGTCTTAGGAACTTTTGTTCAAAAAGATAGCTCTGATAACCCAATGAATGAAATTATGAAGATGCTTCCATGGGGTAGCAAAAAAAGAACAACATTAGGAATATTAAGATTGATAGTAGAAAATTTAAAACCCTCAGATAAAGTTGTAAAAATTACTCGTGATACTCTAATAAAGGTTAATAAAAGAGTTGCTGTTTTAAATGTTTCAGGTGGAGTTGTTACTTATGATGATGTTGGAGGGTTAACTGATGAAATTCAGAGAATAAGAGAAATGGTTGAGTTACCTTTGAAACATCCTGAACTTTTTCATCGATTAAATATTGACCCTCCTAAAGGTGTTTTATTTTATGGACCTTCTGGAACAGGAAAAACATTGATGGCAAAAGCAGTATCTCAAGAATCTAATGCGTATTTTATCACGATTAATGGTCCAGAAATTATGAGCAAATTTTATGGAGCAAGCGAAGGGCGTCTTAGAGAAAAATTTAGAGAAGCAGAAGATAATGCACCTTCTATCATTTTTATAGATGAAATTGATTCAATTGCTCCAAAAAGAGGAGATACTTCTGGAGAAGTAGAAAGACGAGTTGTTTCCCAATTACTCGCTTTAATGGATGGTTTACAAGGAAGAGGTGAAGTAATTTGTGTAGGTGCCTCAAACAGAATCAACTCTATTGATGAGGCATTGAGACGTCCAGGACGATTTGATAGAGAAATTGAATTTGGAGTTCCTAATGTAAATGGTAGGAAAGAAGTCTTTCAAATTCATACAAGAGGAATGCCACTCCTCGAAGATGTCAATCTCGATAACTATGCTGAGATAACTCATGGATTTGTTGGTGCTGATATAATGGCAGTATGTAGAGAAGCTGCAATGTTTTCTTTAAGGAGAATCTTGCCAAAAATTAATTTGGATGAGCCAATTCCAAGTGAAGTTATTCAAGAATTAAAAATTAAAGATGATGATTTTGTTAAAGCAATTAATATGATTGAGCCATCTGCCATGCGAGAAGTTATGGTTGAGATCCCTAATGTAATTTGGGAAGATATAGGTGGTTTAGAAGATATTAAACAAGAGTTAAAAGAAGCAGTAGAATGGCCATTGAAATATCCAAAATTGTTTGAAAGAGCAGGAATACGTCCTTTAAATGGAATCCTTTTATTTGGACCACCTGGATGTGGAAAAACACTATTAGCTAAAGCAGTTGCAACTGAAAGTAAGTCAAATTTTATCGCAATAAAAGGACCTGAGATCTATTCTAAATGGGTTGGAGAAAGCGAGAGAGCTGTTAGAGAGATATTTAGAAAAGCGCGTCAAGCAGCTCCTTCAATTATATATTTTGATGAAATCGATGCAATAACTTCTGGTAGAGGAAATTTTGAAGGAACTCATACATTTGCTTCAATTGTAAATCAAATCCTGGTAGAAATGGATGGTGTGGAAAATCGAAAAGGAATCATAGTCGTTGCTAGCACTAATCGTCCAGATATTGTAGATCCTGCATTTTTAAGACCGGGACGGTTTGATCGCTTAGTATATGTAGAATCTCCCGATTATGATGCTAGATTAAAAATCTTAGAAGTTCATACCAAAAAAATGCCATTAGTTAAGGAAATTTCTTTAGAGAGAATCGCCCACATTACTGAAGGTTATAGTGGGGCAGATTTAGAAAATGTATGTCGTGAAGCAGGAATGCAAGCAATTAGAGAAGAATTAGATAAATTAAAAGAAATAAAACAGAAATATTTTGATTTTGCACTATCTAAAATTAAATCAACTTTGCCTAAAGAAGTAATAGAGAGATATGAGAATATGGCAAAAAAAATAACAGAATCTCGAAATATAACAGAATCTCAATCTGATTTATATAGATAACTAAAATTTCATTATTTAGCTTTTTATTATGTATAATTCTTTTTTAATTTCTTTCTTATTTTAAAGTTAAAAAAAATGGACTAAAATTACAACTCTTTAATATATTCTTCAATTCTATCCATACCTTCTTTAAGTTTATCTATAGCAGTCGCATAAGATATTCTTACCATATCTTTTGAGAAAGAACCAAAGGTCTCACCTGGTATAATCGCAACGCTTTTCTTTTTCATCATTTCAGCTGAAAATTCTGATCCTGTCATATTAAACTTTTTTAATGAAGGCATTATGTAGAAAGCACCACGAGGTTTAACAACATCAAATCCCATTTCTTTTAATCTTTCATAAACAAGTGTTCGCCTTTCATTAAATCTTTTCAAGATCTTTTCGAAAAATTTAATATCCATCTTTAAAGCTTCAATAAAACCATATTGAGCTGCATGATTTGTACCAGCAACAGTGTATTGATGAAATTTTTCCATCAAATCAATTATCTCTTTTGAAGCTACAACATAGCCTAACCTAAATCCAGTGGCAGAAAATAATTTTGACATTGCATTGATTGTAATAGTGCGATTAATCATTCCATTAAAAGAAGCAGGACTTAAATGTTTCAAACCATCATAAAGATAATTTTCGTAAACTTCATCTGATATTATAAATAAATCATTATCTTTGACTATATCGACAATTTCATTAAGTTCGTTAGAACTAAATGCATATCCTGTGGGATTATTGGGTGAATTAATAATAATTGCTTTAGTTTTTTCTGTAATTGCCTTTTTCAATTTTTCTAAATTTGGGCTAAAATCGGGATTTCTTTGAATTTCTACTACTTTTACACCAAAAAAAGATGCGATGTAGAAATATGAAAGGAAGTTCGGAGAAAACAAAATTAACTCATCTCCGGGATTGAAAAGTGAGGCATATGCAAGGCAAAGAGCTTGGCTCCCACCATTAGTTACTATGATATTTTCTTTCCAATTTGTTTCTATATTATTAAATTTTTTTAATTTGTTTTCAATTAATTCTAATAATTCAGGAAGACCTCTCGTTGGGGCATAGGAGGTAACTCCTTTTCTTAAAGCTTCAATTGTTCCTCGAATTGCTGGTTCGGGAGTTGGAAAATCAGGTTGACCAATTCCAAGGCTTATTACATCCGATCTTCCTAATGCTATATCAAATAATTCTCTTATCTTAGATTTTGGAGCTTTAGATAGATTTTGAGATAGTTCTTTCATAATTTATTCACTTATTTAATCTTTTTTAAATAGTTCGCTTTTTATAAGAATGCTTAATAATAAGAAAATAAGATTGAACTATTGAGATTTTCTAAACCTTTACGCCATGATTTTTCAAAATTTGGTGAACCAGAAGTGAGAATGCTTCTTCGATATTTTCCCCTAACTTAGCACTTGTTTCTACAAAATCACTAGCATTAATTTCTTCTGCAAATATTTTTCCTTTTTCAGTGGGGACAGCTCTCTGCTCTTTTAAATCTGTTTTATTTCCAATCAAAATATATGCTCCTTCTTTCTTCACATATCTTTTAAAATCTTTTAACCACTTTGTTCCTATTGAATAAAAAGTTGCCGCACGGGTAATATCAAATACAATTATACATCCACTAACTCCCTGAAAATACATTGATCTTATAACATTGTATTTTTCTTGTCCGGCTAAATCCCAAATTATAAGTCGAACTCTTACGTTTAAATTGTCTAAATTAATATCTTTACGTATAATATTTGCTCCTAAAGTAGGTTTATAATCTTCCTGAAAAGTTTCTTCACAATATCTACTAATCAATGAAGTTTTACCTACTGCAGCATCTCCAAGCATAGTTATTTTAAATACAAATTCTCGTAATTCTTTAACTTCTTCTGTTGTCATTTTGCAATTTATATATTGTTTTTATCTTTATTTAAAACTTTTTTTCAATTTTTAATTTTAAAACAAAATTATTATGTTGAGGATCATTTACATCTTCGCTCTTTCTATAGTAATTTATTCGAGAATCAGTTGTTAATGTTTTTTCTAAGGAATGAATAATAAATCCTTTAAATAAATCACATGATACACCAATTTCAGAACAGAAAATACATTTTTCGACTTTAACTACAAACAAATTATTAGATTTTTCTATAATTTCAACTTTCCAATCTGTTAAGATTAATTCATTTATTTCACTTATTATCTCTTCAAAATTTTTTCCGTATGGAAATAAATAAAATGAGAATTTCTTTCCAATTTCAAATAGTAGTTTGTTAGAATCAAATAATAGACAATTTTGAGCAGCAATAATTTTTTTAAAAGAAAAGAAATCAATAGTACCGTTAGGATCGACATCTCTCATATCCTTCAGATGTATCAAACCTGCTTCTTTTAGAATTGATTTCATTCCATCATAATCAAGATTGTCTAAATAGGACTGTAATAAGGCGGTGACTACTCTATTTTTTACAATACCTCTATATTCACCAATTATATCTGAATTATCCGACATTTTTTTGATGAAGTAAGTTCTTATTTAAATATTTAATAGGAATAAATTAAATTGAGGGTCCAACGAACGGTTTAATTTTTTATCAATCTCAAGGATATAAATTTCACCTGTTACTGAAATAATACTTGGTTGGCTAAGGTGCCCCCCAATAATACTAAAATCAGGTCTTCCAACAGAGACATGAACATGAATTATGGGTTTTCCATTTTTATAAGCAATATTTCCAAGACAAGAGACTAATTCAACATTTTCATCGAAAGTTTTCAGTTTATATTTTTTTTTTTCAAGATCAAAATATCCAATGGTGAATTTTTTAAAGGCACCTATGCAATTTAAAAGACCAGCTTTAATATTGTAAGTTTTTACCAGTTTAGTGATTGCATCAATAAGATCCTCATCAGGCTCAACTTTCCCAACTATTACTCGGCTAACTTTAGCATCTATACTTTTCAAATTCAATCATTAAACAATTATTAACAAATGAGTTAGGTATACTCAATTAATCCATAAATTTTTATATCTTTAGAGTATTTGAAACTTTTAAGCTTTTCTTATTTAATTTTTTTTGTCCTTTCATGATGAACTGTTTAATTATATCTTTTTATGTAACAGTGTTTCTGTTTTTTTGAAAAAAAATTTATTCTTAATTGTTTATTTATCATTTGATTATGGTAGAAAAAGTAGTTATATTCGATGTAGAATTAATTTTATCTGAACCCGCTGATGTTGATATGGAATGGGTCGGTAATGATGATCTCATAAATGAATTAAAAGCTGCTTGGTTGATTGTTGATGAGAACGATCTTCCGTTGAATCCAAGGATTTTAGGAAAACCAGGAGTAGGTAAAACAACATTGGGTTATGCTGCTGGGAAACGATTAGGTAAAGATGTTTATATGTTTCAATGTACTATGGATACTCGCCCTGAGGATCTATTAATAAGTCCAGTAATAGCTTCTGATAAAAAAATAGCATATGTAGCAAGTTCTCTTGTGTCTGCCATGATTAAAGGGGGAGTCTGCCTTTTAGACGAAGGCAACAGGATGAGTGAAAAAAGTTGGGCTTCTTTGGCACCTTTAATGGATAAAAGACGCTACGTTGAAAGTATTATTACAGGTATTAGGATTTATGCTCATCCAGAATTTCGATTATGTGTAACAATGAACAGTGATAGTAGTACGTATGAAATACCCGAATATATCCAATCCCGTCTGCAACCAAAGATTTTTATAGATTTTCCAAATAAAATCGATGAATTGAAAATATTAAAATATAATTTACCCTTCGCACCAGAAGAAATTTTAGAATATTGCGTTGATTTCCTCCAGAATGCTCACATACATGACGATTATACTGTTAGAGAGGGCATCAATATATTAAGGCTTTATATGAAATCAAGAGAATTAAAAGGAAAAGATAAAGGTATGTTAAATAAAAATGAATTTAAAAAAGCAATTGTACATATTTTAGAAGAACATGCAATAAATTACTGCTCTGATGAATATGAAAAATTTCTGAAAAGACAACAAGAAAAATATGTTAAAGATGATTTTTTGATTTTTAAGAAATTAGATGAATAAAATTTAATACTAAATTACCGATTTCTAAATTTCTTCTTTTTATTCTGACAAGAAGAGTTATTATTGTGATTATTCAAATTTAAAGAATTGTCTCCTAAACTATTACAGAAATTGAATGAATTGGGTTGAATATATTTGTCTAAAGGTCCTTTTTCCATAAAAAATTCATTAATATCTTTTTTTATTAGTTTCATTTCTTTTAAAAAATCTTTTAGATCTCTAGTATAAAATAATTCATCATTAGATAATCGTGGGATATTATATAAGGAAATTATATCATATGTTTTATTATATTCCAAGATTTCGAAAAATTGATTTCTATATTCATTATTAAGTTCAATAAATTCACAGAGAAGATTAGGACTAATTATTTTTGTATTTTCAGGAAAGCGAATCCTATTATCTTCAGGTAAAGGTATTGTTTCTGTTTTAAAAAACCAATTATTTCCTATTATAAAAAGTACAATATTTGGATGTTCGTATTTTAAAATCTTTTTTACAATATTTTCAGTAGAAAGATTATTTGTATAATCAAATTGAAATGAAATGATGCAATCTAGGTTTTCTTTATTTATTCCGATTTGCTGAGCTAAATTACTATTATTTTTAAATTGTTGTTCTAAAAATTTTTGATCTTTAACATTTAAAATCAACCCATCTGCTCCCTTTAAACTATTGGGATAAATTCTTGGTTCGGATATATATATAACCTTTTTCTCATCATAAAAAAATTTAGTTAATAAATCATTTATTCTTGAATGTGACAAAGTTCCAGAAATTCTTGAATCATCGCTCGGAAATCTTTCTCTATATTTTTTATAATTATCCTTAAATATTTGTTTCAAGGCTAAATTATTCACAACTGTATGGGACACATTATGTTTTATTGCGATATCTAGTTGACTAAGATCGAAGGAATTTAAAATATCAAACTTAATTTGTTCCTTAACTTCTTCAGACACCCAATCCTTCGCTTCTGGCCATTTTTCACGATAAATGTCTATATTACCTTGATAATTTTCTCGTGCAATTCTAACCACAGTCATCACGCCTAAATTTAGATTTTCTGCAATTTTTGTCAAAGAGTCAGGAGTCTCCTCAGTAATTCTCTCAATAATTTGACATCTGATTTCTTCAGTAATTTTGTAAACAGATGATGGCCATTTCATGCGATATTCTTCTAATGTAAAAATTTTTTTCCCTAATTCACGAACATAAGAAAGAGAAACGTTATTTTTATTAGCTATAATTGTCAAAGTATCTGGATTAGGTTTACTTAAATCTTCAATTATTATTTTTTTAATTTCATTAGAAATTGGAGGATTTTTTATTGGCCATCTTTCATGATATTCTTCAGGTGTAAATAATTTTTTTGCCCAACGCATTACAAATGATCTAGAAAGTCCTATTTCAGAAGAAATGTCTCTCAGAGTATTTGGATTTTCAGAAAATAATTCATCTAACATACTATCCCAAGTTTCACTAGGTTTTTTTAACCATTTTGAATTTGTTGTAGGCCATCTCGTTTGATAAGCATTTTTAGAAAAAATCTGCAAAGCTATTTTTATAACTGTTTTTACTGATACACCATTGCTTTTTGCTATATTACTCAAAGAATCTGGTGGATCTTCCCTAAGTTGTTCTTGAATTCTATTTTTAACTGAATGCGTGATAATATTTCTAGGAAAACGTTTATAAAATTCTTTTAAATTGTTATTAAATTCTGAATTTAAGGCGATTTTTCTAATTAAATGTGGATTTAAAGAAATACCAATTTTAATTGCTTTTTTAGAAATATCTCTCAAAGATAAATTTGTGTTTAAAATGTTATCAATTGTAAAATTAAAGATTTCGTTATTTTTATTAATTTTATTTAATATTACTAAAAACTTTTGTTTTCTAGATATAGTTAAATCCAATCCATTAACCCAATCAATAAATTTCTGACTAATAGTTAAACCGCTGTTAGGCTTTCTTTTTGTCCCTTTATGAAAGTGTAAATATTTTTTAAACCAAGTTTGTATTTCTTTATTCATCAAATTCAAATATTTTAATTGAGGGCTTTTAAATTCTCGTTTAAGATCTGAATCGCCTCGCTCATTATTCATAATCTTTTTACTCAATTTTCCTTATTATGTAATTTTTTTTTAGTAATTAAAAAACTAATTAGTTGCTATTTAAATAACATGACACTAAAGTTTCACTACAAAATTGACATCATATTTCACGATGCCAATTTAAAAAAATTAAGTTAGTTCTACTGAAGTGTTACAACCAGAATGTAGCACAAAAATTTTAATTTTTTTTCTAATTTTGGTTTTGTTTTGCTATTGTTTCTTAAGCTAGGATTTTTTTAGATTAAATTTATTGTAGGATTAATCACTCGTGGAAAGAGAAGAGAAGGATTTGTACACTGCCATAACGTAATCCAAAATCTTTAATTCCCTTTTCAAAATGTATAAATCTTCTAATTTTCCCCCTTTTTTTGAAAAAAGGGAAGCTAATTTAAAATGAAAATGTGCTTCCTCCTTATCAGATGAACTATTTACTTTGGGGAAAATAATACTTTGGTTGATTGGATCAAGTTTAAAAAGCTTTATTGAGTTTTTGATCTCAAAATTTGGAGAATCTAATAAAACCTCATAAAGCTCAAATGCTTCCTCCCAGTTGGATAAATGTAGGAGGGGGAAATAATTTAATTTTTAAAATTGTTATTTTATTTTTATTATAGACTTCCATGTTATAATTATATTGTTTTCTGAGCAATTTTATTGCTTTTTCTAAAGTTTTCAAAGCAAGATTAGATTTAAACACGTGATATAAAATGATAGCTTTTATGACATATAAAACTAAAGATAGACGATGCTAGTTTTTTAAAAGATTAAAGTTAGAGAAATAAATGTAAATACTGATAATGATTTAATATTAGTAAAAATTAATTTTAATTAAAACTTGATGAAGAGGTTAGTAATCGTTCTATGACTAAGATCATTTTTTTGTCTGGTTTTCCGCCAATGATACATGGAATAGGATCTTATACCAAGTATTTAGTCGATGTTTTGTATGAAAAGGGTTGTGACTGTGGAATAATAAGTTTTGATCCTTATGCTTGTGAATTTCCCATAATGAAAGAGAAAAAAATAGAATGCGAATATCCAGTTCTGTATACTATCCCTAGTTGCAATGATTATAAATTCAATCTGATCTTTGACAGTTTAACTAACTTATATAAAAATGGGGATAATTATGTTTTTTGGATACAACAAGGTGATAGTTTTTGGAGAAATCGTTTAAAATTTGTTAAGATGTTGAAATTTTTCAAGAAAAAGAAAGTTAAAAACATAATTGTTACACATCACACTCTTAATTTTCAGAGCCCTGAAACCAGATATGGTCTTAAAAAATGGCAATATGAATTACTTAAAAACGAATTGCCTTATATAGACGTGAATACAGTGTTCACAAATGGGGTTTATATGGCAATTACTAAAGCATTCCCTGAGTATAGAGATAAGATTGTTTTAATTAGACATGGTGTCCCGTCATATCCTCGAATAAGTCAGAATAATGCTAAAAAAGAAATTATAAGTTGGCTTGAGAGTAAAAATGAATTAAAAAAAGATTGGCAAAAAAGTGTAGAAGATTTAAATTCAAAGATTTTTAAAAGAATTACTATTACATTTGGAGATGTAGGTTTCATAGACAATAGAAAACTTTCAACTACTATCCCTCTTACTATAAAAATTCTTCAAAAAAGATTTCCTGATAAGAATATTATTGGTTTGTATATCGGAACTCTAAGCTTTCTATCTAAACAAAAAATTAGTTATCTACAAAGACTTAAAAATCTACACAATCCTGAGAATAACTTCTACTTCTTTGAAACCTATGTGCCTGAGAGATTATTTGCGAAATCACTAAGGATTTTAGACATAGTTTATATGTGGCAAGAAGATTGCAGGCAGAGTGGAAAATTGGCACACGCCCTTGGTATTGGTGCCACAGTTGTTGGTAAAAAACTCGAGGGCGTAGGCGAAACTCTTAAAATGTGTGGTTATCCTGCGCTGAACACTTACAAAGATTTTCTAAATGAAATAGAGCGAGTTATAGCCAATTCTGAGTCTAAAGATTTAATGAAGAAAAGAGCTAGCAAGTATGCTAGGACTTATAATTGGGAGAACCAGGCCTTAAAACATATAGAACTTGCAGAATCTTTAATTTCAGGAGATAAATTACCTCTCTTAGATGGATGGGAGTGATTGGATGAAATATGAATTGAGAAATTTTCCTCTTAAAAGAAAAGAATTTGATGAAAAAATTAGTTTTGCTGAAAAAAATCTCTTCAGTTTGGGGCTAAAAGATGTAGCAGAAGAGATTGGTAGAGAGAATGCAAAGTGGTTCATAGCTAATATACATTCTATTCAAGAAAAGTTAGGGTATGAAAAAAAAGCTATGGTCGTCGGAGCACCTGGTTTCACTTTCCAAACATCTTCTGACAAATTTCGTAGAGGAATTCCTGAAGGAGCAAAGTTCACATGGGGAGATAATACATATGATTTTGTTCCAACAGACTTAGGAATTGACTTTTGTGGTATGTTAGTTGGTGTAATCGAAGATGATCTAAGTCTTGAGAGAATTTTGAATATCCTATATGAAATGAGAGAAAAAAAATATGAAATCGATAATATAGAGATAGATAGATCTTATTTTTGGCCAGGAGGTCATTTCTTGAAGGTATATTATGTTAAAAACTATAAAGCCCTAGACTTACCGAAAAAAGTTGCGGTTTTACACACATCTTCAAATAAAATGCGGAATCAATTAAAAGATTTTGTTCGAGAGAGAGTCAAAAAAATAGAAACCTCCTTTGGTATAACACACGTTTTGCGAGGAAGAGATGCGAGGGAATATGAGAAATGTTGCAAGTATGCGAGTGAATTTTCTAAAAAAAAACGACAGATTCTCTTTGAAGAGATTTTTGATGGTGAGATAATAGCAAACCATAATCACTGTGATTTAAAGGGACTTAATGAAGCAATTATTGGCTGTGATGTTGTTGACGAGGGAGAAATTTCTGTGATATCATTAACTAATAGAGCTTATCTAGTTAAAGGTAAAAAGAATCTTTCTTCAGAAAAAATCGAAGAATGTTTCGGTTCAAGATCAATTGAAGAATGGGCACATAATTACCTTTTAAACCTTAATATGGTTTCTCATGGAGGTGGTCATGAATTACCTGGAGTAGATCATCTTGAAAAAGTCATTTTTTTTCCTAAGGGAAGAATTTTTGTTTTAAAGTGTGGTTCTAGGATCGAGGCATATGAAGATATGTGGAATTTTCCTCGCGGTTACAGAGTAGAAGGTATTTTGGAGAGAGTCCAATCTCTTGGATTAGCAAATCATTATGCAACCCTTCAATTAATTTATACAATCAAAGTTGATTTCTGAAATCAAAAAATATATATAATGTACATAAAATCAAGTTGACAATTTCTCAGCTATAATTTCCTTCTTCTTGTAATAATTTCTATAAAATTCCACCTTTTCTTAAATTAGTGATTAAAGCCTTCACAAACTTGAACTTCTTGCTTCAATTTGAACACTATATTTAAAAGACCAAAGAGTTTATTTATATAATAAAAGAGATTTTTGATAAATCAAACTTAATGTCTATTACTTTATCTAGAAAGTTTTTTAATTGAATAAAAACCAATTAAGACCTATATATAGAAGATAAAATTTATATGTAAATAACTCAATCTCATATTTACATACTAAACTTGAAATAATCAATCTTAATTAATGATTATATCATAATTTAATTCCTAATAGCTAAAATTCACGATATAATTATCCAAAATTGGATCTAACATTTTAATTAATAGTATAAATTTAGAAGTGAAATTAAAAATTAGAAGTATTAAAATGTAATTATTTGAGATATTCAGTACAAACAGTTGATTGTAATATTGGATGAAAAAGAAGTAGAAGGGTTAATCCTTGCAGCGGGTTATTCCACTCGATTTAAGTTATTTGGAGGTAGTTTTAAAAAATATTTATTAAAATTAAATAATTCAAATATTCTAGGGTATATTATTACTGGAATGGTAAACGCTGGAATTAGAAAAATCAATATTATTGCTAGTAAAATATCTAATAAATCAAAATATAAACAAATAATATTAAATTCTATATTAAAATCTAAAATTGATCTAAAGAACGTTAACTTAAATATTATTGAGAATAGGGCACCACATAGAGAAAATGGTTATAGCCTTTTCTTAGGTTTGAATGCAATCTCCTCTGAATATACATTATTATCAATGGCAGACCATATTTTCTCAAAAAACATTTTTTCTCAATTGATAATGAATCATAACAAAGATGATGTGTTTTTAGCTACAGATCCATTACATTTAAAAGAACCTTATAAAGTAGTTGATGCCACTAAAGTATATGGACTTAATTCTTTTATTATCGATATAGGTAAAGAGATATCTAAATATAACCGATTAGACATGGGAGCGTTTATATTAAGGACAAGAGTTATTCGAGACATTTGCCAAGAATTAGAATTAGATACATATAAGTTTAATGTAACCAATATCATTCTTTTAGCAATTGAATCAGGACTTAATGTGGGTTATTTCGATTTTCCAAATGTTATTTGGTTAGATGTAGATAATTCTTCAATATATCATCAACTAATAGAACTTTTTAGTGATTCTTCTAATAGACATCCTTTTGGTTTATCCCCTCCAAAGCATATCTGATATAAAGGAAAAAAGAATAAAAGGGAAGAATAAAATGAGACAAGATAATATACAAAGCAAATTAGAAAATCAACATTTCGTTAATTTAATTGGCATTATTATTTTACCAAATAATCCCTTTTTTATTAAAGATCAACCTTTTTATATGAAAAAATTATGTGGTGTCTCGATTTTAGAAAGAAATATTAATATCCTAAACAAAAATGGAATAAATGAGATATTTATTTTATCAAAAATATCATTAGATTTGAATATTGAAAGAAATTTTGATAAGAATAAATTCATAAGAATAATAAAATTAAATTCCATTCAGCGTGTTAAAGAACTTTTAAATCAAAAGAATTTAATTAATTCTGAGAAAAATTTTGCTGTTGTTTTAGATGGTAGTGTTTTAATCGATGATAGAATTGTTTCTTCCTTATTAAATCAAAAAGGAGATACATTGTATATAAAAGGTAAAAATATTTATTCAAACTGTTTAGATAAAAATTATGCTAATATTTTGGCAAGTAAAATAAACCTTAACAACAAAAAATTTATTTTTGAAAACACTGTAAGTTCTTTTAATGAGTTTTTTAATTCCTTAACATCATATAACACAATACATCATTCTTCAGATGAGATCTCCACGTATATGCCAGATATGAGAAGAGCTGTGCCTCTTTATATTTATTCATTTCGACATTACGAAGATTTTAAGTCTGCTAAGAAGTTTCTTGTAAAAAGAACACAAAAGGGAACATTAGATTTAATTGCCTGGTATTTTAATAGGCATTTTGAAAATATTTTTGTTTATCTATTTGCTGATACTAGAATTACTGCTAATCATGTTACGATACTTGTAAATATCTTAGGATATTCTGTCTTATTCTTATTATTATTACAATATTGGTGGATTGGCCTTTTTTTATTGATTTTAATAAATATCCTTGACGGGGTTGATGGTAAATTAGCTCGTTTAAAAAACCAAGAAAGTAAAGCTGGCCATATTGAACATTCATTCGATCAATTATATGAACAGGCAATATATGTAGGTTTAGGTTTTGCCTCTTACTTTATAATTGATCAATTTTTTGTCATTATTGTATTAATTATTATGCTACTTTCTGATTCCTTTAATCGACATTGTTCAATGCAGTACAAAGAAGTAATGAAAATAACACTGGCAGATAGTAGTAAATTTGATCAATTATTTAGGAAATTTGACGGAAGAAGAAATATCTATACTCTACACATCTTAATTTTTGGAATTTTTGGTCATTTTGAATTTGTTATTTTTTCTATTTGTATTCATGCAATCATCACGAGTATAATTTATTCTATTCAAGCAATTAGGCATATGAAAAAAGCAGATAATTCGAATATAAGCAATATCATAAAACTTAAAGGAGGTATGTTTGAATGAGTAAAATTAAAATTGCTATTGTTGGAATTGGTAATTGTGCTAGTTCTTTAATTCAGGGTATAGAATACTATAAAAGTAAAAATCAAGACAATTGCATTGGTTTGATGCATTGGGATATTGGGGGTTATAAGCCAGGAGATATTGAGGTTGTTGCTGCATTTGATACAGATCAAAGAAAAGTGGGAAAGGATATTGCAGAAGCCATTTTTCAACCTCCAAATTGCACTAAGATATTTTTTACAGAAATTCCAAATACCAACGTTATTGTCAAAATGGGAAGAATATTAGATAGCTATGCTGAACATATGAAAAATCATGATGAAAAGTATGCTTTCGTTTTATCTACTCAAAAAGAATCTACAAAGAAAGAAATAGTTCAAGAACTTAAAAAATCTAAAACAGATATGTTAATAAATTATCTCCCTGTTGGTTCTGAAAAAGCTGCAAAATTTTATGCTGAGTGTGCTTTAGAAGCAGAAGTTGGTTTTATAAATTGTATTCCTGTCTTCATTGCTAGTGATCCTAAGTGGAGCATCAAATTCAAAAAGAAAGGAATCCCAATAATTGGGGATGATATCAAATCTCAGATAGGAGCTACTGTAATTCATCGAGTTTTGACTAATCTTTTCAAAAAGAGAGGAGTAAAACTAATGCGAACATATCAACTCAATACAGGAGGAAATACAGACTTTCTTAACATGCTTGATAGAAGTAGATTAATCTCCAAAAAAGTATCTAAAACTGAGGCTGTTCAATCACAAACAGCAGATCGTTTAAGTAATGAAAATATTCATATAGGACCAAGTGATTGGGTTCCTTGGCAAAAAGATAATAAAGTCTGTTTCATCAGAATGGAAGGGAATATTTTTGGAGATATTCCCATCAACCTCGAACTACGCCTTTCAGTTGAGGACTCACCAAATTCTGCAGGTATTGTAATAGATGCTATAAGATGTTGTAAATTAGCCCTTGATAGAAATGAAGGTGGTGTTTTATATTCTCCTTCTGCATACTTTACAAAACACCCTCCAATTCAATACACCGATGATGAGGCATATCGTTTAACAGAAGAGTTTATCAGTGAAACCATGGATATCGCCAAACCGTTGCTTAAAGAAAAGGTTAGATCTAATGAACAAGAGATCAATAATTAATAAAACATAAATTAAATTTTTTTCTAATTTATTACTTTTTTTTATTGTAATACGAAATCCTTTCATGAAAATTCTATTTTAATTGATTCATAATTAAGATTATAAGAGATCTAATTCCATATATTAAATAGATCTCTAAATTATTTATATAAAAATAGATTTTAAAGAGATATACATCAAATACCGATTCAAATGGATGAAAGCCCTTATATCAAGTACAAAAATATTCATGTGATACCTACTTTTCATTCGCGAATTGAATTCGCTAAGTTAGCACGTACTGCCTTATTTAAAGTATTTCCTGATGTTATTGCTGTAGAATTGCCTAATAATATACGAGATGAGATAATAGAAGCTATTGAGAGGTTACCGTTTTTATCATTGATTGGATATGCGGATACATTGAATCCAAAAAAATTGAATTTTATTCCAATAGATCCTGGCGATTCTATTATAGAAGGAATACGTTTAGGACTTGAACATAATATCCCAGTTGATTTTATTGATCTTTCTGTTAAGGATTATGATCCTCCAAATATTATGCTTCCAGATGATTATTCTATAAATCGAGTTGGTTTAATTGAATTTTATAAAAAAATTTCGGAATATTTTGAGAAAGATTTCAAAAAAAGGAAAAAAAAAATACGAAATGAAGTAAATTTAGAAGATTTTCTTAAAAATCAGGGTGATCCCGAAAAAATTTTTGATTTTCTTGAAAAGGATATCCTAAGAGAAAAATATATAGCTGCTCATCTTTTAAAGATGATGCCCCTATATCATAGGATCTTATTTATAGTAGGAATGGCTCATTGGGAAAATGTTAAATATTATTTAGAAAATCCACAAAATATTAAAGATGTTGAGCTAAACCTTATACCTCATAAATATATAAAATTATATAATATAAAGAGTTCAGATTCGAGATTTTTGCTTAGAGAAATCCCTTATCATACTTATCAATGGCTGAAATTCAGAAAAAAATATTCTAAGGATGTGTTAAATACAATAGAAACACCTAATGAATTATACAAGGTATTAGATTCATATAATAAACTGGATCACATAAAAAATATATTCCTAAAAGCTAAATATGCTTATGAAGAAGAATTCAAAGAATTTGTAGACCTCCATAAATTGAAAACGCTTTTCCAATATTCAAGAAATCTCTCTCTTACAGAATATAGGCTGTTACCAAATTTATATCAGTTATTAATATCTTCAAAAAATATTGTTGATGACGATTATGCATGGAAAGTAATGGAAAAAGCCACAAAATATCCTTATGATGATGAGAGCGATAAGTATGAAACTCTTAAGCTCCGTGTTGAAGGGGGATATGACCCTAATGGAAAATATATAAAATTAAGACGACATTATCCCTATAATTATGAAAAAGAAAGAGAGGTTCCTCTTAAGAAAAAGCCACAAGAAAAATATCCTGGAGAATGGAAAGATAAATGGGAAGAGGGTAAATGGGAAACAGTATCATGGCCTCCAGAAGATATCATCGAGGAAGATTATTTTGCTTTCATTCGAAAAAAAGCAATTAAGAATTTAAAAAATCAAAGAATCAAAATTGAAGAATTCAAGTCAAGTTTAATGGACGGAATTGCGATAAAAGAAACGATAAGAAATTGGGCATTTAAGAAAAAAATCTATGTGCAAAACATACAACAAATTCAAGGTAAAATTGATACAATCGTAGTGATATTTGATAAAGATAATGGAGAAACAGAAAAATATCCTTATAAGTTAACCTGGTGGGCAGAACATGATAGAGAAAGCGACATGGCATTTTATGCTACAAACCCAGGTGAATATATTATTGGTCCAGGTATAACTCATGTTGAAATTGGAGGGTTATTATCTATTTTTCCTGCTAGATTTTTAAGATCAATTTTTAGCCCATACATGGATTTTGAGTTTAGAGATGTAAAAAATAAGGCAGAAAAGCTCTTAAAGGCAGCTATCCTTTATTCGAAGGAACGATACATAGCTTATATAGCATCGGAACCACCTCGAAATTACTTTTATTCACTTGCAGGCGTTAAAAATCGTGAGTTGGTTTATATCCCTCTCGATAATTTCAGTAAAGAGTCCCTTAAAACTATAAAACATCTTCATATCCTCGCTGGAAGGGATAAAAGAGAAATAGCACACAATTACATTTTATTGAACAAATGAAAAAAGAAATTAAATAAAAATAAGTATTTTATAGATATAAAAAAAATTTATGGTTGAAAAAGATCAAGATCATGGGGCATATTTTGCTAAATCATGAAACTTCCATTAGATGTTTATCTTTTATTTCTTGATGAAGGCGCCAAATTCAATTTTGGATTTGCAAGTATAAGGATATTAAAACGATTAGTGAATCCAAAATGAACGATAAATTTAAATACTTTGTATTGATTGAGAACTATGGCATCTTAATATCAAAATTTTAGAAGTGAGGCAAATAATAACCATTCTTAAAAATCCCAATCAATCTGAAATTGAACATGCAATTGAGTTCAATGCATATGAAGCCATGAAGGCTATGTGTACTATCGATCTCGAAGATATCGAATATGAAGAGACTGATGAATTCATCAGATACTCGACGGGGATCCCATTTTTTTTAGTTAATGGGGTGGTAGATAGTCACATTCCCTCAGAAGTTGCCATTAAAAAGATAAAGGAAAACATCACTTTTTTTGAAAAGAGACAAGTTCCCTTTCTTTGGATGATTGGCCCATCAAGTAGTCCTAAAAATATGGGAGAGTTATTAATCAAAAGTGGGTTCGTCCTTGACAAACAGCCAGGGATGGCTTACAACCTAAAAATTTTGGGTGCAGAAAGGGAACTTTTAAACAAGGTAGAGATAATAAAGGTTGAAAATGTTGAAACTTTAAAAGTATGGAATGACATTGTTTTAACTGGTTTTGCATTTCCAAAAGAACTTCTATCTGATTTTTTTTTACAATGCTTTCTCATTTATGGTTTTGAACGATACGCCCTCTGCAAGTGCATTCTTAGCATATTATGATGGAAATCCTGTTGCCTCTTCATTAGTATTTTATGAAGCAGGTGTTGCAGGTATTTATAGTGTTACTACATTAGAAGAAGCACGTGGTAAAGGGATTGGTACTGCGATAACTCTTGCTCCACTAAACGAGGCTAAGAAATTAGGATATGAGATTGCAATTCTTCAATCATCTGATATGGCTTTAAATATGTATAAACACATGGGTTTTAAGGAATACTGCAAAATTGAATGGTTTGTATGGCAACCCGGTTCAAAAGAATAAGTTAGATAAAAAATATTTGCCAATTAATAGAAAACGCATGGAGTCGTTATCCTGACCAAAGATTGGGCCAATTTCTAATCAATCTTGTTTTTGGAAGTTAAAACTGTAAATTAAAATGAAATAAAATAAAATATTAAATTATAAAATATACTTTAGAAACAGATTTTAATACATAAAATTACTTATTCTAATTCAGAAACTAGTGAATTTTTAAATTTATTAATACATCTTTAGATGTATTTCAGGAAAAAAAGACAATATATCAAAGTTTCTAAGAGAATTATACTAGATTTTCATAAAAAATTGAAATATAATAGAAAAAACTGAAAATAGAGAAATAAAATAAAATTAATTATTCTTTAACGGTTTCTAAAAGCTCCTCTATTTCGGCTTGAATTACTTCGGGATTCTTTGCCTGTTCACCTTGAATCGCAAGTGCCTTCTCTATACGCTCTCGATGGATGGTGTTCATGGCACAAAATGGAATCTCTAAGACCTTGCTATTATCCGATGGATCTATCACGCCGTAATGGACTAAGCATCTTTTCATTCGCTCCAAATCGAAATTGTAAGCGTCTTGGAAGTGCATGGCTGAGATCATAAGATTACGGCTGTGCAAAAAGTTTGCCGCTGAATTGTAGTTAGGAGACGCAACTAGGCGGACGAATCCTTGAAGAGTTTTACTTGTTAGAATTTTTTCAGGGTTTTTTATAAATTTTAATGCCCCACCAAAGTAATATGCTTTCATCATTTGCCTGTACCCTAGATTTGTTATTTCATCAACGAATTTACCTATGGTACTTGCAATTGCTCCGAAATCCTCTAAGTTAATACCCTTCAAGAAACCTGTGGGTTTAGGAATTTCTTTACCTTGAACCATGTCATAGACTTTATTAGACCATTTAATTAATCCTTCTGTATCGAAATATTTTTCGATTTGGTCCCATTCACCTTTCTCATTTACAATGCATATAGTACAAAAACCACAATCATGATGGCTCGTCATACCAAAGTCAGGCTGGTTATCAAACCACGCTAATAGTCTCGTCATTTTAGCTGTGGTTGCGATTGGGTAGAATTTGCCTAATGCGTTATTTGTACATTCATTTATGGCATCTTTTAAATCAGAGGTAGTATATCGTATATCCATCAATTCTTCAAAACTAATACGACCACATAGAGCAACTGGTTGAAATATTACTCCTGATATAACATCAGTATTGTCTTTAGCATAATTCATAATATTACCAATCTGGTGGTCGTTAACACCTTTGGCAATTACAGGAACTAGCATAACACCAAAAAATCCAATTTTTCGACAATTTTCAATAACTCTTTTCTTCAATGGCCATAAATTAACACCTCTGATTTTTATCCAAGCCTCTGGATCATCGGTTGCATCAAATTGGAGATAAATGGCATTCATTCCAGCATCCTTACATTTTTGAAGAAAATCAATAGATTTTGCGAATCTTATACCATTTGTAGTGACCATTATTTCAGTAAATCCTAATTCTTTCCCTTTACGAATGATGTCAGGTAGATCATCTCTTATTGTTGGTTCTCCACCAGATATTTGGAACATGACAGGAGGGACAGGTTTCATGGATCTAAAGTGTTCCATGATCTGAACTACTTGATCATACGTAGGTTGCACTATATATCCTTTAGCACTTGCATTTGCGAAACAAATAGGGCAAGTTAAATTACAGCGATTAGTTATATCTATAAGACAGATATTTGGAGCACTTAGGTGATTATCACATAGTCCACAATCATAAGGGCAACCCTTTTTTATTTCTTTAATCCCTGAGGATATATATTCTGGCTTAGTAGAGTTATTTACAGTAGAACCAATATCATCTGTAAATGACATTTGCCATTTATAATCTTCTGGGTGAATTGAGAGCTTATCTTTGAAATCTCCATGATCTTCGCATGTTTTTCGCATCATCACCCAATTAGTTTCTGAATCAACATAAATCTCGGCTGGAATTGGTTGTAAACATTCTGGACATAAGCTAGTAGTTGTTCGAATAATTTCTTCTTCTCTTTGAACTTCTTGAGTTAATCCTTCAGTCATAAGAATCAAAACACTTGATTTAATTTAGTTAAATGATTAATTGTTTTAATAAATAACCCTTCAAGCTATTTAAGTATTTTAATAATCTCGATATTATTATCAATATTATTAAAAAATAGCTGAAATTTTATTAAAATGTTATTTAGATGTTTTAATTTTCACCTTTTTTAAATATTATCCTTTAGATTTAAAAGGTGACTCCTGCCAACAAGACCTAATACAAGGTCGAAAATAAAATAGGGGGAGGAGGGCGAAATCAGAGTGTAAAGATTTACACTACCAAAAGACAAAAATCCAGGGTGTAGGCAGGAGTCATGGATTTTTAATGAATTTTCTATCCTATTTTATTTTTAATATGATATTAGGAATTTAATTTTTATCTTATACTTACTATATGTTTTAGAGTTTATAAATTAAATCTATAGTCAATTAATAAGATCTACTTATTTAAATCATTAATTTTAAATTTTCTTAAAATTAAAAAGTAATAATAGATGTTTTAAATCAAGTAAAAAATTAGAGAAACTAAACTTTTGGAAGTTCTCGTTTTTATAGTAATTTCATTTTGAATTAGTGGAATAAAACTTTGTTGATTATTATGGAAAACATGAAAAAGAAGCAAAAAGTTGGAAGACCTGAGCCAGAGTTCAAATTTGATATAGGGACTGTAGTATGTATCATTATAGGATTTGTCATATCCTGGATAAATATGTTAGTTATTTATGATTCAATGGAAATCTGGTCATATTTATCAATAATATTCACATCAATAATACCGGGAGTATTAATTGCAATAAAGAATAGATATTGGGGTTATGGATATATATTTGGGTTCTCAGCAGCAGGCATACCCTTTTTGATTTTAATTGATCCTTTTATTGGAGGTTATACTTTTGTAACAGCGCTATTAATTTTTATAATATTATGGCTAATTTTTTGGAAAGCATGGCGCTCACTTTCTTCAATTAAGAAGACAAATTTGTAAAAAAAGAAAATTTAAAAATTAAATCAAAATTATCTGTTTACATTTTACACAATATTTCCCTTCATTTCTTGCTTCTTTAGCACATTTTAAACAATATTTTGTTTTACATTTAGGACAAGAATAGATCTCTCCTTTTATATGACCTTTATGGAAGAGGCAGAAATTATCCATATTTTTAATTTGAATACTGGGGGGTAATACTGGGGGTGGTGGTATTTTTTTATCACTCATAATATCCACAATACTATATTTTTGTTTTAAATATGCTTCCTTTTAACAAATCCAATAACATTATAATGGTCATGTGTTAAACATTAACCACATTTTCTCATTAAACAATCTGATTTAGTGTAAAATAGTCTCTACAAAAATGGTATATCTTCTATTAAAACATTTATTACTTTTGCTACAGACATGAATTTATTTTTAAGTGTTTCAACATTTAATTGTCCTGAATCTATTGTATCTCCAGTTAAATAAGTCTCATAAAAACATTTTTCCATCTCGTAGCATAAACCGGTTGTGTGTAATATGTCTTTACTTAAATTAAGTTCATTTAACACATTGGAGATCCCTTTCACGAGATCTGGTGAGAATTCTTTCAATTTAATAAGAATTTTTTTAATATTATTCTTTTTTGTAGGAAAACAGCTAATTTTAACAACATCTTCTCGTGAAATAAAAATTAGCAAATAATAGGGCAAACTTAAAATCTCTTCTTTAATTTCTGAAGGAAAAATACGGTTATTATTTAATTCTTCATTAGTAATAATCATACCTACAGAGATTTTGTTTTTCTCCTCGAATTGTTCTGCTACCATAATAATCAAAAATTTTGGAGTAATTAAAAGTAATTATTTAGTAAAAATATATATATGTTTCTATTTATAAACCTTTAGTTATAAACATTTAGTTAAAGACTAAGTTATAATCCAATTCTACCAAATATTAAACCTATATGAAAAGAAGATAATTTAGATATTACATTGATAACATTTGTATTTTATATTTAAGTCAATTTTTCAATATTTAACATCAAATTCTAAATAACAATTTACATCAAGTTTGAAGGAGGAATTATGTATATAAGAGATAATGCACATCATAATGAAAAGCAATTTGGATTTGCATTAGAAAAGATAAGTAATAACAATTATGGGTTTCATGCTATTTACTTTGTTGATAGTTTTAGTGGCTCTCTTCTTTTAAGTAAAAGATATACTGCTAAATCAAGTCTATTAAGTGATGATCTAATTAGTAATTTTTTAATTGCTCTCAATTTATTTATCAAAGAAATCAATGAAGATAATAATGAAGAAATTCAAGATATCAATTTTAGAGAGACGAGAATATTATACGAAAGAAGAGGGAGATTGATTGTTATTGCTATTACTAAAAAAACAAATCTTCAAATAGAAAGAGGTATTTTACGAGAAATTGTTGAAGATTTTTATATGAAATATAAGAATTATATAAATACCTTTAAAGGAATAATATCTCCAGCGCTTCTAAAATACAAAGAAAAATTAGAAAGTATGAACTTGAACTCTTTATTTAAGTTAAAAATTAATTTTTAATTTAATCTTATGGTTTCAATTAGATATTAAATTTTCTCTCTCAATTTATTATATTTAACTAAGCTAATTATTCGATTTAATTGTTCTATTCCTCTTCTTCTTCTTGACTTTTTTTAATTTTTCCTACCTTATCTTCAAATTTTTCAACAATATCTCTAGCTTCTGTTTTTATTTCAATCTTGCGAGTGTCTAGTTCGCGTTGTTTTTCTATGCGTTTAGCATGCTTTTCCACAGTATCAAAGATTTTTTTTCTTGTGACTTCTATATCAGGTTTTAACTCTTTCATCTTTGCATCACTTTCCTTCTGACGGTCTATCATAAAGGCTTTTTCACCAACAGATTTTTCTATCTTCTCGGCCGTCCCCTCTATATCAGGGTGTATTTCTTTTAATTGAGCAGCACTATCTTTTTGACGACTGATTATAAAGCTTTTTTCTTCAATTGATTTTTCTATCTTCTCGGCAACTCCCACTATATCTGGACGTATTTCTCTTAGTTGAGCAACACTATCTTTTTGTCGGTTAATCATAAAAGCCTTATCCTTAATTGATTTCTCAATTTTTTCTGTCACACCTTCTATATCAGGTCTTAACTCTTTTCTTTGTGCAATACTCTCCTTCTGGCGATCAATTATAAAAACTTTTTCTCCAATAGTTTTCTCAATTTTTTCTGCTACACTTTCTATATCAGGTTTTAGCTCTTTTCTTTTTGCAAGACTTTCTTTCTGGAGATCTATCATAAAAGCTTTTTCTCCAATAATTTTCTCAATTCTTTCTGCTGTACCTTTTATATCAGGTTTTAACTCTTTCATCTTTGCAGCACTTTCCTTCTGGCGATCTATCATAAAAGCCTTATCCTTAATTATTTTCTCAATTCTTTCTGCTGTACCTTCTATATCAGGTTTTAACTCTTTCATCTTTGCAGCACTTTCTTTCTGACGATCTATTATAAAAGCCTTTTCTCCAATCGATTTCTCTATCTTTTCACCAGTTCCTTTAATATCGGGATGTAATTCCTTTAATTGAGTCGCACTTTCCTTTTGTCGATCTATTATAAAAGCCTTTTCTCCAATCGATTTCTCGATTTTTTCACCTGTTCCTTTAATATCTAGGTGTAATTCCTTTAATTGCGTAGTACTTTCCTTCTGTCGTTCAATAATAAAAGCTTTTTCACCAACGGATTTTTCAATTTTTTTAGCTACTCCTTCAATATCTGTTTTTATTTCTAATCGTTCAACATCTTTTTCTCTCTTCTTTTCAATTATAAAAGCTTTTTCCTCAATCAAATCCATAATAAGTTCTTTACTTTCTTCGAAGGATTTTTTTCTTTTTTCCTCTGTATCTTTTAAATAGGCATCTCTCTCTTCCTTTTCTTTCTTATAGAGTTTATCAAAAATTTTCTTTTGTCTTTCTATTTCTTCACTAGTTAAGGGTTTTTCATCATCTCCCATTATTCTCACTTTCGCAGAAATAATCACGTTATTTTTAAATATAATATCAAAACAAGTATTTAATTATTTTTAAGTTTAAGTTAAGATTTTAGATTTTAGATTTAATACTATTATAAGAATTAGTACTAAATTCTTTGATATATTACTTGATTGGGATTGGTTCCAATGAATCATCTGAAGTTAAAATTGTAAGGCTTATTAAGGCTAGCTTCATTGAAAGCATTTCCAAAATTTCCATTTGTAATCTTTTGTAAATTTCATTATTTTGATTTATATTATATTTAAAAACTAAGCTATCAAATTCATGTTTTAAGTGTTCTTTTACTTCTTCTTGGTTATCTAAGTTAATATTCCGAGATCTTAGCCAATTATCGATTTGTTCTTTTATTTGAATTTCTGCTTCATTATCTAAAATATACTTAACTTCAGTTTCTTTGATTTTATCTAGATGATCGAGATATTCTCGATCTTGATACATTGGTTTAAGGAGTAATCCAAGATTAATGATTAAAGGTTGAACTTGAAGTTTTTCTAATGAATCTGATAAAAATCTTAAAATTTTTCTTTTATGGGTTAGTTGTGAATAGTCAATATATTCTTGTACAAAGTGCAAAATTGAATTTTTAATTAATAATTCTTCAAAATCCTTCATTGAATCTGTTGTAAATTCAATGGTATTATTAATACAATTGTAAAGAGAATTCATAAATGGTCTAATCTCTTTAAACATTGAAAAGTAATTAATAAAACTTAAAATATCAGCTAAAAGTTCCAGTTTATTCTCATCTGGCTCTGATTTAAAATAAAGGTTAATAGTTTTCTCTAAATCAAAGTTTTCATCTGAAATTGATAAGAATTGTTTTATGTCAGAATAAACTGAACTTAAGTTCACAATAATTTTATTTGTTATTATTCTTTAAAAAAATTTCTTTATTTTAATGTAGAGAAAAAAATTTACTTTTTTTAGAGTGCAGTAGTGATTAATGCCTTGGTGCCATGTTTTTGAGCTTCTTGAAGTAATTTAATTGCTTCTTCATATGATAAAGGAGTTATATCAAATGCATTCATGCCAGCTAATTTAAGTTCAGCAGTAACAGTTTCAGCTAGATTATTGCAGTCACCTGAAAAAAATACATTTCTCCTACCAAATTCTTTTCTAAGTTCTTTTCCAACTTCTTCAATCGCACAATAACCTGCTACTAATCCTTTCGTATATCCTTCTGATTTCAATTGTTGGATTAGATCATCATCATGTCCTTTTCCCATTATTATAAACCATCCCCCTTTAAACTTTTCTGGATTATCAAAAGCAAAGCTTTGCAATACTGTTAAAGGGTTATTCTGACATCCTTCTCTACATAATAAATCTTTTCCTTTCACAATTTTAACATTTTCAGGAAATTTTTGAAGCAAATCCCACTCGTAGATTTCTTTATATTCTTCCAAATCCTTTCCAACAACTTTAATTTTGCTTAAATCACCTTCTCCTAGCCCTCGTTCATGCGCTAATTTTAAATGTGGAATCTCATCAATATTTAATCCAAATATCCTTGCCCCTACGACATCGACCGCTAAAGTATCTCTACCGCCAATTAATATATTAAACGGGACGACATGTGTATCTTCCCATGCTGTAGGTGGATAATGACCATAAATAGTTCCTTCAGTTCCATCTATGAGAGTTAGATCTGGTTGAATAAATTCATACATATCAACGAGTTTTGAATGAAGATTGTAATTGTGATCTTTTCCACGGTCAGCATGTTGAGGAAAACCCCATTGATTTTTAATACCTAGTGTCACAACCGCCATACTGTGAGTTTTTAATTTTGGTAAATTTATATATGTCATGGAATCTCTATTTTCCATAATTTTAACTATTGTCATTGGTAATCTGAAAGTCATCAAATTATATCCTTTGGGATCATCTTTTACCGAAGGTTTACCTTTAAATTCATATGTTTTTGTGTCCTCTTCATCCAAGTAAATAATTTTTGCTCCCGTTTTTTCGCACACTTCTTTATATCCAGTGATAGCAAAAACAATCCTAGTGAAATTTGCCTGTGTGCAGTTTTCCATTACATAAACATCTGCTCCTATTTCTTTTAAATACAGAATAACGGCTTCTAAAACTTCTGGAGAGGTATAAGTGTGTTTCTGAAAATGAATACCATTCACTTTAATATAAACTTCTTTTGAACTTTTGAGAATAGATTGGCCACTTTTCTGAATGCGTGAGAAAATTTGATTTACGGCTGATTTAATCCCTTGATCTGTATCTTCAATATAAACTTCTGTCATAATTTTTCACATTCATTAATAATAATTTCTTAGAGTTAATACTTAATATTAGTTTTTTTGATTTCCTTGATAATATAATAGCGGTAGTAGATCTCGATTAAATAAAAGGAATTTACCATCCGTACGACATAGGTTAATTCAGGTTCTCTATGGACTTAAGAATTAAATTGGGATGTTAGAAGTAGCTTTTTATGTTTATTTCAGGAAAGTATATTTATTTTAGGAATTATTGTCTGAATTATCCATTTGAAAAATGATTAGAATTATTAAAAGTTTGTATCACTCGTAGGGGGGTCTGAATCTCCTCTATATTTTTCATGTAATTGTATAAAGATATCATTGAAGCTATTTTTTCTCTGTAGCCAATGATCTTTATCCTCGTTTTTATTCCTTACTAATAGGAGCCTCCATTGTGCTAACCTATAATTACCCTTTCTATCTAAAAGTAATTTTCCCTTTCTATCTAAAAGTAATTTTCCCTTTTCTCGTTTTTTCACCTTTATTATTACCTTACCGGGCTTTTTAGGAAGTATCTCATAAAGATCGTGCCATCTTATCCACATATTAGTTCCTATTCTCCATTTCCATGACCCTGGAGTCCATCTAATTCTCCATGCGAAACCTCTATCGGTGGCTAATAACACACCATTATCGTCGTTACGTTTACATTTTGAAGTAAGGATTAGATCCCCTACATCGTACATGCTCTTAATTTTTTCAAAAAACGTTTTTCTATCAGGTGACATTTCCCATCCTGGCAATATGGGCATAAAAACACCTCTTTTTTGACTAAATTGTCTATTACATAGATATTTGATAAATTAATATATAAAGATATGTGTAGTTTGAGAAATTAAAGAGACTTAAAGATTAAGTAATATTACTAATATGGTTTTGGCATTTTTTTATTATGAATGGTATTATCTTTAAGAGTCATACATGGACATATGTTAGATCACAATAAAGTTTAAATAGGCGTTTTCATTATTTGATCATATGATCTATTTGGACAACAATCTCAATTAAAGGTGAAAAAGAAATGTTTAAAAGAGATAGAGATCAGTTTAGGTTTGAGAATGGACCACATAGATTTATGGGACAAGGTCCCCCTGAACATCGTGGTCCTCCACACCTCCCACCACATGGTGGTCCGCCACATTTTGGATTAATGCCACCATTTTTCAAATCTCCATTACCATTTGGTAGAGAATTATTTCAAGAGATAAGGGATTATTTAGTTTTATTAATAATTTCTGAATATTCTGACGGTATAACTGGTTATCAATTACAAGAAAAATATAAGTTTCCAAGAGGAACACTTATTAGAACTTTACAAGATTTAGAAGTAAGAAAATATTTAGAAACAAAAGAGGAAATAATAGATGGAAGGGCAAATAAATTTTATATGATAACCGAATTAGGAAATAGCTTTTTGGAAGAATTGAAACTAAAATGGGCAACTGTATTTGGAATGATGGGTGAAATAAATCCCCCTATGGGATTAAAAATGATGGTTTTTGAAAAAATAAAAGAATTTGAATCTAAGGATGATGCGATTGATTTTTTCAGAGGTATAAGATCCTGGATGAAAAGTATGCTACAACGTATAGAATCGAGAATTGAGAAATTAAAAAAAAGTAAAGTCGATTTAGATGATTTAATTGAAGAAATCGAAAAAATGGACTCTTTAAACAAAGATAAGATTAAAGAATTAGTAAATAAATCAATTAAAAAAATGGAAGAGTATGAAAAAAATGAATAAAAAAAATCAAGAAATTTTGATACAACTTAAAAATCTGACCAAAAAATTTGGAGATTTTTATGCCGTGAAAGGTGTTAATTTAGAAATAAAGCATGGTGAAATCGTAGGTTTTCTGGGACCAAACGGAGCCGGCAAAACTACTACCATGAAAATGATGGCATATTTACTAAATCCTAATGAAGGTGAAATATGGATACGAGCTAACGGTGAGCTTAAGAAATTGACAAGAAGTAATAGAGATTATCTATTAGATAATATTGGCTTCCTTATAGAAATTCCTGCTTTTTATGGAAAAGTGACTCCTAAAGAAATTCTAAAATACTTCGCAAAATTGAAAGGTTTTCCACGTAATAAGCTTGATAATAGGATTGATAATGTTCTTAATATGTTAGGAATGTTAGAATGGAAAGACAAAAAAATTGGCACTTTTTCTAAAGGAATGCGCCAAAAAATTGGTATTGCTTCAGCAATTATTCACGATCCCGATATAATTGTCTTAGATGAACCTCAAACAGGCTTAGATCCCGGCGCGAGGAAACAAGTCCGTGATTTCATTTTAAAGTTGAAGAAAATGGGAAAAACAGTGTTTCTTAGCAGTCACTTACTTTACGAAATCAGCGAAGTGGCAGATAGAATTGCTATAATCAATCATGGACAATTAATTGCATTTGATACATTAGATAATTTAGAAGGGAAAGCAAAAAAAAGTGTTATCCATTTTGAGTTATTGAATCCCCCAGATGGCAATGTTGATGATTTTATAACACAATTAAAAGCTTTTATTACTCCACTAACAGGAATAGCAGAAGAAGAAAGCTGGATAAAATATGATGTTGATAACAAAATTTTCCAAATATTTTTTAACGGAAATCCTAACAATCAATCAGATATTCTAAGAAGTCTTCTTGATAATAAATATAAAATTATAGAGTATTCGGTGCCTAAAGCAGGTTTACTTGAGAATTTATTTATTGAACTAACTGGAGTAAATGAAATAGGAGGTGTTTATAAATAATGACCTTAGAAAGTGAAGAAATCAAAACAGGTATAAGTCCAATAGAAAAACAGAGAGCAGGATTAAAGAGAAATTTCACTCAAATTAGTGATACAATTACTTTTGAATTTAAGAAAAATTTGAAGAATTTTATCCTAGTACTTCTAATATTTTTAAGTGTTTTTATTCTTTTCTTAACTATTCAAGAGCTGCAAGCTCTACAAGGTAAAGAATTGCCAGCTGACCCTGTTAATTATCTTCAGGATTATTTAACAATGTTCGGATTTATGGTCATAATAAGTACTGCCTTATTTGGGGGTTCGATTATTGCCGAGGATTTTCAAAAGCAAACAGGAAATTTATTATTCCCTAAAATAAGTAAAACACGTTTATTAATTGGTAGAGTCATTTCACGATACACTTTAAATGCAATATGCATTTTCTTTTATTACGTGCTAATTGGAGTAACCGCGTTTATAAAATATGGAGAGATTCCCATAGTTTTATGGGGATCAATGGGTTGGGCTCTATTATACACTTTCACACTATTAACATTTGTAACTTTTATGAGTAGCATAATGAAAAGTTCAACTGCAACCATCATCGTCAGTATACTTTTTCTGTTGATAGTGTTCCATATGATCAGTATGATTTTAACATTTACAGGCTTAGATTTTGAACCCCTTTTCATACTTACTTATTATGAGGGAATCATATCATGGAGTTTGGCGATGCCTAATCCTAGATACATTTATATGGATATGCAACCTCCACAGGCAGAAGAACCTATATTTTATAAAAACTGGCTCACCCCAACGGGAACTGCTGCATTTATTGGAATGTTGATTTACATAACTATATTTCTAACCTTAGCATACTTTCTTTATAAGCGAAGACAAAGTAAAAATTAATAAATAACCAATTTTTTTTAATTGTTTTTACTACCAAAATATCTTTATGAAATAAAATGAAAAATTATTTTTCTAATTAATAATTTAATTTGATAGGAAAATGACGGATAATATAATTGAA
>JAHLWP010000066.1 GCA_019057865.1 Promethearchaeota archaeon
TTGAAAATGAATTCAGCTCAATGGATTTCTAACATCTAAATCCTTTGAGACTGTTCTTTTAAAAGATAGAGAAAGAGATTATAAAGCAAAAAATCCCCTTAGATTTCTAGGATCTTTGATTATATGAAAAATTTTATAGTTCATAATAGATTCGAAGAAATCCTAAAAGGATCTGAAGAAAATGGTTGATATTTCAAAAATAATAAATTTTGTAAAAATAATATGAATTTATATGTCATATATTTATATGAAATCTTTAGAAAAAAAGGCAGAGAAATACGATAAAGGTATAAAAATTTTAACATTAGGCAGGTTACCAAAAATAAAACAATACATTGTTGATAATTATTTAAAAAAAGATCAAATTTTATTGGATGTTGGAATGGGAACCGGAACATTTGCTATATTATGTGCAAAGAAAGGTTTAAATGTTGTAGGAATTGACTTTTCAGAAAAGATGTTAGATATAGCAAGAAAGAACATTGAAAAAGAAGATTTAACTGAAACTATTGAAATTGTTAAAATGCCGGTTATTGAATTGGATGAAAAATTTGCTGATAATTCATTTGATAAGGTAACAGCAATTTTAGTATTCAGCGAGCTTTATTTTAAAGAACAAGAGTTTTGCTTAAACCAAATTTTTCGTATCTTAAAAGAAAATGGAGAATTTATATTGATTGATGAGGTTAAACCTAAAATATTTTGGAGAAAAGTTTTATATTTTATAATTAGAATACCACTAGCTTTAATAACATTCATAAAAGCACATGTATCGACTAAATCATTAGAAGATATCGAAAAAAGGTTGCAAAATCATAGTTTTATAATTATAGAAGAAAAATTATATTTACTAGACTCTTTAAAAATTATACGTTCAAAAAAAATTATTACATAATAATTTAGAGTAAGTATGAGCTTAAAATCTAAATTGAAATTATTTGGAGCTTATTTTTTCAGGTGGTTCGGCTTTTCAATTGAACCAGATCTTAGAATAATTGGAAATCCTAATCGTGATAGCCCAGTATTACTAACTTGTAATTTTAATCTAACTGTAAATAGAGTATTAAAGGAGATAAAGGATTTAGATTGTTACTTATTAATTGCTCCTTCAAATGGAATAAATGTGTGGTGTGGAGCATGCGGTGAGGATTTTAAAACAGATGCAGTAATATCTATTATTAAAACAAGTGGCATTAACGCGCTTGTATCCCACAGAACTTTAATATTACCTCAATTAGGCGCTCCAGGATTAGAACCTATTGAAATTAAGAAGAAAACAGGATGGAGTGCTAAATTTGGTCCTGTATACGCTAAAGATATTCCTGCATATGTGCATAATAATTTTGAGAAAATTGATATGAATCAATGTGAAGTAAGATTTCCAATTTCTAAGAGGCTAGAAATGGCAAATTTATATTTGTTTAGTCTATTTATTTTATTTTCCACTTTTTATTGGATTGCTTCTATCTTTTTACCATTTCTGGATTTGTTTCTCTATTTAGATAGTATTTTAATTCTTATTATAGTCATTAATGGTTCATTATTGATTCTTCCAAGTTTTAAAACAAAGACAGGGAAAGTAAAAGTATGGATTTACGAAGTAGTCATTTTAATATTAATCTTACTTTTTAGTCTTTTTCTAATCTATAACATTTTCTTTTTAATTTGGAATATTACTTTATCAATTCTTATCACCTTAGTTATGTCAGAAGATTTTCATGGGCTTACTCCAACATATAAAAGTGAATTAGGAGAAAAAAGTTGGAAAAAAGGAAAAGATAAAATGAAATTTCTTTTCAGTGAATATAAATTACAACCTTATGGAATAATTAATATAGAGAGAGAAAAATGCATCGGTTGTAAGATATGTATTGAAGTATGTCCAAGAAATGTATACTTTTTTAATACGAGAGAAAATAAAGTAGATATTAAATATTCCGAGAAATGTATTAATTGTAATGCATGTGTAAAGCAATGTTTAGCTCATTGTTTGACGATTATCTAAAAAAACACATTCTAAAGGAATTTTAACTTTATTGATTATTAAATCCTCTTCTTTTTAAGTTTGGTGATTATATTTAAAATCATTTGAGACTTTATGATAAATGTAAAGATAATTATACTATAGTGATATCAATGTCGAATGACTTTAGTGAAGATATTTCATCAGTGTTGAAAAAATATAACAAGAAGAAAGTTTCAATAGATAAAGCAATTAAAAAATTTATATATCCAGGAGATCGAATTTTTATTGATTCTGGTTGTGCAGAACCAATTGATTTAACTGCGAAGTTAATAGAACTTGGTCCTAAGCTTCCAGATGTAGAAATTCTGCATTTTCTTAGCCTTAGTGATCTTGATTACTATGAAACTGCTGGGGGTATAGAAGACTTATTTAGACATAATGCATTCTTTATAGGAAAATCACTGCGTAAATATGTTAAAGCTGGTCAAGCAGATTATACACCAATGCTTCTATCAGAAATCCCTTGGTTATTCAAACTCGGTCGTATGCATTTAGAAACAGCTCTTATTCAGGTTAGCCTCCCTGACAGATACGGATTCTGTAGTTATGGAATAAATGTTGATATTGTAAAACCTATTTGTGAGGCTGCTGAATATGTTGTTGCAGAAATTAATCCGAATATGCCACGTACATTAGGAGATTCTTTTATTCATATGGACGATATAGATGCATTTGTACTCACAGACCATAATATAATAGAATTCAATTATGATCCTCCAGGAGAAGTCGAAACTAAAATAGCAAAATTTGTAGCATCTCTAATTGAAGATGAATCAACAATTCAAATGGGAATTGGGGCTATCCCTAATGCAGTTACTTCAGAATTGGAAGTTAAAAAGGATTTAGGCGTACATAGTGAGGTATTTTCTGATGGGATTGTAGATCTTGTAGAGAAGGGTGTAGTTACTTGTAAAAAGAAAACAATTCATAAAGATAAAATCATTTGTTCTTTTGTTATGGGTTCTCGAAGACTATATGATTTTGTTGATGATAACCCTATGGTTGAATTTCATCCTTGCGATTATTGTAATGATCCATATATTATCAGTCAAAATAAAAAACAGGTTGCTATAAATGCTGCATTGACTGTAGACTTAACGGGTCAAGTAAATGCAGATTCTCTTGGTCATCAATTTTATAGTGGAATTGGTGGTCAAGTAGACTTTGTAAGAGGTGCGGGACGGGCTATGGATGGAAAACCAATAATGGTGGTACCTTCAACAGCAACCTTAAAAGATGGCACTATTGTTTCTCGGATTGTTCCTTTTCTACAACCAGGCTCCGGAGTAGTTATTACTCGTGGTGATGTTCATTATATTATATCTGAATGGGGTATTGCTTATCTTTATGGTAAAAGCATTAGAGAAAGAGTTCTTGAGATGATTAACATAGCACATCCTGATTTTCGAGAGGAATTATTAGAACATGCTAAAAAATGGAAATATGTATATTCAGACCAAAATTTACCCATATCCATAGATGGAAGAATTGCTGTATATCCTGAAAAATATGAAACGATATTCAAATTAAAGAATGGAAAAACAATAAAAATTCGCCCTGTTAAACCGACTGATGAGAGAATTATCCAAGAACTCCATTATTCGCTTGATGAGAAGGATAGATATTTAAGATTTTTTACTCCTGTTCATGATTTTCGTCATAAGAAAATGCAACCGTTTGTAACAATCGATTACACTACAGATATGATTTTAGTGGGTGAATATAGTGAAGGGGGAGAAGAAAAAATTGTTGCTTTAGGAGCATTTTTCAAAACAGTTCAACCCTCAGTAGCAGAATTAGCTTTTGTTGTTAATAAGAACTGGAGAGGATTGGGAATAACTAGATTTTTACTAAATTATTTAGCAAAAATTGGTCGTGAGCTTAATTATAAAAATTTTGGAGGGTCAATTTTACTTGAAAATAAACCTATGCTTCATATAATTGATACATCGGGATATAAACTAACATTCAAAAACATTGAGAGTGGAGTTGCTGAATTTGCATTAAATATTTCAAAATGATTACAATTTTGTGTGTTTCTTATAAAAAATAGTAATTAAATTAATTTTACTCCCTTATCTCTCTATTCCTTAAATATCCAGCAATTTTAAGTGCTATTTTTTCTTGCCGCTTCCAATCACCAAAAGCATATCCTCTTGAAATTAGATTTTTAATCTCTTTTTTATATACTTCACTAAGATGTTTAGCTGATTTTTTCTCAAATGGTGTTTGAGGTAAGGGAATAAAAGAATGTGCATGAATTCTTGCACCTAATTTTGACAAATCCTTCATCATCTTAATTGTAAGTTCAATATCTTCATCGGATTCTCCGGGTAATCCAAAAATGAAGTCTACATTAATTTTTAGATTTGATTTTATAGTTAAATTTACAGCGTTATATACATCATCGATTGTATGATCTCTATGGCATAAATCCAATATTTTTTGACTTCCTGATTGTGCTCCAATTGTTATATTATCATTGTTGGCATATTTTAAGACTAATTCTAAAGTTTCATTTATTACATGTTCAGGTCTTACTTCTGAAGGGAAGGACCCGAAAAAGATTCTTCCATTAGGAGCAATAATCTCCTTGATTTTAACCAGTAGTTCTTCTAATAATGGAATATTTAGCGTTTTTCCATTTAAAGAGGCATAAGAAAAAACATTAGGCGAAATAAATCTTATATCAGTAAGATCTCCATAATGATTTTTTAATTCTTGTACATATTTACAAATAAGCTCAATACTTCTGTGTCTTGGATAAACACCAGATATATATGGTGTTTGACAAAAATAACAGACATAGGGGCACCCTCTCGTTATTTCTATGGCCCCTGACTTTGCATTTTTTATAGGGAATGGAGGATAATCATCTAAATTAATAGGTTTTCGCTTACCAGTAAAAAAATACTCATTCGATTCATTTAAATAAGCAATCCCTTTAATATGTGTAAAATCTTTTCCCATATCTATTTTTTTCAAGAGTTCTATTATAGTTTCTTCACCTTCACCTACGACAACTATATCAAATCCTAATTTAAGTGTTCCTAAAGGATCACCTGTTGGATGAGGTCCTCCCGCTAAAAGAATAACCTTTCTTGAGTATTTTTTCTTTAAAGTTGTAATTAGATCATAAATTTCCCATAATTGTGTAGTAAAAAAGGATATACCAATAACTACAAGTTTGTGTTTATTAATTATATCTTTCAAACTATGAATGAGCCCATCTCTTTTTGGGATAAAGTATATCGCAAATTGGTCAAAATATTGATCTGTTTCTAGAGCTCCGATTAAGGCGTTAAAACTGTATATATTATTTTTATAATAATAAATAACAAAAGCAGTATTTTGAGACAATTATTTCATCCTTATAGTTATATCAAATAAATTGCAATATTCTACGATTATTATAGTTTTTTTAATGTAACTTTCTGGTACAGTATAATACTTAAACTTAAATTAGTTTTATGTGATTAAATAATAAAATTCAAATTGGGAATATATTATGCTATTTAATGATTTTATTGCAACGACAATTCAAGAGGTAGGATTATCGTGGATTGACTTCTATTCGATAGGTCATATCTGTTTCGGGGTTGGACTTTTTCTATTTTTTTCATTGTTTTACACTATACCGAAGAAAAAAGGGAAAATTCCAATATTTTCATTGCTATTTGTATTTATCTGTACGATGGTAATAGTAATTGCTTGGGAAATTGTGGAAAATACTGTTTTTATTTTTTTAGATTGGAAATTTGAGGGACGAGCTGATAGTTGGCAAAATATAACTACCGATATGATATTTGGTGCAATTGGCGCACTTGGTTCATGGCTCTTTGCCTATTTAATCTTTGAGAAAGATAAGAATGCTTGGGGATATTATATCTTTGGCTTTATAGGATTTGCACTGTGGCTCAGTGTTTTCATAATATTACGGTATATAACTCTTAAAAATTCTCCAATTATTTAACTTTTTTTTTATTTTAAGAAATTAATTACTAAGTTGTTTTAGTAATGAATCCAATTGCTCCTGGTCATCCAAGGAGGAGAGAGTATGTCTTAACTGGAGGTTATATAACTCAAGCATATGGTTCTTCAAAGATTTCAGAGAGTAAAACAATGCAAATTGAGTTTTCTGACAGAATAAGGATTCTTGACAAGAAATTAAGAAAAATTGTAATTCAAACTCTTGCAGAAATAATAGTTAATGAATATAAACAAATTAGATTATAATTAAGATGATAGTGGAAAGGTTCCATATACTCTCCATATTGCTATATCTTCAAATCCTAAAATCTCTGTTTGAGTTAATTGCCCATTACATGTGTCCTTTACTTTGTGCCATAGTATTTTTGAGATCTCATCAATTGATTTATCCTCAGTTATAATTTTTGAAGCATCTACATCAATATTACATTTCATCCAATCACAAGTTTTTGGATTTCCACAGATTTTAATAACTGGGGTCACAGGATTGCCAGTAGGAGTGCCCTGTCCTGTTGTCATTATAATTAATTGAGAACCTGCCGCAGCAAGACCTGTCATCGATTCTACATCAATTCCGGGTTCATTCATCAACCATAATCCTTTTCCTTTAGGTACTTCTGAGTAGTTGATAACACCTTGAATAGGGGCTTTTCCTGCTTTAGCTATCGTTCCTAAGGATTTTTCTTCGATTGTTGTTAAACCTCCTTTTATATTACCGGGAGTCGGTTGGATACCTCTGAAATCAATTCCTAATCTCATTGTTCTTTCTAAAAATGCATCTAAGAGTCGTTTAATTTTTTCAGCAGTTTTTTCGTCTCTTGCTCGCTTTATTAATAGATGTTCAGTTCCTATCCATTCAGTAAATTCTGGAAGAATAAATGTACCCCCTAATTCAATTATTTTATCAGAGATGATACCTACTGCTGGATTAGCAGTAATTCCAGATATTGAATCCGATCCTCCACATTCTAAACCTAAAACCAAATGTGAGAAATCAAATGGTTCTCGCTTTAATTCTTTCGCTTCTCCAGTCATTTTTTTAGCTAATTTTATACCTTTTTCAATTGCAGCAATTGAACCACCTTTAACATCTTGAACATTAAAAAATTCTACTGGTTTTTTAGATCTTTTTATTTGATTTGCTAATTGTCTGCTAGTAAGATTTTCACAACCTAATCCAATGACTAAGGCTCCATAAACATTGGGATTTTTGGCTAGCCCTGCCAAAGTGCGGAGTGTGTATGTGAAATCGCGCCCGAACTGAGCACAACCAAGGGGATGGCAAATTTCAACAGAATTTTCTACTTTTTTCGCTATTTGCTTGGCGATATTATTTACACATACGACACTCGGCAAAATTACAATTTTATTTCGAATACCTACTTGCTTATTTAGACGTTGAAATCCTAAAAATTCTTCACCCATTTCTTTTTACCCTCCTCAAGATAAGCGCTTTTAACATTATGAATATGAATCCAATCCCCTTTCATAATATCTTCTGTAGCAATCCCAATAATTTCACCATATTTGAAGATTAATTCTCCTTTTTTGATGTCGCTTAAAGCAACTTTATGACCATAAGGTATAACTTGATTTATTTTAATCGTTTGATTCTTGTTAATTTCAATTATCTCATTTCGGGGAATTTCTTCTAAAAGCGTGGTGCAATTATCTTTAGGATTCATTCTTATGAATTTTTTTCTCATATATAATCCTATTTTTTAATAAAATTCTTAATTTATTTATTTAAAAGAAATATTTTAAATTTTTATTAAATACTAATAAATATTCTAGGTTTTAGTATAAGTAATTGAAATTGTTCTAAGTTTAAATATGCCAGATGATCAAATTGACATTGATGATTTAGAATCATTTATTGATGGTTTAAAAACATCTTTAGACACATTAGAAGGTATCAATCCAAAAAAAGCGCGGGGATTCCAGGCGCAATTAGCGAAAGCTATTTCAAATTTAAGGATAAAGAAATCTGCTAAATTTGAACCGCTTCCAAAATATATTGGTCATGTTACGAAAGAAGATCTTAAAAATTATTTAATGAAAGAATTGGAGGATCTTAGGAATCTTTTAGATACTGATGAATATTCTCCTTATCCAAGAAGGAAATTTAATCTAATAATGAAAATTACAAAACTTAGAGAAAAAATAAGTAGAATGTGATTATTTATCTTTAATTTTTTCTTAATTTAAAAAGATTAAATTATGAAAGTTAATTGTTAAAATAAAACTACTTTGGTCCTTAAAATGTTAATTGATATCCACTGTCATGCAAATCTTTACTTAGCTATTGATGAAATTATTCGAGAAGCTAAGAGTGTAGGTGTTGAAAAGATAATATCTGTTGGAATGAGTGCTATAAGTTTAGAAAGAGTCTTAGAAATATCAAATCAATATGAGTCTATATATCCATCTTTAGGAATTCATCCAGAAGAAGTTCAAATGAATGAGCAAATTGAAAATCAATTAGATTCTGCAATTGAATTAATTAGAAAAAATAAAGAAAAGATTTGTTCTATTGGTGAGATTGGGTTAGACCATCATTTTGTAAAAAACGAGGAATTATATCCACTTCAAAAAAAGATATTTGAAAAGATGCTTTCACTTGCTCAAGAACTAGAATTACCTGTCAATTTACATACCAAAGGTGCAGAAAAATTAGTGTTTGATACATTACCATCCTATAAACTTCCCAATGTAAATATTCATTGGTATTCTGGTCCTGAAAATTATTTAAAATTAGGGATCGATCGAGGATATTATTTTTCTATTACTCCAGCAATTTCTTATTCTCCGGCAGTGAAAAAAACTGTATTAATGGTTGATAAAGAACATTTATTGCTTGAAAGTGATGGTCCAGTAAAATATGCTGGAAAAATTGGTACACCAGCAATGATTAGAGAGGTATTAAATTCAATTTCTAAATTTAAAGAAATTTCTGCAAATGAATTGGAAGTTCGATTATATGAAAATACAAAAAGAATTTTTCCTAAAATTTTTGAAAAATAAGCTTCAAGTGATTTTATAAGTTATCTAATCCTAAATGCTTTAATTTTTCTTCATTAATTTTACCAGTGTCCAAATCAAAACCTCGATATTCATAATAAAATTTTTTTAATTTCTGAAAGTCTGGAGATTTTCCTGCGGCTTCACTTTTTTCTAGAGGTTTAAGAAGGATTTTTGGTAATCGATCATCTGATGGTTTAATTCCCATTTTTAAATTAAATAATCGTTTCATCATGTAATTTTTTTCACCCAAAGTCTTTAGTTTTTCTATGTCACAGCCTATACCCATACTTGTTTGTATCAGTTCAGCGATAGTTGATGGCTTAGGATTGGCAAAAACACACATAGTCAAGGAACTATAAAGAGCTCTTAAATCTTGTAATCTAGCACTCATAATAGCCATCTCTTCATTATCCTTAAATTTATCTATATATTCAATTCCAAATTCATCAAGTGGAATACCTAATAAAATAGTACACATATCACATGAATTGTGACAAGGTCCTCTTGGAGTTCCTAAAGCATAAGCAACACTCATACCAAAATTACTTCTTAAATCATGATAGGGAACTTCCATCCCATAAACAGTTGCGATTTCTTCTTGGTTAATTTTAAACCGTTTTCCAAATGCATCTGAACCTTCTGCAAGCAAATTCCCAACACCTTCCCTAAATGATATTTTTCTAATAAACTCAAATACAGGTTTAATATCACCCCATTTTAATTTTAACCCATCAATATCCTCGGATTTAATTTTATTATTATTATAAAGATGATATAAGAAAGCAATTGTGCTACTAGTAGTTAATAGATCAATTCCATAATCATTACATAAAATATTTGCTTTTACAATGGATTCAAGATTATCATTTAAAATCATAGAACCAAATCCGGCTAGAGCTTCATATTCTGGTGATTCTACTTCGCCATCTGTCTTATATTCTCCCTCTTTAATAATAGCTTTTTTAGCACAACCTATTGAGCATGAAAAACAGGAGTATTTCTTCACAACAATTTTTTCGGCAGCAGTATTACCAGAAATATTGTATGCTCCCTCCCACTCATCACCCATTGTCCAATATTTCTTAGGCAATTCTCCTGTGATATTCCATAAATCTACTCCAGCAGTTGTACCAATATCACCATACATAGTAGTTGTAAAAGCAGAATTAACAGAGGATTGCGCTTTTTTTACAACTTCCTTAAATCCCTCTGGATCAGCTGGTTCGTAAATTCTTTTTTTACCTCGAACTGTTATAGCTTTTAACTTTTTTGAGCCCATAACTGCTCCCATACCTGTTCTCCCTGCTGCTTTTTCTTCTGAAGCAATTATTGCATATTTTACCAAATTTTCACCTCCTTGACCGATACATGCCACTCTTGTTAAATTAGTTCCTGATTTCTCTTTAAGTATTTGGGACGTTTCCTGTATACCTTTTCCCCATAGATCGGTGGCATCTTTAAGTTCAGAGGAATTTTCAGTAATTTTAAGGTAAACTGGATGATCAGAAGCACCTTTTATTATTACCCCATCATAGCCAGCTTTTCTTAATTCAGGACCAAAAAAACCACCACAACTACATTCACCCCAAATTCCTGTATATGGAGATTTAGCACAAACAGCAAATTTAGCACTAGAAGGAGCATTAGAACCACATAATAATCCTGTCATAAACATTAATATATTATTTGGAGATAAAGGATCTGTATCTTTATCCAAAAAATCATATAAATATCTACAACTATATCCCGCACCTCCTAAGAATGTCTTAGCAAAATCCTCATTAAGAGGTTCATCATTAATGTTGTTTTTACTTAAATCTACTTTTAAAAGTTTTCCTATAAATCCTTTCAAATCTTTTACACCAATTCTTTATTAAATGTTAAATTTTTCATTTTAAATTTAAGAAAAAAAGAAAATTATTGGATTAAAAATCAACATCTTTCCCTTCGAAAGCATAATCAAAAAGCTTTCTAAAATATTCATCTGTCATTGATCTAGGGGACATTACAACTGTTGCATCTTCAAAACAACACGATACCAATGAGTCTAAGTTCTTCTCTAAATCTTCCCTTGAGATTCCTAAATCTTTCAGTTTCGTGGGGAAATCGACCTTTTTCTGAAGTTCTTTAATTTTCTCAATAACTAAAAAAGCAGCCTTCTTTTCCTCTTCGTCCCAATTAGCCCAACCTAATTGCTTTGCCACTTTTGCATAAATTTCTATAGTTTTATCCTCCTCATCAGAATTATTTAACAAAAATTGAGTTACATAGGGGAGCACTATACCAACTGCTCTCCCATGAGCTGTGTTAAAGACAGCACCCCAACTATGGCCCATTCCATGACCTATATGTAACTGTGAATTACTAAAAGCTAAACCCGCCATTGTTGCAGCTTGATGTAGGTAATCTCGAGCCTTTTGATTTTCACCATCTTTATAGACAATTGGTAAATATTTAAATACTAACTCTATTGATTTTAATCCAATTGCATAAGAAAATTCATTTCTCCAATTTGAAACCATTGCTTCAATAGCATGGGAAAGTGCATCGAAACCAGTATCAACCGTTAATTTCGAAGGCATACCGAGTGGAAATATTGATCTACAATTGCATATGTAGGTGCCAACCCCTTGTGAGTATATATAAACTTTTTCCATATATCGTTTTCTAATCTTGAGATAATAGCAGCATTAGTAGTTTCAGAACCTGTTCCAGATGTAGTAGGTATTGCTATAAATTTTGATCTTTTACCTATATCGTATAATTTATTATTAAAGGAGTGAACATCATCTATCGTAAACTCAGGAAA
>JAHLWP010000040.1 GCA_019057865.1 Promethearchaeota archaeon
TATAAAATATCATTCCCAACTAAAAGAGAAATGGAATATATGAGTAAATATATCTTGAATCATTATGGGAAAAGGGTTTGAAATAAGATTTAAATGAATAATGATAACTTTATTAATTATGACCAAAAAAATTAAAAAAACAAAGGAAAATATTTCAAATCTTCCCTCAAAAGATGGAAACTATAATATCTTTAATAGAAAAGGAGAGATGATGTATACTGGGAAAGGAAATATAAAGGATAGAATCGCTGCCCATTCTAATGAACCAAATATGCCCTTCACATCATTTACATATAATCTAGAGCCATCTGCTAAAAAGAGAAAAGAGATTGAGGAAAAAAGAATAAAACACTATAAACCACCTTTAAATAAATTGTATGACCGTGATATTATAAACATCTCTGGAGAATATGATTCACATCAGAAAGTCATTGCTAATTTGACTATGTTTGAAAAAATTAAAAGCATAGAATTATCAAAATTGAAAGATCTAAAGTTCAAACATCCCATTGAATTCGAACTTGAATATAAGCATAGCGCTATTTTTGCTCATAATGAGAATTATGATCTTTATGCAACAGGTTCTACTTATAATGAAATGATTCAAGATTTATATAGAAGAATTAAAGCAATTATTGAAATGTATTCAAATCCTGAAATCAGATTTACAAAATCATCAGAAGATTATCGAAGGAAATTTTTAGAAACTTTCTCATGAAATAAATAAATGGGTTTGAATAAATGACTCAACTTAGAAGAAGAATTGTTATAAAAGGTCTAAAAAATAAAGGATTTAGACCAATTCCTGAAAAATCAAATGATCTCTGGTTTGGACTTACGATTGATGGCGAGTTTGTTCCTCAGATAAAGACTTTTATAAGCGGAGGTGGCCAAAGACAAATGATTTATGAGGATAATATTCACCATATGACTCATGAATTGCACATGGATAATAAAAAACAATTTCTAAATTATATTAAATGCTCTTATATTTATAGTGAATATATCAGAGATTTAAGAAGAAAGAATATTATATGATTTCTTTTAATTTGATTGGAAGTGAAGTAAACATTTAAATTTTTTGTCGGTATGATAAGAATGAATAATTTTAAAATATTAAAAAAGACATAAATGAGGAATAAAAATGATTTTTCAAGAGACTATTTTTACAATTTCATGGCTAAGTGTAATTATTATAATAATCATTATTTATGTATTAGCAATAATTTTAGCTGTATGGGTTTACAACGATGCTAAGAAAAGAGATATGAATGCTGAAGTGTGGTTATTAATTGTATTATTGACCAGTTTTATCGGATATATTATATATTTGATAGTGAGAGAATAGCCATAGGAAGATTTTGGAAGTAAAAGTAGATTTTTACAAAAAATAATTAAAATTTTATATTCATATCCTTCTTTTATAATAATGAAAAGAGATAAAAAGATTTTAATAAATAATTGACAGGTATTTTTTTTTGAATCTTGAAAAAAAAAATGAAATTCTTTCAAAAGCATATACAGACTCACAAAACATGATTTCATTAGCCGATTCAAAAGCAAATATTTCACTTACGATTCAAGGTTTGTTAATTACTATTGCCTTAGGTTTTTCTTTATTATCGAATATTTTTGTAAAAATAGAATCTTTAATGGAACAGAACCTGCCTTTTTTTTATTTTTATATAACAATTACTATAATTTTTATCAGTTTTTCTATAATTGGAATAATTACAACTATTCTTGTATTTAAACCAAGAGAACCAAAAGAAGAGACCGAAAGAAATAGGGAAGGCTTTTTTTATTTCGGGCATGTTTCAAAATATTCTTCATCTGATGAATATTTTTCAAAAATTAAGCAACTTGATGAAGAAAAACTAATGGAAGAATATTCAAGGCAAATATATCAATTATCTCATATTGCTAAGGAAAAGTTTAAGTTTCTTAGGTTGTCAATTTATTTTTTAATTATAAATATAGGACTTACTGTTTTTTTTTTAATCCTAAGCAGTATTGTTAATGTATCTTAAATCTAAAGCGGGTGAGTAAATGGGATTTGTTGAAGATTTAACAAATAAAGTTCGAGATTATTTATCTGGCGATTATGAGATTGTGGAGACCAAGGGAATTCCCTCTGTTGATAATGTATCTCATGGGAAAAAAGCAAAAAAGATAAATTTATGTGCTTTTAGCATTGATTTGAGAAAATCAAGCGATTTATTAGTTCAGCATCAAAAACAAACTGCTGGCAAAATCCATAAAGCATTTCTAGCTGTGGCTTCATCAGTTGTTTTGAAATATGGGGGAAAAATTAGAAGTTTTCAAGGTGATAGTATTTTAGTTTTTTGGCCAGCTAATCTCAAATCTCAAATTATGGACGCTGTTAGGGCCGCAATGGCAATTAATTGGTTTTTAAGTAGCAAATTATCCTCCCTTTTTGAAAAGTATTCAAAATTAGATTATGGTATTGGTATCGATTGGGGGGAGGTATTTATTGTGAGAGCAGGTATTTCGCGTGATTCCAACAATAATGATTTAGTTTTTATTGGTAAATGTGTAAATCTTGCTGTAGCTATTGCTAACCAAGCTAAGGCGCCTGAAAATATTGAAGTTTCTTTATCTGTCTATAATAATCTGGAAGATAGCCATAAATATGCAACTAAAAATAATAATAAAGTTAATATGTGGAACGATGGAATTGTGGTATGGAATAATAAAAGATATGACACAAAATTAACTAATTATTATTGGGGTCTATAAAAAGAGCTCATCAAGAGTTGATGAAGATATCAGAAAAGTATGAAAGTTTTAATGAAGAAAAGGTTGAAAATATTGTAAAAGAATTAATTGAAAGTGGAGTTATTTTTATGGTAGGAATAGAACGGGCGTTATACCAATACATTCAAAGAGTAGCAACTAAGTTAGGTTATATGGATATAAAACCAATGGATTTAGGGCGAGTTATTATTTTAAAAGACGAGGACTATTTAAGAGTAGCAGATAAAATCTGGGAATATATTACATCTGGAATTTTAGCTCCTGGTAGCAATCGAAACAATCCGTGGTTTCCCCATCTTCATTTAACTGAGAAAGGTAAAAAATTCTTGGAAAAATAAGGGCTTCGATAAATTAAATAATTTAAGGTTACTTTTATTCTTGATATTGCATTTTTATATTTTTAGTATCAAGGTTAGGCTTTATCTTAAACTCTATATATATTCACAAAAATTAGGCATTATTTTTAAAGAAAAAATAAAAAATGAAGATTTAAATTTATCTTGTTTAATTATATTATTAGTACATAGAGAATTTTATATGATTCTCTATAAAAAAAGAGAACAAGACATTATGGTAAAAGTTTTTATTTCTCATAGTACAAAAGATTTTCAACTTGTGGTAGCTTTAGAGAAATATCTTAATGCTTATGGTATTGAAGTATATATAGCAGAAAGAGATTACCAACCTGGAAAACCTTTATCTAAAAAAATTATGCAAAATATTGATATATGTGATTATTTTTTAGTCATCTATACTTTTAATGGTAAAGAATCTAATTTTGTAAATCAAGAGATTGGATATTGGATGAAGAAAAAGAGATATGAGGATCTAATTCCTTTTGTAGAAAAAGGAATAAATCCTGAAGCTCTTTTGTGTGGTGTTGAATATATTGAGTTTGATCCTTTAAATCCAAAAATAGGAATTGCTAATGTTATTAAATATATAAATAATCAAATAAAAATAAAAAAGAAACAACTAATTTTTGATGTTGGAGTTGGTTTAGGGATAGCAGGACTTACATTTTTAATATTTTATGGTCTTTCTAAATTAGGTGAAGAATAAAACAATTATATCTAATGTTGTTGGTAAAAGCTTTCATTATTTAATGATATTTCTAAGAGAGGGAGGGGAACCATTGGAAATAAGAGGTTTGTCTTTAATTCAACATTATAGTATTTTGGTATTGTGTTATACTAAATTTAAATTAAAACATTTTCCTTTAATTAAAATGAAGATAGATATTAAATTTTGGCTAGATTTAAAATGAAATATTCTCACAAAACTACTCATAGTTTTACTCCACCTATAGAATTTTGGAGATTAATTGAAAATTTATTTCTATCTTTTCCGTTTCGAAAAAATGGTAATTTTTTTGAATCTCGAGATGAATTAATAAAATATTATGAGATGAAAACACAAGAGGTTTTCGATATAGATGATTATGGCGTGGATATTTATGGAAATAAATTTCGAATAAAATTTTTAAAAAAATGGAATCGTGAGATACTTTTAAGTGACATTCCAAAATCTCAAAAAAAGTCAATTTCTCCAAGGAATATTATCGTAAAGATCAATCAGTTAGGTAAAATAATTAAATTTTTATCAACACATATTTCTAATCCACAGACAGTATTTAAATTCCAACATTTTATTGAAAGCATGTATCAATATCTTATAGAGATTTATGACTTAAATCCAGATAATGATATAATAAGAAGATACGGATTAAGCGATAGAAATGCGTTTAATTATAAGCAAAACAAAGAAAGATTATTTGGATCTAGATATTTTGGTGGCTTATTAAAACCCGAAGAATTTAATACCTACTTTAATTCTGCATGTAGAAAATATATGGTTCCTTTTGTAATGTTTAAGCAAAATAAGGAATGTTATATTATTCATACTACAGACATCTTTGTTGAAAAGATAATACAAAATATTCCATTGTTTCTGAATCAATGGGATTTAAAACAAGCTAATAATTATTTTATAAAAGCTTATAATGAGAGAGATAAAGGAAATTATTCCGAATGTCTAAATAATATTCGGAAGGGAATGGAAGAAATTAGAAATTATATTTTTAGTCGTTATTCAATAAATCCAACAATATCATTAGGAAATGATTTAAGAAATTTATTCGATAAGTATTGTAAAAAAGTGTTTGATTTCTCTAAGATGCCTGAAAGTGATTTAAATAAAATAGAGAATATTATTTCTAAATTAAAAGAAAGTGTATTATTAGCGGTTAAAATTACTAATATTGGTTCTCACTCATCTTCTGTTCCAAGTTTAATCGAAGAAAATACTTCATTATTTTTATTGGGATTAGTTGCATCCATATTTCCATATATCTTTTACTTATTGAAATCAGATTAACAAAAATGAATTTTTTAAGAATTCTTATCTAGACTTCGTGGAGTCAAAAATATTTATCCAAATTAATAAAGTTTTGTTGAATATTTGAGAGTTTACTAAATAAGAGAATCTCCACTATGTAATAATATTTCTGAGAGAGGGAAAGGGATAATTGGAAGTAAAAATGAAACTCCCGCTTTTGTCGCTACAGTGTTTAATTCAAAAAGGCTCTTTTAAAGAGTTTATTAAATAAAAATGCTCTAAAAGAATCAATAACTAAATCACAAGATTATTTATTAAGTGAGCTTTTAGTAAAGATAACTGCATCTATATATGACGTAAGTCCCAGATATTTTCAAGAGCATCTTATTTCAATCATTAATTCGGCAGTTGCGTTTGGATGGAGAGCCTGTAAAGAATTAGAAGATTTTGAACGCTTAGAAAAAAAAATCCAAGAAGAAATGGAAAAGGAAAAGTATTCTAGCTATATTAAATAAATAAAAAAACTCTTAATTTGTCTTATTTCCTCACAAGTACATTCTCGTAATAGTCATTATCATTTAACATCAAATACTATAACTTATTATCTACATAACTTTTTAAATATAATAAATAATCAAAATTATCACTATACATCGTTTGCTTACTTTCTCTTATTTCTTCTGGGTTTACGGTTTTGGAGCTAGTGCCAATTCTTTTTTTATAAATATAACTTCCATCATCTCGTAAAACACCAATAACTTTTATTGTCTGAGCAATAACGATAATTAAACAAATCTTTTCTATATTATTCTTATCCTTTAGTTTAATTTGTTGAATATTCACAAAATTTTCATTGTACTTAGTCCGTCTTTTTATAAGATTTTTTAAATCAGTAACTCTGTTTTCTAATGAGTCATAATCCAAACCAATTATATTTCTTGGGATTTTATCTGAAATACCAATAATTAATACACCTCCTTGATTATTAGCAAAACTAGCAATTTGTTGACAAAATTTTATTTTACTCTTGTTTAACTCTTGAATTTCTTTAATTTTCCATAAATCTAAGGTTTGTTTAAAATCCCATAATTCTGTTTCAATTCTGTTATCTTCCATTGATTTTCGTACAAACTTAATCCAAAAATCTTCGTTGTATATAAGGGATTTTTGAAGTCTATATTTATTAATATCCATATCAAGATTTCTATAAATCTCCTCATATTTATCTTCAGGGATTTGATTAACTGTTGATTGATAATTCTCTTTTTTTAATAAATAAACTGAACATCCATCATTACTTTCAGGTAAAAATTCACGAGAATGAGTTGTGATAAATATTTGAATTTTATCTGAAATATTTATAAATTTATCTCTTAATTTAGTTTCTAAACCAGGATGAAGATGTAATTCCGGTTCTTCTATGAAGAGAATCTTATTCTCTTTTAATTCCTTAATATATGCAAGAAAATGAATAATATTTAAAATTCCTGCACCCATATTTTCTAATGGTAAATCAAAATCTATTTCCCTTTCTTTAAAGATAAGATATGTTCTATCTTGTTGATCAACCATTTGTCCCACTGCTATTATGTCGGGAAGATATTCATGTAATTCTTGGTTAAAATCTAATAGCCATTGATCCTGATTTGTAACTTTTTTCATGTGAATGAATTTTGCCAGATTTTCACCATTAGGTTCTAAAATTGTACTGGTTATATTATTTCTATCAGAATCCTTCTTGAATATCCTTTTGTCAGGAATTAAAAATATAATGTCAAAAAACTTATTTTTTAATAATTCTATTAAAAATAATAAAGCTGGATAGTCTGAAAATATATGAAGATTATTAAAAAAACTCTGAAGACTTGAGTTGACACTACCAATATTAATATTAGGAAAATCAGTAAAAAAATTTTGAATCGTTTTATCTCTAGCAATAAGCTGAGTAATGTCAGAAACTAAGGTTTGATTTATATTATCTTTAACTATTGCTCTTACTAATATTTGTGTTCCTATTTTTTTATGCATTGTTGAAACTTGACTAATATAGATATTTTTAATTATATTACTATATCTAATTTCTATATAAATTTTTGAATAACAACCTTGATCAATTAACCATTGAATTGCTACATTTTTATCTTGCCATTCATCTTTTTTAAGATGTCCTTTTAATCCTTCTGAAGAACGAAAAGCATTATTTAAGTAGTTACCATGATACAATTTTCGAAGTAATTCCCTTCTGAAAGATTTTGATAATTTAAAAGAAAAAATAATTGAAGCTTCAACTTCTTTATTATTCTCATAGATGTATCTTGAAGAAAAAGCCCCATTTTGATAATTTTCTTTTAGCATTCTAAAAATTTTAAATAAGTTAGATTTTCCAGAATTATTTTTTCCAATTAATACATTATAATTATTGAGATTAGAAAATTCTGCTCTCACATAACTTAAGAAATGAAAAAGTTCAATTTTTTCAATCTTTAATTCCATTTTATTCCCTAAATGCAAATAATTTGTAATATAACTACAATTGATTAATATTATTATATTTTTTATAAATGTCCTCTTTTTTTTTCTCTATTTTACTTTAAAAGTAGAGATCCTAAGACTTGGAGATATGAAGATTTTTATCCAATTATACCTTCACTTTGGATTTTTTAATTGAAGTTCTAAGAGAAAAAGCTAAGGAAATTTTGAAAGAACAAAAAAGTAATAAAAATTAACCATCTTATTTTCTTTTTCTTAAAATTTGCTTTCTATTACTTTTTTACACTGGAATTCGACTATATTTTAGATGAGATTAATAATTCTTTAAAAATAATCTATTTTTTCTTTTTTATTTCTATTTTAAGAAATAAAGGTGATTGAAAGTAAAAATAAAGATTTAAATTTTGTCAGGAGAATAATATTTAAAATATAAAAAATGAAATTTTTCACACATAAAATCTTCATTAACCCATTATTTTGGATGACATATTTTCGACAAGATGAATAATCCAAGCCTCATTAGTTATAGGTTCTATTGGAGAGCCCCATTCTTTTGTATTATGATGACTTGCTAAAATATGAATTAATTCATCTAATTTTTTTGATTTTATTTCTTGACTTATTATTTTAATACCATTAATAATATGTTCTTGTTTTAAAAAAGTCTCAGTGATTTCAAAAAATCCATTCTCAGTTCTATAGCAATTAATCTTACCAATATCATGTAAAATTGCTCCCGCTATTATTAAATCTTTATCAAGAATAATTTCTTTATTATCTAAATTTAAAATTATTGCCAATGAAAATTCGATTGTTTGGACTGTATGTTCTAATAATCCTCCCTTATAAGCATGATGTTTTATTTTTGCCCCTGGCGATTCAAAGAAAATAGGATATTTTTCAAGTGTGTCTTTTATTGATATTTTTAATTCGCGTTCTTCGATTTCTTCTATAAAACTATATAATTTTTCTCTCAAAACATCTATGCCTTCACTCGGTTTTACTTTTATGATTTTATTGCTTAAGCGATTAATTCCATACTGCCCAATATGCCATAAATGTATACTATTGAATTCAACAAAATATTTACCTCTTAGGAATTCTTTTACTTTTGGATTATCATTTAAAAGGTATTTTTGATATTCAATTACTTTAATAATATTGCCCTCTGGATTAAATTCAAGTCCATAGCGTTTAAATTTATTATTCAATCTTTTTAAATTTTCTTCTAAATTCTTGTTCAAAATCATTTTTATTACTTATTTTCATTACTCTTATTTAGAAATAATTCTAGTCTTCTTTTTAATATTTATTATTAATAATTCTAGATAATTTCCAATTTTGACTATTTTTAAAAGATTTTATATAATAGAATTTTCATTAATTTTGTAAATAACCAAAAGGAGTGAAATTTTGATAAATTTTTCAAAAGAATTAAATTGTATATATCAAAAAATTGCTGAATTGGATTATAATGAAAAATATATCCGAAAAAATTTTTTTCATAGTCCAATTAATAGAGATGAAGCAATTAAATATATACAAGAGTTATTCCCAATTCATTTAGCTAAATCTCGTGAAATATTCAAAGAGATTCTGACTTTCCCAACAGGTTGTGGAAGAATTAATATTTTAGATATTGGATGTGGTCCATTTACTTTTTCTCAAGCGATTTTAGAAGAACTTATTTGGCGTTCAAAAAGATATTCTAATGGGATATATAAAATTAATATCAAAGGTGTTGATTTGTCAGAGACACAATTGGAATTTGGAATGCAAATGCTAAATGATTGGAAAAAAATTAGAAAAGATTCAGGTTGGGATATTAGTACATCTCCATTAATAGATAACGCGAATTTTGATTCTTCGCATTTAGAAATAATAGATTGGATTAAAAATTCAGAGTTAGATTATTTAATAATCGGATTCAGTGCCTCAATATCATCGGGCGTTAATAGAGCCCTAAAAATAATTAAAAAGATTTTTCCATATATAAAAAATTCAAATTTCTCAATTATTATTGTAGCACCAAAAGAATATGAAAATAAAAGAGATTTGGATAAAATAAGAGAATTCTTAACAAAATTTACTTCCTTAAATTTAAACTATAAAAAACTAAAATTCTCTTTACAAAAACCTGATAGTATGGAGGTATATAGTAAAAAACGGATCATAAAAAATGTACCATTTAAAACTCTTTTTTGTGAAAATTACATCAAAATTCATTTTTCGTATTTAAAAATATTAAATTTATTGGATTCCTATAAGAAAATGGTAATCCCTTTTAATAAAGCAAAGAGATGGCTAAATTGTAGGAAAGTAACTGATCATATTGGTCTTAAACTTTATCAATATGATTTTAATTTATCATATAATTTATTAATAAAAAATCTTTTAACTACGGGTAAATATGATTATACACAATATCCAATCAGAAAAGGACTTGATTTTCAAGCATCGAGAGAAGTATGTTTTGTACCTGTAAATATTTGTGTTCTAAATATCATCTTAATTGAGGTTTGGGGTAAGCATCTTGATAGGAGATTGCCCTCATATATTTATGGATCGCGATTAATACAAAGATTTTCGTTAAATAGAATATTTAAAAGATATGGCTCTTTATATAGAGATTTTATACAAACTGGCTCAACAATTCCTCATAAAAGAAATATACTACTATATCAAACAGATATTAAAAATTGTTATGGAACAATTAAAAAAAAATCATTAATTAAAGATTTGAAAGATGATTTTGAAGATTTAATGGCAAGTGATTTAGGAGAACAATATTCATTTTATAGTTCTAATCCAAGCGAATCAATAGAATTAATTTTGAAATCATTAAATAATATATTTGGTGATTCTGAAGGTATTCCTATAGGATTACCTATATCTCCCATTATAGTGAATAATTTCTTAACTAAACTTGATGAAAATATTAGAGAATTACCATGTGTAAAAGATTATGGTAGATATTTAGATGATATTAGAATTATTGTCAAAGAAGATAATACAGAACAGTTTGGAGAAAATTTTAATAAGGTAATAGACAAGAAAATAAAAGACTTAGAACTTAATCAAAAGGAAAATAAAGCTGGTAAGATTAAAACAATTGAATATTTTGGAAGTTCTATTATTCTCCAGAAAAATTCTGAACTTCAGATTTTAGAGGATATCTTCTTAGAAATAATGTATCCGATTTATTTAGTAGGTAAGTCTTTAAGGGAGATTGATGCATTTAATACAAATTATAATAATTTGTCAGATGAACTAAGAAATATTATTATATTATTATCATCTTCATTAAAAGAATTAGGAATCTTTATCGACCACGAGTTCTTAGAAAGGATTTTTATAACATCTTTTTTCCATAAAAAAAAGTCTAAAAGAAAAGAATTCTCACCATTAAAAATTCCAAAAGAAATATGTAATATTTCTGAATCGAATATTTTAGCAGAAAAAATAAAAAAAATAAATATAGCATGGTATAAAAAATATATTCAAATTCAGAATTTTATGTATAATGAATTACACGAAGAATTGTTAATTTGGGATGACATAATAAAAGATTTGGAAGATCTTTATAATAATTATGATGATAATGAGAAAACAGAAGAATATCAATCAATGAAGAAAGAACTTTTAAAAAAATTAAGTAAAAATAAATTTATTTTATCCTTTAGAAAAATTAGATTTTTAGCATATAGATTATCTCTTATTAAAGCAATACAATTTAAGGAAAAAGATAATCCGATACTCCAAAAACTTATTAAATTTGATTTAATAGGTTTTCCAATAAAATTAACAGGCTTATTATGTTATAGGTATGGTCATATTGATCTCCTAAAGAATAAATTAATAGAAAGTTGTAAAAGAGGACATCATCCACTTACTAGTGACGAAGAAATTTGTCCTAGAATTTATGGAAATGAAATAGGTTCTCTAATTCATCTTCTTGGTCTGTATTTTGAAGAAAATAATGATAATTTTGATTCCGATGAATGGAAAGGAGTTTTACAATTCTTTTTAGAAAATGGAAGATTTGATGAAAAATTATCAACAACGGAATTTGTATTAAGATTAAATATTAGTAGTTTATGGACTTATAATTTTTGGTTGCAATTATTAGAGCGCGAAGGCAATGTTTTCATTATAAAGAATTTAGTATTATGTGTAGCCTCACATGACCAATTACAAAATAATATCCCTATGGAAGTAAAGAATAAATTGATTAAAATTTATAAGAAAGATGAGGTTCTTATTAATTTAGTTTTACATTTATGGAGTAAAATACAGAAAGATGGTATAAAAATTCTATTTCAAAAAGATGATGTTTTAACTCTAATTGATTTTTTCGATAAAGAAATAGATTATGAATTAGAATTGACGTCTGACTATGAATGGGAAGAAGGTTTTGAGATAAACGAATTTTATGAAAGTGATGATATTCTAGATGACTTACCCGATGATTATGGAGAAGATGAATATTATTAAAATTACAATGTGGGGAATATAAAAGGGAGTTTATACAAGAAATTAATAATTTCCTTAAAGAACACCAAAACTATTATTTTATTTTTATCATTTATATAATAAAGTCGAGAATTTCTGAGAGTGGTGGTAATCTTGAAATTTAAACTCATTGAAATAGAAATTGAAAACTTTCTTAGTTATAAAAAAGCTAAATTTTCAGAATTAAAAGATTATAATGTTTTGATTGGAAAAAATATTTTAAAAGTTCTATAAAATATAATATAAATAATTTAAAGTGATCCAATATGGGATAGAATATGAGTAACGAGAAGAAAATCTTCACTTTAGAGGATGTAAAATTAGCTTCAATGGGTCCAGATACTATTGTTTATATCCCACGAGCTTTAATTAAGCATAAAATTCTTGATCCTGAAAAGAGATATAACGTGCATTTTGAAGAGATTCTTGAGGAAGAACATAAAAAGGAAGATTAATCTCCTTCTCGATAGGAGCTGTGTTTAATAATCTCGAAGTCCAGATTGTTATCTTCTAGATGTTTAATTACATTTGGAGAAAATTTTAATACAATTAATTTTTCTTCTTTTGTTTTGATTAATTTAGGAATATAAAATTCATCAGAGGATTCTTCTAAGAGAATATAGCTTGAGAGAAATGCTGTTTTATTGTTATACTTAATATTACAAATGTAATTCTCGATATTGACTATTTTCTTATCTTTCCTAACTCCTCTGAATTGCAATGATACTGTTTTTTTATCATTTTCAACCTTAAAATATTCTACCAAATGTGATAAATCTTCAGGATGAACTATTTTATAAAATTCTCTTTTCTTCCATTGAGAGACTTCTTCTTCACTATATCCAAATATTTTACTAAAGTTTTTATTAAAGTATTTTAAATAGCCTCTTTGAATGATAACAATTCCCATTGTAGATTTATCAGCAAAATGAAGAAATGTTTCATCCCTTAATTTAGTAGTAAATTCTTCACTTATCTCTATTTTTGACATATTTTTTATTCCTAAGCAATTTAATTAAAAATTATTGCCTTTTTTGATAATTTTTAACATTATTAATAAAAGACCTTTTTTATTTATGCTTTTTCAAATGGGTTCTTATAAAGGAAAAATCCAAAAAAATGAAGATTTAAATTAAGGAAGTTAATTATATAATTGTTGTATAGGAATCTTCATAGGGGATTCTATAAGAATATATTCTAATATTTTAATTGAATTACAATATCCATTAAAAATAGAAGGTGGTAGAAATTAGCAAGGAGTTAATCTACAAAATTTGCCTTTTTGGAGAAAAAAATGTTGGAAAAACTTCACTAATTCAGGCGCTTATTCAAAAAAGATTCAATAAGGAAACAAAACCACCAACATTCATAGATATTGAGATTAAAGAGTTAACAATAAATTCTTTTAAAATTGCACTTCAAATATGGATTCTTAAATTTGATTTTCAATTTGAATTCTTTTTCCCCCTTTTTCTAAGGGGTACATCAGGAGGTATTTTTATGTATGATATCACCAATTATTCCAGCATAAGTAATGTAGAAAAGTGGATAACAACATTTAAAGAAGGTTTATCTAATGATAGAAAGAAAATTCCTCTATTATTGGTTGGTGGTAAGTTAGATCTCTATGAAGATAGAACATTGTCTAGAAAAGATGCTAAGAGAATCTCAAAAAAATATAACTTCTTGAAATATTTCGAATGTTCCTCTAAGGCTGGACAAAATGTTGAAAAAATCTTTGAATTTTTAGCGAGATCCATACAGAAACATGAAGATTATTTTAATAAAACTAAACAAAATATTTAAAGGAAAAAAAAATTATGGGTGAAAAATTCAAAAGTCAAGTAGTCGCAGAAATGATAAATAATGTGGAAAAAATCGCCAGAGATTATGAGTTAGCCATTAAAAAAAACAAATTTGAAATGAAATGCCCTTATCCAAAAATAATTAAAACCTATGAAAGCATAAGACAAACGCTCATTGATTACAGTTGGAATGAACAAGCCATGATTTTCAATGAACAAGTTAAATTTTACCAAGAAAAACTAGAGAAAGATATAAAATTGCGCGAAATTAAAGTTCAACAAGAGCAAAAACAGAAAGAAATTGAAGAATTATATAAAAATAAGGAGATAGATACAATTAGAACAGTAATTCTATCACTCAATAGAGAGGAGAATATTTTAGATTTTGAAGAGAAAAAGAAAGAAAAAATTAAAGAGTCTGAAGAAATTTTTAATATGATTGATAATGCTGAAAGAATGGCAAAAGAATACGAAAAAGAAATAAAAAGGGGTAGAATCCTTCATCTTGATTGTCCATATGAAAAAATAATAGAAATTTATGAAGAAGTTAAAAAAAGATTTGAAAGTATTGGTTGGAAAGAAGAGTCGAGTAAATTGATTGATTCTATCGAATATTATAATAACAAACTTGAAAAAGATAAAAGATTAAGAGAAATTGAAGCGAAAAAATAATGGAGGGAAGTGACTTAAATAAGGCTAAAAGTATGTTTCAAGTGTCATGAATATGTGCCTGTTCTTGAAAATAATTTTATCAATAAAAAACAATTGGAAAAGTTTGATTCATTACATTCCGGCCATCCTGTTCAGATTGTAAATAAAGAAGAGTTAGTTAATATAAAGGAATGGAAAAATCCTTTTATGTAAATTCTTTTATAAAAGAACTTAGAATTTTTATGGTTTCCTAATCTTCACTTAACCGAGAAAGGTAAAAAAGTTTTGGATTTTCATCTTTTAGCAAAAGAAAAGTTGAAAAATTATAGAACATATATTAGTAAAATTAATTATGGAGATTATGATCCTTTAATAAAGTGTTTAATATATGGTTGGGGATATATCTCTGTTACTTATAATGAAATAAAGAATTTTGAACAAGAACCTTACGAAAACATATTATCAGCAAATCTAAGAAATAAACAAAATGAATTTTGGAGATTAACAAATAGAAATTTTTATTTCTCTTTAAAAATATTCAAAACAGTATTGAATATTAAAGAACAAGATATTTTTGTGGCATTCCCTCCACTACATAAACACGAAAGAGGATGGATGTTTTATAAATCACCTATTAAAATGTTTAGTGAAAAAACTGATTTTATTATTTATTTAAAATGATATTTTTATAAGAAAAAAAAGTTTATTCGTTGTTAAATAATTTTTATTAAATAGTTTTTATTTCATTTTTGTTAAACCAGTATTCATACGCTTTTTTAATGCATATTCTTGCTACTTCTGTATTTGTTTTTAGACCTAAATTTTTCTTTATTTGTAAAAAATAATCATATAAAGGTTGATCCATTTCTTTTGAAAGATTTAGTCTAATACCTATTTCAGCTTCAGTTTCGTTGTTTTTATCCATATATATTTGTATTTTGAGAAAAATATAATCTTTTGGAAAAATAATCCCGATTTATCCCAAATTATCACAAGAACTTATATATCTATAAAAATATCTATAGAGTGACAAAATTGGATATAAAAAATTAATTATTACAAAAGAGGTAAAAAAACTATGAGTATTAATGAAACGATTGAATTAAGACTTACTCTTACTGAAGAAGATCCTCTATATCATCCTTTTTCAGAAATCAAGAAAACATTAGGAGTAAAAAAGAATGCTGAAGTGCTTCGCTTTATTATAAAACAGATTTCAAAAATTCCTATTTCTAATTTAATTCTTGATTTTATGGGTAAAAGTCCTGATTCAATTAAAAAAACAAAATCTACAAAGAAAGAGGTAAAGAAAAGTGAGTAAAGCAAAATCAAAAACTTATTTATTCCATGAAATTTCTTCATATCTTCCATTATTGGAAGGAGAGGAGTTTGATACATTAGTAGAGGATATAAAGCTCTTTGGACAAATTGAACCGGCAGTTCTTTTTGAAGGAAAAATCATAGACGGGAGAAATCGATATAGAGCATGTAAAAAACTAAAGATTGAGTTAAAAATAAGAGAATGGAAACCCAGCGAATTAATAGGTATGACACCATTGCAATTTGTTATTTCTGAAAATATTGTAAGAAGACATTTAAATCCTGCTCAGAGAAGTGAAATTGGATTGTTATTGTTAGAAGAAGAGGAGAAAAAAGCGAAAAAAAGAAGAAAGGAAACAGAAGGAAGACCAAAAAAACTGGTTATAGAAAAAAAACCAGTTTTAGATAAAAAAGAATTTGGAGAGAAAGGAAGATCAGTAGAAATCGTAGCCCCAAAAGTTAGAATAAGTGGTGTGACTCTTTCAAAAGCCAAAAAGATCAAACAAGTTGCAGAAAAAGAACCGATAATCAAAAAAGAATGGGAAAAAGCTAAAAAAGGGGAAAAAGGAGTAGATACAGTTTATCGAAAAGCTAAAATTATTGAAAAATTACCTGAAGACTTGAAGAAAGAAGTAAGAAAAGAAAAACCAAAAATTACCATAGAAGAAGCTAAAGTTATTGCTGAAATTCCAAGTGAAGTATTAAGAAAGCAAGAAATACTTGAGAGAGAAAGAGTAAAGAAACGACAAGTATCAGAAATTAAAAAGAAGAAAGATTTAGCTGAAGGAAAAGTATTACCTAAACCTAAGTATTTTGATAAAGACGCAAGTAAAGTGAAAGCTGTTGAAGACATTTGTAAAAAAGCTGTTGATGGTCTTACATTTGCTGGATTGGAAGGATATGGTAAAGTTGCTAGAGATGCCTGTATTAAAATGATGAAAATTCTATTTGAGCATTTGAGAGAAGAATTAAAGAAAGCAGGAGAAGTAGCACCAAAGAAGGTGATTGATTCAAATGCCTATTAAAGTAGAAGATGTAGAGATTGCTGTTAGGGAAATGCTTGAAAAATGTCTTCTTATTAATCCAGTAGAAATATGTGAGTATATGGGTATTGATCCTATTATTGTATTACCACGAAGTCCAGAAGGAAAATGGGGTGGAACCATAAAAAATGAAAATACGATATATAATCTTTTACAAACTCTTCGAGAAATTCAAGTAAAATGGCGTAAAAGATGTAGAGAAGCTTATGAGTCTTTTAGAGAAGGATATCAAAATGCATCATATTGGGATAGAGACAAAAAGAAGATGGTTTATTATAAGGATGTCATGTCTTATAAAGAATTCATTGCTATGCGAGTACCAGAAGAAGGTATATACTTAATACCAAAAGTAGACAATTCAGGAGCTTATTTTATTCCAAATCCAGAAGAAGAAAAGCAATGGCGTAAAAAACATATATTAGGAGGCACGAAAACTATTATAACTAGAATTAAAGATGGAGTGAAAGCAGGATATATTGAAGATACAAAGAAGGTTCGAAAATTTATCAAAGGATTTGATCCAGGCAAACATCTAATATATAAGGAGGAAGAAGTGGAAGAAGAATAATTTATTTATTTATTTTTTTTTAATTTTTTAAATATTAAGTCTTTTTGAAGTTTAATCGCTTCTAAAGGCAAAAAAAAAATTTAAAAAAAGGTTTAAAAATTATGAGTGAAGAAAATAGATTTATAAAAAATAAAAAGGTATTAGCACTTTCTATATCACTTGTAGTAGCATGTATATTAGCTGGAGTGTTTGGAATATCATTTGTAATAGTAAATGATAAATATAATGATTTATCTGGAGATTACGGAGATTACAATGAATTATACACTGATTATTTGGAATTATTAAATGATTTTAATAACCTTGAAAATGAATATTCTATTTTATCAGGAGAACATATAGAATTAGAGAATGATTATAATGCCTTAGTACTTGCTTTAAATAATATGACTGCTGAAAGAGATGCATTACTACTTGTTTGTGACGAACTTCTTCAGGATATTATTGCCTTAGAGACTATTATTACTGGCCTGAATTTTGAAATAATTGCTCTTGAAAATACTATTACTGGATTACAGACTACTATTATTGGATTACAAGATGAGATATTTACTCTTACTGCTGAAAGAGATGCTTTACTACTTGCTTTAGAAAATCTTGAAGATGATATGGATGAATTAGAGGCTTATTATCTTGGGCTTATTGCTGGTTTAAATTCTGAAATAGCTGTACTTGAAGCTGAAAGAGATACCTTAGTAATTGCTTTAGCTGATATGACTGCTTTAAGAGATAGTTTACAATCTGATTTAGATGCTATGACTATTGAAAGAGATAATTTGGTAATTGATTTATCTGATATGACTGCTTTAAGAGATGCATTACAAATTGAATTAGATGATCTTACTGCTATCTATGATGCTCTATTGGGTGATTATCAAATACTTTTTGATGCCTATAATGAACTTCAAACTATTTATAATACACTTCTAATTGCTTATGACTATATTACTGATACTATAAGACAATCGATACTTCCAGTTCAATATTGTATTTTTGCTGAAGCTGTAAGACGTTATTATATGGATATGTATCTTGAAGGGAAAATTGGAAAAAATTATTGGATGAGTTTTGCAGAATATTGTCGAGATGTAATATTACACGATAGTTGGCAGGAGAATTCGTTTGTAGATGTATCTAATGCTTTTTCTGATGCTTTAAGATTTGGAAATGATACAATGTATTTAGCATGGGAAATAATGTATTATACTTTCTTTGATTGGCTTCCAAATTGGGATGGCTGGGATTTAACAGGAAATGAGCTTATTGATATTGACACAATAGTAGATTGGTGTATAACCGAAATTGATTATGAATATGATTCTGATATAATTTATAGTCAAGAATATTTTGAATACGATTATATTAAATTCCCAGTGGAAACAGCTTTCAGAACTATGGGAGACTGTGAAGATCAAGCTATATTAACATCAGCTTATTTGGAAAGTTGTGGATTTGATACAGCCATTTTAATAAGTCATGATCCAAACCATCCTGCATATGGAGAATTTTATCATGGATCCCTTTGGGTTCATATAGAAGATCGAGATGCTTTTTGGTCATTATATCCTACAACAAGGTTATGGTCTATTGATGGTGGTATTAATCTTTGGTGTTGGCTTGATACTACTTGGAATATTCCTTTTGGCTCTACACCCGAATGGCTTCAATATTATATTGATTTTGAAATACCTCTTACTTGGGATATTATATCATTAGCTATTTGTGATATAGGTGGTACAGTAGAAACGAATATAATGGAAAATTTAGGCTTAACTTATGTTATGCCATCTTAATTTCTTTTTTTTTAATTTATTAATATTTAGTTAAGAGTTATTTTGGAGTTGAGAGAAAAATAAGTTTATATAAGAAATATCATCAATGGTGTATCTTTTATGAAATCTGTCCTCTTTTTCGAAAAGAACAATTTGTTTGTACCCATTATGGTGGTAATGGCGAACAATGTGGTAAATATCGGGAATTTATTTTAAAGCAAGAATTTAAAACTAAGAAAAAGGTGATTTCTCATTAGTATTAAAGAACTCAAAATATTATTAGAGAAATTTGATGAGAATGCTAAGATTGTTTTTAAAGTACATAATGAATTAAGATGTTCCACTATAAAAGAAATAAAAAAATTATCTCTTGATTTAGTACAAATTTTCATAGGAGAATAAGATTATAATTTATTCCTAATTTTTTTTTTAATATTTTCGATGTTCAAATCGTTTTTTGGAACGATAGATTTTCCGAGCAATATCATGTCTAGTTCCATCAGGAATAGAAAATGGAAATACTACAGCAGAAACTTCATTAAATTTCTTTCCATCTCTTCTAAAAGAAAATTCATCTCCTACTGTGAAAGTATCCCAATTATTTCTACCACGATCTTCATGTTTATTACCGGCAATGGTTATATAATGTAATCTTGGTTTTTGTTCTTCTGGTATATTTAATTCCTGTACTTTATCTTTTAATTCGTAATAAGCTTTTTCACATTGTTCTCCACTCATATAAATATCATCGATAAAAACAATATCATTTACATCATAAATACTTGTTCCATAAGGTATTCTTAAAAATATGTGGATGATAAGGTTTTATATGATCAAAAGTTCTATAAAAACCAACCCACATCATAGGTGTGCTTACAACAAGAATCCCATCAACTTTTAAAATCCGGTTAAATTCTTTAAATAGCTTATATAATTCCTTAAAATCAAGATGTTCTATTAGATGACCACAAAATATATAATCAATTGATTCATTATCAAATGGAATTCTATCAGGTGCTATGTATCTTAATGTGATAATATCACCATGATTTTGTCTTAACTCTTTAAGAGTTATAGGATTCCCATCTAAAACTATTAAATGCTTATATTTATCCCACAGATTGAGATAGTTTTCAAATCTACAATTCCCACATCCTATATCAATAATAACAGCATTCTCATCTTTAGGCAAATATTTTCCAGCTAAATCATAAAAACAGAATGGAAAATTACCTGAATATTTCTTTTTCATTTCAAATGTTTTATTCCATTCTTTATATTTTTCCTTTGAAAATCGTAATAGAAAGGTATCTCAAGGCTTCTACTCCATTTTTATGAAATTGTTTTTTTTTGAATTTTAAAACTTCGTGAAAGGGTAATTTCATTCACATTTCAAGAGAAAAATTCTTTGAATAAATATTCTCACTAAGTTTTAAACTTAAAGAAGATTAACCAAATTATGAAAATCTAATTTTAGAGTTATATTATGTATTAATAATATTATCTTTACTATTTTTTATTTATCTATTGACTATTATTATCTTAATTTATATTTTTTTAATTTTTATTGAAAACAATTAAAGATCTTTAATTTCTTTGAGGATAAAATAATTTTGAGTAAAATTTATTTTTCTTAATAATTCTCGAAATCTTTAATCAAATTAAAGAGTTTTTTGGTTTGACTATAAATTTTAATAGAAACTTCTTTAGCTTGATTTTAAGATAATTCTTATTTTTCAGAATTTAAATTTCTATTTAAATTAGATTTTTTTATTTGATTCAATAAATTTTTTTCTTCAATTTTATTTTTTATTCGATCCAGGAATTTAAGATCTTCAGAAGTAAATTCTATCGCTGGTTTCATTTTATATTTCATAAAATTATATAAATTTGCGAGCTCATATTTTAAATCCTGAATTATGGCCTTTTCTTTAGAACCTATTTTTTCAACTATAGAGTAAATGTTAAATCTCCCTTTTTTTTCTAAGACATGAATTTTATTTGTATTTTTCAATCGTAATAAATATATTCTCGTTTCTTGTTCTTCAAAATCAAGTTTTTTAGCTATTTCCTTACTTGTCAAGGCTTCTTGTTTTAGCAAATCTAAAATTTGATCTTTTTTACTCATAAATATACTAAGTTGTATATTAATAAATATATTTTGAAATTCAATATACAAAACAAACATTTAAATATACTTGATCTGTATATTATTTAATAAAGAATGCTTTCAATATACTATTAGTATACAAATAAAAAAAAGTGAAAAAAAAATGGTTAAGTATAAAGAACTGTATGAGAACCAATTAAAGTTTATTAAAATTAAGTATTATACTGGATTTAAATGTCCTAAGTGTAGTGCTGAGATATATATGCAAGGAACTGAATTTGTATGTAGTAATGAAGACTGCTCTTATGATGTTGATGCTTTAGAGATTTTTAATAGATATGCTAATGGAAAATATGAAAGAATTGAAGAGGTTAATTAAAAAATGAATCAAAAAATTAAGAGAATAATTGAAAGTTATGAGAGTATAATTGACTTAGAGGAAACTAAAGAAGTTATGCACCTTATAGCTGATTTAGACGAACTATTTAGAGAGGTTGATTAAAAAATGAACAAACAAAGTGGAAATAAAGAAAAAATATATCAATTATTACAAAAAGAACCTCTAACATCAATAGAATTAGCTGAAAAATTAATAATTAACGAAGATCCTGAAAAAAATATCCAATTTATTAGAACTTATCTTCAAAGACTAATAAAAGCTAAATTAATCGAATCCGTTGATAAGAATGGAAGATATAATGTCTATTGCGCAATTCAAAGAGAATCTAATGAGAAAACTGAATTAGTTGATACTCAAATCTTAAAAAAAATGATAAAGCCATTTGTAGAGAAAAATATCGATCTTGATTTAGAAAATGATGAAATTGAAAGAATAAAAGTATTATGGGAGGAGATGAATACTAATGCCTAAATTTAATTTTGGATCATTAGATAAAGAATCAAAAAAAGTTCCTGACAGTCAGGAAAAAAAATTAATTTTAAATGAATCTACTAAAGAAGCTAAAACTGATTTAGCCAGAGATAAAACTCCTTTTAAGATTGATCAACAAGTTGCACAACCTGAAGTTTCAAGAACAGTTTCTATAGAGGCTGATCTTGGAGATAAGATCCCAAGAACCGATCCTGAAACATGGAGAACAGAAAAAGTGCCAAAATCGATTAATGGCAGTAAAAACCATGTTGAGGGTTTTGGACACACAACCAGAACAACTGGAGAAATTGATAAAAAAATCATTGAATTTGATTTAAGAATTGAAAAAAAATTTAATGAATTCAATGAAAGACAATTAAAACTAATTAAAACTGGCCTTAAACATGAATTATCATTAGACAATGTAAGACGTTATATTAAAACCCATCATAAAAAAACTAAGATGTATAAATTAGCAGATTATTTTTCTGATGCAGATTTATCTGAAATAGAAGAAATGTTAATGTTTCTTCATTCTACAGGAGAAATTAGAAGAGATAAAAACAATTTCTGGTATTTAACTAAATCTAAAGGAGAGTGAAAATAATGTCTGAATTAAGATATGTATGTAAAACATGTGGAAAAGTATATAAACTCCTTACTTGGTTTAACAAGCATGTGGAGAAATATCAACACGAATTAGATCCTATTGAGTTATTTGATAAGAACAATGAACTTTCATTTCTTAAGTGTGAAATTAATATGCTTAAACGACAATATAGAGAGCTTAAAGCTAAAGGCTTTATGTCCAGTATGGATCCTATTGAGAGAATAGGAGAGGATCAACATAGACCGGAGAGAGAACCTTTTAAAGTCGAATTCAATGTAATAATCCAAGAATTAAAAATTTGATATTCAAATAAAAAAAAAAAAAATTAAAAAGAAAAAGAAAAGAAGGAGGTGTTGCCATCATTAAAGTTGTAAAGTCAACCAAAAAAAGTAAATCGATAAACTTTATGGATTATATATTCAAGCCAAAGAACTCACCTAGCTTTACAACTCTAACGGGGCCGCAAAAAATAGCTATAAAAAATATGTGTTAAATGGATATTATCAATTGATAATATGCATATAAACCATTCTCTTTACGTTTTTAAATAGACTTATCAATCTACTATTTAAATATTAATTTTTATTTATAAAGGAGCATGATTTCTTTTATCTTAGGAAGTATAAATTAAAGGAATCAGAATGAAGACATTTGAAGAATTAACTGACCTAGAAAAATCGGTTTTATTTGTTTGGGGAAAGGAACTAGATTATACTACAACTGCACGTTATCCGATGCAAAAGATTAAAAAAAAACTCCTAACCACTCTACCGGATATTAAAGATAAAGATTTAAGGAGAATAAATAAAACTCTAATATCTAGTGGTTTTATTACTAAACAACCTTCAGGAAGGAATCCAACATATCATCTAAGTCGTGAAGGTTTAAGATGTTGTAATATTTTAAAGGATGAATATGTAATTTAAAAAGGATATTAATATTTTATATAGAAATATAACCATACAACATATTTTTTATTGGAAAACATTTATATAGAAAAAATGTTGTATTAATCAATGGGAAGTAAAAAATAACATTAATGTCAAAATTGTCATAAATTTAAGATGTCAGTTAGATTAGTCATGTGGAGGATGAGTTTGAGAGATGGATATGTTAAAAATAGCAAATCAGGTAAGGAGGAAAAAAGCCCAGGATAATAAATGGTTCTTATATGAGTTTATTGATAAAAATCCTGATTTAACCGTTTATGAAATAAGTAAAAAAATTAATTGGACAACGGGCAAAGTAAATAATTATGTACAGAAACTAGTAAAAGATAACATGATTCATAACTTTGATGAAGTAGTTAATGGTAGAAATCAGAAAAAATATCGTGGCAAAACCGTGAAAGAATTTATTAACTGGGAAGAGTTTAACAAAAAATAATTTTTTTTTAATCTTTTTTTTTTAATTTTATAAGGATTTATATTACTTTTTTAAATTCATGCGAAATTTCGGCTATATTCAAACTTAAAATATGTTTTTTATGCATATTTTCAAAATAAAAAATTCATTCATGAAACTGAAAAAATACCTGAAGAACAAAAAAAACCTAAGAAACCTAAAATTCGAAAAGAAGAAATATGTCCAACTTGCAATAAAATTCATAAAATCTTTCAGGATAAAGATATGAATAAGAGTGAAATTATTAATTGGTTTACTAAATATCTTGTAGTTAATAAAGAAAACTTTACTTTAGATTGGCTTAGAGGACAAAAACTAACTTTTGAATCTGTAAATGAAATGAGAAAATAATTACTTTTTTTGATAAATGTATTACAACTTTTTTTTAAGGATGAATCACCAGAAATTCAAATAGTTGAAGAATTATTAAATTATAATCTATTATCAAATTCTATATTACGTTCCATGTCTCAGGAAGGAAAGATTGATGATAAAAATTAAAAGTGCTTAAATTACTTAATTTACGAAAAATTATTTATTCATTATACTAATTATCTTTAAATACTTTATTTTGTATATTAATATTGAAGAGAAAGATAAGGATGGGGCCCACCGGTCTCTACTTATCATTCATTTAATTTACTGGTATATCATTATCCGGAAATATTTTCATTCCTTTACTTATATATTTAGGATAATTCCTGAGTTTTTTAGAAACAAATCTTTTATATAAAGGTTTAGTAGTATAATCTCTATAATGCTGATTATAAAGTATCATTTCTAAAAATCTCCTTATATTATAACCTGTAAAATCTGATAATTGAATTCCTTCGCTTAATTTTGAATCCATAAAATAAATTGCAGAAACAATTTTTTGGAAAGTTACATATTTAGTGCCTCTATAAATTATATCTTTAATTAATTCCTTAGTTTTCTTGTCTTTTGTTATACCTTCTGTATCTTTAAGCAATATTCCTCTCGAATGATACTTCTCTTTTAATGAATATTCAATTCTCTCAAGTAGCATTGAATATGCCCAGTATTTTATATTAATTGGTTTTAAGAGTTTATCTTTTAGAATCGCAGTAATTATAATTTCAAATTCAGAATTAGAACACATATATTCTAACACAGAACGAAAAAAATCTATACATTCTATTAAATTAAGCTTTTTTCCTAAACTGCTTCTTCCTTTTTCTTTACTAAATAGATTTGATGCATGTAACTCAAAATCACTATTGGGTAAATTATACTTATAAGCTAATACTTCTTTAATTGTTATCATATTCAAATCTAAAATCTGAAAATATTCTTCTTGAACTAGTATTGCATTCAATAAATATATCTTTACCTTATCGGGAAGATCAACCGTTCCTGACTCATCAATGAAAACTAAAACCATATTATAATTAAATAAATTGGGTTTTATATTTAAAGTATAATTATATATATTATATTTGCATTTAATCTCAATGTTTAGAAATTAAAAGATAATTATAAAAGATTAAAAGAGTAAAATGCTAATTTCAAAAGTTTCTATAAAAAATTATCGAAATTTTCAAAATTTCAAGATTGAATTAGGTAAATTTAATTTAATATTTGGAGAAAACAATATTGGAAAAACTAATTTTATAAATGCTCTAGAAGGCATTTTAAATCCAACTCGTTCGTTTAAATCTTTTAAAATTGAAGAAAGTGATTTTATTGATATACATAAACCAATTATAATAAAGATTAAATTTCAAAGTATTGATGAGGATAATGAATTAATCAACATCTTAGAAGATGGCATTATTGACCCTGAAATGAATTATAGTGCTAAATTAAAGTTCATTGCAAAATGGAATCCAGAAGAGAAAGACATTGATAAAGACTGCTTTTTTATTAAAAAGGAAATGAGTGATGATAATGGAAAATTTAATTTTAAATACGCTTATCGAAGATTATTCCATTTTTATTCTATTCCAAGTATGAGATGGGCAAGAAAAGAAATTAGGATGGATAAAAAAAGTGATTTAATGAATGTAATTAATTATTATTTGCCAAATTTTATCATTTCTTTTTCACTTCTTAAGAAGGGGCTCCAAGAAATTCTTTTAAGTTTAAAGGAAGACTTGATTTCAGTTGAATTCCCAAACTCAGTAATTACAGATTTAGACCATCTTATAAAACTTTTGAATCAAGAGTTTAAGATTGATGAAGAAAACAAACTTAAGAGTCTCAAGACAGATAGAGAAAAGGTTTTTGCAAAAATAAAAGAAATTTTTAGTAATAATAGCTTTGAAAAAGGTCAAATCGATCTTATCGATGATTTATTTAATAAATTTAATGAAAAGCTAATAATTTTTGAAAAAAGATTTGAGACTCAAAGAATTCTAAGTGATTTAAAAAAAAGGTTTTCTGATTTAAATAGCTTTAAAAATTTACAAAATGATTTTTCAGTAATTATAGAAAAAATTATGCCGAATATTAAATTAGATTTATCTTTTGTTTCAATTCAAGATAATGAGTTATTAAAAAAAGCTTTAATCGAAATTGATGATTTTCCGATATTAGCTCATGGAACCGGATTTCAAAGTTATTTCGTTATTGCCTTAAAATTATTGAAAATAAATTCAATGCTTAATAGACAAGATATTAAAAGTTCCTTTATAGCAATTGAAGAACCCGAAGCTCATTTATACCCACATTTGCAAAGACAATTAATTGAAAATCTTAGAGTAATTCAAAATGAATTTGAAAGTAGGTATGATATAAAATTTCAATTTATTATTACAAGTCATTCGTCAAATATCTTATCAAGATTTGAATTTCCAGAATTGATTTTATTGAGGAAAAATGAAAATTTCTATACCGAATCGATACATTTTCCGGAAATAAGAATATTAATTGATGATTTAGAATTAGCTGAGGAAGAATATAAAAGTAAAGTGGGTAAATTAAACAAGAGCCTCATAAGGGTTTTTAAAGGAATATTTACATTCTACCCTGAAGCTTTTTTTTCACGATGCATAATTCTTGGAGAAGGTTCAACTGAAGAGGGAGCCATTCCAGAATATGCAAGAACTATGAATAAAAACTTCGACCTTTTTAGTATTTCTTACATTTCTCTTGAGGGTACAGGAAACTTAAAATATTATAAAACTATTTTAAAAAGATTAAATATTCCCTTTATTTCTATAGTTGATAAAGATGATAATGATGTGAAGGATTTTTTAAGTGACGATGAATTTATCACCAAGGAAAAAGCATTTGAAGCTGAGATTATTTCAAAGGTACCATGTTATAAACTTCTTGATGTTTTAATAAGTCTATGTTCCGATAAAACAATAGAAAATTATTATAATATCATTAAAAATGAATTATCTTTAACAAATGAAGTTAATAATTTTGGAGAATGCATAAATTTCTTTAAAGAGCATCTAGAATACGAGGATGTTTTAAAAAAAATCTTAAAACCATGGATAATTAGACAAAAAGGTCTTACGATGGGAAAATTATTAGGAGAAATTAGTGAATTAGAGGAAATTCCAGAGATATATAAAGAAGTTATCAATAAAGCAGTTGAAAAAACTAAGAGTTAAAAAATTATGACAAGAGATTCATCACAAGAAGAAATTATTTATTCTGATATAAATAAATCATATTTGGTTATAGCTCCACCTGGTTATGGCAAAACTTTTACAATGGGGCGAAGAATCAAATATATTATTGAAAATAAAAAGATTTCTGGTAAATTAATTGGATTAACATTTACTAATGCTGCAGCAAATGAAATGTTTAACAGATTAGATATTGATGATAATATTTTAGAAAAAAAAGTGTATATTACAACATTTCATTCTTTTTGTTATAATATTTTAAGAAATTATGGATCAAAAATAGAGTTAAATCAGAGATTTAATATTATTAGTCCAATTGAGAGAGAAGATTTATTAAAAAAAAATTTAATTGATTTGGGTATTAATCAAGATTCAATTGATAATGTTTATAAAAATGATTTCTCAGAATGGATTCTTGAAAAACGTTTAAAACTAAATGAAGGATACAAAAACCAAGATTTTGAAGAAATCTTCAATAAAGCTTATGATGATTACGAGAATAACTTGAAAAACGAAAATAAGCTGGATTTCAACTATTTAATCATAAAAGTTATAGAACTATGGAAAAAATATCCTGTCATACTTAATTTCTATCGTAAAAAATATGAGTATGTGTTAGTAGATGAATTCCAAGATTCTAATATGATACAATATCAAATTTTTAAATATTTAATAAATGGTGTTGAAAAACCTGGAACTAATAGTAAAAAATTAAATTTTATGTGTTTTGGTGATGATTTTCAGTCAATTTTCATATTCCAAGGAGCTCTCTCCAATGAATTAAGGATAATCTTAGATGATTTTGACTATGAAATTAAAGAATTAAGAGTAAATCACAGAACTACTTCTTCATTAATCAAATCTATCAATTTATATTTAAGAAAAGGAGAATTATCGACGCTTGGTATTAATAATAAGATTGATTGTTATTTATTTAATAATGTGGAAGAAGAAGCAATATTTATTTTAGAAAAAATCAAAGAGTTTCAAAAAGGTGGGATTGCACTTGATGATATATGCATAATTTCAAGAATGTATTTTCGTCTTAATAATATTAAAGAATTATTTGAAAATAACGATCTAGAATTTATATATTTAAAGGATTTTAGAAATGATACAATTGAAAGAAAATACTTGAACTTTTTCAATAAATTTGATGAAATTATATTAGAACAAAGGAAATCTGGTAAAATATCAAGTATTTTTATGCAAATCTGTGAGAATAGTGGTTATGACTTTGATAATGATATTGTGCTTCAGACAATTTATGAATATATTAAAGACTATGAATTAAGGAAAGATATTAAAAAATATCACTTATGGGAAAAAATTCAGTTAATCAAGAATGATATGTTGTTAGAATTGAATTGGGGGGAAAAGATTAGAGAAAAAACTAAAGGTAAAATTTATCTATCATCGGTACATCAAGTAAAAGGATTAGAGTTTTCAAAAGTCATTTTTGTAGGACTAGAAAATTTTGAATTCCCACACCCTAGAATTTGTATTAAAAAGTGTATAAATAATGAAGTTATTAATATTCAAGAGGAAAAAAATATTCTTTATGTTGGAATTAGTAGAACAAAATCTAACCTTATTTTAACATCTTTAAAACAAATCCTTAATAGAGAGGGTAAAATAAAGAAGAGAACTCTAAGTTGTCTTTTACAAGATATAGAACATTTTATAAATATTATAGATATCAATAATCCCCTGTCATCGGTAACTTTTGATTCAAAAAAGTGCTGGAATTGTTAAAATTTTCAAATATTAGATTTCGATTCTCTCTTGGATGAGATTAATAATTCTTTAAAATAATCTATTTTTTGTTTTTTTATAAAAATTAGTTAAGATTGATTTTTCCATAATCTTAGTAAATATACTAAGAAGAATAAAATTGCAATTTATTGAGTCACGTCTATAAAAATTTAATTTCAAAATTTTATATAAAGTGTAATAAATACACATATTTTGTAAGATCAAATTTCTCATATTTCAGATCTAGGCAATCTCCGTTATTGACAGTATTATCCCAAAAATCCTCATTATCGTATAATGGGGATGTCAAAGCTATCTTTAAGACACTTTTATACTCGTCAAAAAAATAATTATGATAAAAAACTTTAGAGGTTAGATCAAAATCTATAAACATTTTAAAATTAACTTTTGAATTTTTTAAAGATTTCTCGTAATTTAAGGGCATAATCAGGGATTATATTAATTTAAAGATTTACATTCTTATAAAAAAAGTCATATTTAAGTCCTCTTTTTTCCAAAAGTGTAAATATTAGAAAAACATGTTTTTCTTTTTGATATGAAGTAAAAGAAAGATTTGGGATTTTTGTCGGATTAAATACTTTTGATTCTCTTTTTTTCGCTTTTTCTACAAAAATTAATTAAAATTGATTATTTTCGACATCAAAGTAAAGATTTAAATTTTGTCAGGAGAATAACATTTAAAATATAAAAAATGAAATTTTTCACACATAAAATCTTCATTAACCCATTATTTTGGATGACATATTTTCGACAAGATGAATAATCCAAGCCTCATTAGTTATAGGTTCTATTGGAGAGCCCCATTCTTTTGTATTATGATGACTTGCTAAAATATGAATTAATTCATCTAATTTTACCGACTTGATTTCTGAAGAAATAATCTTTATACCATGGATAATATGTTCTTGTTCATGAAAAATATCTGTTATTTCAATAATTCCATTAGAAAATTCATAACAATTTATTTTTCCAATATCGTGAAGAATAGCCCCAGCAATTAATAAATCTTGATCGATGATTAAATTTTCAATAACATCATTTACAGCTAAAGCTAATTTAACTGTTTGAATTGTATGCTCTAATAATCCTCCTTCATAATTATGGTGATTATATTTAGCTCCTGGAGTTTCATAAAACATTTTGTTTTTTTCGAAAAACTCTTTTATAGAATTTTTTAATTCGCTATCTTTAATCATTTCAATATATTCCCATAATTCACTTCTTAAAGTATCAATACTTTTCGAAGGCTTTATTTTTACTATTTTTCTAATTAGTCTTTTTATTCCTGCTTTCCCTATGAACCAAAATTTTTGATCCCAATTAAAAGCAATTAAGTATTGATCTTTTAATGCTTGTTTTAGTTTTGGATTATTTGTAATTACATAATCATCATTAATTTTGATTATATCTCCATTATATTCAAATTGAATCTCTAATGGTTCATATTTTTTATTTAATAATTTTATATTTTCTTCCAGAATTTTTGACATTTTTACTACTCGATTCAAATTTATTTAGATTATTTAATTTTTCTTTTATTAATAATGTAGCTTGAAAAAAACATATTATATTTATTGCGTATTTAAGGCTTCAGTATATCTTTTTATTCATAGGAATACTAATACATCAGATGTAAAAAATAAAATAATTTTAGGTATGAAATTAAAAAAACCATATATTGCTCTTCATAGTGCAGGATTATTTAATATATCAATTACTGAAAAAATCTTAAAACAAATTGGTGATGATATCTTTAACAAGTATAACTATCTTTATAAACAAGAAAAACAAAAAAGCAGTGGTGAAATTGCATTTTTTGATGTTTATATTATGCCTGGTGAATAATAGGATTAATTAATAAAAGTTTGTTGTAATTTTTGAACTTTCTATTTTTATTATTTTTCTATTTGATTTATGAAGGATTTATCTATTGTAAAATTGTAATCTCCTGTCTCAGCTTTAACAGTAATAGTTTTTTTATTTACTCGTTCTATTGGATACCATCTTCCATATAATTGAGAGAAAACTTTTTTACCCTCCTTTTTTGCTTCAATTAATTTTGATTCTCTTTTTTTCGCTTTTTCTACAAAAATTAATTAAAATTGATCATTTTCGACATTGAAGTAAAGACTTAAATATTTGAATGGGTTTATAAAAATAGGGAAGGGAAATTTATTCAAAGATAATTTGAGCTATACATTGGATTTCGCCCTCTATTAAACTCTAGCGAGTTTAATCTCTCCCTGATTTTTTTATAATTGCTCAGATTTCTTTTCCCTTCACTTCTCTTTATGTAAGAATTTAGGTTATTAAATTTCTTTTTAATTATAAACATTTAGATTTTTTGTCGCTTTAATTACTTTTGATTCTCTTTTTTTCGCTTTTTCTACAAAAATTAATTAAAAT
>JAHLWP010000067.1 GCA_019057865.1 Promethearchaeota archaeon
ATGATATCGCAGGACCTATATGTGAATCTGGAGATATTCTAGGTAAAGATAGAGAGTTACCAGAGTTGAGAGAAGGAGATTTTCTTGCTATTCTTGATGCGGGAGCATACGGATATACTATGAGTAGTAATTATAATTCTAGACCCAGATCCTCTGAAATTTTAATCAATAATGGAAATATTTTTAAAATCAGAGAAGCAGAGAGTCTTGATGACTTGTTAAAACTTCAGATTATCCCAGATCACTTAAAGTAAAAAAAAATAGTAATTATTTTTCATAAAAAAGAATAAAAATTTTAGTGCCTTTTTCTATTATGAGATAAAATTATAAAAAAGGAATGTTTAAGGACTGGATACCTTTAGACTTTCTAAATGAAGAGTTGGCATTATGAAACCTGTGAATTCAAGTTAATGATAATACTGATCTGCTCTGATAAATTTTTATTATTTTATCTCATTTTCTTATATGTTCTTCAAAATATTAGATAACATTTTAGAGTTATAAGCCTAAAACTTCAGCTGTGCTATAAATCTTACTTTCTTTTGCTTTAGCAATGAATTTAATTGCTTTAATTGCACCTGTAACAAAACATAATCTGCTATGAGCCTGATGTTTTAATTCAATTCTTTCTCCAGATCCTCCAAATAGTACAATATGATCGCCAACAATATCACCTGCTCTAATTGAATGAATTCCAATTTCATTTTTTGCTCCTACTAAACGTTTACTCGGCCCTTTATTACGTCCATATTTAGCTATTTCTGAAAAATCAGAACCTAAAGTATCACTAATAATATGTCCAATTTTCAGAGCAGTTCCACTTGGGGCATCAATTTTTCTATGATGGTGTGCTTCAATTACTTCAATATCCCATTCTGATAGATATTTGGTTAATATTGAAGCCATTTTAAAGAAAATATTCACACCAGTTGCCATATTTGGCGAAATTACAGCAGGGGCATTATGTTCTTTAACTAATTTTTCGAATTTATCAAGAAAATCTTGAGACATTGCTGTTGTTCCAATAATACATCGAATACCATTCTTCACACAAGTTTCACAATTTTTTTCTGTTGCTTTTGCGACTGTAAAATCAACAGTTACATCAGGATTCGTTTTTTCGATAATATTTTGAAGGTTATTTACATCACTAATTTTTACTTTATTTGGATCTTTTATGGCTACATAAGCTCCTAACTCTTCTCCAATATTATTTATGTCGCAAGCAGCCACTACTTCAATATCATCATCATTTAAGGCTAATTCACTTATAATTTTTCCCATTGCCCCTGTTGGACCTAAAATTAATAATTTAATCAACAAAATCCCTCTCTTTTATCATTTTATTAGATTAAGTTTAATTTTTTTAAAACCATTTTAATTTTCTCTTGATTTTCTACTAATGGGGGTGTTAATGGTAATCTCATCCGTTTATTCATAATTCCCATTAATTCGGCAGCATATTTGACGGGACCAGGATTAGTTTCTATGAATAATACTTTAAAAAGGTCAAATAATTCTAATTGCATTTTTCTAGCACTTTCCCAATTGTCAATATTCATAGATTGAGTAAATTCTACCATCTTAGCAGGTATAATATTTGAAGCTACACTAATAACTCCTTTTCCACCTAATGCCATAATGTGATAGGTTAAACTATCATCTCCACTTAAAACAATAAAATCATCTGGAGTTGTTTTAATTATTTTTGTTATTTGGTCTATATTTCCACTTGCACATTTTATCCCAACTATGTTATCTTTAGAAGATGCTAATTTAGAAACTGTTTCAGGTTCTAAATTCCTGCCAGTACGGCTGGGAACATTATATAAAATTATTGGTAATGAAACAGAATCAGCAATAGTGGAAAAGTGTTCAATTAGAGAATGTTGAACTGGCTTATTATAGTAAGGAACAACTAATAGTAATCCATCTGCTCCAGCTTTTTCTGCGTATTGCGATAGTGAAATGGCCTCTTTTGTAGAATTACTGCCTGTTCCAGCTAAAGTAAATGGATGTTTATTACTTTTTTTTGCTTCATCTATGGTGATATCTATAGCATAATGATGTTCTTCATGAGATAATGTTGCGCTTTCCCCAGTTGTTCCCATAGTTAAAAGTTGACAATCATTCTTTATTTGATATCTAATAAATTCTCGATATTTTTCTTCATCTATTGAATAGTCTTCCTTAAAAGGAGTAATTAATGCGGTTATAGTATTTCTTAATTTTTCTAAATTAAACATATTTAACTATCAAACTCAATATAGCATTTGATTAAAATAAATATTGTTAACGAATTTATATAAGTATTATTGATAATTATTCAATTTGAAAACAAATTTATTTGACTAGTCCTTTTTGATTAAAAAAATAATATTAAATACAAATTTTTTTATTGGATTTATATGAAAAGTAAAGAATTTTTATAACATAATTAATTTTTAGCAGATTTGGGTATATTGACAGAAAAAGAATTCTTATCAAAACGATTAGAAGATATTTATATAAAGGTTTTAGAAACCATTTCTGAACATATTGTTTATTATGATAAAGATTTCAAAATTATTTGGGCAAATAAAACTGCGGCTGATTCACTTAATTTAACTCCTGAACAATTAGTTGGAAAAAATTGCTATAATTTATGGCACGGGCGAAACAAACCATGTGAAGAATGTCCAGTATTAAAAACACTTAAGTCTGGAGAGTTAAACCATAGGAAAATGATTACTCCAGATGGAAGGCTATGGTTTGTTGAGGGATATCCTGTTTTTAATGATAACAACAAAATTAATGGAGTAGTGGAAATTACTCGGGATATAACTGAACTTAAAAAAGTAGAAGATGCCATCCAAACTGAGAAAAAATTTACTGAAAACGTGATTAATGCATCAATTGACACTATTTTTGTATTTAATCCTCAGACTGGAAAAGTTCTTAGATGGAATAAAGCTTTTAATGAAGTAAGTGGCTATTCTGATGAGGAGGTTTCTTCTATGAAGGCACCTAATTCCTATTACAATGAAGAAGACTTAAAACGTGCTTCAAAGGCGATTGAGAAGTTAATCGAAGAAGGAAGTGCTAAAGTTGAGTTGTCTTTAATCACTAAAGATGGTAAATCTGTTCCTTTCGAATATTATGCAACTTTAATAAAAAGTATTAATGGTGAACCTTTAGTCGTCTCTTTAGGAAGGGATATAACTGAAAGAAAAGTAGCTGAGCACAAATTAAAAGAATCTGAAGTGAAATATCGAAACATTCTCGAAAATTTGATGGAAGGATATTATGAAACTGACCTTATTGGAAATCTTGTTTATGCCAATGTTGAGTATTGTAAAATAATGGGATATTCAAAGGAAGAAGTAATAGGAAAGAATTATCGCTTACTATACGATACAAAGTCATCCGAAGTTTTGTTCAATATGTTCAACCAAGTTTATAAAACAGGGATTCCCCGTCCTCCAACAGGATTAGCTAAAGTAATAACAAAAAAGAAGAAACTAATCTATTTTGAAGGATCAGTTGATTTATTATACGATTCTAAAGGAAATAAGGTTGGGTTTTATGGTCTTGTTCGGGATATTACGAAAAGAAAAATTGCCGAGCAAAAATTAAAAAAATCTGAAGAAAAATATCGTTCTTTGTTTGAGAATATGAATGCAGGATTTGCTCTTCATGAGGTCATTGTTGATGATAACAATAAACCAGTTGATTATAGATATATCGAAGCGAATCCTGCTTTTGAAAGACTTACAGGTATGAAAAAAGAAGATCTAATTGGAAAGACTGTAACTGAAGCAATTCCAGGAACAGAGAATGATCCTGCGGATTGGATTGGCAAATTTGGAAATGTCGGATTATCAGGAATTCCAATAACAGTTGAGGATTATTCAGAAGCATTTGATCGTTGGTATAAAGTTTCAGGGTATTCTCCTAAGAAGGTTTATTTTGCTGTGACTTTTACTGATATAACTGAACGCAAGAAGGCAGAAGAGGCCTTAAAAGAATCAGAGGAAAAGTTTAGAACAATTGCCGAACAATCATTTATGAGTATTATTATCATACAAGATGGCATTTTAAAATATTTTAATGAAAGATTACCAAAAGTTAATGGATATTCACCCGAAGAAATAAAAAATTGGAAACCGTATGAATTTGCTAAGCTCATACATCCTGATGATAGAGATTTTGTTATGGACCAAGCTAGCAAAAAAGAGATTGGAGAAAAAGGTGTAATTGAACAATTTAAGTATCGCATAATAAGGAAAGATGGAGAAATTAGATGGCTTGAAAATTTTTCAAAAACAATTAATTACAAAGGAAGACCAGCCGACTTCATAATATCAATAGACATTACAGAACAAATGAATGCCGAAAAGCAATTAAAAAAATCAGAAAAAAAATATCGGGAAGCTTTTAATAGATCTAATTTTTATAAGGACTTAATTGCCCACGATATAAACAACATTCTTCAAAACATCTTATCTTCTGTTGAATTGAGTTTCCTTTATTTGGAAGAAGAGAAAGATTTAAATGAATTAAAACAAATGTTGAAAATATCTAAACAACAAGTTAGTAGGGCGGCTAATTTAATCTCAAATGTCCGAAAATTGTCAAGATTGGAAGATATAAAAATTTCCACCAAACCCATAGAAGCCATTGAAGTATTGAATCAATCAATAGATTTTTTATTAAAAAGTTTCCAAGATAAAAAAATTAATATAGATATTGAAAATCCTTATAAAGCAATAACAGTTCAAGCAAATGAGCTTTTAATAGATATTTTTGAAAATATTTTAATCAATGCAGTAAAGTATACTCACCATTTTCCAGTTGAAATAAAGATTAAAGTTTCAAAACTTCAAAAAGATGGCTTAAAACTTGTTAAATTTGAATTTGAAGACAGTGGAATTGGAATATCCGATACTGATAAAGGGAATATTTTTCAGAGAGTATATAATATAGATAGAACCGTCAGTGGAATGGGGATTGGATTATCACTTGTAAGAAAAATTTTAACAACTTATAAAGGACAAATATGGATCGAGGATAAAGTTAAAGGGGACTATTCAAAAGGAAGTAATTTTGTTGTATTAATTCCAGAGGTGTAAACAAAATAGCTTCGGTTTTTATCGTTGAGGATGATCAATCACTTAGATTGCTATTTAAAAAAGTATTAGGAATGTCTGGATATCGAGTGATAGGGGAAGCAAAAAATGGAGAAGAGGCAGTTTCATTATTTATTTCATTTCCAAAAAAGCCGGATATTGTTTTAATGGACCATAGAATGCCAATTAAGAATGGAATTGAAGCAACAAAACAAATCTTAAAAATTAATAGCAAATCAAAAATTATTTTCACGAGTGCTGATAATAGCATCAAGCAAGAAGCCCTTTCTATTGGAGCGAGAAGTTTTTTGGATAAACCTTTTAGTATTACTGATTTAATAACTGAAATTAAGAATGTCTATAAGAATTTAGCGTAAACCAACAAAATTAAATACTCAATATACCCTTTTAAAATGTAATGCCAATTGATTATTTAGATAAGTTTAAAGGCTCTCTATTAGGAGTTGCAATTGGAGATACTCTTGGACATCCTTTTGAAGGAATGCTCAGAGATGCTATAAAATCTAATTTTACTAATTTTGAAGATTTTATAATTAATAATAGACGCTTGTTCAATACATTTACGGATGATACACAACTTACACTACATACAGCACAAGCTTTGATTCAAGGGGGCGGATTTAATCTACACAATTTTATAGAGGAGTATGTTAAATGGCTTGATGACCCTCCAATTGGAGCGGGTTATGGATGTATTACTGCCGCAAGAAAATTAAAATATCGAATACCATGGAAAGAAGCTGCTTCTAATTCTGGCGGAAATGGAACCACCATGAGAATAGCACCAATTGGATTGCTTTACAATAAAGATATCAAAGCATTAAAATCGGCAGCAATAAAATCTAGCATTATTACTCATTCTCATCCAGCAGCTTCTGCTGGAGCAGTAGTAATAGCAAGAGCTATTGCATATTTAATTGATAAGGCACCAAAATCAGGATTTTCCATAGATCAATTTTTTGATGTAGTTATTTCTTCTATTTCTAACTCTCATGATGAGATTTGGGAAGAATTTTGTGAAATTTTAGGAAAATTGCGATCGAGTCTAGATTTACCAATTGAAGCTGGACTGATTAAATTTTCTCAATCAGGAGTTAAATCCCCCTATTTTATTGAACAATATTTAGGAAAAGCATTTGTTCATCCTTATACTATAAGTACTGTTGTTTGTGCGATTTTTATTTTCCTAAAAAAAATAAATTCATTTAAGGATTGTATTTATGAGTTAGCGACTGCAGGAGGGGATAGTGATACAGTGGGTGCAATAGGAGGAGGATTAGCTGGTGCATATTTTGGTATGAAGAACATTCCGGATGATCTAATCAAAACGGTAAAGAATTATAAAAGAATTCTAAAAATTAGCGAAAAATTATTTGAAATATTTAAAGATAGGTATTAAATAAATCATTTCAGTTTTTTAACAAATTTTAATAATCTTTTTGAGCAAATATCGCAAAATTGAGAAGGTTTTTCATCAGTATCTGCTAATGAGTTCGAAAATTGCATTATACAAAAATTATTACAGTGTTCTAAGCCGAAAGTATGTCCTAGTTCATGAATAGCTTCTTTTAAAACTCTTAATTCGAATAAAGAATTATCATCAGATCTCCTATAAAAACTTTCTCTGAGACGTGTAATTGAAATTATAGCAACACTAGAAACTTTCAAATCTACTCTAATTGGTTTTAAAGCAATTCCAAATACAAAATTTAAGAATCCTGAATAAATGTCTTTATCCATTACTCCTAATACACGAAAGTATTGCTTTTCTTTTACATAATTTTTTAATCTTCTCAATACTAATGAGGCATCATATTGATGCCTAATTTGGTTGTAATATGAATCCTCCAATGGAATCTCTTCCTCGATTATATTTATAGATAATGAAAATTCTTTAAATGCCCATTGAAGATGATTTTTTAATTTTAATAAAATAATGCGGTCCAATTGACCTATTTTTTGAAGGTATAGAATATTTTTCAAATTTATGTCTTTTTTTTATATTATTTCGAAAAATCATTTAAATCTATTGAGTATTAAATAGAAAACATTACTTCTTAATTCTTATTAAAAAAAAGAAAAAAGTTACATTTTTCTACCAAGTCCAACTATCGTGCTACATTGAGAGCATATACTTATATCTAAACGGACTTCTGTTATTTTTCCGGGAAATATATAAAGTGGAGTCCTTATTCGCATTGTGAAAAGTTCATCAGTCCTTAGCATACCCTTTTCATCGCTTTCGATCCTAATTTCCTTTTTGCAGCTAGGACAAATTATAGAACTTGGAAATTTTAATGTAATTTTTGATCACCTTAATTTATAATTTTATAGATTGTTAGAATAAATTATTTATAAATAAAAAATATAAACATTAATTTATAACGGAAAAACTTTTTTAGAGTATTAATTTTATTTATCTATACCATTTTATAAATACAATAGCTTAATTAATTTTTAATTTATCTCGTTAGCAAGAGAGGAAATAAAAATTATCTTTAAGAAGGGACGCCTATTCCTCAAAGGGAGGGTGGTCTAGCTTGGTATGATACTATAGGGAGTTTCTCTATAGCATGATTCTTGGTTTGGGACCAAGGGGTCGGGGGTTCAATTCCCCCCTCTCCCATAACTTTCTGAATTTAAAAATTATTTAATCTTGGAACCTTAAAAATTTATATTTGGAATTCCTTATTATTTTCATAAATAAGGACAAGAAATTTTAGTTAAATTAATACCTTAAAATGAGACAAGAAATTCAAAAGGATATATCTACTATAAAGAAATTTAAAGTTTACAAGTGGATGTATCAGTGTAAACGATGTCATACAAAATTACTTATAGTTTCATATTATTTTCATCATGAACATATTCATTGTATCGGCGATGTGCTAAAATTAGATAAAGAGCTAATGAGAATCTATTCTTTTATTGAAGAAAAATATGATAAATCCCATGGAAGAAAGTTAATCACAAATTGGTGTCCTCATTGTGAATTGATCATAAGTAATAAATCTATAGCAGTAAATATAGCAAAAGAACTTATCCCAAAAGGTCTACAAAATTTTGAAGATGCATTAATCCATAATGATTTAACATTGATGGACTTGAAAACAAATATTTATGAGCAATATGGCTTGGATTCGCAACAAGCCAAAGTTTTAAAAGACATTGAAGTAATCATTGGTTTCACACTCGTACCAGCAAAACGCATTACTTCTTTTTTGCCGGGAATCATAATTGAAAATAATAAAGTAATAGGTTTAAGCCTAAGTTATTGTAACTTGCAATCGTTTCCTAAATCTATATGTAATTTAACTAGATTAAAGAAGTTAAATTTAAGTTTTAATGGTATTAAAAGTATTCCCGAATGCTTTAAGAAATTAGAACATCTTGATGAGTTAGATTTATCGCATAATCCTTTATTTCCCTTTCCTGAAATAATTACGCAGTTAAAATCTTTAAAAAAGTTAAAGTTAATCGTTAATTCATTTACAAGAATACCAGAATCGATAGGAAATTTAGCATCACTAGAGGATTTAGCGATTCATCGATTTGCTAAAATTTCACCACTTCCAAAATCGTTAGGGAATTTGACGTCCTTAAAAAGATTAAGTATAATGGGATCGCGTATTGGAGAAATACCTCAATCAATAGGTAATCTTAAATCTCTTGAATTTTTACGTTTAGATTCAAAGGATTTAAATGAATTACCAGAATCAATTAGCAAACTTAAATCACTTAAAAAATTTTATTTTAATTATAAAGAAACCATGGATATTCCAGAATCCGTACAAAAAATGATAAGAAAAATACAAAAACCTAAAGAGTTGATTGAAGTAAAGAAAACTTATAGCAGTACAGTCGAAGTAGAAATTAAAAGAATTAAAATCGATCCAAAATTGTGTGTTAAGGATAATAACAAAATTCAAAGAGAAGAAATTCATAAATGGGAATGGGAAGATACAAAATGGGAGAAAGTAGATGATGATATAGTGTTTGCTTATGATGAGATCTATGTCATACCGAGTGTAGAAGTTTCAGGCTCAAATAGACTTCTCCCTAGATGGTTATATATTAAAAGAATTGGAGGCATCCGAGTAAAGGATCTTAAAGAAGCATATTATAATTATCTACCAGATTATGGAGATTATCAGTTTTTTGAATCATTTGAATATATGTATGATTACAATAAAATCCCTGTATATTATCTATTTATAGGTTCTTAGAAATCTTAAGTAGGACTGATTTCTGCTTTATATTTCGATATCAGAATAAGTAAAAAAGATTATATAGTGAATAAATTTGGACCTTTCTTAGCAGGACCTTCAAATTCTAAGTTAATTCTTCTATTTCTATTGATTCTTCTGTATTGAAATAACTTTCAGCGATTACCTCATGAACAGATGAGATAAGAGACAACATAATAGCAGGGTTATTAGATGTAATTCTATAGTATTCATAGATTCTACTCTTTATAGAATAATTTACTTGATCTTTGAAAAATTTTAAGATTTCTTGAATATCCTTATCAAAATCTTTATGTTTTTGTATCCAAGCAATAATAACTTTCTTGTTACGCTTTTTATTGGTTTTTACTTTAGTTTTTACAATCATTTTACCATTTGTTTTAAATACTTTAATGAAGTCCGATCAGCTTAACATTATTATAACTTAATATATTTAAAGAAAAAGAATTTTAAATAAAAAAAAGAAGTTTGAAAAATTCTAAGTATTCATAGATCTTTGGATAATAATAATGCGAGCATTCAGAAATGCTTGTGAAATCTCGGCAAATCTTTTAACTCTAATATTAAAAAAGAAAATAAGTAATTCTATATTAATTTTACATTACTTTTCAGAAACCGTTTTATCTAAATCATGTACAATCAATTTTGTTGTATTTTTCTCATTGAATTTCAATCTGCTCTTATTTAACTCATCATCAATTCCGGCTATTTTCTTAACCATCGTTTTTCGGGCTTCAATGTCATATTGGGTTGTAATAGCTATTTCCTCCATAACTGGACTTCCTCCTCCGTGGTAGCTTCCAAAGAGATGGATTCCTCCTGTTGCAGAACACAGGCCATCACCAATGTACCGCCAGAATTGTGCAGCATTTTCAGGCGCAATTTTTGGGTTTCTAGTAATATACTTATATAGATGATCCTTGAGTTTTGGATTAACAAAATCTCTTTCGTGTGGGAAAGTTGCTGGAATACCACCACAAATATCCGTAATTATCTCAGCTTCACGGAATACATTTTCTCCGGTTAAGCATCTTCCAACATTACAATAAATTGAGTTTGGAATGTAGCTTCCTGGCCCATAAGGAATAAATCCTACTCCAGGCATGTATATTTCTGGTTTTCCTAAATCAGAAGCAGTGTATCCCGCAGCATAACCAAGTTCTGTAACTAAGATTAATTCTGCCAATTTATGCCTAACATGTGTTGCCTTAGCTATGTTGTTATATTCCGCAGCCAAAGCTGCTGTTCCCGTCATTATGTCTCCAATTGCGGGTTTGCATCCCGAGTAACTATGGCGGTGAAAGAGACCAAATAGTAAGGCAAGGGCACCCCCATGCAGGTATTCCCCGCATAAAAAGACTCTTTCCCATGGTACAAAAACATCGTCAAAAATTAAGTAAGAATCCGTGGCTCCTGGCTGAAAACCACGTGGAAAATATTCCCTCTTTCGAAGATTGTGAATTGTTACCACTTGGGTTACTCCCTCATAATCTCCAGGTACAGCGAACGCAACCGCATAATCTTTATCTTCTGGTCTTAAAGCTCTTGTTGGGATGACTAGTAGTTCGTCAGAAACAGAAGCTTCCGAAATATGAAGCTTACAACCGCGAACTATAATTCCATCTTTCTTCTTTTCTACAACATGGACATACATATCAGGATCTGCTTGATCAGCAGGACGCTTAATTCGATCACCTTTTACATCAGTTTGAGCACCAGCTGCAACTAAATCTTCCTGTTGAAATCTTAATAGCCATTTTTTAAAATTTTCGTGGTAATGAGATTCTCCATTATTTAGTTTATCAGCCTCATATGAAACATTGTATATCGCATTCGCTGCATCGCAACCCATGCATCGCTGAATGCATCCGCCAACTTTTTGACATAATTTCCGCGTCATATCTTGCTTTTTATGAAGGTCTTCAGTACTATGATGAATATGCGTAAATCGATTAATAATTTCACCCGTAAGATGAGATTTTACTTGTACTAATTCTTTGTATTCAGGATCGTCGAAGGCTTCGAAGGTAGTTCCAATCGTATTTAGACAAGCCATTTGGCG